>CAYLIJ010000008.1:0-53132 GCA_964383925.1 uncultured Puniceicoccaceae bacterium
GCAGTCCCCGGCCTTACCACTTGGCTACCGCGCCATACATAAAACAATCTTTAAATATTGACCCTGCCCCCAACGAGCAAGCAAAAACACCGAACTGGTGAATCATCATGAATAAAAAAATCATCCTTTTCTTTTTCCCCCTTCTTTCTTTACCAGTATTTTCAAAGAATGAGGATCGACCCAATATTATAATCATTATGGCAGACGACATGGGTTGGTCTGACATTGGGTGCTATGGGAGTGAAATCTCAACTCCCAACCTCGATCGATTAGCCAAGAAAGGATTACGTTTCACACAATTTTATAACACGGGCCGTTGTTGCCCGACCCGAGCAAGTTTGCTAACTGGCACCTATCCACACCAGGCGGGGATTGGACATATGATGAATGATCGAGATCTACCTGGCTATCGAGGGGATTTAGGAAGTAATGTTCGTACAATTGCCGAGGTCATGAAAAGTGCCAAGTATTCCACTTACATGTCTGGAAAATGGCATGTGACACCAAAAATTCAGCTCGGTTCATCCCAACATAATTGGCCAATACAGAGGGGTTTCGATCGGTTTTATGGAACTATTCATGGCGCAGGCAGTTTCTTTGATCCCAATTCTCTCACTAGAGGAAACACGCTGATCTCACCACTCGCTGATCCAGAATATAAACCGGAAACTTTTTATTACACCGATGCAATAAATGACCATGCATCCCGTTTTATTAATGAACATAAAAACGAAAACCCTTTCTTTCTCTATGTGGCTCACACCGCTCCACATTGGCCTATGCACGCACTACCCGAGGATATTAAAAAGTATAAAGGCAAGTACGATGAAGGCTGGGAGGTTATTCGTGAAAAACGTTATCTGCGCCAGCTTAAGATGGGACTCATTCCGGAGAAGTGGAAACTCTCGCCCCAAGATACCAAAGGATTGGCATGGGAAGCAGTGACCAATAAGGAATGGGAGATTCGATTGATGGAAACTTATGCAGCCATGGTCGACCGTCTCGATCAGGGAGTGGGAAAAATCATTCGAACATTGGAAAAAAAAGACCTGCTTCAAAATACCCTTATTTTATTCTTGGCTGATAATGGAGGATGTGCGGAGGGAATGGGGCGAAGGGTCGGCGTTCAATACCGTGAAAAAGACCATCAGGTTAACAAACCCATGCTTAACACCGATTTGCAAACTGAAATGATCCCTAAACGAACTCGTGATGGACGTGTGGTCAAACAAGGAACTGAGGTCATGCCTGGTGGACCTGATACCTACCATGGCTACGGATTAGCGTGGGCGAATATGAGCAACACTCCTTTTCGGGAATATAAGCATTGGGTGCA
The DNA here is from genome assembly GCA_964383925.1 of uncultured Puniceicoccaceae bacterium. Lineage (GTDB taxonomy): Bacteria > Verrucomicrobiota > Verrucomicrobiia > Opitutales > Seribacteraceae > Seribacter. Next base: position 1,337 of record CAYLIJ010000008.1, read on the forward strand.
TGAGGGAGGAATAAGCACACCATTAGTTGCCCATTGGCCTAATGGTATCGATTCAAAACTAGGCGGGAAATTTGAAAAGCAACCAGCCCATTTAATTGACCTGATGTCCACCTGTGTAGATTTAGGCAATGCCAATTATCCAGCTCAAATAAAAGATAAAAAGATTGTTCCAATGCAGGGAACTTCTTTGGTCCCCGCATTCGCAGGAAATACTCTAAATCGAAAGAAACCTATTTTTTGGGAACATGAAGGAAATCGGGCAATTCGAGTGGGAAAATGGAAATTAGTAGCGAAGGGTTCGAAGGGCGATTGGGAACTCTATGACCTTAACCGTGATCGTACTGAATTAGATAACCTAGCCGAGAAAGAAACGGAGCGGGTAAAATCAATGGCAGAACAGTGGGAAGCCTGGGCAATCGAAGCGAAAGCAAAACCTTGGCCGTGGAATCCTAAACCGAAGTTGAATAAGAAGAAAAATTTCACTCTCAAGATGGGAGATGAGTTGTTCATGGAGCAAGCCCCAATGATTGCCAATCGAGCCTTTGAAGTTGAAGTTGAATACCAGGGGAGTGGAGATGGTGTACTTGTAGCTCAGGGCGGAGATACCCACGGATGGGTTCTTTTTATAGAAAACCATGTCTTACGCTTCGGGGTTTGTCGAAATGGAAAATTTGAATCTGTACAAGCAAAAGAAATTAGTAAAAATAACATCCGCAAGTGCCTTGTCTCATTTAAGTTGAACGGAGTGGTCCAATTCATGGATGGACAAAAACAATTGGGCTCCGGTAAACTTTCTGGCCTCGTTTCGCAGATGCCCCTCGACGGTCTACAGGTTGGGCAGGACACAGGTGGTACAGTCGGACTCTATAAAGATGCTTTCGCCTTCCCAGGAGAAGTGAAAAAAGTTAGGGTCAAAATTAAATAATTAATTTTTCTTATTTTAAAATGGGCTTCATTCATAACGATTTTCTTCTGACCAACGATTCGGCGGTAAAACTTTACCACGAATACGCAGAGGATGAACCAATCCTCGACTTTCACAACCATCTCTCGCCCCAAGAGATTTCGGAAAATCGAAGGTTCGAAAATTTGGCCGAAATTTGGTTAGAGGGGGACCATTATAAATGGCGTGCCTTACGAGCCAATGGAATCCCCGAGGAACTGATCACTGGAAATGGTGACCCCAAGGAAAAATACCTTGCCTGGGCAAAGACTATTCCTCACACGCTGGGCAATCCTCTTTATCACTGGACTCATCTCGAACTAAAGAGGTGCTTTGATATTGACCTGCTCCTCTCCCCCGATACCGCAGAGGAGATTTGGGAAGTAGCAAACCAACAGCTGAATGGTCCCGATTTTTCTGCCGTTGGAATGCTCGAACGCTTCCAGGTAAAAGCACTCTGCACCACTGATGATCCAGCCTACCCTCTTTTGCATCATGAGGAAATTGCCAAGGGATTACCATCTTGCAAGGTATATCCTACTTTCCGACCCGATAAATCATGGGGTATTGATCAAGCTCAAAATTTCATACAATGGGTGGAAATCCTCGAACAGACTTCGGGAAAAACGGTTGGTAATTTCGATACTTTTTTACAGGCTTTGGCGGAAAGGTTGCAAAAATTTCACGAGCTAGGCTCCCGCCTTTCCGATCATAGTTTTCCGTATTTCTTCTCTAATTTCCCCAGCGAGCAAGAAGCAAGACAGTTATTTGAACAAACTTTAGAAGGACAGGATGCAACAAGAGAGGAGAAAGAGCAATTTGGTGCATTTGTTATGCTTTATCTTTGCCGATGGTATTCAGCAAATAATTGGACAATGCAGATTCATCTCGGTCCTTTGAGAAATAATTCCAGTCGTTTGCTCAATAGCTTTGGGGCAGATGCGGGGACAGACTCGATTGGAGATTGGGCACAGGCGGAAAAAATGTCCGCATTTCTAGATCGACTTGATCAAGAAGATGCCCTGCCCAAGACAATCGTTTATAATAATAACCCGTCGGATAATTTTGTCATCTCCACAATGTTAGGAAATTTTCAAAGAGATTTACCCGGCAAGATGCAATTCGGTTCAGGATGGTGGCATTTAGACCAAAGGGATGGAATGGAAGAACAAATCAAAACTCTTGCCAATACTGGATTACTTTCCCGTTTTATTGGAATGCTGACAGACTCGCGTTCTTTCCTCTCTTTTCCCCGGCATGAATATTTCAGGAGAATTCTATGCAACCTTTTGGGCAACTGGATGGAGGAAGGATTTCTACCTCAAGAATCTGCGATGATCGGAGAATTGGTCAAACGTATCTGCTACCAGAATGCTAAGGATTTTCTTAATTTAGAAAATTAGTTAAAATTTTGAAACTTTTCTCATTCTAATCCGTTTCATCTATTATTATAAACCTATAACCCAAGAATAAATCATGAAAATATTACTTACATTTCTTTCGATTTTCAGCTTAGCCTTGAGCCTTATGGCCAAGCCCGAAAAAGGAGGCAAAGGAGATAAAGCCGGTCGTCCATCTCGAGAGGAGATGATAAAAAAATTCGACAAGGATGGTGATGGCAAGCTATGTGATCAGGAAAAAGCGGAAATTCGCAAGACCATGGGCAACCGACAACCCCCAGCTCATATTATCGAAAAATTTGATAAGGATGGAGACGGTAAGCTCTGTGACGACGAAAAAGCGGAAATCCGCAAACAAATGATGACCAGATTTGACAAAGACGGCGATGGAAAGCTAGGACCTGATGAGCGCAAGGCGGCAATGGCAGCACGGTCCGAAGCAATGCAGGGCAAAGGGAAAAAGTCCGAAGGCAAAAAAGGCGGAGAAAAAGGAAAAAAGAAAAAAGGGGAAGGCAAGAAAAAGAAGCAGTCCTAAGTCCTTAACTTTCAATTTAAGAAAGCGAATCCATTTAATGGGTTCGCTTTTTTATTGGAAAGACAACGAAAACTCTTCACCCACAGTAAAACTTTGTTTATGATATGTAACATGTTTGATGAACTCCCCCAAATAATTGAAGATCTAGCCAAGCGAGCTCGAAATGCATCACTTGTCCTCGCAAGTGCTTCAACCATACAAAAAAATGAAGCGTTACAACACATTGCCAAAGGACTTGAATCTAACCGTCAGCTTCTTACCATTGAAAATCAGAAAGATTTGGATGCGGCGCATGAAAATGGTTTAAATGAAGCAATGATTGATCGATTACGACTGACCCATGAGCGAATTGATGGGATGGCAAAAGGTCTTCGTGAATTAATTGAATTACCAGATCCAGTCGGCGCTTTAATAGAGGAAAAAAATCGGCCAAACGGATTAAAAATTAAAAAAATGAGAACCCCCATCGGGGTCATTGGCATTATCTATGAATCCCGCCCAAATGTGACCATAGATTGTGCAGGTCTATGCTTAAAGTCTGGAAATGCATCCATCCTAAGAGGTGGAAAAGAAGCAATCCATTCCAATCAGGCTCTCGCTACAATTATACAGGAAGCTCTTGAAATATCAGACATCCCAACTGATTCGGTGCAACTTGTCCCCACAGTCGATCGACAAGCCCTCAATCATCTTCTTACCCTTGATCAATACATTCATTGTATTATTCCCCGTGGAGGCGAAAGTTTGATCCGGTTCGTATCTGAAAACAGTCGGATTCCTGTGATCAAGCACTATAAGGGAGTTTGTAATTTATTTGTGGAAGAAGAAGCAGATCTGGATAATGCGGTCAAGATTGCCGTTTCTTCAAAATGTGGACGTCCTGGAGTTTGTAATGCAATTGAGAATTTAATTGTTAGCGAAAAAATTGCTGAAGAGTTCCTTCCTCTTTGTGCCCAAGAACTTATCGCACAAGGATGTGAACTTCGAGTGGATGAAAGAGCAGGTGCTATCCTGAAAGACCTTCCCACACAGCTCGCCAGTCAGGATGATTTCGCAGAGGAATTTCTTGATCTTAGACTTGCGATTAAAATCGTTGATTCACTCGATGAGGCAATCTCATTTATTAATCAATTCGGGAGCGGACACAGTGAATCAATCCTGACTCAAAATAAGTCGAAAGCGGATCAATTCCTCAAACAGGTAGATGCATCTTCCGTTTACTGGAATGCAAGTACTCGTTTTACAGATGGATTTGAATTTGGCCTAGGGGCAGAGATTGGAATATCCACAGATCGACTACATGCCCGGGGTCCAATGGGGTTGGAAGAACTATGTACTTACAAATACAATATCATTGGAAACGGTCAGTGGAAATAAATCCACTTTTTTCTCCAATCGTTTAGATCACTGATGAAAGATATTCTGATCAAGGGGGGCCAAGTTGTAAACGAAGGTAAAAAAACTTTTGAAGACATTCTCGTCCAAAATGGAAGGATAGAAAAAGTTGCCACGTCCATTTCTCCTCCCCCATCATGTGAGATTATTGATGCAGAAAATAAGTTGATTCTACCCGGTCTGATTGACGATCAGGTTCACTTTCGAGAACCCGGACTTACTCACAAGGCAACAATTCAAACCGAGTCTCAAGCAGCAGTGGCAGGTGGAATCACCACCTTTTTTGAAATGCCAAATGTATCACCGCCGACATTCGACATGGGGAAAATTGAAGAAAAATGTGCTATTGCTCAAAAAGGTTCCTCTGCAAACTATGCCTTTTTTCTAGGTGCAAGTAATGAAAATCTTGAATCCGTAAAACGGGCGATTCCCGAGAAGATTGCAGGGGTTAAAGTTTTTATGGGCTCCTCCACGGGTAACATGTTAGTGGATGAAGAAGCAGTATTAGAACAAATTTTCAAATTTGCACCCACTCCCATTGCCACTCATTGCGAAGATACCCCGACCATCCTGGCCAATGAAGAAAGAGCTCGGGCCAAATATGGAGAAGAAGTTCCTTTTCAGGAACACCCAAATATTCGATCTCGTGAAGCGTGCCTAGAATCGTCTACTCTTGCAATCGAACTAGCCCAGAGGGAAAATGCTCGACTCCATGTCCTTCATATTACAACCGCAGAGGAACTCGCCCTATTTTCTCCTCACAATAAAAGAATTACCGCTGAAGCATGTGTCCATCATCTTTGGTTTGAAGAATCGAACTATGAAAAACTGGGGGCTTTAATTAAATGTAATCCGGCAATCAAAAATAAACAGGATCGATCCGCAATTCGACAAGCAGTCTCCGACGGGGTAATCTCAATTCTCGCCACTGATCATGCACCCCATACTTGGGAAGAAAAACAGGGCTCCTATTTTAATGCCCCTTCGGGCCTCCCACTTATTCAGCACAGTCTACTGCTACTGTTAGAAATGGTAAAAGAAGGAGCCTTCTCAATTGAAACAGTGGTTGAACGAGCGGCTCATGCACCAGCCAAAATTTTCGATGTGATCGATCGTGGCTTTATCCGGGAAGGCTATTGGGCTGATCTTGTGATTGTCGATCCTACCAAAAAAACCACGGTCCAAGATTCTCAATTATATAGCCAATGTAATTGGTCGCCATTCGCAGAAGAAATTTTCTCTAATTCAATTCATTCCACAATCGTATCCGGACACCTAGCTTATCATCAAGGTTCCCTCAATACTAACCAAGTTGGAAAACGAGTCGAGTTCAGGTCCGAGCGTAGATAATCTAAAAAATCCCATTTTACAGTAAAAAACTCTAAAATAATCACGAGTTTTCAATCGGTTGAGATGAAGATCATTCAACTATTTTTCGGCCTTTCGAAATTACTGCTTGTAAAGCAACCGTAGTTTATGCCTTGGATAAAAAAGAGTTTATTCATTAATTCATTTCTTAACTATTCAAAAGCCAAAATAAGATGATCAAACAAAATCAATTAATCACCCTTTTCTTCGTCTTATTTGCTGGTTCCTTGGACGTAACAAAAGCGGTCGTAAAGAAGCCCAATATCCTGTTTATATTTACTGACGATCAATCGCACAGAAGTGTAGGTTGTTATCCAGAATCCCCAGATTGGGTAAAGACTCCTAATATTGATTCACTCGCCGAAAAAGGAATTCGTTTTGCCCACTGCTATATGAGTTCTTGGTGCATGGCCTCCCGAGCGACTCTTTTAACCGGGCATCAATCTTATGGAATCAAATCGATGCGGATGGAAGGAGAATATCCTGGAAGTGTTTACAAACCAGAAGATTGTCCTTTTTGGCCTGCAGTTTTTCGCAAGCAGGGATATCAAACCGCTCAGGTCGGCAAGTGGCATACTGGAACGGATAATGGATTTGGCCGCGATTGGGATTTTCAAAAAGTATGGAATCGCCCTGCATTCCCCGAAAATTCAGGCAATTATTTCAAGGAGCAACTTATTCAAACTAATGGAAAAAAAGCGGTCATGACCCAGGGCTATTCTTCTGACAACTATACGAAATGGGCCGAGGAATATATCCGTGGTGGACATGGAAAAAACAATGAAAAACCTTTCTATCTCTGGCTATGCTACGGAGCGGTGCACGGACCATTTACTCCAGCCAAAAGGCATTTTGAACGATATCCAAATGCGAAAGTAAAAATCCCCAAGGACATTTACCCACCACGAAATGGAAAACCTGAATATTCTCGCAACAAGGAGCAATGGATTCAAGGCCCGGATGGGATACCTGTGCTTAAATCAGGCAAATTCTCAGGGCGTACGGTCAGCGGGAAATTCATTCATGGCACGGACATCCATTCCCTTGAAAGACAATATCAACAGGGAGTACTTGCCATCGACGAAGGCGTGGGCAAATTAATCAAGGCACTTAAGGAGACAGGACAATATGAAAATACCTTAATTGTGTATGGAGCAGACCAGGGAATCGCCTGGGGACAGAAAGGATTCCAGATGAAACTCGCCCCCTACGACGGCACTATTCGTGGCCCTCTTATTGTGAGTATGCCCAATAAATTCCCCACTGGAAAAGTGTGTAAAAAACCAGTCGGGGGAACCGATCTCGTCCCCACTTTTTTTAAAACTGCCGGACTTGAACTTCCATGGAATATGCATGGTCGTGACTTGACTCCATTACTGACCAACCCCGACAGAAAAGATTGGAAATCTCCATTACTCCTTGCCCATACGGGAATGAGTTTTGGAGAGGATTGTGACGAAGTCATCGATATGAATAATGACCCGATTTACCAAAAGCAAAGGGTACCCTGGTGGGTTTCATTACGAACAGACCGATACAAATACATTCGCAATCTACTTCCAGGGGAAGTCGAAGAACTTTACGATATGAAGAAAGATCCCGAAGAACTCGTCAACTTGGCTACAAGGAAGAAGCACTTATCGTTACTCCGCAAATTACGAGTTGAGACAATAAAGGAACTGTCTAAAACTGACTGTGCCTTCGCTCAAAAAATGCCCAAGGTCAAGAATCCTTAAGATGTTCTTTAAACCAGGAGTCAATATCGGCAATCATCGGCATGAACCACGGATGACTATTCCAACATCCATGCTTTCCGTCTTTATAGTGAAACAGTAACTTAGTAGGAACCCCCATTTTTTTAAGCTTCTCGATTGAAGGCTGAACTGTCGAAGGGTCTTCCGCACCTCCAAACTGAAAAAGGATTGGGGGAGTGGCCTTGCTAATATGTATATGGGCATCCGCTAAGGAATATAATTTGGGCTTTTCTTTTACTGACCCTCCGAAAAGAATAACCGCATTTGAATTTGAATTATCAGGCAAAAGCGATTTCTCAGCCACGCTCCCTGTGGATATTTCCATTGGACCAGACATTACCACCGCGGCCTGTACTGCAGAAGAAAAGCCAGGATTCCCTCCATTCCCATGAAGTTTTTTTAACTTTTCTGTAGTGGCGAGAAGACCGGCCAAATGTCCGCCGGCACTTCCTCCAACTACCCCAATTCGTTTGGAATCAACATGGAATTTATTAGCCTTTGCCCGAAGAAAGCGAACCGCGGCATGACAATCGTTAATATTAGCAGGAAACTTAGCTTCTCCACTCAATCGATAGGATGTCGCCATAATTACATATCCTCTTCGGGCTAATTCAAGTCCCATTGCACGAAACTTTGTCTTGTCTCCCTTCGCCCAGCCCCCTCCATGAATTATTAAAATTGCCGGATGATCACCCTGCCCTGAGGGAACAAAAATATCGCAAAGCATGTGCCTCGTTCCATACCGAGCAAAAGTCAGATCGAAATAAGTGGATACGCCGTCTGGAATTTTAAGGCTTGGACGTTTATTTTTTTGACTGACTGGTATTTCCTTGGATGGTTGAGGAGGGACTCCAGATATATGCATTTTTTGCACATACAATCCACCCCGGCATGCGATATAAAGATCACTAAGATTGGTCCCGCCAAATGCACAGCTCACTAGCTTTTCGGGACAGGGAATTTTATCCAAAAGCTTTCCATCCGGTTCCCAAATCCATACATCGGAAGGACCTGCACAATAAACATTACCCGCTCGGTCAATGGTCATTCCATCCGCACCTTTCAATTCAGGTTGTCCATCATCCATCTTTGCAAATACGCGCCGATTACTCAGCTTTCCTCCCGAACTGACCTCATACGCAATCACTTGTTTAGGAACGTATTCAGATACATAGAGAGTTTTTTCATCGGGGCTTAGTATTATGCCGTTTGCAGTTTCCGCATCACTGGCCGCTACTCTCGCCTTTCCATCAACCGGAACATAGACCACTTGTCCGGGTTTGGTAAGGGTGTAAAAAACACCACCTAATCGATCCACCACCAAGTCATTCGGTCGGCGAGACTTATCGGTTTTCAAATCTTCTTCATGTAAAGTGATCATTTTCCTATTCTGTTCTAGGCACCGAATTGCCCCTTCTCCATGATCCGCGAAATAGGTCTTCCCATGATTATAAAAACTGGCACTGAATTTTCGATTTTTAATCGGGGGCAGCCATACCTTCTTTTTCTCCATATACCTCAATACCTGCTGTTCTAAAGGATCAGGAACAGTTAAAGACCGACCATCCCAAGATGGACCATCCGCCAGTTTGAAATCTGAAGAAACAAGCACTAATGGACAATCCACTACTGGAGATGATTGAAGAAATCCCCACAAGTGATTCATCAAGAAAAGGGCAAATATAAAGGGTAAAGTTTTTCGCATAACAAATCAATGAAACGAATGAACAAAAACCATACAACCTCTATGTTAGTAATTTAGATAAATTTCAGAAAGAGTATTTATTCGCTTGGCTCAAAATCATATCATTAATTTCCCACAAATATTTGAAATCATAACAAAAAGAGAAGTATACCCCATTTTAAAATATTTGGTATTTTGCATTTAAAGGTTCAGATTTTGAAGAAGTTATGTTAACTCAAATACTTAGTCATTTCATATGCATTGTCTTTATTCTAATAAATTAACTACATGAAGAAAATCACCATTCTCTCCTCCTCCATTCTCCTCCTCCTCGGATTTTTAAATGCCCTCTTAGGGAACCCAGTCAAATATTCCGCATCAGGAGATAAAAAAGGGAAACACCTGGTTCTAATTGCGAGTGACCACGAATACCGAGCGGAGGAAACTATTCCCGCGTTGGCACGAATTTTATCTGTTCATCATGGTTTCGACTGCACCGTGCTCTTTGGATTGGATGATAATGGGGAAATAGAAGCGGGAGCCTCAAACATCCCCGGATTAGAAGTTTTACAAAAAGCCGATGGTGCGATCTTTTTTATCCGCTTTCTGGCTCTTCCTCCCGCCCAAATGAAGCATATTGATGATTACCTTAATCGTGCGGGTCCTGTGCTTGGGCTTCGTACTTCCACTCATGGATTTAATTACAAAGATACCAAAGACCCTTATTATAAATATCACTTTCGTTATACGGGAAAGGATTACAATGCTGGCTTTGGCCATCAGGTTCTAGGACAAAGTTGGGTCGGTCATTATGGGCAGAACCATAAACAAAGTACTCGAATTTCTATTATTCCCTCACAGAAAAAAAATCCAATTCTTCGTGGTGTGAAAGATATTCATGTGCAAGCAGGAGGATACAATGCAGAAGAACAGAAAGATTGGAATGTACTGACCATGGCACAACCTCTAATGTCTATGGACTTTGATGGTAAACCTGATGCCAAAAAACCTCCTATGGCAAGCGAATGGACACGAACATACAAAGGTAAAGGAGGCAAAAAAGGTCGTGCATTCACCTCTCTTTATGGTGCATCCGAAGACATCCTCAATCCGGGCTATCGTAGGTTGGTCATTAACGGAGTATACTGGACGCTTGGATTAGAAGATAAAATCAAAGCTGATTCACGAATTGACTTTGTTGGCCCGTACAAACCAAACACCTTTACCAGTTCCCAATTCGCAACTGGAATTAAGCCCTCCGCATATGAGGGTTTAAAAAGCCAAATTCCTGCACACAACAGGATGGCACCACGTGGCACAAAAAAAACCGCTTCTAAGCCTACACCTACTGAAAAAGGAACCCGGTTTCTCCGCATCGAAATTCCTGCGGACAATCGAGTTCTTACTCTAAATGAAGTTGAAATTTTTAGTGGTGGGAAAAACATTGCTCGTCAGGGAAAAACCAAGCAATCGAGTGTAGGATCTGGTGGAGTTTCTGAAAGAGCTATTGACGGAATCAAGGATCCCGATTGGGGAAAAGGCGGTCAAACCCACACCGACGGTTTTGGCACCACAAACCCATGGTGGGAAGTTGATTTGGGTAAAGAATTTGTGGTAGATGCCGTTGAAGTTTGGAACCGTAAGGATTTCGAAAAGAGACTAGATGGATTTACTATTCAGCTACTAGACTCAAATCGAAAACCTCTTTATAAAAGTGGTAAAACCAAGGGTGCCCAGCGTATAAAATTCACCCTCAAAAGCAGGACCATTATTGATTACAAGCTCTATAATGGAAAACCTGAACCTGAAGCCATAGAGAGTTCGCCCGTCAGGGCGGATGTGCCCACTGGTCACAAAGATGAACTTCCTTTTACCTTTAAGAAAAATGATATTATAGCCATTTTGGGAAGTGGCCTCGCGGACCGGATGCAGCACGATGCATGGACTGAAACATTACTTCAAAGTGAACTAAAAGGAAAAAATATAAGCTTTCGAAATATGAGCCTTTCTGGAGACCAACCCAACAAGTATCCACGAAGCAAGGGGTTTATACCAATGAATGAATATCTTCTCCATGTAAAAGCAGACGCGGTATTTGCCATGTTCGGATATAACGAATCATTCGCAGGTCCAAGTGGAACAGAAGGGTACAAAAAACAACTGATTGAATTTGTCAAAAATACTCGGGCCACTATGCCAAATGGTAAAAGTTTCCCTAGAATTGTCCTTTTTAGCCCAATTGCCTTTCAAAATTTGAAAGACCCAAATCTACCGCGAGGAAAATCTCACAACCGCAATCTTTCCCTGTACACGGAAGTCACTAAAAATGCCGCCAGGGAAGCCGGTGTCGAATTTATCGATCTTTTTACCCCCACACTAAAACTTTTTCAACAGTCCAAAGCACAACTTACTCTAAACGGGGCACACCTCAATGAAGAGGGAAATCGTTTACTCTCCGAAATTATTGCAAAAGCTTTTTTACGAAAGGAGATCACAGCCTCGCCCTCTATGGAAAAAATAAGAGAAGCCGTGCTTGATAAGAATTGGCATTGGCATAACCGATATCGGGCAACTGACGGAAATGATGTATGGGGTGGTCGCTCGCGGTTGCGCTTTGTTGACGACCAAAGTAACGAGGTCGTTCTTAAACATGAATTAGTCATGCTTGATTCAATGACTGCCAATCGGGACCAATTAATCTGGGCTCGTGCACAAGGTAAAGATGTAAAAGTGAATGACAGTAATGTACCGAAGCCCATACCTGTTACCTCTAATATTGGAGGTAAAAGCAGAAGTTCTAATGCAGGAAAGGAAGGGAATCCGAACTACCTCAGTCCAAAGGATAGCTTGAGCAAATTCGCAGTTCGCGATGGATTCAAAGTTAATCTCTTTGCAGATGAAAAACGATTCCCTAGCTTAGCCAATCCAGTACAAATGCAGGTTGATACCAAAGGTCGACTATGGGTTGCCGCATGGCCGACCTACCCTAAATGGGAACCATTAAAGGAAATGAACGATGCCCTACTTATTCTTCCCGACGATGATGGTGACGGTAAGGCCGACCGCGTAATCGAATTTGCCCGAGTTCACAATCCGCTTGGATTTGAATTTTGGAATGGTGGAGTACTCGTTACTTGTGGACCCGACTTAATTTTCCTTCGTGATAATGACGGTGATGATAAGGCCGACGAGCGATATGTGATCCTGCAAGGACTTGGTACTTCAGACACACACCATGCGGCTAATAACCTCATTTTCGGGCCGGACGGTGGTATCTATTGGCAAAGTGGGGTTTTCTTACAACACAACCACGAACATCCATGGGGCCCGGCGCTCAACACCGGATCCTCAGCCATGTATCGATTTGATCCGCGTCGTCACACAATCGCCAACAACGGAGGTAATAGCCCAAATCCTCACGGTACTGCCTTTGACTATTGGGGTTACCTGTATGCCACAGATGGTACCGGTGGAAGGTCATATCAAGTTCGACCAGATGGGAAGTCGTGGAAGATGCATTCTCTTCTGAGTAAAGAAGTTCGACCTGTTCCTGCCTGTGAGATTTTATCAAGTTCTAACTTTCCCGATGATATGCAGGGTGACTTTTTGATCTGTAACTCAATTGGATTCCTTGGCGTCAAACAGTATAAATTACACCGCGATGGAAATTATGAACTCACTAAAACGATAGGCCGTGGAAAAGACGCCAAAAAAGTGACCGAGAAGACCAAGCTTGGAGAAGTCTGGGGAACCCCGAACGGGCAGAAACTCAAAGTGACCAAGACCTTGGCAGATGGGTCAAACATAAAGGAAGAAGCCGATGGATTCATGCTTAGTGGCGACAAGAACTTTCGCCCAACTGATGCCATTTTCGGGCAGGATGGAGGTCTTTATATTTCTGACTGGCAGAATGTCATTATCGGACACATGCAACACAATGTCCGTGATCCAAACCGCGACCATAATCACGGTCGAATATTCCGTGTAACATACGACAAGAAACCTTTACAAAAAGTGGTTAAAATTGATGGTCAACCAGTGGAAAAACTTCTCGAAAATCTTACCCATCCAGTGGACAGTGTCCGTCATCGCACACGAGTGGAATTGAGTGAGCATGATTCGAAAAAAGTAGTTGCGGCCACCCAGAAATGGATGAAGCAATTTGATCCCACTAAAAAAGAAGATGCCCACCACATGCTTGAAGCCCTGTGGGTTCACCAGCAACATAATAAGCGGGACGGGAAATTGCTTAACCTTATGCTCAAATCCCCAGCCCCTCATGCCCGAATGGCCGCACTTACTGTACAACATCATTGGTATAATGCAGACCCGGCCAAAACTTCATATGTGCCCGAGGAAGAAGAAGAAGAAGTGGTAGTGTTAGAAAAATCCGGAATTCTTTCCGATACAGCTAGCCTTACCACCATCCGCATCGCGACCGTAGTAGAGAAGATGAAGTATGACACCCCCAATTTATCAGTTAAGGCGGGCAAGAAAATCAAACTCATATTTGTGAACCCCGATTTCATGCCCCATAATATCGTACTAGTCAATCCCGGCAAAGCAGATGTAGTTGCAATGGAAGCGATGAAACTTGGCGCAAATGGATTTGCAGTTGGTTTTGTTCCACCGAGCAAAGATGTAATCTGGGCCAGTAAGCTGGTTGATCATGGAGCAGAACAAGTGATTGAATTTAATGCTCCATCCAAACCGGGGGATTATCCCTATGTCTGCACTTTTCCTGGTCACCACATTATCATGCGTGGAAATTTAAAGGTGGTAAAGTAGTTCAGGTTTATTCAAACCTTTAAAAGGCATCTTTCATATTAGAAAGATGCTTTTTTTGATTTCGAGATAAAAGCCTATAAAATAAGCCCTACTCCATCAAAACAACTGCCGTGGCAATTCCACCCAAAAGTAATGCAGTTACACCTAATACCACCCATTTCTTCCAGGCAGGAGGTCCTTTTGTTTGCTTCGCCCCCCCCATTCGTCGAAGTTGCATTTGTAGATTTAACATTCGATCTGAGGTATCCTGTTCCTGATTACGAAGTTCATCCAATCCCTGATCATTCAAACCTGCTGATAGAACCGCTTGCCCCAGCGAGGCATAAGCCTTTTTGATAGTATCATCCTGTCCCACCTCCAACGCTTTTTCCAATCTGGCCCGGGCCTCTTCAATTTCATCATCCCGAAAATCAATCTCACGAACTCGTCGACCAATCGCTTCGGGAAAACCCTCTCTTTTGGCTCGAAGTTCAATCATCTGCTTCTCCATTTCTTCAAAAGAAGGAGGTTTAAAATCAGCCTCTGTATAGGAAGCAAATGCAGGACCCGTCGATTCTTGAACTTCTTCAGTTTCTACTTCTGGTGTTTCCTCAATCTGAGGTTCTTCCTTGGCCTCCACCACCTCGATTGAATCTTCAACGAATTGTTCTGTTGCAACCTCTTCTTCCTGTGTCTCTTCTATAGGTACACTTTCCTGAACTGGTGTTTTTTCTTTGGGAGGCGGAGCTACTATTCCTAAAGCCTGCCATTTTTCATGATTCAACGGATACCAATTATCTAATCCTTCATGCCAAGCCAAAGTAGCTGAATCAAGATCGCCCGAAACCAATCGGACAGAAATACGGGGTAATGTAAAAGGACCCTTTTGTTGATTATTTTGATGAAGATAAATTTGCATGAATAAAAAAAATTAAGGAAGCCAAGGATACTTAGAATAGTTTGGTGACCTTTTTTCAAGAAAAGATTTCTTTCCCTCCGAACCTTCCTCCGAAAGGTAATACAACAAAGTGGCATTCCCGGCTAATTCCTGGATCCCCGCCTGTCCGTCACATTCTGCATTAAAGGCAGATTTTAAACAACGAATCGCCAGGGGGCTTTTTTCCATCACTTCACTCGCCCATTGCAAGCCTTCCGCTTCAAGTTCATCCACAGGCACAACCTTATTAACCAAGCCCATGTCTAATGCTTCCTGTGCATTGTATTGCCTACAAAGATACCAAATCTCACGGGCTTTTTTATGCCCCACAATACGGGCAAGATAGCCCGAACCAAATCCTCCGTCAAAACTGCCCACTCTGGGTCCAGTCTGGCCAAAAATTGCATTATCTGCCGCAATGGTCAAATCGCACACCACATGTAAGACATGACCACCTCCAATCGCATATCCTGAAACTAAGGCGATCACCACCTTGGGAATCGAACGTATTAACTTTTGCAAATCAAGCACATTGAGCCTTGGCACTCCATCTTCGCCCACATACCCGGCTTCTCCGCGGACACTCTGATCTCCGCCCGAGCAAAAAGCATATTTCCCATCGGTATGAGGACCAGCTCCAGTCAGCAAGACTACTCCGATAGTGGAATCTTCACGAGCATCAAGAAATGCCTCATACATTTCACTCACTGTTTTAGGACGAAATGCATTTCTTTTTTCGGGACGATTAATCGTAACCTTGGCTACGCCATCTCGTTTCTCGTAGATGATATCCTCAAAATTTCCCATTATTTGCCAAGTCATGATTCTTTTGCCTTAATTCCTTTGTATTTTTTCTTATCTTTAAAATCGGTAAAATCAGTTTTTACATGCCTACCCTGCACACCCCATTTTTCACGTAAATATTTCCTCTCCTCTTTCCAATCAGCAAATGGCTTACCCCGGAGCGAAAGTAATTCATCCAATGGCTTCTCACTTTCTTCACCATCTTTCATCACGGATAGAATCGATTTACCGACCATGATTGATCTGGCTTGATACTGTAGATAAATCGATCATGTAACCGACTCGGTCCACCCTGCCAAAATTCTATCGATTCTGGCTCTAGTGCAAAGCCTCCCCAATGCGGAGGCTTCGGAGGATTTTCTCCCCACTTTTCACGTGCCTTTAAAAATGATTCTTCCAAAGCTTCGCGTGATTTCAAAGGATCACTCTGTTGAGAGGCCCATGCTCCCAACTTACTCATCGCAGGACGGGAATTAAAATATTCTTCCGATTGTTCGCTCGCTAATTTTGTCACCCGACCCGAGACCACCACTTGGCGCTCTAAGGAAAACCAAGGGAAATGCATGGTCGCATTTGGGTTCTGTTCCAAGTGTTTCGCTTTACGGCTTTTATAATTGGTATAAAAAATAAACTTCTCCTCTTCCATACCCTTTAACAAAACTGCCCGACTCATCGGCTTGGAATCATGATCCACCGTGCACAAACTACATGCATTCGGATCTGGAATTTTTTCATTCTGAGCATCAAGTAACCAAGTGGAAAACTGGATAAATGGAGATAAGTTTAAGTCATCCTTGCGTAAAGGTGTCCCCTCATACTCTTCACGCATATCTTGAAGTTGTTGTGTTAAATCATTCACGGTTAAATTTTCATTTCTTCCTATCTTATTGGCAATGGAAAAGAGCTCAACTCTTGACTTCAAATGATTGGCGTAGAGATTGAGTTGCTTTGGTAGGCTGAGCCCTCAAAATTAACTTCTTTCGAAATTTTATATTCCATTCAATTAATCGACGAGCAAGTAAGCCACGAAAGGATTTTTTAAAAAGGTGTAATTCACGAACCGGTTCAATTCGGGTGGCAATTTTTTCTTTATATTCCAAACTACAGGGTAAAAAATCAACCTGTCTCCCCTCCTCCCAAGCCCACCTGAGATTCATTTCCATCAATTGTTTTCCAGGCGAATATTTTTTCCATGCCTGATCAAAAGATAAATTATGCATTCCACAAAAGTCCCGGTCCAACAAATCAAGTTCCCATGCAATTGGCTCATCATCGACTCGAATCATTGTAATTCGAACTCGTCCCTTCTTAGCCAACTTGGGTAACAGGTCAAAAAAGAATGCCCGTTTTCCACGAATGGAATATAAACCAGTCACCTGTTCTGACTTCCATGAATTGACCTCCACCAAACAAGAACCTGGCAAAAGAACCCGCACATCCTTCTCACAGGTGGCCACTTCAATTTCAATCTTTCCTTTTTCACGAAGAGATTTTTGATCGTAACGTAATGACTTTCGGCTCTTAGGCCCCATCTTACTCGCCCAAAAATCATCAAAATTAACCGCCCCCGATTCTACAATCGAAGTCTTTCTAGGCGTCCTAGCAATTAGGAAAAATCGAGAGTTTACAGTCTCTTTTTCCAAATATTCCTCCCAAAAAGAATTACTCATTAAAGGAATCCAGAAAAACTGAAATTTCTTAAGCTGGGCCTTTAATCCATTAATTAAAGCTGGCATTCCCACTTCTGTTGCAATTGGGACAAAGTAATTCGCTTCATCGTAGACCATGGGCCATAATCCTTTGGACCATAAAACGCCCGGTCTTTCCACAAAAGGCCAAAAGCCCTCCAATCGACCGAGTTCAGATCGTGCGAGTACGACTAGAGGTTTGGTTCCCGATTTCACCCTCTTCCACCAACATTCTATCCACTCAGGAGTAAAATAAGGATTCCGAATCGTGGCCCGTTCAAGTAACTCTTCAACCTCAATGTACAAATTCGAAAAAACCGCTGCATCTCTTACCAATTCGAAAGATGTGCTCTCGCAATCCGCGGAATCCACGCGAATTGGAAGCTCAGTCATATCTGGTAATTAGCTATTTAAGTTTGAAAAATCTTCAAACTCAGCCCGAAAACCGCCATCCACTCCTCGACAAAGAACTGCGACTGCGTCATGAGAATGCAAGGATTCAAAGTGGGAACAGACCACACGGAAATCGATAATTCTGGGCTCCTCATTCAACTGGGCATACAACAGGCGAGCGGCATCTTCGACGAATTTAACATTTGCCCCGTTTAGTTCAGCAAAGGCCTGTTCATCTTCCCGGCGTACCATCACCTGAGTCTCCGTACTCAATCCGTTAATACACAGATCACGTAATTCGAGAAGAGAAATTTCCTGATCTGGATGAACCTCCACACTAATCCGTGCCTTACTTCTTTGAGAATGGGGAATCGCAAGCATATTACGATTCTCCCGTGCATGTTCGGAAAGTTCCGATGCACATGGACAGGCTGAAGAATAAACAAAATCAAAATGGATTATTTTTCGAATCCGGTCCGCTCGATCGATAATCCCTTCAAAACAACAATCATAAAATTGATAACCCTGTAATCCACTTCGTAAACTCTCCTGTAACATCGGATAGGAAAATTGTGCCTTCAAACGAGCCTCTTGCGAATCAAGTTTTTCTTTGTATTCCTCTAAAATACGCGCAAAGATTTCAGGTGAAAATGTCTCATTTTTATACTCGTAAAAAATACGGATGATCCGGGACATGTTAATACCCTTCTTATCCGCATCTAAACTAACAGTGCCAGTCACCGCAGTTTCAATATTTAAATTCTCTCCATCCGGTCCAACGTAACTTAAGGGTAAACGAAAACCAGAAATCCCCACTTGTAAAATTGGGACACGAGCACCATCTAATTCAGCACAGCCAGAGTTTTGTACATCGGGAAGGGATTCACGATATTCTGGAGTGACCTCAAAATTCGGGTCATATTTACGGATTAATTTATCAGAGGAATTGGGTTTCATTTCCATTACAATAACTTTGTACGATTTTACCGCAGAAGCAAATTTCTACTTCGCTTTGCCTTGATTGGCGACTGCCTCCATTGCCTTGGCCACCTTTTCTGGATCGCCTAAATATTGACGGGAAATCGGTTTCATATTCTCGTCCAACTCATAAACTAAAGGCATACCCGTGGGTACATTCATACCGAGAATATCCTCATCGGTCACATCATCTAAATACTTGATCAACGCACGAAGAGAATTTCCATGAGCTGCAATTAAAACCTGTTTTCCCGATTTAATTTGCGGAGCAATTGTATTCTCCCAAAGAGGAAGAAATCGTTCGACCGTATCCTGTAAACATTCGGATAATGGAATATCCGATTCAGATAAATGGGCATATCTACGATCATTCCCTGCATATCCTTCATCCTCCTTAGTCATTGGAGGAGGTGGAATATCATAACTTCGACGCCAGACTAAAACTTGTTCATCCCCGTATTTCTGTGCGGTTTCTGCCTTATTTAAACCCTGGAGCGAACCGTAATGACGTTCGTTCAAACGCCATTCCCGATGAACCGGAATCCAAACCTGATCCATCTCAGTTAATGCTAACCAGAGGGTACGGATCGCACGGGTCAGCACTGAACAATAAGCCATATCAAAAGCAAAGCCCTCTTCTTTTAAAAGACGGCCTGCCTCCTTGCCTTCGCGTTCACCCTGTTCAGTAAGGTTCACATCGTGCCACCCTGTGAAACGATTTTCCAGATTCCATTGGCTCTCGCCATGTCGAAGTAAAACTAATTTGTACATAATAAAAATTTAAATCCCTATGCTAAAACAATTTCCATGACTCGTCACTTACAAATTAACCCCCGACTCAGTTTACGAGTTTTTGGGAATTATTTTTCTAAATAAAATATTTTTAAGATATTTTTCTTGGAACCAACCCGACAGTTCACTGATTGCAATTTTTAAAGTGGCCTTTCCTTGCTTAATCAATCCAATGAAGGAGTCTCATCTACTAGATCCTGCTTTATAAAAAGAGGAATATAGGCAAGATAAATGAGTACAGTTACCAATAACCCAATCTCCCCGAAAAGTGGAAACAAGTGTAAGATTAGAAATAATCCACCCTCTGGAAGTGCAAGACCTATTATTAAATATACCAGTATCTGCCCAGGATTTCGTTCCTTGGACAAAAAGAGAAATCGTACTCCAAATGATAAAATTATTTCCGCAATCAGAATAAGCCAAAACAATGGATCCTCAGGGAATTCTTCTGAATTAAGAATTCGATTCGAACTCCAATACACAAAAACAACGGCTAATAACCCTAACCATATCATCCATAATACTTTTTTTCCTGAATCCATAATACTTTTAATTGTTAACTACACATACAAATAAGGTAAGTAAATTTTTATTATATAAATTTTTAATTTATTTCCTATCCGCAAATTCATAGCAATATAAATAATCGAATCAATGTTCAATACCGTCTGGTCTACGAAATTAATAAACAAAAGAAAACGATCTTGGTGCCACTCATGAAGATCCACTAAGAATAAATCTTGGAGTTTAATACTACCCGATTCGTTCTGAAGGAGGCCTAGAACATTAATATGCGTACTGTCTTGTCTATCCGTTACAGTTGCGCAGAATGGAACTTATAATGTTTAGTCGTTTGTTATTTTTATTTATCTTTATTCCCATCATCGAGCTCTATTTGTTAATACAACTGGGGGCTAGGATTGGATTTGCCCCGACTCTGGGTTTAATTGTGTTTACTGGTATTCTAGGTGCATCCTTGGCTAGACAGCAGGGATTATCAACCTTAGCCCGGATTCAAAATGAACTCAAGAATGGCCGACCGCCCACCGATGAATTAATTGAAGGGGCGATGATAGTGGTTGGAGGAATCGTTCTGTTAACTCCGGGGATTTTAACTGATTTATTTGGGTTTGCCTTAATGCTGCCTAAATTTCGCAAATCGATTGCACATAATTTAAGGAGGAGTTTTGGCTCAAACTTTTCGACACTTAACCCCAAGAAAGAAAAAGAAAATTCTTTTAAGAATTCCCGGGATGATGTGATTGATGTCTAGAATTAATTAAACGAGCTCTTTAATTGAACCTATTTCTAATCTTCGGCTAGTTCGTCAATTTCTTGTAATAAGGCATCGCGAAACTCGGGCCCAAGTCCTTCCCGTTTTGCAATTTCTACATAAAATGGAATGTAGTCTTTTTTTTCGAGTGATTTTAGGGCGATGTTATGAAATGGATCCGAAGACTCAATAAAGTAAGTATTAGAGCCAAAGGAAAGAGTTATTCCTAAATCGGTCTGAAATACTGCCAATCTTTCGTGTGGTTCATTCTTCATCTATTATAAAGTTTAAAAATTAGTGTCTGCGGGGCAAGTAGGTTCATCAATATTGCTATTCATTCAAGGTTAGACTAAGAAAATCCATATGATCCTTTTTCCCTATAAAGATGACAATCCAACCCAGTCTTTCCCTTGGGTTAATTGGTTTTTGATCGGATTAAACTTGTGGGTCTTTTTTGCATGGCAGTTTCCACTTGGGCCAGAAGACGAGGTGACTTATTTTTCAAGTTTTGGCTTTATCCCTTCCACTTTCTTCAGTCAATTTTCCAATCTATCAATTGAAACTATTGCATGGGAATGGAGTACCGTATTCACCTCTATGTTTAGCCATGGTGGAATTTTTCACCTACTTGGAAATATGCTCTTTTTATACCTTTACGGAGATAATATGGAAGAGGCCTTGGGGAAATTTTATTATTTATTATTTTATCTTTGCTGTGGACTACTTGCGGCGTTTGCACAGGCCTTAACCAGTCCGGAATCCCAGATTCCCATGGTCGGAGCTTCGGGGGCAATCTCAGGAGTAATTGCGGGTTATCTGCTTCTTTATCCAAGAGCAAGGGTAAGGGTATTTTATTGGTTTATTATTCTACTGGGCACCATTCGTCTACCGGCATATTTAGTTTTGGGCATTTGGCTTGCGCAGCAATTACTGGCGTTCCCCGAGTCGATGAATTCAGCCGGTGGAGTCGCTGTGGCGGCTCACCTTGGTGGTTTTGTTGCCGGTTTCATTTTGACTCCATTTGTTAAGAAAAAAGGCGTAAAATTATTCCAGTCTGGAATACATTCTTAATAGATAGACTAGAATAGAATAATCAAATCTTAGGTAGGCCAAAAAATTGTCTGTACTTGCAAATTTTATTTACGCAATGGTTTTCTGAGAATGCTCGATAATTGGGATTTATCTAAGCTACTTATAAAATTAGTAAATAATTAAAGTAATTTTTGATAAAATAATCTCATTCATGATGCTACATTTAAAAAACTCTCTAATTCTCACCCGTGAATGGAAACAACAATATAGCATTAAATATTGTATCAACTTTCTAGATTAAATTTTCGTCCTTTTGCTCGCAATTGTTAGAGTTTTCGTTCAAGTATGTATTCTTTTACACTACGAGTCTACCTCCTCTTTCATAGAATTACCCCTTTAAGTTTTATTACCCTAGCCTGATCATGGACAAAACATATCAACCCTCCGAAGTCGAAGATCGATTATATAATAAATGGATTAAACAAAAATGCTTTTCGGGGAAAGTAGAAACAGAAAAGCCTGCCTACTCAATTGTCATCCCACCGCCCAATGTGACAGGAGTTTTGACCATGGGACATGTCCTCAATAACTCGATTCAAGACATACTAGCAAGGCGGGCTCGACAGCAGGGGAAATCTGTTCTTTGGCTACCCGGTACTGACCACGCGGGAATTGCCACCCAGACCAAAGTCGAACAGGCTCTACGTAATGAAGGGAAGTCGAGAACTGATTTAGGAAGAGATAATTTTATTGATCATGCAAAACTTTGGCGAGATAAACATGGAGGTATCATCTTGGAACAACTTAAAAAATTGGGCTGTTCATGCGATTGGGAAAGAAATGTTCACACCCTAGATGAAGATTACTCTCAGGCGGTAATTTCGGCTTTTGTTAAACTTTATAAAAAAGGCTATGTCTATCGCGGACAAAGAATGGTTAACTGGTGTCCTGCTAGTTTAACTGCACTTTCGGATGAGGAAGTGATCATGAAACCTCAGGAAAGTATTCTTTACAAAATCCGTTATCAAATTTTAGAGACTCCTGGAGCGTATGTTGAGGTATCCACTACCCGACCGGAAACTATTGTGGGTGATGTTGCATTAGCGATTCATCCAGACGATCCAAAATGGGTCAAATTACAAGGCAAACATGTTATGCGCCCGATCAATCCACAAGCGATGCCTATTATTGCTGACAAGGCGGTGGAAAAAGACTTCGGAACTGGCATATTAAAAATTACTCCAGCCCATGATCGACTGGACTTTGAAATAGCCCAGAGGCACGACCTGCCAATGTTAGAAATTTTGAACCCCGACGGAACTCTCAATGAACTGGCGGGACCAAACTACGCAGGCATGGAACGCTTTGCTGCAAGAAGGGTAATAGCGGACCAACTTCGTGAAGATGGAAATCTAATCGCCGAGGAAAAACATCAAAATAATGTCGGTTTTTCTGAACGTGCTGATGTACCGATTGAGCCCCGCTTGTCAGAACAATGGTTCCTTAAATACCCTCGGGTCGAGGAAGCCAAAAAAGCGGTTAGAGACGGACATATCAAATTTTATCCTCAAAGGTGGGAAAAGACCTATCTGCATTGGCTTGATAATATCCAGGATTGGTGCATTAGCCGACAGCTTTGGTGGGGGCACCGTCTTCCCGTTTGGTATAAAAAAGGAAAGATGCGATCCGATCCAAGCAATTGGCATATTTCAGAAAAGCCTCCATCGGATATCGAAAAATGGGAACAGGATGAGGATGTGCTCGACACCTGGGCTTCATCTTGGCTTTGGCCCTTAGCCACTCTTGGATGGCCAGATGAGGAAGCGATGGAGGAAAAAGGACTCGATTATTTCTACCCAACTTCGGCTCTTGTCACTGGGCCTGACATTATCTTTTTCTGGGTGGCTCGGATGATTATGGCAGGGCTCGAGTTCAAGGGGCGCTCTTATAAACCCGAACAAGCAATTCCCGATTCTGAAATCCCGAAAAGAATTCCTTTTAAAGATGTATATTTCACCGGTATTATCAGAGATGATCAGGGAAGGAAAATGTCCAAGTCTCTGGGGAATTCTCCAGATCCACTCGATTTAATTGCAAAGTATGGTGCAGATGGATTGAGACACGGAATAATGAGCATTGCACCAAAGGGACAAGATATCCGCTTTTCCGAAGAACGAATTGAACAGGGGCGTAATTTCTGTAATAAACTGTGGAATGTTTCCCGATTCCGTCTGATGTCTGCGGACTTGGAAGATAACTCGATGGTAGAACTAATTGTTCTTCGTATTCAAAGTGATTTGGTAAACGAAGATGATCAGGCAATTTTGCTTCGTTTGGTTGAAACTTTAGATCAAGTTGAAAAACTCTACGGTGAATATGAATTCAATGCAGTTCTACAAACAATCTATCGATTCTTTTGGAATGATTTTTGTGATTGGTATATCGAAGCCTCTAAGTCCCGCATACAAGATAGTTCTTCCAAGAATACCTGCTTAGCCATTCAGGACATTTGCCTTCGTCATATACTTTTACTATTACAACCCGTCACTCCTTTCATTACGGAAGAACTATGGACGCTTCTTGGGTTTTCAAATGGGAACTCCATTCAGAATGTGAGTCCAGGAACAGGAGACGAATTGCTAAAAAAACTTGCTGCAGGCGGCCTGAAATTAGACCCTAATGTACTTGATGAAATGCAGAGCGTTCGAGACTTGGTTACTTCGATGCGTTCCCTCAAAGCCGATCGCAATTTGTCTAACAATCGAAATGTTGCTTTCTCTTTTCTGGCTGACAATACAAAAGCAGAAGTGCTTGTCCGCCACACCAAGTCAATCCTTGTAACAGTTGGAGCTTCGGCACTCAATCGTGTTGAACAAGCACCTTCAGGTATGCCCGCGTTGGTTACCCCTTTTGGCTCTGTCTATCTCGACCTGAGTACTGGAATCGATCTTAATGCGGAGAAAGCAAGATTGCAGAAAGAACTCGAACAGTTAGAAAAAATTGTAAACTCGGTCAAAGGCAAGCTAGCTAGCAACGATTTCACCTCAAAGGCACCCCCACACATTATAGAGGGAGCGAGGCACCAGCTTCTCGAGAATCAGGACAAATTAAATGAAACCAGAGAGGCACTTGATGCCCTTAATTCATAGTTTTAATTGGACTCTATAAACTATATTTTATCGCTTAATTCAAAATTAAATACTGCCTGGATAGGATTATTTTGTGCCTTAAGGAAATCTCAAGTCGGGCTTTTAATCTTTTAATTATAGAGCCTTTCATTGATTAAATCGATTTGATTAAGCCATTTGTAATCGATCATGCCCAAGCAAAAAAATCCCAATTTTCTAAAAGTTGAAAATGATTCAATTTTCTCAGTTCGGACTCATACATCTGGTCCGAAAGGAAGTCTGATCCTTTCCGATAGTATTTTAAAGGAGTCCCCATCCGGAGACCTTTTTGGTTTAAGTCAAAACGCCGGTATGGGCTGGAGTCCAAAGGATATGCTCGGACCGCAATACTTAATTTTAAATAGTCATGGGGGCATTCGAAATGAAGATGGCACACCAGTTGCACTGGGCTACCATACTGGTCATTGGGAAATTGGACTACTTGCCAGGGAAGCGGCACAGGAACTTAAAAAACTAGGCGCAGTCCCCTTTGCCGCCCATGTAAGTGACCCTTGCGATGGACGATCACAGGGAACCACAGCGATGTTTGATAGTTTGGCCTATCGAAATGATGCGTCAATGGTTCTACGGCGTCTCGCCCGTTCTTTGCCCACAGCCAAAGGAATTATGGCAGTAGCGACCTGTGATAAGAGTATGCCTGCAATGATGATGGCTTTGGCTAGCTTTGGTGATTTTCCAACCATTCTCGTCCCCGGTGGCGTCACTTTATCCGCAAAGGAAGGAGAAGATGCAGGAAAAGCACAATCGATTGGGATTCGATATGCACATGGACAGATATCTTTAGAGGAAGCTTCCAAAACTTTATGCAATACCTGTGCTTCACCTGGAGGAGGATGCCAATTTCTGGGAACAGCGGCCACCTCTCAAGTCGTTGGTGAGGCACTTGGTTTATCCCTAACCCATTCTGCCCTTTGTCCAAGTGGGGAAAATGTTTGGCTCGAGCTCGGTGTTCGCTCCGCACGTGCCCTTCATCATTTACGCCAATCTCAAGTCACCAATAAACAAATATTAACCAAAGCCGCACTTAGAAATGCCATGGTCGTGCATGCGGCGTGTGGGGGGTCCACTAATTTGATCCTACATCTCACTGCCATTGCTTACCATGCGGGCTTACCACGGCCACAAGTAGAGGATTGGGATGAAGTAAATCAACTGGTGCCCCGAATTGTCGATGTATTGCCCAATGGTCCTAAAAATCATACAACTGCTCAACTTTTTCTAGCAGGAGGAGTACCCGAGATTATGATTAACTTGAGAGATAAAAATTTACTCGATCTCAATGTTTTAACAGTAAGCGGGCAAACATTAGGAGAGAATCTATCTCAATGGGAATCATCAACTCGGCGGAGTCGCTTTCAAGAAAAACTCTTCGAACTCGATGGGATTCGGGCTAATGAAGTGATTATGAATTTCGAACAAGCAAACGCAAAAGGCTTAACAAGTACTATCTGCTTTCCCTCAGGAAACTTGGCACCCCAAGGATCGGTGGTCAAGAGTACTTCGATTGACCCGACAGTAATTGATTCGGATGGAATTTATCGGATGACTGGTCCAGCACGATTATTTTATTCTGAGAAAGAGGCAATGCGTGCGATCAAGGGCTTAACTGAAAAGAATATTGTAGCGGGGGATGTCATCATACTATGTGGACGAGGACCAATCGGATCAGGAATGGAAGAAGTCGCCCAAATCACACTAGCTTTAAAACACCTCCCATGGGGTAAACATGTTGCTCTATTGACGGATGCCCGTTTTTCAGGTGTAAGTACTGGAGCGTGCATCGGACACATCGGACCAGAGGCCTTAGCGGGCGGACCTATTGGAAAGCTCACAGAAGGGGATCTTATTGAAATAGAAATTAATCAAAAGGAACTGAAAGGGAAGATTAATTTCATTGGTGAATCCGGTCAGGAAATCACTCCGGAAGAGGGGGCAGTAATTTTAGGAAATAGGACTACACCCACTAGCCTTCGATCGGATCCAAGGCTTCCTCAAGACACACGACTATGGGCCGCACTGCAAAATATAAGCGGAGGAACCTGGGGTGGTTGCGTGTATGACATAGAAGAAATTATAAAGGTAATTGAAAAAGGAAAAGTTAGCATCGCTAACAAATAAACCAGACTCCCTCGCTATTTTCTTGCCCTAGAATACTGATTAATGATTAAGAAAAAAGCATGATCCAACTTTTCTTCAATTGTATCCTGTTTCATGTAATTTCTATTCATTGCCTGAGTGCGACTTGGTCACAATGGCGAGGGTCAGAAAGAAATGGAATCGCAAGTGGGGATATCAAACTTTTGACTCAGTGGAATGGAGGAAGGCCGCCTTTGCTCTGGGAGAGTGATCCAATCCCTAGTAGCGACTATGGAGGTTTTAGCAGTATTATCTGCGATTATAAAAATGCCTACCTTTCTTTGGTTTGGCATAAAGATGTAGCCACCCAGACTCGGACTATTTCAGACCTCGTACTCCGAAAGATCGGCGCTCGTAAAATAAACCTCCCCCCTGAATTAGTTGAAAAAGTTGAAAATGAAAGGCTTTCTTTGAGTCCGAGGTTACGGGGATCAAAACTAGATGATTGGATTGAAAAATGGATTCATGAAAACTTGGACTTCAAGCAAAGGTTAAGTCAGGGAGATTATTTGGCTTCCAGATTTAAGAAAGGAAAACTCGCAATACCTGCACAAGTCATCGATGAATTATTCGAAGTAAAAAATAAAGTTTTTCCTAATCAAGAAGCCCTGGATCAGTGGTTAAGTAAACAAAATTTCAATCAGGAAATTCAGGATAAAATTTCTCAGGCGGTCCCTCCTACTAAACAGGTAGCCGAAGATGTCGTACTGGCCTTGGATTTGAATTCAGGAACAATACTTTGGAGGACAGCACTCGACTCAGTTCCCACTGGAAGAAAATCTTCCTCGACCCCCTGCCTAGTTAATGGGAAGATCTTTGCGATTGGGAGTGAACGAATCTACTGCATCGATTCTAAATCGGGTTCACCTATTTGGGATCAGGCATTACCCACAAAGGAAATTGCCAGTTCTATTCTGGCTTATCAAAAAAGTGTAGTCGTACTAGCCGGAAACTTACGGTCTTATGATCAGAATGACGGAAAATTACTTTGGGAGAATAACACCGTAAATGGCAAAGCCGCTTCCCCCGTAATTTGGACAAACAAAAATGAAGATCTTATCATTTGTAATTCAAGCAAAAATATTGTGGCAGTTAATCCGACCGATGGATCCACTAAATGGGAAGGCCCCGGCGGAGGTAGTTCGACCCCAGTTTGCGAAAAAGAGATCATGCTTGTACATGGCAAAAAAGAAGAAGTCGGATTAATTGCTTATCAATACAAGGAAGAAAAAATCTCCGAATTATGGAGGATTCCAAAACTAACAAGAAGAACTGACTCAAGCCCAATTCTATACAATGGATATGGCTATCTAATTGGAGCTGGAATGAGAATGTGCGTAAACCTAAAATCTGGAAAAGTAGTTCGTAAAGTAATTGCAAAACACGATATTTCATCACCAATTTTAGCGGATGGAAAAATTCTTGCCTATGAAATAAAAGGTAACTTTTTAAAAATGATCGATTCGGACCCAAAAAATTTCGAAGATATACAAAAAATTAAAGTGAACGCGTTGCAATGTACCTCCCCCAGTCTGGCTGGTACAAAATTACTGATTCGTCAGGAAAATAAAATTGTTTGCTATGAACTTGGAAAATTCAATTCACCCTAATCATAGTGAATTACATAAGAATTTTGGAATCGTTCTCTTTGTCGAACAGGGAGTTCAGGTAAGATAGGTAATTCTTCAATTTCCACATTTTCACCCACCAATAACCGAGCTGCATCTTGTAAAGATTGCCAACGCTCAAAATCAAGTTTCGGAGCCTGTACAATTAAAGAAAGGAGACTTCTCCATTCAATAGAAACTCGCTCCATATCTCCAACGCTAAGATCTTCATCGAATTGGTCTTTGTCCGATAAAATTTCTTTTCGGTTTTGCAACGCTTCAGTCGCACCTTCTCCATATTCACAGGGCAGTCCATTCTTTAAATAACCGGGACAATTTGTAAAACCAAAGGCTTCCCTACAAATGAGAGCAAGTCGGGACTCTGTATTTGCATACCCTTGGAAACGATGCCCTGCCCGTAAATTAGCAAGGTCATGAACCATTTCTTCAACTGGATAGCTTAGATCCTCAAGGGCCACTGCGACTGCAAGTCCTTCTCCTCGGGAAAAGAAACTAAAAATTTTCCCGCGAAGGGTAGGAATACCCTTCGAGTCAACTAGACCAAGTTTTGCCCAAACTTCAGCCGGGGAAAGAGTACTCAAACTTTCCCAGTCCTCTGCATTTTGCTTTTCCTTGAAAGGCGAATCAAAAACACGAGTCGTTTTTCGCAAAGGTGGATTAAGTAAAATTTTACCGCGGACATCCTTCCAACCAAGCACCGTTGCTGTATCATAACGTAATCGAGCCCGTAATACCCCACCACGATCAACCAATTCTTCAAGCTGCCCACCCATTGTTAATGATGGAAAAAATTCCCTGAAAACATTCTCAATTCCTTTTCTCATCCAAGTTTTTCGAAGAAACTTTTTCTTAAACTGAGGAAATTTTTCCGCAATCGTCTCCCTCAGCTTTTTTCGAAAAGACTTGGTCAAAGTCACCCGTTTTCCCATCGATTCAGTTTCATAAACTGCTAGGGGTACTTCTCTCCCATAAATCGGATCTTTTTTCGTACCAAAACGACACGGATTTCCCATTTTAACTTTCCCCAAGGTATCTGGTAAAGTGAGTGCCTTGACCCATTCTCCCTTGTTCAGAACAAAAGCCTCACCTAAAGGAGCTTGGCACTGCCCTCCTCTTCTCTCCCATAAACCCGAAAAATTTCTCATTTCAATCACCTGATTACGATCGGGATCTTCTTCAATTTGACTTTTTTTTTCGGAAACCTGATCCAATTGCATTGAAATTTTGTTAATCGAATCGCGTAAACCCAATCGAACATTCTCTTCTGAAAATAATCGAAAAGCTATTTTTCGAGCCGCTTCTAAATGATCTTCGCCCCGTTCAAATGCATAGTTCATCACGCGTAAAATTGCGGGCCAGTCTAGGGTTTGTGAACGCTTTAATTTACGGGGTCGTCCATCTCCTAAACGAGCTTGCTTAGGAGTTACAATGACGAAGCCTCGATCATCGAGTCCCCTCCTACCCGCTCGTCCAAACATCTGTAATAACTCATCCGGTCGCAGCAGGTGAAGACCATCATCCACCCGATACTCCCGATCGGTTACCAATACTGTGCGCATTGAAAAGTTAACTCCTGCCCCAAGTCCAGTGGTTGCAATCACCACTTGAAGTTGTCCCGTTTTAGCAAGAGGTTCAACCACACCGGCACGAGATTGATATTCTAGTCCACTGTGATGATAGGCAATTCTTCTTCTAAGTAATCCACTCAATTCTTTCCCGACTATCTTTTTCTGTTCACTAGTTAATTCCAAGGCATCCGTCTCAGGAAGCTCCGCAGCTAATTGCCTGGCTAGTTCTTCAGCTGATTTTCGACGAGGAGCAAACAGCAGAAGAGGACCCATTCCTGCACTTAGAGCACCTGCAACTAGCTTAGGCCAATGACCACGGATTTTCCTTCCTTTAAAAGGGCGCTTTAAGAGAGCTTCAGCAAAAACCTCTTCAAGAGGAACTGGCCTAACGAATTCCGCAACTAACTCGACCGTACGACCATGACTGGTCAACCAGTCCACAACTTCAGCTGGATTGGCCACGCTTCCACTCATTAACAAAAGGCGTACATGTGGCGGAGCCATACCTAGAGTAATCTCATAACCAGGACCTCTTTGCTGGTCTCCTAATAATTGATACTCATCCACCACAAATAAATCTGGTCCTTCGCCACGCAACATTCGACTTCTCTGTGTCTCCAAGGTGGCAACAACCACTCGGGCATTGGTACGATAGCGTAAATCACCCGTCGATAGACCAACTTCCCAACCCCGCTTTTTCCATTCCCTAAATTTATCATTGGCGAGTGCACGGGTTGGAACAGTATAAACTGCTTTCCCCTTCCATCCCGACTCAATTAATTGTTCAAAAACATAGGTTTTACCTGCCCCTGTTGGTGCATGGAGCACCACGTCCTTGCCGTCACGTAAATAGCCAAGGGCTTTTCTTTGCCAAGAGTCTGGTAAAGAGATTCGTTCTCCAAAATTACTTATATTCGTTTGCATTTGTCAGTCAGACCCTTTGCATATCATATCAAGAAAATAAATCCATGAAAACCCACCAATTTTTTATTTTAGCCCTACACATGAGTTTACAAAATGATTAATATTATTGTAGCCTGCGATCTTAATAAACTGATCGGGAAAAATGGCAAGTTGCCTTGGAACATAAAAGAAGACTGGGATTACTTCCTAGAGACTACAAGTGGGGGAACACTTATCATGGGAAGGCATTGTTACAAAGAATTTGAAGACCATGCAAAAGAACGGTCCGTAATTGCATTGAGCCAAAATCCTCAAATTGAATTCCCCTACGCTCAAAAAGCTCATTCTCTATCCGAATCTTTAGCCATGGCCAGTACACTCAATCAAACCATCTGGATTTGTGGAGGAAGAGAAATTTATAAGGAAGCACTTAGTCTTGCAGATCATTTATACCTTACTGAAATTCAAGCTGAGTTTACAGGTGATGTCTATCTTCCCTCATGGGAAGAATATTTTCCAAATGAAATTTCCAGAAAATCGATTCAGACTGACTCATTAGAATTAATTTTTCGAGTTCTCACAAAATAGTTTAATTTGTACCTCGATTGCTTGCCTCTGTTGCAACTATAATTTATAAATAATGTTTAAATCTTATAACTAAATGGAACCTCTTCGATTTCTTACACCAGAAAATATTGATCAAATTCGTATCGACTTTGGCACCCCAACTTTTGTCTATGACGAAAATACTTTGCGAACGAATGCAAAGGCAGTGCAAAACTTTCCCAATGCATTTGGGCTATATCCTCGCTACGCAATGAAATCGGCTCCAACTGGAACCATTTTACGAATCTTCAATAGCGAGGGATTGGGAATTGATGCGAGTTCCGAGTTTGAAGTAGAACGTGCTGTTCGAGCGGGTTATGGAACAGAATCAATTTCAATGAGCACTCAGGAATTCCCAGAAAACTTTCGTTATTGGGTAAAGGATGGTGTTCGAGTTAATCTTTGCTCATTAAACCAGATTCATAAATTTGGTCTTTGGGGAAAAGGTGAATCCGTAGGACTTCGTTTTAATCCTGGAATGGGATCTGGAGGAACTAATAGGACCAATGTAGGTGGCCCCTCAAGTAGCTTTGGAATTTGGAAGGATGACTTAGAACAAGCCAAAGAACTTTGCAAAGATTATAGTTTAAAAGTCGACCGAATCCATACTCACATCGGATCTGGCTCCGATCCTGAAGTCTGGCAAAAAGTGGCAGGGATGAGCTTAGACATTGTTCGTCAGTTTCCCCATGTAAAATCATTAAATTTAGGCGGTGGTTACAAGGTTGCTAGAATGCCAGACGAACAGGCAACTGATCTTCAGGAGATTGGGTTACCTGTGCAAAAGTTGTTTGAAGATTTTGCCGAAGAAACTGGAAGAAAATTAAAACTTGAAATCGAACCCGGTACTTTTCTCTTGGCCCATGCATGTAGCCTAGTAACCAAGGTTCAAGATGTTACCTCAACAGGGTCCGAAGGTTATCGATTTTTAAAATTGGACGCGGGAATGACAGAAATCCTTCGTCCAAGTTTGTACGGAGCTCAGCATCCAATTGCGATTCTACCGGAAAATGGACAGGTTAAGTTAAGGGAGGATATTGAACAAGTAGTAGTTGGGCATTGTTGTGAATCTGGCGATCTACTCACGCCCGCTCCGAACGAACCTGAATCCCTTGCACCTCGCATGTTACCAAGAGGCGAAATTGGTGATTCATGTATCATTGAAAGTGTGGGAGCCTATTGCTCCTCAATGTCTGCTAAAAATTATAATTCTTTTCCGGAAGCCGCGGAAGTGATAAAAAAATCAGATGGTTCACTTTCCTTAATTCGAAAACGTCAAACGTTTGAACAAATCATAGAAAACGAAGTCGTTACGTGAGTAGTGAAAGCGGCTTAGGTGAGTTTGTACTAGGCCGACCTGTCCCTTCTAGTGAACATGCTGTGTGTGTTAGCCTACCAACGATTAATGACTTAGTGGGCTATGAGAAGAAAGACCCACAAACCATGACATTAATTCGTTCAGGTTATCCTAGATTTGTCCAACATCCTTTTATTTACGATCTCATTCAACTGGAAGAAAAGGCGATAGGAATAACTGGAAAGCAGAGTTTTCTTTTTACCAATTCGAAACATTGCCTTGAGGGACGCAAACAACTCTCTATTAAAAAATATCAAATATATGAACGAGAGTATTATACTTGTTTGCAGTTGGCTAAAGGGAGTAAAGAGGCAGCAAAGATAAGTTCTTTCGTTCAGCATACAGGAGGTTTATTATCTTCTCGGCAAGCAGAAGAGATCTTGTTTCAACAGGGAGCTATTACGAATCGAGAAAGTATTTCAGACAATAAAAATCCTAGCCAATTTGCACGTAGAATTATTGCACAAGTTCATGGAACGGGAGTTTCTGAAGATAAAATTTTAATTTCTTCTTCTGGAGCGAATGCATTTTATTCACTTTTTCAAACAGCTTTCCAGTTCTCTCTTAAAAAAGGAAAAAGTATATGGATTCGATTAGGATGGTTATATTTAGATACGATCGAAACCATGGAGCTAGTATCTGGAGAAGAACATGAAATTATTTCATTAAATGATTTAAAAAATTTAGATCATTTGAAAGAAATCTTTACTCGCTACGGCGAACAAATTGCAGGAATAGTAACTGAGTTTCCAACCAATCCACTTTTACAATCCTGTGACTTAGAAAAAGTTAGGGAATTATGCGACCGAACGAATTCAATACTTATTGTTGATCCAACTATGGCATCGCCCAAGAATGCAAAAGTTGCCTACCTAAGCGATGTACTTGTGAATAGTTTAACCAAGTACGCAAGCTGGCAAGGAGATCTGATGATTGGGAGTTTAGTATTCCCTGATCACTCAAAACTTGGAGCTGAATTATTTGAATCGACTAAGAAAATTATCTCCCCACCTTTCGAAAGAGACCTTCTACGACTTTGCGAACAACTTCCTTTCTATCCGAAGTTTGTTGAAAAGACCAATAAAACACTAATTCAAGTGGTCGAGTTTTTAGAATCACATGCCGGTATTAAAAAAGTTTTTTGGGCATACCAGAAAGATACTGGAGAATTTTACAAAAAAATGGCTGGAGACGGAAAACCTGGTTGTGTGGTAAGTTTTGAAGTGAAAGGTGATTTTGAAAGCTTCTACAATAAACTTCAAATGCTTAAAAGTCCAAGTTTTGGAACTGAGTTTAGCCTTTGTTGTCCCTATGTTTACTTAGCACATTATAATCTAATCCAATCCAAAGAAGGATTGGAAAAGCTTCAAAAGGCAGGTATTTCTCCCTCCCTATGTAGACTTTCAGTGGGGTTGGAAGAACCAGATGAAATCATCCAAACCTTAAAAGTTGCCCTACAAATAATGAAGTAGATGATTTACTGAGCAAAACAACAAATACTATTCAAAAGAGTGCGAATCAAGAACCTTACGAATCCGTTTCTTGGACAACCGGACAAATAAAGGAACGCCATTTTCATAAGGGACTTCAACCTCACCCTGTATCAAAGGCTGGCAGTATTTAATAAATTTAGCAGTCATGCTGACTCGATCTTCAGAAATCCAATCAGCAGGAATTTCCTTCACCCCGTTTGCAATTTCAGAAAGGGGAGCAAGACTCGTTTCACAAACATAGTTTTCACCTTCAGCTCGAACAAGAATTACCATTTTGTCTGTTTCTCCTGCTACTGCAGCCTTGACTGCTGCTTGTCCAGCCATAAACGCCTCGTCGTTGTCTGCCTGAGATGAACAATGTGACGCAGCACGCTGGCCTGTTCCCAATTTAGAAGAACGAGCTTTTACAGCAAGATTCTCTTCTACTAGACCAGCTAAAAAATCACCAATACCTCCAAGTTGCTGATGACCAAACGCATCTTGTGCATTCGTGCTGTTGGCTACATAATTTCCATCATGATCACGCAAACCTTCTCCAACCACTACAAGACAGTATTTGTTCCTTTTTAACACACGTTGAACATCATCAATAAATTGTTCTTTGGAAAAAGGTAATTCAGGAAGATAAATAAGATGAGGAGCATCATCTGGATTTTCTTTCCTTTTTGCAAGAGTTGCCCCCGCGGCAATCCAACCCGCATTTCTTCCCATTACTTCAACAATTGAAACAAGATCGTGTTGCCCCATCGCTTCATGATCTAGTGCAGTCTCACGGATTACTGTGCAAAGATATTTAACCACGCTACCATAACCTGGGCAATGGTCGGTAGTGACCAAATCGTTATCAATTGTCTTGGGTACCCCAATTACTCGGAGTTCGTAATTTTTTTCTTGGGCAAGTTTAGAAATCTTATCAGCCGTATCTTGGGAATCATTACCTCCAGCGTAGAAGAAATATCTAATATTGTGCGCTTCAAACACTTCAAGAACACGCTCGTAATCCGAGTCCGTTTTTAATTTAAAACGGCAGGTTCCCAAGGCAGAAGCAGGGGTATAGCGTAAGCCACGAATGTTTTGTTGGGATTCTTCAGCCAGATCAATTAAATCTTCCTTAAGTATCCCAAGCACACCATTCATTCCACCATATATTTCTTCAATACATGGATTATTAAGGGCCTCTGTCACTACTCCAGCAACACTTGCATTTATAACGGCGGTTGGTCCCCCAGACTGAGCGACCAAACAATTTCCAACTAATTCATCTGCCATAATTATTAAAGAGTCAAATAACGAAAAAAGCCTTTATCCCACAGATGAACGATCAAAATGGCAATCGTAAAATATGAAATCTTAGTAATGAAACTTATAAAAATGAAAAAACTCAGAGGATCGGCGGCGGAGTATAGCTTTGCGCTGTTGGATAACGTTTCCCCCAAGAATCGGCTCGCCCAACAAAATAATCAACCTGAGAGTAAGCCGCTCCGATTCGCTTTTGACCCTCCTTTATCAAAGAATTGATCATGGTTGCGCTAAGACCAACTCTTTTGTCTTTGGCCAAACGCGTTGCCAGGTCATTCTCTGTAATTTTCGCAGTCCGAAGATCTTTTACCGTGGCTACTGCATGCTCTTTGATCGCTGCATGAGCATCCTCACGCCCTGCTCCAGCCTTGACGGCTTCCATCATGAAGGTGGTGGAAAGTAAAAAGGGTAAATAATGGTTAGCTTCCGCTTTGATCATAGCAGGAAATACTTCCATTTGATCAAGAACAGTCAAGAAAGTGTCCAGTAAACCATCAATTGCAAAAAAAGCGTCAGGGAGTGCTACTCTTCTCACAACCGAGCAGGAAACATCTCCCTCATTCCATTGATCGCCCGAAAGATTTGATACCATTGTAAGGTGACCATTCAATATTGCATGAAATCCATTAATACGCTCACAACTTCGGCTATTCATTTTATGTGGCATCGCCGAAGAACCAGTCTGCCCTTTTGCAAATCCTTCCCCAAGAAGTTCATGCCCAGCCATAATTCGAAGAGTCTTTGCAAAGCTCGATGGTGCTGCTGCCATACGAACAAGTATCGAAATTACTTCAAAATCGAGACTGCGTGGATAGACTTGACCCACATTTTGCCAGTTTGCAGTAGCCCCGAGGTGCTCCATTACTTTACGGTCAAGTTGCTCCGCCTTTTCTGTATCTCCGAGCAAAGTAACTTGATCCAACCGGGTTCCCACTGCCCCCTTCAATCCTCGATAGGGATAAGTGATGCATAAACTAGAAAGTGCTTCTAATACGCGCTCCAATTCCTCACCCCAGTTTGCCATTCTCTTACCAAGAGTGGTCACCTGCGCTGGAACATTGTGAGAACGGGCAGTTAGAGGTATCTCTTTATATTCATCAGCTTTTCGAGATAATGCTAAGAGTGCCGCAACTCCCTTGTCCAATATTAAACTGAGGGAGCGATGAATTTGAAGCTGCTCCACATTTTCAGTAAGGTCACGACTAGTCATGCCTTTATGAGCATGTTGATGCCCTGCTTTTTCAGCAAACTCTTCTAAACGAGCTTTCACATCATGCTTAGTCACTTGTTCTCGAGCTTGAATTGACTCTAAATCAACCAGAGCTTTTGCTGCAATTGAAGCGGCAATTGCCTCTTTTCCAATTTCCAAACCGAGTTCATCCTGAGCTTTCATAACAGCAATCCAAAACTCTCGTTCTAGGATTATTTTTCCGGTTGCAGACCAGAGGTTTTTCATTGGATTCGAGGCATATCGCTCGGCGAGAACATTAGATATTTCTGTTGGCATAAAGGTAAGGATTAAAAAGTTTCCAATTTTTCACATACTGAACGAATTATAAATTCTGGAGTCGATGCACCTGCAGTAACTCCCACACATTTAAATTCTTTAAAACTCTCCTTTTCAATATCTTCCGCAGTTTCGATATGAAAAGTGGGTTTATCATAACTAGAAGCAAGCTTGGCCAGCTTTCTTGTATTTGCTGAATGCTTACCTCCAATTACCACAATGACATCTGATCCGTCATTCACTAGTTGAACTAAATCTGATTGTCGTTCTTTCGTGGCACCACAAATCGTGTCTAATATAACGAGTTCAGGGTATTTTTTTGATAGTTGAAGGGAAAGATTTTGAAACTCATGAGTAAACATAGTTGATTGTGATACCATAACCACTCCAGACTCAAAAGTTGGTAATTTAT
This sequence comes from uncultured Puniceicoccaceae bacterium, assembly GCA_964383925.1. GTDB lineage: Bacteria > Verrucomicrobiota > Verrucomicrobiia > Opitutales > Seribacteraceae > Seribacter. The sequence continues at coordinate 39,177 of CAYLIJ010000008.1, forward strand.
TCAAATCCTCTCCATTTGTAATCACATGTCCACGGTCTTTAGCATATCCCAATAATCCAGAAACTTCGGGATGTTGCGGGTCTCCGAATATAACAACATCATATCCTCTTTCAGCGTGAGCCTTAATCTTTCCTGCAATGATGCCTACATCTGGACAAGTTCCGTCTCGAAAGGGAAGCCCCAAGTTCTGCAAATATTTTCGCCTTTCTGGAGAAACCCCATGGGCCCTTACTACCACTACAGATTCCTTCTCGTTTTCTTGAGGCAAATCTAATTTTGAATCACTTTTATAATCTCCTACCTCACGAATATCTTCTTTTCCTAAGGCACTCATCATTTGACTATTATGGATAAGAGGTCCATCCGTGTAGACAGTTTTCTGCCCTCCACGAGCTTCCTCACGGGCAACCTGAATTGCCCGTTCAACACCCCAACAAAACCCAGCACTTTTTGCTCTAATCACTTTCATTTGATAAGACCCTAAATAACGAGATTTTGTGAGTAGTACAATATTGATTTGCAATCATCGCAAAAAGAATACCAAAATACTGATATGTTTAAAGCCATTCCTATTAAAATACTTCACCTCCTTCCTGTAGCCTTCTTTCTTTATGCTTTAACTTCGTGGTCTGAAGAAAAGGACAAAACGAAAGGAAAATTGGATTTCTATCAAAAAGGTGAACGAACCAAGGACGGAACGGGTAAATATTACATGGGTCGAGAAATCTCGCAAGTCATGGGGCACCTCGGTGCTGGTTGGCTAGAGCGCCCCAAAAGAGAGCAAGAAGAACGGACGGATTTACTGATTAAAAACATGAAACTTTCTAAAACGGATCATGTTGCTGATATCGGAGCCGGTTCCGGTTATTTTTCCTTACGTATTTCTCCCCTAGTGCCTAAAGGAAAAGTATATGCGGTTGATATATCGCCACAAATGTTAGGTATAATTAGAGCCAAGAAAGCAAAGGGTACCTTTGACAATTTGCTGACTGTACAAAGTACAATTAAAAGTACTACCCTCCCTCCCAATTCTATTGATTGTGCACTAATAGTCGATGCCTATCACGAATTTTCATACCCACGAGAAATGGCATCTTCTATTTTTACTGCATTGAAAGAAAAAGGTCGACTTATTCTAATTGAATACCGACAGGAAGACCCTGGCGTCCCAATCAAATTACTTCATAAAATGTCTGAGGAGCAGTCTAAAAAAGAAATTGCGGAAGTTGGTTTTGTCTGGAAAAAAACACTCGATTTTTTACCACAGCAGCACTTCATGGTTTTTGAAAAGCTAAAAACAAAAAAATAGGTTCGGTTTAATTTAAATAAAATTGAATGAGAATTAATCGATTTCTGCTTTTCTTTCTTTTTACTGTCCTTTTTAAGACTTCGCTTTTTCCTTCAAACTGGACTCGCTTCCGCGGCCCAAACGGTACGGGCAAAGCGATGAGTCTTATTTTCCCTAATCAATGGGAAAAGAATGCATATCTTTGGTCACTTGAACTTCCTGGAGTCGGACACTCCTCCCCAGTTATTTGGGAAAACAAAGTCTTTACTACCTGTGCCGACGAAAAAAATGGTGACCAGTATATTCTGTGCATTAATTCTAAAAATGGAAAAGTACTCTGGCAAAAAAAGATTCAATCGGTTCATTACCGTCATCATAAATTTAATAGTTTCGCATCCTCCACACCTTGCGTGGATAAGGACCTTTTAATCGTTTCATGGACCACCAAAAAAACAAATGACTTACTCTGCTTTGATCATAACGGAGTATTAAAATGGCGTAGGAATTTCGGGGAATACCTGACACAGCACGGAAGCGGATTTTCTCCAATTCTTTATCAGGAAAAAGTTTTTATTACTCACGATCATGAGGGTGATTCTGCCATATTGGCTCTCGATCGAAAAACAGGTGAAACCATTTGGAGAACTAATCGTATTGGATCTAAACCATCTGCCTCTACCCCCTGTGTATATTCTCCACAAAATGGAAGTCCCCAACTCATCAGTAATTCGATGTCGCATGGATGTTACTCAATAGATATTGAAAGTGGAAAAGTTCTTTGGGAAACTGGATTAGATTCCCTCGATAAAAGAAGCGTATCTTCGCCTGTTCAAAGCGGAGATTTCTTTCTTGCGACTTGCGGGTCTGGCGGTCGAGGCAGTCGTTTGATTGCGGTACATCCACCCGCAGGACCGACTTTGAAGGTTCCTGCCACTTACACCCTATCTCGAAATGTTCCCTATGTTCCTACTCCCTTGCCCGTTGGTAGTTTTATCTTTTTGCTAACCGATGGCGGAATTGTATCTTGTGTAAAAAGAGAAACCGGTAAAATATTGTGGAAAGAAAGAGTTGAAGGAAATTACTTTGCCTCTCCCATTATTATTAAAGGTATAATTTTTATAGTTTCTACAGAAGGAGTGGTAACAACACTTCAAATAAACGAAGAAAAGATGACTATTCTTGGTAATTCGCAATTAAATGAATTGACTCATAATACTCCCGCAGTTGGAAATAGTTCTCTTTTTTTTCGAACCTATTCTAAACTTTTTTGCTTACCTTCCAAATCACTTTAAATATAATTATTAATTAAAATTGAACCTATCTCAACAACCATGAAATTATTAAATAAACTAACTCTTTTTTCCTTACTACCACTTTTTGGTTCCCTTTACGCTGAGACATTTGAAGTCGCTGGTTATACCTTCTCCTCTCCTACTAATTGGGTATCCTCCCCGCCCACATCAAATATGCGTAAAGCTCAGTTTAAAGTCAGCGGTGGTGAAGGAATTGATGCAGAAGTCGCTTTCTTTTACTTCGGAAGCGGGGGTGCTGGAGGAGTAAAAGCAAATGTAGACCGTTGGATGTCCCAGTTTGAAGAAGCAAAAGGAAGAAGTGTTAAAAACACTACAATTGGAGATACTCCAGTAACCTACGCCCAAGCGCATGGCACATTCCTAAGCGGTCGTGCATTTGGACCGAAAAAGGCCAAAGAAAACTTTGCTCTTTTAGCGGCAATTATTGAAGGGAAAAATGGTTCGATCTTTATTAAAATGACCGGGCCGAAAGAATTGGTAGAAAGCCAACTTTCAATTATGAAAAAAATGGTACTTGATTGCTTGGATAAATAAGCCTCAATCCGAACTGATTTTTGACCCAAGAAAACTATTCTTTATACCTTCGAATACACTATCTGCATATTCTTCGACCAAGCTGACTTTCGATTCCCCATTCACTTCTTGCTTACCGTTGTAATTCCCCAAGATAATTCGCTGATATGAATCCTGGGAATTAGCCACGTAAGGTTCCAAGAAAATTACGGGGCAATAATAACTTCGATTAGCTAGAAGATTACGGGCCCAGACACCTGGGACATTTCCAATTTTCAATGCATTGGGTCCTTTATAGTTAAAAACGGGTAATCGGGTCTTTTGGGAGAAGGCTCGGGATATACTTTCAGCAATTTTTTTTTCTGGTTGATCCCACCGATTTACCAAGCGAAAAATCATGTCAAATCTCTGATGGTCATCAGATAATTCACCTCCCATAAAACACCCATTTACTAAAACATGGAAATCATTCCTCTCTACCAACTCAAATTTTTCGGGGTCGGACCAGGGTGCGGCATTTAAATGCAAACAAATTACTAATTTTGGCTTTATAACCTCATTGATTAATTTTGCCCGAGCATGGATCTCAGAGATACGATAAAAGAGAACTTCTTTCCTTTTTCTAATTAACTTTTCTCTTTCTTGAGTATTGTACTTTTTTTCAAGCAGAGATTCCTTTTGATTCAGCCAATCTTCAGCTTCTTTTTCAAAGTCATGGGGTCTAAGTATGGTAACAGGTTCATTTTGATCCCTAAGTAAAACAACTTCTGCACCTAAACTACTAAGCTTTTCTTTCAGCTTTTTTGCCACTAATAAAGCCAGTTCCCCCTCCTTAACGGGTAGATTGCCATCCAATGAAAAATGGCGCCCTTCCATTTTAGAATACTTTCCACCAATGTGCCCTGGATCTAATGCGATTCGGATCCCATTGAGAGAATTATTGTTATCTACCAAAACTGAATGAGGAATATCAGGACTAGTTTGATTTTCCTCCATGAAAGAAAGTTTGTACCAATTATCCGCTTTGCTTTTCTTTCGGATTAAAACCGATTTTTTTTTAAATTTAATCCAATCTTTATACCAAGATGTTCGGGGGCAATAAATTTGGTGTAACGATTTTTCAAATTCCTTTTTTGTAAATGTACCTTGAAATGAATCTAGCTTGGTCCACTTGGGAGATTTCTTAAGGTTGGAAACTTCTGCATTGAGAAAGGAAACCACCCCCATATTAAATATCCATAATAAACACATTTTCACCATAATTACATATTGAAGATTGAAAAATGGTTTGCAAAGTTTTTTCTTTTTAATGAGGACTCTTAGATTGAATCTACTAAAAGATGAATTACTCCGAACAACCATCTGAATTTTTCAAGAATAAGGAAATCCTACTCCTTGAGGATGATCTACTCCTTGCGAAAAGAGTTTCATCTTTTCTAGAAAAGAATGGAGCAGAAGTTACCCACTGCCAAAGCTTAGAAGAAGCAAGAAATGCATTCGAGCAATTATCTTACGATATTGCTCTATTTGATTTAAACCTTCGCGATGGGGATAGCCTTGAACTTTTTCGTAAAGGATTGATCCCAGAAAATACCTCCACTGTCTTAATGACCGGAGAGGGAGGTATTCGCTCTGCCGTAGAAGCTATCCAACTTGGGGTCGCAGATTATTTAACCAAACCTTTTGATTTAGAAGAACTACCTCTTATATTCTCTCACGCTGACCACCGTCGAAAAAATGTACGAATTCGGCAACATGTGTTGGATAAAGAAAGAAGAAAAACAGAGAGTCTATTCTTTGAAGGTGAACTTGCTGAAGATTTAAATCTACTCAATAGAATATTAGAAGCTGACCAAAGATTATCCTCCAACCTCCCTCCCCTATTAATTGATGGTCCAACAGGATCGGGAAAGTCAACTTATGCTCGTTGGATTCATACAAATGGTCCAAGATCAGAAAGTCATTTTGTTGAAGTAAATTGTTCGGCCATTCCCGAAAACCTGGTTGAATCCGAACTATTCGGTCACGAAAAAGGTGCTTTTACCGATGCAAAAAATGCTCGTATTGGCCTTTTCGAAGCAGCGGATAAGGGAACGCTCTTCCTCGACGAGATAGCCAACCTTTCACTCCCCGCTCAAGCAAAAGTTCTCCTTGCCATCGAAAACGGAATCATCAGAAGATTGGGAGGGGCTAAAGAAATTAATGTGGATGTTCGAATTATCGCCGCCGCAAATCAAGATCTGCGAAAAATGATCGAAGATAAAACTTTTCGGCAAGATCTTTTCCATCGACTCGATCTTCTTCGAATCAGTATTCCGCCACTTTTTGAAAGAGGTAAGAGTATAATAAATCTATCCAAATATTTTCTCAAAGGGCTATGTAAAAAATACAAATTACCTGTTCCCATGCTTTCAAAAAAGAGTGAGTCCTATTTGCTTACTCATTCTTGGCCAGGAAATACGCGCGAACTTATTCACGAACTTGAGAGAAGTCTTATAATGAGTGAAAAAGGACAGGAACTTGAGCTCTCAGCCAATCACTCTAATTACTCTAGCTCAATTCCAGGAGCTATTCCAAATGATTGGCTTAATCCCTCCTTCTCTTTTCCCAAGGAGGGATTTGATCTAGAAAAAGAAATTCTACGCTTGATCGAATTTGCAATCGAACAAGCACAAGGAAACATTTCTGAGGCCGCTCGTTTACTCGGAGTTCCACGAGATTACATTCGCTACCGAAAAGAAAAGAAAGATTAATTTTCACTATTGGGAATATTTCCAAAGTAAACTTTCATAATTGGAAATATTCACAAAACTAATTTTATTTGATATTCCAAAAAAATAAAATAATCAAATAAGATTCTGTAAATCATAAACTTACGAAATTTGAAATGATTGGCATTATAAATGTTATTAGTAGTTAGTTTTAAATCCAAACAAATCAAAATATATGAAAAAAATAATTACACTATTAATTATCACCGCACTTGGAAGTAGTGCGACTTTTGCCCAATTCAAACCAAAACCACAGCGACCTGTAAAAGAAGAATTAGCTGGCAAAAATGATGCAAATGTCCGCCCTGAGATCCTTTCAGATCGAGAAAAATTTGATCCTCGAAAAGCTGAATCGGAAGTAATGACTGCGGTTAAAGAGGGTAAAATCTCGAGGGAGGATGCCCAAAAAAAGTTAAGCTCTTTAAGGGAGGAAATGCAAAAAAAGGGTGACTTTAAACGTCCACAACGCCCGCAGAAACCAGAACTTAGCGACGCGGTTAAAGAAAGCTTAGCTGATATTAAGGCTCAACAAGATACATTACACAATGCAATGAAGGTAAAACTTTCTGAACTAGGCAAAGAAGCATCCAAAGAAGATATGCGAAATGCAATTGAAGCTTTTAAAGCCGATAATAAAGATAAATTCGAAGCAATTAAAGAAGCTCATGAAGGAATTCGTGAAAGTATGGAAGCCTCTCGACCTGCCAAACCAGAACGCCCTGAACTAACAGCTGAACTTAAAGTCAAAGTGGAAGCCCTTAAAGAAAAACAGGAGGCATTACACACAGCCCGCAAAGCATTGCACGAGCAACTTAAAGATGCATCTAAGGAAGATAAAGAAACTTTAATCTCAGCATTTAAAGAGGGTAATAAAGAAAAGCACGAAGCAATTAAAATTCAAACCAAAGAAATTAAACAAGAAATTCGTGCACTTGTTGAAACTGAAGCAACCCGAACATCTGATCTGTAAACTGTATTTTTATCAAAAGATTTGGAAGGGGCGGATTTCCGCTCCTTCCTTTTTCTTTGGCAACTTAAAATAGCTATATTATAGTATTTTCTTGTCTACTTACTTTCAAAACATTTCCTTCAGTCTACATTATGTAGTACCAGTGGTTTTTTATTTGATCCTGTTTTTTGATCAAACTATCAAGGCAAAAGAGAATTCATCAAGTTTTCATTCAAACTTGGGAGAACTAGTTGCTTTTTCCGTCTCGAACGCTTCAATCAAGACAATTAATCCAGTTACAAAAGAAGTAATTGATGACAGAGAATATATTCGCGTCACAAAGAAAGAACAACCCCACCCTACTTCTTCAACTTTACTCCCTGCTTCAACACAAGACTCTAATCTAAGTAACTACATCACAGATGAAGAACTTAATAAGCTTCTTTTTGATGACTTAAATTTTGATACTGATGAAAAAGAAAAAGGTAAAACTGAACTTTCAAAATCTGAAAGTTGGTTGCCATCAATTTCAGCATCCATTGGGTTCGGCTTTTCTGATAATCCAATGTATGGACCTTATGTAAGAGAATCTAGTGGTTATACGGAACTAGAAACGGAAAGTTTCATAATGAGGCAAGGAGATCCAGATTATTTAAGTTATGTTTATTTTTATGGAGAAGGAAAAAGATTTTTTGATCTGCCCGACTATAAATTATCCGGAATTCTACTCTTACAAGGTGAGCATAGCTATAAACCTAAAAAATCGAATACCTCATTTGGGCTAAAACTTCGCCATACCTATTATGATCAGGCTTTTGATTTTTCCGACTTAGCGTTGCCTTTTTCAATGCAGATAATATCAAACAAATCTGAAATAATTCCTCATCTTGGATATCAAATAAACTCGAGATCTAAAGTAAGCATTGAGGCTTCAAGAGGTAAAGAAAAATACGATCTCTCTTCTGAAAACAATGAAGACCAAAAACTTCAGGCTACTTTAAAATTCAATCAAAATAAAAATTATGAATGGAAGGGAAAAATTTTTAATCGCTGGGTTCAATACGATGAAAGGCTTAAAAAAAACCCAGATGGAACTACTCTTAATAATGAAAAGCTAAACTTGACTAAACTAGGAACATCCTTGTCTGTTCAGAGGGAATCTAATTATAAATGGATTCGTTCTGTGGAATTTGAAATTCGATATGAAGATCTTTTCGACAATGCTGGTGGTTATTATGACTATGGAAAGATAAGTGCCAAACTGTCTCATCTAATGAAATTCGAAAATTGGAATATTGAGACTGAATTGGGCTGGTCTGATTATCAATATGATCTTCGTGAAACTTCTTCTGGACAAACTTTTGATAGAAAAAGTAATAGCTTAGACTTTTTAGTTACAAGAAAACTTAATACCAGCTGGAATGCTTATTTAAAATGGAGGTTCGAGGAAGATCATTCCAATTCTCGTGACTATGAATATTTCAGTAATTTTTGGTCAATTGGGATTAACTGGGCACAATAAAAATTTCTTTATAATTAAATATTTTGCAAAATATAAAAAATCATCGAAACATTACAATAAGTGCAATTATCTCCCTTTTTGCTTTGCTTACTATTTCTTTACAATATTTTGCACTAACCCAGTTTTACGATCTTGCACTTCAACGAGAAGTCAGTGCGCTGCTACCTGAAATTAAAAAAATGGTGGAAGAAATAGAAAATGAGAATCTAGAAAAAGATCTATTTTTTATTGATTTGGGAATGGAAGAATTAGTATATAATGAAAAGGACACATTAGAGATGCTAGCCTTACGATCTTTGGCCATCGGAAATGTTCAATCAGTGTTCGCCTACGATAAAAATGCAAATCTACTAAATTTATCAACCAATATTGAAAATAGACCCCATAAGCAATTCAGGGTGGAAAACGCGAAAATTTCTAGTGCGACTTTTAATATTACGCATGAATTTATTTCAATTATTTTTCCGATTGGAGAAAAAGCGGAGATTGGATTTTTAGAACTTCAAATTGACGCGAAACAAACAATTCTGCCCGAGCGAAAAGCAATTAAATTAGAAGTGATCAAACAAGGACTGATCGTTTTTCTGATTGGTTCTTTATTACTCTTGCTTGTTTTTTGGATCTTCTTATTTCGCTTACAAAAAACCGAGTTAGAATTGATTCAAAAATCTGAAAAGCTCAGGCAAACTAATCAAAAACTATCGAACGCCTGTAAGTCGGCAGGTTTAGGTGCCATCTCTGCTCACCTAATGCACGCGATAAAAAGCCCACTCATGGGTTTAAAAAATTTGGATTTTGGAAAAGATGAAACTGATAAAGAAACAGCAACTAAGATTTTAAAGGCGACCACCCAAAAGATTGAAAGTTTAATTCATGAAACTCTAAATAGTCTGCGCGAACATGAGCTCGATGAAGAGTCCTATACATTTGAAATCCAGGAATTGTTATCGATTACTGCTGATAAATTCACCCAAGAAGCTAAAAATGATAGGTTGAATATTATCTCCAGTCCTTATGACTCTTGTAAAATTGATAATTTAAAAGCTAATTTACTCCTACCAATTCTGCAAAACTTGGTTCAAAATGGACTTGAAACTGACCCTCAATCCAAAGTTTTTTTACAAGTTGAAAAAAGAGACAATTTTTTACTTTTTTACGTAATAGACAATGGTCCAGGAATTCCAGATGGTCTGAAAGAAAAATTATTCTCTCCCGTTCAAAGTATGAAAAAAAATGGAAGTGGAATAGGTCTCGCAATCTGTAAAGAATTAGCCGAACAGATTGACGCAAAGATTTTCTTAAAATCTAGCACTAATAAAGGTTCAACTTTTTGCGTAAAGTTTGTTGATAAAGTATAATTCAAATATTACAATTTAAGTTAAATTCATCTTATAACATAAATTTAATGATACGATGCCGGGCACATACTTATAGTTTATATGCGACCATATTGATATTTGGGCTTACCCACTTATCGTATTCAAACCCTTCCCTTCATTGGACTACACCATACTCATCAAATGGTGCGATTTATTCTTCACCTGCGATAGCGAATGATGGCACTGTCTACATCGGATCCAATGATAAAAAACTACACGCGATTAACGCGGATGGTTCACCAAAATGGACTTTTACCGCGAGTGATTGGGTAGACTCAACTCCAGCAATTGGAGCAGACGGAACGGTCTATGTGGGCTCTTGGGATAATCAACTTTATGCAATTAACCCTGTAGACGGTACAAAGTATTGGGATTTTAACACTAGTAATAGCATTATTGCATCCCCTGCAGTTGGAGTTAACGGAAGAATCTATTTTGGGTCAAAAGATGAATTTTTCTATGCCCTTGAATCAAATGGATCAGTCGCGTGGGAAGTCTATATTGGGCAACCGATTTCTTCGTCTGCTGCATTGGGTCAAGATGGAACAATATATTTCGGAGATGAAAACGGTACTTTTCATGCCCTCAATCAAGATGGCACCACAAAATGGACATACATTGTGGATGAGGTTTCAGATTCAAATAAATCGATTCTGTCCTCCCCTGCCTTGGATTTATCTGGTAATATTTATTTTGGGAGCGGCAATGGATATTGTTACTCATTAGAGGATAATAATTCTAATGCGTCCCTTAATTGGAAATATCAAACATCAGACCGAGTCGATACATCTCCTGTTCTTGGAACAAATAATGATGTTTTTTTTATTTCACGGGATGGATACATTAGATCGATTGACATAAGTACGGGGATTTTCAATTGGCAAGGTTTTGTCGGAGATGTCTTTTATAGTTCCCCAGTAGTGGATTCGAATGGTCGAGTTTATGTAATTGGTTACACAGGTTCAGGCGAAAATCATCTTTTTGCCTACGATTCTAATGGTAGCATTGTCTGGGATACAAATAACTCATCTTCTCCGCTAACTATTGGCGGACTCGTAGATTCCTCGCTTGCTCTGGACTCAAACGGGAATCTGTTTTTCGGATGCTATGACAATAAAGTGTATGCAGTAAATGTTGGGACAGGTTTGGCAGATAGTCCGTGGCCCCAGTTTCAAAGAGACAAAGGAAGAGCTGGTGCTTGGCCCAGCATTCAAATAAATTCAATCTCGTTTCCTACTAATGGTGGGTCAACCAGCGGAGGTGGAACTTTTAATGAAGGAGCTACGGTTAGCTTGGAAGCATCACCGACTAACGGTTATAATTTCAACAGTTGGATTGCTGATAGCTCAAACTTAAGCACAGCTAACCCATATCAATTTAATACATCATCCTCGATAAATGTAACTGCCAATTTCTCTCTTCAAACCTTTAACTTTGCGATCTCCAGTACCACAGGTGGATCGGTACCGTCAGGGCTTTCAAAAAGTTATGATTATGGAACCGTGGTCGCGATCACCGCAACTCCACAAAACGGTTATCAGTTTTTATCTTGGGAAGGAAATGGGATTTCAAACCCGAATTCAAAAGATACAAATGTGACTATAACAGGTTCGCAAACTGCCTCGGCTAAGTTCTCTCCCATTCAATATTCCTTAAATTCAATTTCGAGTGTTGGCGGAAGTGTAAGTGATATTAATGGTTCATATTCATTTGGCTCCCAGGTTACAATTTCCGCGACTCCAGATTCTGGTTATTCATTTTCTTCATGGCATGAGATAGGTAACTCGATTACTGATTCTTCATTAGCAACGACCTCAGTAACAGTAGAGGGAAACCAATCCATACAAGCAACCTTCACTCCATTAAATTACAATTTTGCCATAACCGAAGGAAATGGAGGTTCGGTTTCTTCTTCTCCCGCCGGTAACACGCAGCCTTTTGCTAGCGATGTAAGTATTTCAGCAATCCCAGACTCAGGATATTATTTTACAGGATGGTCTGGAAGTGGAGTCAGTGATATTAATGCATCCACAACAAGTTTTCAAATATCTGGTAATCACACCATCGTAGCGAATTTTGCTCAGACACCAATTGGAAAATTTGTGGTACGAATTATTTCAAATAACGATAATGCCGCCGCAAATTTGAAAGGATCAGGGGCATATAATGCAAACGAAGTCATTCCAATTTCTGCTGTTGCAAATGAAGGATACACCTTTGCCAACTGGTCCGGTGCCACCGTTACGAATCCGAATGAAGCAAATAGTTCGGTTTCCGTGACACAAGATCTAAATTTAACCGCAAATTTCACCACTCAACAATACAACCTTATTCTATTGGCCTCTACTGGTGGTATTATAAATGATGTAAATAATACCTATTCACATGGATCTATTGTATCTATTTCCGCTACCCCACAGACCGGCTATACCTTTTCAGGATGGGAAGGCTCTACATCTATTAATGATACTTTCGCAAAATCAACTTCGATTACACTTACCGAAGATAGTAATATTACCGCATCTTTTAAAATTAATTCCCACATGATATCAATCTACACAATTGGTGCAGGTTCTTTCACTGGTAGTGGCACATATAATTATGGAGAGTCCATTACCCTGTCCTCTGAAGCAGCAGATGGTTCCTATTTTAGTGGGTGGAGCGGGGAGGGAATTATAGATACAAATAATTCCCAATTCTCTCAAACCCTGACTCAAGATTTAAATATTACAGCGACCTTTATAGAGTACCCTTCCCAATTGAATGATGATTTGAATATCACCCAATCTTTATCGAGTTGGTATGCCAGTAATTGGTTCGGATACTTTTATCAATCAGGTAACAATTGGTGCTATCACTCAAATCTTGGTTGGATTTATCCTGTCGCACAATCGGATGGTTCTATTTGGGCATGGTCTCAACAACTTAAATGGTTATGGATTACATCTTCCTCATATTCCGATTCATTTGTGTGGTCTAACACAGATAATAATTGGATTTACTTCGATTTTATTTTTACCACCGGACCAAGAATGTATAATTTTAAAAACGATGATTGGAACTCATTTGATAAAGATAAAGAAATTTCAATATTAGATAGTTTGTTTTAGTATTTTCAGGAAATATCTAACGACCTCCTACTTTCGAGAGCATTTTTTAATGTCATTTCATCTGCAAAAGTTACTCCTCCTCCACTAGGTAATCCAAATCCAATTCGGCTGACCTTTATATCTTGGTTTCCCACAATTTCCTCTTGGATATAATGACATGTAGCCTCGCTCTCTAAATCATTACCGAGTGCTAAGATTACTTCTTTCACCACTCCTTCTTTTATTCGTTTATCAAGATTTAGTAAATTGAGTTGCTCCGGACCAATTCGTCTAAGTGGAGAGAGCTTACCTTGTAAAACATGATACAAACCTCGATAAGCACTCGACCTTTCAATTGCAAAAAGATCGGGAACGCGCTCAATCACACAAATTGAATCCATCTCTCTGTCCACATCCAAACAAATAGAGCAGATATCACCCTCAGACAAATTCCCACAATCTAAACATGGACCAATTGTGCCGGCTGAGTCCTTTAGACTCTCAACTAATTGTTCCAGTTTTTCTGGTTTCTCCACTAACAAATGGAGTGCGATTCTTTCAGCGGACCGAAACCCAAGTCCAGGCAAGCTTTTTAACAGACGAACTAGTTGGTCGTAACCAGGGGTCACAAATTCAATTTTTTAGAAAAGACCGGGCATTTGCATGCCACCTGTCAATCCACTCATTGCATTATCACTCTTCTTTTTTGCCTGCTCTGCTGCATCTTGAATGGCTTGTAGTATTGCCTCAGAGACAAACTCTACATCTTCCTTAAGGAAATCGGGGTCTAGTTTAAAATCCTTAAATTCACCTTGTCCAGAAATTTGAATCGAAACTGCTCCGCCCCCACCTGAAACTTCAATTATTTCTTCAGACAGGAGGTTTTGTGCTTCCTCCATTTTCTGCTGCATTTTTTGTGCCTGCTTAAGTAATTTACCAACGCCAACCATAATATTTTAAAATTTATTATCAATTAAGAAGAACTAAGAATTGAGTCATACCCTATTTGAAAATTTGAAAATTGAGGAGACCAAGAGAGTTCGTCTAGAATTCGATTGTTCGAAACTTTTCGGTTCGGTGCACCTTCTTCATCATCATCTTTAAAGTTGGGAACGGGAACCTGCAATTTCTC
>CAYLIJ010000008.1:53142-59630 GCA_964383925.1 uncultured Puniceicoccaceae bacterium
ATAAATACGACCGATATTTGATTCATCAGCCTCTAAACAATTTAATATAGCTTTTACCGCATCATCTCGGTGTATAAGATTTAAAATACGGTCAGCATTGCCTTGAAATTCTTGATTGTTTTTAACTTTATCAATCAATAAATGTCTATCAGGACCGTACAATCCAGCTAATCTTAGAATAAAACTTCTGTTCACTGAAGAAACTGGAGGAAAGCATTTTTGTTCAGCAGCAAGAAGCAACCCACCTTTTTCTGACACTCCCGAACAGGAAGCGGTTTCATCGACGAAACGTTTCTCAGTTTGAGGATAAACCGAAATGCTACTTGTAAAAACAAAACTACCCACTTTCCCCTTATCCAACCATTTCATAACGGAATCCTGCCCTTCTATGTAAGAAGATATATATCCTTGGTTATCTGGGGAGGAAGCACCCACACAATTTACAACGAAGTCTTGATTTGGATCTAATTGACTATGCCAATCATCGTCTTGTAGATTTGCTTCTACTACCTTAGACACACCAAGTCCGCGAAGATTTTTTGCGGTTTCTAAATTTCTGGTCAAGGCAGATACACTCCACCCCTCACTAATGCAATGATCGGCTAAGGCTGTACCTAAATATCCGCATCCTAATATAGTAATAGTATTACTCACTAGTGATTTTATACCCATATTTTACCATAAAAGTCAAGTTTGAGTCTTAAAACGATCTTGCTTGTACTTCCTCCCTATTTATGGGTAAAAGCGTTTACATGCACATATTATTTGTTTGTTGGGGAAATATTTGTCGTTCACCTGCCGCAGAAGCGACATTTCGAAAGCTGTTAAAAGAACGTTCACTTGAAGATCAAATCACCTGTGACTCGGCAGGCACCATTGATCAACATCACGGAAAACCTCCTGACCCGAGAATGCAGAAAGCAGCAAATGCCAGAAAATTACCTATTGGAGGAACAGCTAGAATTGCCAATGGTCAAGATTTTCAAGAGGCTGACCTGTTGCTCACTATGGATCATTTTAATTTTTCCGAGCTTTCTAAACTCGCCCCTAAATTAGATCTTAAATCAAAGATTAAACCATTTTGTGATTATGTTCGTCCAGATGTAAACGAAGTTCCTGATCCTTATTATGGCGGGGACTCAGGTTTCGAAAATGTTCTCAATCTGCTTGAAGAAGGTTGTTTCAATCTACTCAATGAATTGGAAGAAGAACTGCTATCCAAAAAATAATTGTAATCCATTGGAAGACTTGCCCTTTATCCTCAACTCAATTGCCGAGAGTTCTCGAAAGTCTTTACTCTTAAAAAGTATAAACCCAGTGTCTGGAGGTTGCATAAATCAGTGTTTTAAAATACTGGGTGTAGACTCTTCCTGCTTCTTCCTCAAAAAGAATAGTAAGTCATTTCTTCCCTTCTTTAAAGCTGAAGCTCATGCTCTTAAAGAAATTAATGCCACCTCCACAATACAGGTTCCCAATGTCATAACTTATGGTGAATCCGATACCTCCTCCTTTCTCGTTCTCGAATTTTTAATAGAAGGTAGTTCCACTAGAAAGGGGCAATATAGACTTGGAGAACAGCTCGCTGAAATGCATCGCTCGCCCAAAGAATATTTTGGATGGGAAATAGATAATTGTATAGGTGCGACCCCACAACCAAATCCTTTCTCAATTGACTGGATTTCTTTTTATCGAGATTACCGACTTCTTCACCAATTTAATTTAGCCGAAAAAAAAGGCTGCATCTTTGAAGGGAAATCCGAACTACTCGACAATCTGGAAACTTTCTTCCTGGGTTATTCTCCCTACCCCTCTTTACTTCATGGTGACCTATGGGGTGGTAATACTGGCTACACACAAACCGAAGAGCCCTTTATTTTTGATCCCGCAACCTACTATGGAGATCGGGAGACTGATCTCGCCTTCACTTATATGTTTGGTGGTTTCGATGACTCATTCTATCAAGGATATGAAAATACTTACCCCCTTAAACAAGGTTTTCAAACTCGCAAAATCCTTTACAATCTTTATCACGAACTTAATCACTTTAATTTGTTTAGTGGTGGATACGCAAATTCAGCCCAATCAAGCATTAACCAATTACTCAAAAAAATTCATTGAAAAACGATATAAACCAAATACTCCTTTCACAAGATGTGATCGAAAAACGAGTCAAAGAACTTGGTCATGAAATTGATCAGTACTATCAAGATCAAGAAATTATTATCATAACTCTACTAGATGGAGCTATTGTATTCACCGCAGATTTAATTCGTAATTTAGCCATACCTTTACGATTAGATTGTTTACGGGTTTCAAGTTATGGAAATTCAACCGATCCTGAAACTGCACCCCGAATATTAAGTTCTTTAAAATCTGATGTGACTGGTAAACATGTTTTGTTAGTTGATGATATCTTAGATACTGGAAACACTCTTCAAAGTGTATTTGATGAAGTCTCATCCAAAAAACCAGCCTCCGTAAAAAGTTGCGTATTTTTAGACAAGCCAGAACGTAGAGAAAATGGCTACAAAGCGGATTGGTCCGGATTTTCTATCCCAGATGAATTTGTAGTTGGCTATGGTCTTGATTATGCAGGCCGATATAGGCAACTTCCTTTTGTCGCCTCCTTAAAACCATCCGTGTATAATTCAGACTAAACAAAATTTCCGAGTTGAATAATCCAATTAGAAAAGTTTACGACTGGACTCTCTCTCTAGCAAAAAAGAAAACATCTGGTATCTGGCTTGCTTTTCTTTCATTTGCAGAAGCGAGCTTCTTTCCGATTCCACCTGATATTTTGCTAATTCCTCTGTGCCTAGGAGCACTTCGAAAAGCAATTTACTTTGCCACAATTTGTTCGATCGCATCTGTACTGGGGGGCCTGGCAGGGTACGCGATAGGCCATTTTGCTTGGGATGGATTACAGGGATACTTTTATCAATATGTACCCGGATTCACCGAAGAAAAATTTTCTCGCATAACCGAGTGGTATGATGAATGGGGATGGCCTTTAGTTTTCTTGGCAGGATTTTCTCCTGTCCCCTACAAAATATTCACTATTGCAAGTGGTGTTTTAGGCATGGCCCTTCTTCCATTCACACTAGCCTCAGCAGTAAGTCGATCGGCACGCTTTTTTCTAGTCGCACTTCTGATCGCAAAATTTGGTGAACCAATGAAAGAAAAAATTGATCAACACTTCAACAAATTAGCCCTCGTATTTGGCCTTCTTCTAGTGGGTGGATTTCTCGTTTTAAAATTGGTGATCAAGCACTAATAAATTACTTATTATAGTTCAGCAAAATCACCTGTATTTCCAAGGTTAAAACAACTACGACAAAGAGAAATATAACGTTCATTCCCTCCAATTTCAATTTGAGCACCATCGGTTTCCATCACCCCTTTTGAGCTAACTCGAGCATTCATGATGGCCTTCTTACCACAATGACAGATTGTTTTAATTTCTTTCATTTCATCGGACCAGGCCATCAAAAATTTACTTCCTTCAAAAACCTCTCCTTTAAAATCCGTCCTTATTCCATAAGTCAAGACGGGTATACCCTCCTCATCTACAATCTTGGTTAATTGCCTAACCTGTTCACAGTTTAAAAACTGGGCTTCATCCACGAGTATACAATCTAACCTGTTCTTCCTTTGCTCTGCTTTAACAATATCTAAAAGGTTATCCTCCTGTCCGAAAGTGAGTGCCTCTTTCTTAATTCCAATTCTTGAACTAATAACTCCACGACCTTCTCGATTATCTAACTTAGCGGTGAAAAGAAGGGCCTTCATTCCACGTTCAAAATAATTATGATTCGCTTGGAGTAATGCAGTTGATTTACCTGCATTCATAGAAGAATAATGAAAATATAATTTTGCCATCTTTAAAGTTGTGACAAAATCTACAATTAATTTGAGAAAGAAATCAAACTTCTTCCGCTTTTAATCGCTCCATATATTCACTTACATTACATGTGAGCATACGAGTTTTATTAGTTGAAACTTCTAATACCTTAGTCACAACACTATCCAAAAATGATCGGTCATGACTAACAATTAGGGCCGTTCCATCAAATATGTTTAATGCCTCCTGCAATACTTCTTTACTTCGAATATCCAAGTGATTCGTAGGCTCATCCATAATTAAAAAATTACATGGCTTCATCAACAACTTTGCTAATGCCACTCGATTCCTCTCTCCTCCCGATAAAACTGAGGTTTTTTTAAATACATCATTACCGCTAAATAAAAGTGCACCCAATGCCGCCCTTGGATTAGCTCCAGGATTATCATGTAAAGCCTCTTCTACCTCTGCGAGTACTTCATTATCTGGGTTTAATTCTTCCGCCTGGTGCTGGGCAAAATATCCAATCACCGTATTTACACCTACATCTCGGATTCCATCCTGATGAGGTTCAACTCCGGCTAAAATTCTAGCCAAAGTTGACTTACCCGCTCCATTTACTCCGACCACAGCAATACGATCCCCCTTATCAATACGTAAGTCCAAACCATTAAAGACCTCAAGTTCCCCATACGCTTTTCGTAAACCTTGAATTTCAACCACTTTATGACTTGCTGGAGGAGATGGAGGGAATCGAAAATATATTTTTTTCTCATCCACTTCTGGCTTCACGATTTCCATTTTCTCCAACACTTTAATACGACTTTGTACCATAGCTGCCTTTTTTATATTGGAACGAAAACGATTAATAAACTCTTTCTCTTTCTCGATTTCCTTCTTCTGGCTCACATGGGTTTTTCTTTGCCTTTCTTTTCGGGCCGCACTTTCTTTAATATAAAAAGTATAATTACCCTTGTAATTAATAAGTCGCCCCATTTTAAGTTCCATCGTCCGATCGGTTACGGTTTCCAAAAAAGCACGATCATGAGAAATCACTAAGATTGCCCCCTGGTAATGCCTTAGATATTGCTCCAACCAATTCTGTGCGACCACATCCAAATGATTTGTCGGTTCGTCAAGAATTAACAAGGACGGCCCCTGTAAAAGTAATTTACCCAAGGCAATTCTCATCTGCCAACCTCCAGAAAATTCTTCTAACTGCCGCTCCATATCCTCTTGTGAAAATCCCATCCCGGTAAAAACCTTGTCTACACGGGCATTCATTTTCTCGGGCTCGTAAGCAGCCAATTGCTCCTCCCAGGCACCCATCATATCAATCAAGTCATAAAATTCTTCAGTATCAGGCTCCATTTCCCCCAATTGAATCTCAGCCTCATCTAATTTTTTTTGTACAGCAATCGCGTCCGAAAAAGCCTTACTCGCTTCCTCTCTCAATGTGCATCCGGTTATTGAGATCCCATCCTGAGGTAGGTATCCCACGGTTGCATAATCGGGTTTCTCCACACTTCCTGAATCAGGTGTTTCCTCCTCCATGAGCAAACGAAGAAGAGTGGTTTTACCCGACCCATTAGATCCGACTAAAGCAATCCGGTCACGCGGTCCAATCGTCTCTGAAATTTCGTTAAATAAAACTTTTGACCCGTAAGCCAAGGTCACATCCTTGATTAAAAACATAGCGCTTTCATCAAATCATTTCGTCTCAAAACGGCAACCCCATTAGTATTTCACACAGAGACTTATAATCACTCTTACATTAACCCAATACTTTCCCCACAGGTTTTTTCAATGCAATACAAATAGGAAATATCGCAACAAGAGCGGCTATCCCAAGTATGCTTAATAATAAATAATTCTCAGAAATTTGATATGGATTAATAATAGAAATGTCTAATAAACCGACATCAAAACCAGCCAATTTAAAAACAATTCGATGAAAAATATTGGCCAACTCTAATGCACCACAAAAGGAAAGAAGTAGTAGAAATAGACTCTCGATTAAATACCTGATTATTAAATGAATCGAATGAAGCCCAAAACTCTTAAATAATGCGGTAGCAAAAATATTCTGTCTGTATTCAAAAACTGCAATTGAGCCAAAAATTAAAACAATTAAAAGCCCAACAAAACCGCCCCCTATTGCCTGAGCCTTTAATCGTATCTCTCGAATACCATCTAATTCCCCAATCCATTTAATTGGACTCGTGAGTTCAATACGATCAAATCCTTCTTTCTCTAAAAGTACTTCTGTCGTCTCAATAATGTCCTTCAATTCACCCGAATCCTCGGAAAGAAATAAAATAGATTCCTGAACTGAAAATCTTTTAAAAACTTGGGCCATAGACTCGGGAATAAAAAGTAAGGGTTTGTTCAGACTGATAAAACGTAAAACGCTAGGTGGTTTTACCACCTCGGCATCAAAGAATATATTATGTACCTTGATCCGTTCTCTCATTCCTTCAGGATATCCATATGCGGATAAGAAGACTGGGCTTTTTACTTTTTCAATACCTCCCATTAATGAAGTTATCGCCGGCATCGCATATTCATTATAAATCACCACTCTAACCCTTCTTTTATCTGAAAGTTCGGCATTTACAAAAAGGGAAGAAAAGGGGAAATAAATCCC
>CAYLIJ010000009.1:0-56606 GCA_964383925.1 uncultured Puniceicoccaceae bacterium
TGCTGATTATCTTATAATTACTCTACAATCTGAATACCTAGCCCTAGAGGGACTAAGCCAAATTACTGGTGTTATTCAACAGCTTAAAGAATCTGGTGCAAATCCAAGTCTAGAACTTGGCGGAATTGCAATGACCATGTATGATAACCGAACTCGATTATCTTACGAGGTTTGGCAAGAAGTAAATCAACATTACCCTAGTGAGATATTTAGAACTGCAATTCCTCGAACTGTTCGATTAAGCGAAGCACCCAGTTTCGGAAAAACAATTTTCCAATATGACCCAAACGGAGTCGGAGCAAAAGCATATTTGGCATTAGCCAAAGAAGTTAAGCAAAGATTTTTTGTGTAATTTTCTGATGGGCGTACTTTAAATGTTACAATAAATCTCTTTAAAGTGAAAAAAAACAGACAAGAGGAACTTGCTACAGTTAAATTACAAAAAAATATTTCTTATTCATTTAAGAATTGTGACCTTCTAGTTCAAGCACTTACCCATCCATCCTACAACGAACACGATCAATCAAAGCAGGATAATCAAAGAATGGAATTTCTTGGAGACTCAATATTAAGTGTGATTTTGACTGAGTCTCTGTTTAATTCATTTCCACTTGAAGACGAGGGTTCTCTTAGTCGGAAAAGAGCCGTGTTTATTCGAGGGAGTTTTTTAACAAAAATCGCCGCCAAGCTTGGACTTCATGACTTTCTCCTCATGAGCAAGTCAGAGTTTAAAAATAAGGGTAATCAAAGAAGTTCTTCCCTCGAAGACGCACTCGAAGCAATCATTGGTGCAATTTTTTTGGATGGTGGAATGGAGTGTACAAAAAAATGTGTGTTGGAATGGTTCGGAGATTTACCCTTGCAGTTGAAAGACGAACAACCCAAGTATAACCCCAAAGGCCAGCTTCAGGAACTTGTCCAAGATCTATCTATTTCTGATAAAATTCAATATCGAATAATAAAAGAAGAAGGGCCACCCCATAAAAAAGAGTTTGCGATTGATTTGATAATAGGGAAAAAGACTCTTGGAACAGGGACCGGAAGGACCAAAAAGGAAGCGGAAGAAGAAGCTGCCCAAAAAGCTCTTTTAAAATTGAGTAATGAATTAGAATCTAAGTATCCTTCTCTATAAAGTGAAACGAGTACTTATTCCCAAGGAAGTACCGGCCACATTTATTCATTCTCTTCCAGAATCAGCCACCGCGGCACTTGCGGCCAATTTTTTAGTAAACCAAGGTAATGGAGTCGCTATTCTTGTAGAGGAAAATATCCCAAAAGCCGAGGAATGGGGTGAAGATGTTGCCGCTTTTCTTGAAAGCTTTAATCCAAATCAAAAAATTGAGTTTCATCTCTTTGATTGTGTCCCTGAAAGTAATCACCCGGACGCTTTTGAGAAAATTTGTGACCGGCTTACAATCCTCTCTTCTCTCCTAAGATCAAATTCTAAAAAAAAGCTTCAACTACTTATAGCAACGACCCCTGAAGCACTTGTCAGCAGATGCCCAAAGTACCAATACCAGAAGGAATCTGAACTTATTCTTAGGCAAGGACAAGAACATGAGTTTGATCAATTATGTACGACACTAGCCACTGATTTTGACTACTCCTCTGAGATTCTGTGTGAGGAACCGGGCCAATTTTCTGTACGAGGTGGTCTAGTTGATATTTACCCGATCAATGGTACTGCACCCGCCAGAATTGACTTTTTTGGTAATGAAATTGAAGAGATCCGTAGCTTTGATCCGACCACACAGCGGGGTAAGGAAGTAATCGATGAACTAATCATTTCATCTGCCCAATCGAATCAAGAGATTGAATTAGAGGGTGAATTCTTTCAGTACCTCACCGCTCCGGTTTCCTGGATTTTTAGGGAACCAGAAGATTTAATTTCAAGATTCCCATTGGTTTTTCATACTTCAGACAAACTATCCAATCGCCAGGCAAGTTTTGCAAATGCACTAAAACGAGAAAAAAGAAAAGGGGATCATTTCCTAGGTACAAGCGAAATTCAAGCCGGTGCTGGAATCTTTGATAAGTTCGATGCAATCGAATTGCCAGTGAACTCGGTTAATTTTCTTAAGACAGAATTCACACACATGGATATTGGTAGTGCTCAATTTGAAAGTGAGAAAAAACAAAGGACCGCTTATCTTTTTGAACTGTTACAAAAACAAGATAAGGGCAGCGAAATAATCATAGCAGCAGGTGCAGAATCTGAACAAAAGAGAATTTCTGAGATTATAAAAGAAGAGAGTTCCTTAAAAAGGCTTAAACCACTTTTTCTTTCTATTGGTCTCAAGGAAGGCTTTTCTGTAGCAGCCAAAGAAAATTATGGCTTTTTTAATTTACTAATAAAAAACGAGGTTAATGGACTAGTGGTTTCAACCGCACGAGAAATTTTAGGTAGGGAAAGAAGTAGAAGGCCATCGCGGACCAAAAAGGCAATTGTTCGGAGAAAAGAAGTTGATCAAGCACTCGATTTTTCTGAACTGGTTGAGGGTGACTATCTTGTCCACCACCAACATGGAATATGCCAATTCCAAAAGCTTGGGCAAATTGAAGACAACCAAAGAAAAGAAGAGGCTATTACACTTGAATTTTCTGACGGTCTACTTCTACATGTCCCTCTTCAGGAATCGCACCTACTCTCTCGATATGTCGGCTTACAAAAAGCCCGCCCAAAATTAGCTAAATTAGGCGGGAAATCTTGGGCAAAAACAAAACAGGCTGCAGAAATGGCAGCTCTCGACTTAGCCGCTGATTTATTACGATTGCAAGCCACTCGCGATACAAACAAAGGTCATGCATTTGCACCCGATGAAAAATGGCAAAAGGAATTTGAAGATGCATTCCCTTTTACTGAAACGGTTGACCAGCTGAAAGCGATCAATCAAGTGAAAGAGGATATGGAAAAAGAGCAACCAATGGATCGATTAATCTGCGGAGATGTTGGCTTTGGTAAAACTGAGGTAGCTCTACGCGCTGCGTTTAAAGCGGTAATGGATGGTAAACAGGTAGCATTTCTTGCCCCCACCACAATTCTTTGCCAACAACACCTCAATTTATTCAGGCAGAGAATGGTAGATTATCCGATTTCAATAGAAATGCTAAGTCGGTTTCGAACAGCCGGACAGCAAAAGAAAATCATTCAGGCGACTATTGGGGGATCAGTGGATATTTTGATTGGTACTCATCGCATGTTTAGCCCCGATGTTATATTTAAAGACTTAGGTCTTTTAGTCATTGATGAAGAGCAAAGATTTGGAGTTCAACATAAAGAATCTATTAAAAAACTGCGTGCTCACGTAGATGTTTTAACTCTAAGTGCAACACCGATTCCAAGAACTCTTTACTTTGCTATGGTTGGTGCCCGTGCACTCAGTGCGATTGAAACTGCTCCAGTGAACCGTCGACCAATCAAAACCGAGGTTGTGAGTAATTCTGCCGATATAATCAAACAGGCAGTGCAAACCGAAACTCGACGAGGAGGACAAATTTTCTATTTACACAATCGAGTTAAAACAATCCTTTCAATTAAAAGAAAGCTGGAAAATCAATTTCCTAAGCTACGGATTGGTGTAGGACATGGACAAATGAGCGAAGGGGAACTTGAGGAAGTAATGACCGATTTTGTGGCCCATCGATTCGATATGCTGGTGTGTACTACAATAATAGAATCCGGATTAGATATTCCGAACTGTAATACTATTATTATCGAAGCCGCTGATAAATTTGGTCTATCACAACTATACCAGCTTCGAGGAAGAGTCGGAAGATTTGACCGACAAGCCTATGCCTACCTTTTACTGAACAGACATTTAACCGTGTCTGATCAGGCAAGGAAGAGACTCTCAGCAATTCGACAAATTAACAACTTTGGAGCAGGATTTAAGATTGCTCTTAGAGATCTTGAACTTAGAGGGGCAGGTAATTTACTTGGAAGCGAACAAAGTGGTCATGTTGCAGGTATTGGATTTGAACTGTATTGCCGACTTCTTCGTGAAAGTGTTTCTCGCTTAAAGGGTGAAGAAGTCTCACTTCGTCCAACAGCCACAGTTCGTATTGATTTCCTGACCACAGGTGCCCCCACCGAAGAAGAGGAAGAAGACAATTTATTAATTCTCCTAGGATCATTCTTTCCGGACCACTACACCTTTGAACCAAGGCTCCGAATTGAAGCTTACAGAAGGCTCGCCCAAATGAGAGGAGAAAATGAAATTGATGAATTCCTTGAAGAATTGAAAGATCGATTTGGCTCTCCTCCAGATGAAGTTTTTGCACTTACTCAGGAAACAAAAATTAGATGCTTAGCTGAAGAAGCTGGTTTTGACATGATTGAGGTTAGAAAAAATGAAATTTATTGCCGATTAATCAAGAGAGGAAAAGACGGAACTAAGCATTATCATCGAAATGCAGGGCAAATTCCAAAACTTTCCTCAAAGGAACCACTTTTGAAGTTGAATGAAATCATTCGTTTCCTAAGGTTAATAATTCATGGGAACAAAAATTAATAAACAAACTTTAAAAGTATTTCTTTTCTTGGCGGGATTTCTAGAAATACACCATCAGGCTTGCGCCACTGAATTAATTGAACTTAATCGAGTGGTCGCCAAAGTGAATGAAAGAATTATCACATGGGGTGAAATCGAAAAAGCAATGACCTTGCTTAATTTTACTGATCAAGAAAAAAAAGTGAGAGCCATTGAGTTTGTGGATGGGAAAATTGACCGATTGCTTTCCATTACTGCTTTTCGAGAAAAGGGTATGAATATTCCAACCTCCTACATTGAGCAGGAATACAACAAGCGACTAATCAGAGATTTCAATGGTGATCGAAAATTATTTCGAGATACCCTTAGAAGCAAAGGTCTATCACAGTTGGAGTATCGTAAAGAAATTGAAGAAGAAATAATTTATAGTCATATGCTCTCCACAAGAAGGAGATTAAAAGAGGAGATCAGTCCCGAAAAAGTGGCATCATACTATAAAACCAACTTAGACAAATTTAAAACTCTTGGAAAAATTCAATTGGGTGAGATTGCTTTCTCACAAATCGTTGGAGAACCTGAAACTGTATTACTTCAGCAAGCTCATAAAGTTCTTAAAGATATCAAAGCTGGGCAAAGTTTTGAAGATGCAGCTCTAAAAAATGGCCAAAGTCCTTTTCGTGAAAAATCCGGCGACTGGGGAGTCATGGTATCTGAAAAAGAAATTAGGAGTAAGGAAATAAGAGAAGAAGCATTCGCGCTAAAAGAAGGTGCGATGTCAAATCCATTCATTGTTAATATTCTTGAAAGAAAACCAGATGGCACTGTGGGGAACTCAGGTAAAATTGCAGTCTATATTTTGAAAGCTCTAAAGGTAACGCAAGCAGGTCGTAAGCCTCTAGATGAAGTTCGCAGCCAGATCGAACGAACATTAGCGTCCGACATTGAAGCACAAAGCCATAGGCAATGGCTAAGTCGATTGAAGCGCGATGCCTATGTAAGGATAACTCTTCCACAATAATATCTTTAAACTTCCACAATTCCTTCTTAATTTTCATGAACAAGGAATTGATAAATCATACATCCCTCAAGAATCTGCCCAAGGAGGATCGGCCTCAAGAAAGGCTTGAAAGACTAGGCCCATCTCCTCTCACCGATCGTGAACTTTTAGCTATGGTTGTTCGCTCAGGCTCATCAAAACACGATGTACTTGCCATTGCAGATGACTTAATAAGAAGTGCAGGATCCCTCGCCGGTATGCTCCGTTGGGATACATCTGATTTTCAAAGAATAAAAGGTATCGGAAAGGTCAAAGCGTTGCAACTCAGCACACAAATTGAAATTGCCAAACGTATGATGAAGGGAGAAAGAACTTCAGATTTACAACTAGACGATCCTCAAAAAGTCTGGGAATATTTATATCCGGAGATTCGTACTGATAGTGTTGAAAAAGTTTGGGTGCTTTGCTTAGATAGAAAAAATAAGTTGCTCCGTACTGAACCAGTTACCTCCGGGACTGCCACCGCAAGCTTAGTCCATCCACGCGAAGTCTTTCGACCTGCGATTAGATGTGGAGCGACTGCCATTATCCTTGCTCACAACCATCCAAGTGGAGATCCTACTCCAAGCTCTGCTGATTTTAGAGTGACCAAGAAAATTTTCGAGGCTGCCAAACAGATTGACCTGGATATGCACGATCATGTCATTCTCGGTGAACCTGAAAACTGCCCTAATGGAAAAGGATTTTATAGTTTTTCGGATTCGGGGTATTTAGCTTAGGATCTATGATCAAGTAATTTTCATATACCCTAATTAAAAGAGCGTTAAAATTGTCTATATAGTATAATTGTTAATTTGGATTCTGATTTAAAATGAGTGCCGGTACTTTTTCTCAAGCCGTATATTTAAGTTTACAAGTCAAATGATTCACTAGCTAAATAAGTTTTAAATTAAACAAAGACTTTTTAATAAAATATTAAAGGCAAACTATCTGAAAAATTACCCAAATTAGTTAACCTCTTTTAGTCTACAGCTTATTTGAAAATAGATAATTTCATTTTTTCTTTACTAATTTAACAAACCATAATCATTTTTCTTTATTTCCCTCTATTTAAAGACAATTATGGTTTAAATGAAATCATGCATTACACTTTCGCTGGTTCCCTCATTAAAGGGTGGACCATGGATATTATGGGATAATTTAACTGACGGTATTAATGAGGCTGCAAGTCTTGGCTTTGATGCGGTCGAATTATTCACTGAAGGGCCACAAGCAGGAAACGCCAATGAACTTGGACAAGTGCTCGAAGAAACGGGATTAGTGCTAGGTGCAGTTGGCACTGGAGCGGGTAAAGTTTTAAACGGACTTACTCTTACAGATGCAAACCATGAAATTCGAACAGAGGCGGTTTCTTTTATCCGAGAAATGATAAACTTTGGAGCTCAATATAATGCTCCTGCAATTATTGGTTCAATGCAGGGTACGTACGGAGGGGATGTCACAAAAGAACAAGCTTTAAATTGGTTAGGTGCGGCGTTGGAGGAATTAGGTAATCATGCTCACGACAATGGAGTCTCTTTAATTTACGAACCATTGAACCGCTATGAAACCAATCTCTTTAACTTATACCTTGATGCCTGCGACTTCCTCGATCAACTTTCCACCAATGGAGTATCTCTCCTTGCAGACCTTTTTCACATGAATATTGAGGAAGAAGATATTGCAAAGACTCTGCGAGAGGGCTTTCGACATCTTGGGCATGTCCACTTTGCCGACAGTAACCGTAGACCCATTGGAAATGGTCATACTAACATGAATCCTATTGCACAAACTCTTAAAGAGATCGGCTATGATGGCTGTATTTCTGCCGAGGCATTTGCTTGGCCCGATCCTACAACTGCGGCTAAAACCACTATTGATTCATATCGTAAGTTTTTCGCCTAGTCACTAGATGATACTTGCAAACTTCGAAATTCACTAATAACCGTCTTTCTATGTATTAAGTTCTTGTAGTAGTAGTAACCTGGCTGTACTAATGCGTGAATATCTCCTAAATGTGCAGCGTGGTAAAGATAGTAATAGATAAATGAGTAAAGATGAAACCCGAAACCCACCCGTTTCTTTAAAGGGGATTTTAAGTAATATTGGGCCCGGAATGATTCTTGCCGGTTCTATTGTGGGCTCAGGGGAATTAATTGCCACAACCCGAACGGGTGCAGAGGCGCATTTTGACTTTCTTTGGCTCATCATTTTGGGATGTATTGTAAAAGTCTTCGCACAAATTGAACTCGGAAGGCATGCAATAACAAATGGGAAGACCTCTCTTGCTGCTGTTAACGAAATCCCTGGACCTCGATTTCGTTGCAAGTTAGGAAAAAGAATTTTCGAGGCAAATTGGTTTTTACTTTTTTGGTTAGTTATGTTTCTTGCGGTTCTTGCTCAGCAAGGCGGAATTATAGGTGGTGTTGGCCAAGCCCTAGCAATTAGCATCCCACTGACTGAGGAGGGTGCTCAAAGAAATCACTTTGTTTCAACTAAAATTTCACTTGAGATGGCTAAAGAAGAAGGAAACGAGGTTCAAATCCAAGATTTAGAAAAAAAGTTGCTAAAAATAGGTAATCCGCCAATAGCTAAAGACGATATTTATTGGGCTATTCTGATTACAGTAATCTCCATCTTTCTCTTAGTGAATGGAAAATTCTCTCTCATCGAGAAATTTTCTATTATTCTCGTAGCTAGCTTTACCTTAATCACAATTGCTAATTTATTAGCTCTGCAAAGTCACGAGGCATGGGCAGTTAAGCCAGAAGAATTTATGCGTGGACTCTCTTTCAGTTTCCCTGAGGTTAAAGGCAGTAATAATCCGCTGATTACCGCAATATCCACTTTTGGCATTATTGGGGTAGGTGCGGCGGAACTACTCGCCTATCCCTACTGGTGTATCGAAAAGGGCTACGGTAAATATGTGGGACCTAAAGAAAATAACGACGCTTGGCTAAATCGAGCAAAAGGATGGATGAAAGTTATGCATTGGGATTCCTGGGGTGCAATGGTTATTTATACATTTTGTACCATCGCCTTTTACCTACTAGGTGCCGCAATTCTGGGGCGAACAGGACTGGTACCTGAAGGTTCAGAAATGATTCAAACCTTGTCGACTATGTACGAACCTGTTTTTGGATCTTCTGCTCGGATAATCTTTCTAGCCGGGGCAATCTCAGTTCTATTCTCTACCTTCTTTATCGCGATAGCAGCACAATGCAGACTGTGCATAGACTTAATAAAAGTATCGGGTTTAGCAGTCCTTACCACGGCTCAGAATACATTTTTATTAAAAGTATTTGGTATAGTCCTACCAATAGTTTGTGTAACTTGTTATGTATTTTTCCCAAAGCCTGTAGTTTTAGTTCTAATCTCTGGAACCATG
This sequence comes from uncultured Puniceicoccaceae bacterium, assembly GCA_964383925.1. Classification (GTDB taxonomy): domain Bacteria; phylum Verrucomicrobiota; class Verrucomicrobiia; order Opitutales; family Seribacteraceae; genus Seribacter. The sequence continues at coordinate 8,915 of CAYLIJ010000009.1, forward strand.
CAAGCAATCATGCTACCGCTTATTGGTTTCGCAGTCCTTTACTTTAGATACCAAAAATGTGATCCACGTTTACTTCCTTCCAAAATATGGGATGCCTGTTTATGGATTTCCTTTTTTGGTTTTGCTATCATTGGTTTATATCAAGTCTATTCAAAGTTGTTTACTTGATCAGTTGAAACAAACTGGGATAATCAATTCGAAATTGATTATTTTTCAATTACAAACGCTTGATTGTAAAAGGTTATTCGAATTTAGATAATGTAAAAATAATCAGAATTGCTGCCACAAGTATATTGTACATTTGAATAATTTACTCATATTCTTCAATGTACACTTAATTATTTAGTTATTTGAAAGAAGAAAAAAAAGTCATCTTGTTACCAATACCCAAATCCGGTGGTTTTTCTTCCATTTTATTGGGCTTAATTGCAGTGTTATTAACATTGATCGTTTTACAGGAAAATACCATAGCACTTCACCTAAATTACAAGGATCCTAATAACCCGTCAAAAAGTAATACCGAAATTCAATGGCAGAATAGTCCTATTTCTGATGATCAATTAAAACCAAGATATGTAGAGTCAAACCCCAATGTACCTGAAAATCCACCGGACGAAGTAAAACAATTTTCATTTCGCGACCAGCAAGCAGCACAGCCTGAAATTAGGGAAAAAACTACCGAACAAATAGTTCCCAAGATTGATAGTTCTGACAATAACCCAAAAATTATAGATACGAGTAAAAAATTAGATAGACACCCCCCTCCTCCACTACCTCTACCGAGTAATTCGAAACAGGAGGTGAAGTCCCCGGCCCCCCCTAAAACTTTAATCTTTTCTAAAGCGGATGTTCCCAAGCCAAAAAAAACCGATGGATCATATAGTAAAAAAGCCCTTAGAGATGGAAAAGATAAAGAAAAGACTATTATTGCATCGTTACAAATTCCATCTCCATCCACTTCTTTTACAAAAATAAAACCTCAAGAATTTAGTCCGCAAGCGAGACCCAGACTTTCTCCCGATTTAATACATGGTCCATTAATGAAAAGCCTTACAAGTGCTCCTAGAATGGGTAAAATTGCGATCGAATGTCGTTTACATCCCTATGGAGTATACATTCAAGAAATGCTTCAATCTATTGAGGAACAATGGAATCAATTAGCAATGGGTTCTATTAGATACTTGCAGCGCGACCTTCTACCTGGACAAATCACCCTACGTTTCAAACTCGAAGCAACTGGAAATATTTCAAATCTATCTAGGATTGATGATGAAGGGTATTCTCTTGCTGCCGAACTTTGCCGACAAGCAATTGCTTCTAGAGTACCTTTTGGAGAATGGACGCAAAAAATGATTCAAGATTTCGGTCAATCAGATGAAATCACCTTAAACTTTCAATACCGATAAAACCACATGGACCATCCCACGATTCCACTAGACCATCATTGTAGCGTTATTCATTACGAACCTATGGGTATTTGGGCACTTGAGAAGGCTGCTGGAGTGCTCACCCACCCCAATAAAGAAGGAGGGAAGAGTAAAAGACCAAGAACCCTACTAAATGCTGAGTATCTTCAAGAGGAAGAGTGCTATATATGGAGAACTGAAGGAGGGGATATTCAAAAATTATATCTTGTCCATCGCTTAGACTCTCCTACTTCTGGAGTTATCTTAGCAACTTCTAATAGTAAAACTGCCAATATAATTAAAGAGTTATTTCTAAATAAAGAAGTTCTAAAGACTTACTTTGCTGTGGTCCGACCCAAAGGAGCAATCAAAGAAGGAATGTGGAAAGATTACTTAAAAGAAAAGCGAGAAGATGGGAAAATAAGAGTTTGGAAAGGAAATGGTTCACTCGCACTGACAAGAGCCTTCATCGAAAGAAAAAGGGGAGGAATGTACGGATTAGCAATGATTCGCCTAGAACCACAAACTGGCAGGACACATCAACTGCGTGTCCAGTGTGCATTACGTGGAATTTCAATTGTAGGCGATAAAAGTTACGGAGATTTTACTTTTAACAGAAAAATAGCACGGGCAACGAAAATTGAAAGATTGTGCTTACACGCTGGGGAGATAAAATTTAAAATGGAAATAGAGGGTAAAACAATCGATTTTTTTGCCGACTCTCCTATCCCACGATCATTAGGAAAGTTACTTTCTTAACAATTTTAAATGTCTAAGTTTGCCGAAAATGTCCACAAGTGACTCTTCACATGGTCGTACTGGTCGTGAGCAGCAGTAAGATAATAATGATAATCAACTTGAATACTCCAATTTTCAGCTAAACGATAAGCACCACCAAATAAAAAGTCATAGGCAAAACCAGTTCCGCTATATTCTGAACTATCCTCAAGTCCAACGATTCCGATACCCATTCCCAACCCCGTTCGTAAATCAAATCTGTCGCCTAACTCTTTTTCCAAAATAAGACGACTAAAGAAGTTATGAATGCTCGCAGATAGTGTAGACGAACTAGTTGCTGCCTCAAAACTATGATAAGAATACTCCGTTTCAAATCGAACACTACCAAAATCCTTACCCGCTTGTATTCCTAAAACATATCCCGAATCAGATTTGTAAGTCTTCTTAGTGTAACTTACCGGGGAAGTAGTTGGAACCGTTGGAATACGAACTGCACCATCTTGAGGAAATACAAAACCCAAAACAGGTCCGAAATAGTACCCCTCTAAACGACTGGGAATATCAGGTTCATAAAGTTTAGCATAAGCCTCATCCAAATCATTATTTTTGTCTGATGACTGATTTTGGTCCGGATCATTTTCTAAGGTAGGAGTTGCTTCTGCATCGGCATTAAAAGAATCCGGTTCAACATATTGAGGAGCAGGAATAAAAGAAACACCTGGTTTAGCAGGTAATACAGGAACTGGACTGTTACTAGGTGAAAGAGGAGACGGAGGTAATGTAAATGTACTTTTTTCTAATGGTGGTTCAGCAAGTAATTGTGCAACTTGGTTTTCATGGGCATTAGTTCTAGCCTTTAATTCGGCAAGTCGTTCGACCAAGCTCAGACTTGCATTCTGACCGAAAAGTAAAATCGGAGTGCAAATAAAAAGAGAAATAATTTTAATGTGAACAAATATCCTAATCATGAAAATCAAATAATTTAGTACATGATTGTTCTTTTATTGAAAAAAGTGAAGTACTAAATCCAAACAAAAAAAAAGCGCCGGGCGGTAAGATTGGCGGGAACCGCCCGGCGCGGGTGTGGTGGATGGGAAATAAAGTTATTAATGTGAATAAATTCTTTACTCGATGCAATACAAAATTTTATTTGTCCTAATGAATAATTCTTTGGAACCAATTGAAACTGAGGAACGGGTGTTATCATCGTAAGTCCCTCCCATCTTTGCTAAGTGAAGAATTTCGCCTGAGCGAGAAGAAATAACCAGTACTTCTCCATTGTGATTCATTATATATACTTTCCCGTCTCCTGCGGTTGGAGAAGAACGCCATTTATATTTGCCTGGAAGTTCGAGACTCCATTCAATTTCTCCTGTTTTCGGATTCACACGTGATAATATTTTCCGCAAATCGCTTAAAATAAAAAATTTATTTCGATAAAAAAGAGGAGTAGGTACATCTGAAGTCAAAGCCTTTTCCTTTTCGGTACTCCATTTTAATCCGTCTTTTCCTGTTTTTATTCCTGTCAATCCAAGTTCTACGGCAAAAATTGGCGCTTTTTTGGGTGCACAAACCAAAATCACCCCGTCGCCGACAACCGGAGAAGGGACGAGCCTCCACCATTGTTCCTTATGATTTGGATTCCATGTTCCCCAACGCCAAAGTTCTTTCCCACTTTTAGGATCATGCCCAGTAAGGACATCGCCACCAGCAATTAACAATTGGTTACCGTGAGGAATTATCGTACCAAAAGACTCTAGAGATTCTTTTTTAGCAATGGATGGTCTGTCGTGTTTCCATTTCGTTTTCCCGTTTAATGGATTTATACAGAGCACAAAGGACTTTGCTCCTTCTTTCCCCCTGCCGTGAACAGGTTCGTCTCTTTGGAGGATTGGGAGATATAGTTGACCATCGTGTAGGGTTGGAGAGGACGAAAATGTCCATTGAAAACAAAAATCTCCATAGTCCTTTTGAATATTTCTTCTCCATTCTTCGCTTCCATCGAACAGATAGGAAACCAAATCACCATTTCCATAGAAAAATATTACTCTCTGCCCATCAGTGACTGGAGATGGGCTTGCATAATTTGACCTTGAATCAAGTTGATAATCAAAACCATCATTTTCTCCGGGGCGGTAACTACTACCCGCTTTCCTTCGCCAAATTAATTCTCCAGTTTCTCGGTCGAAACAAAAAGCAAGTAAATCACCTTTACCGGATGATTCGTTAATTACTTTAATCGAAGAAATAAAAACAAATTGATTGGTAATGATCGGAGAACTCGCAGATGGACCTGGAAGGTCACATTTCCATTTTACTGCTGTTTCAAAATCAAATCTTTCAGGCAAAGACTCAGTTGTATTTGAAGAACCATTAAAATTGGGACCTCTCCAATTGTTCCATTCTTGTCCGTTTAAAGTAAAACGAAATAATGTAAAGAAAGTAAGCAGACTGATATTAAAGAGTGTTCTCATCAATAAAATCTAAGAAGCATATCTGTTATTTTCGAGTCAAAAAGTGTTGATTGGACCAAATATCTCGTTGAAGAACAACTACACACTAATCAATCTTCTCTAAATTAAAGAAAGAAGTTAAATTATTAGAGCTATTTTAATTCGTCAAAACTTTCTACTTCTTTCGATTGTTCTAACTTCCTTTCCCTTAAATCACCCTCATACCAGTCCACTAATTCGGACATACCTTGCGGTGATAATTTACCTACAGAGCTTCCTTCAAATTCATTTGTAAAATCATTTAAGACTTCTTTTTCAATAGAAATAATATCCTCTTCTTTAGACTTTCGATTAGTTCGAACTGCAATGAAAATTGCCATTAAAAATATAATGAGAATTATAACTAAATCCATCACCCCTTGAAGAAATTTAGAAATATACTAATGACTCGAAGAAATTACTGAATCAGAAACTAATTCAGACAATAATCCAAGAGAATCGCTCAGAGATTTGATTTCATCTTTAGTTTTTACAGGTCCTCGATCAGTGGGAATTATCTCCACCAGTCTATTTAATTTTCCATTTTGTGAAGGATATGATCCATTTTTGAATTCCATATTAAAAATCTCCCACGAAGCCTCTATCAATACTTCTGATTGAGAAACTTTTTCAAATCGAAGTATGGTAATGTTAATCTCGTAAGGAGTGCCAATTTTTTTCCTTTGAGGATAAACTGAGTAAAAAGGACTATTTAAGAATTGTGAAAGGTTCAAACCCAATACCCTTCCTAGACCCTCTTGTAAGGGTTCGCCCCAACGATCGTTTTCTCGAAACTCGATTTTCGCTTCATCAGGGCGGCTAACAATTCTGTTTTCCTGGAGGTAATAGGGTAATTCAATCTGCCTAAGGTAAAAGGGTTGACTAAGAGCAGTCTTATTATTCTCAGGGAGAACGGACAGTCCAATTCCAGTACCACTCTGATCAAAAATAGTTTTCGTAAGAAGATGAAAAGTCGGGTTTACATGAGTGGACTCAGGCACAATACAGGATGTGCATATAAAAAATGCCAAAAGTAAGATTAAATTAATTCGAATTGATTCTATCATTCTGATGTCTCCCCTTTCCCTCGGATGAAAGCTTGAGGGTTTCTTTCCAATAAATCAGCCAGCGATTTGAGCGACTTGGACATTGCTGAAATATCTCTCATAGTACTTGCAAACCCAAACCTAAATTCAGAAGATGGGTCAAGAATATCGTTTAGGTTCTCACTAATTAAAGTGATTTCTTCAATGGCAACTTTTGCCCCGTCGACTGAAGAAGACAACTTAGGACCCAAAGGTGAATATGCGGCTGAGATTTGTTTTAAGAAAACTTGGATTTCATTATTAGTCTTTCCAAAGTCAGCACCGAGTGTGTTGAGGTCTAATTCATTTAGTTTCTGAGTGCCTGCAACCATAAGCTCACTCACTTGTTTACTCAGTTTATCAAGATTAATACTCTCACTTAACTCAGCAAAAATTGACGCATTTGTCGGGATTTCAGTATATCCATAAAGCTTTTTTTCTTCATTTACATCATTCCCGTTAGTAAGGTTAATATATAAAATCCCTGTGACAAAACTTTCTTGGATTAACTTGGCTTGCAACCGAGATACAACCTCTTTTTTTAAAAAGCCCTCGCTATCAAAAAGCTCATTTTCACCCTCTACCATGTGGCGACGAACTAACTTTCGATTAATTTCCACTAGAACAGGTACTGGTCCATCCTCTCTTGCATCACCAAGGAAAAACCGCTCTACCCTTCCTATTCTAACTCCGTTTAAAGTAACTTTACCACCCTCATGTAAACCATAAACATTTTCATGAAAAACCATTACAAATCTCTCATTTTCTCCTCGAAAGGACGAAAAGCCTCCCGTAAAAACAATAAAGCCAATAATTAATATTATTGAACCAAGACAAAAGATTCCCACCAACGCATTATTTCCTTTTGTTTTCAATATATATAGCTTAATGAGTTTTTATACTTCACGGCAATCTTAGTTTTTAGCTATGGAGGTACCTCGTCGAAGAAATGAACGAACGCTTTCATGTTCAGAATTTTCTCTTAAATGACTTGGGCTGCCCTGTTCAAGTAAAGTTTTTGTTTGTCCATCGAGAAAAATTGAATCGTCTGCGATATCGAAAATGCTAGGCAGTTCATGAGTAACAACAATAAATGTAATTCCTAAGCTTAGTTTTAATTCGTTGATCAAATTGTCAAGGCGGTGTGAATTAATGGGGTCAAGACCCGCTGAAGGTTCATCCAAAAATAAAATATCAGGATCGAGTGCCATAGCTCTGGCCAATCCTGCTCTTTTTTTCATTCCTCCACTTAATTGAGCAGGATAAAAGTCGCTGTAACCAGATAAACCGACAAGATTTAATTTATATCGAGCTAAATCATGAATCTCAATCTCACTCAAGTCGGTGTAAGTTTGTAATGGTAAAGAAACATTTTCTATTAAATTCATCGCTCCCCATAAAGCTCCGCCCTGAAAAAGAACTCCATATTTTTTTAAAATAGTAGTTTTTTCCTCCTGACTCACAGACCATAAGTCAATCGAATCGACTAAGATTTTACCACATTCAGGTGACAGCAAGCCAACCATTGATTTGAGAAGAGTACTTTTCCCACATCCACTTCCTCCCATCAGAACCATACATTCGCCCTTTTTTGCCGAAAAAGAAACTTTTTGAAGAACTTGGTAATCACCATAAGCCAAACTCAGATCTTCAACTCTCAAGATTGTCTCGGATTCCAATGAATTTTTTTTCATCGTAAATCTAAGTAACTAAAAGTGATTTCAAACATAGCATCTACAATAACTATTAAAGTAATCGAAACCACCACGGATGCTGTAACTGCACGCCCCAAAGAGGATGAATCATTGCCACTATGTATTCCTTTATAACAACCAACCAATCCAATAATTAAACCAAATACAATACTTTTCAACAAACCAGAATAAACTTCCCACATACTTTGCAATGCTACTTGCGTCTGCTCAAAATAATGAATTACCGAAAAATCCATCACCACAGTTCCAACAACTAATCCGCCAAGAATTCCCACAAAATCAGCGTAAATTGTCAAAAGTGGGATCATTAAGAGTAATGACAAAGTGCGAGGCAAAATTAAAAACTCCATTGGGGATATTCCAAATGTACGAAGAGAATCAATCTCTTCATTTAACTTCATACTTCCAATTTCTGCTGCAAAGGCAGCACCTGTCCTACCCGCCATTACTATTGCTACCATTAATGCACCCATTTCTCTAACCATTGCAAGACAAACTAAATCGGCTACATAAATTTTAGCATTAAATTTTTCTAGTTGGACACTTCCAACAAAAGCCATGGTTAATCCTGTCAGAAAACTGATGAGTGTTACGATGGGCAAGGCAGATGCGCCACAAGAACGACAAGAGACTGCGAAGTCTTGAAATCGAGTTTTTGACCGCCCAATAAATAATTTCAGAATAGCTAAAACCCATTCACCAAAAAACGAGCATATGGACAGGATGCCATTTCTAAAGTAATTAATGGTGTCATCAATAAGCTCAAGGGATAAAGAAAATTCGTTTTGTTTCTTTTCTAATAAAGTCGGCTTACTTAATTCTAGTAGTTGAGCGATCCCTGAAGGTAATTCATTTAAATCTATCGATTTATTAACAGCCTTTAACTCATCCCTACATTTGTGAAGAAATGAAACTAAAGTTGAATCCCAAATTATTTGAGGATCTAGTTGGAACCTGAAAACTTGAATTGAAGGATTTTTTTTTAAAAATTTCACCCATTCATTACGACCCCGTGAACCAGAACTATTTTCGATCGACCATACACCGCTCAAGGTGCAAGTTACAAAATCTTGTTGCTTAAGAAATTGAATACTAGAAATTTGTGATTCTCCTTGCATGGTCTGTGTACTTATATTTCCTGTAGCATTCTTTATTTAAAACATCTAATCTTTCTTCATCAGAATAAACAATGACGATACGAGCAATCTTATTTGACCTTGATGGTACATTAATCGATCAATTTCAAGCAATCTACAAAGCATTTAGTCAGGTCATCTCTCAGTTGGGTTTTCCAGTGCCAGATTTCGAGACTGTAAAAAAATCCGTGGGTGGTGCATCTGAAGCAACAATGGCAAAATTAATTGGAGAGCAAAATGCCAAAGAAGCAGTTCAACTCCTTAGACCCATTTTCGAGAAAGAAATGCTGAATGGTTTAATAGCACTTCCTGGGGCATCTGAAATATTAGATTTTTGCAAGGAGAACGGTATTAAAACTGCGGTTCTCACAAATAAACATGGACCCCATGCACGAGCAGCATGCGAGCATCTAAAGTTTCTCCCACCGCTCGAATTTGCACTCGGTGCCAATGATACCGAATGGAAAAAACCTGAGTTTGAACTAACCAAAATGGCACTGAGCAAAATTGGGTATGAACAAAACGAAACAGTCTATGTCGGTGATTCTCCATACGATTACCAAACCGCTAAGAATGCGGGAATGCACTGTTTCCTTGTCTCTACCGGAACACATAGCGAATCAGAATTACTAAAAGAATGCCCTGTATCTGTAGACCCTGACCTTTTAACGCTTATGGAAAAACGAGTTAAGCCTAATCTAGCTTAAGTCTTGTTTAATGGTTGAATTGGATACATCTCCTTCTGATTAAGCAATCAAATAACATGATTGACTAATTTAAACCGTTCTTTTCTAATTCTTCCACCCTATTATGAAAAATCCTAAAACCCTTAATCCTGACTCTCAACACCGACCAATCGTAGGCGGATTTAATTGGGAGGAAATTGAAGAGAAATTTTCAACAAACTCATTTTTATTTGAAAGAGAAATTGTGTTTTTTTCTCACTCTGAAGATGTGGTGGACCAATGCACAGTGGATTTCAATTCTTCGAACCTAACCTTTAAAGTTTATTCTGATTTTAATAGTGCCCTTAAAGAAGGGGTATCCATAACCGCAGACATCGTTGTGCTTTTGGATAGTTTTGCATCTGCGAGTCGTGCAAACTTTGCCAAACTTCTGCAGAAAAGGACAACGAGGAACATACAGGTAATAATTCTAGATAATTATTCCATCGCTGAACTCGTAGTTGCAATCCAAGAATCTCTTTCAAAATTAAACCAAGTTGAAACTAGAGGGTTGGTAGTTGATAAAATTATCAAATCAAGGATTGCCCCTGAAGTAAGTGAACAAAAGAATAGTACAAGATTAGAAAAGATTATGGATGAAACGGATTTCAGAGATCTTTTAAATCGTGAATTGTCTGGTACTGATAATTTCGCCCCTGAAAAAATTCTGGAAAAGGCTATCGAAGTTATTAAAAAGATTAATTAAATCTAAAATTCATTTTCACATACCTAAGGTAAACCAGATTGGCTAGTCTTTAGATTATATTTATGTCTTGGCGGAATAATTCTCTCAGTTTCCGAACTAAGTTTATTCTTTCAAGTTTTTTAGCCACAGTTATATTACCCTCCCTTGGCGGTTGGGCACTATACCAACAAGATATTATTAGTACACAAAACCTGGTACGTTCGAATATAATAAATCAAATCGATAATTTATCTCGTCTTCTTTACCCTTCACTTGTCTTCGATGATGATGAGTCAGCCTTCGAACTGCTCAAAGGATTTTCAACAAATCCGATGATAGAAAGAGCAACAATATGGAAAAAAGTAGATTCAACAAATAATCAAGTTGATCTTTTCTCCCACTTTCCTCCTGGGCAATTAAATGATACAGTTCCCAAAAACTTCGAAATTAAAAATACATTTAATGATCAATTTATGATCATTTCAAAGATTATAACTTCGGGCGAAGAAAAACTAGGTATAATTTCAGTAACTCGGTCTTTGAATGACTTAAACGATAAGAAAGCTGAATACCTACAAGTGGGAACTTTAGTGGTTTTGACTATTTTCTTCATAATAATTTTAATTACTCTTTGGTACCAAAGTTCTTTAACGAAGCCGTTAAAAGAATTAACCATGGTAGCGGGAAAAATTTCCGAAGAAAAAAATTATTCTATTAGGGCAAATAAAACCAGTTTGGATGAGTTTGGTAGTCTTACGGATGTATTTAATGGAATGCTCGATTCTCTCCAAGATTCAAACTCACAACTGAGATCAGCTAGTGAAGAAATGGAACAACGAGTTGTTGTAAGAACCAAGCAACTGACTCTTTCTAATCAAAGAATCATTAAAGAAATGTCTGAAAAAGAAATCGCAACACTAGAGCTGATAAAAACGAAAGATCAACTCAATCAAAGAGAGAAACTAGCTAATGTGGGCCAAGTGTCTTCCAATATTGCACACGAATTAAGAAATCCTTTGTCCGCAATAAGAAACTCCACTTATTTGCTGCGATTAAAACTTGGAAATGACGATAAACTTCTTGAACATTTAAAAATAATTGATCACGAGATTTCAAGGTCAGACGAAGTGATTGAAAGACTTTTAGAAATAACAAAAGGAGGTAACCTGAAGATTGCACCTACTGATATTGAAGCATTAGCAAAAGAAGCAATGAGCTACGCTAATACATCAAAAAATTCTAAACTAATCACTAAATTCGAACCCAAACCCTTTAAGGTGAGTCTTGATAAGTTGTTATTTAGACAAGTGCTTTTTAATTTATTCGTTAATGCAATCCAAGCGATGCCTCAAGGTGGTAAAATTGAAATGACAGTGACTCAAGCACCTAATAAAGCAGTTACGATAATTATTTCTGATCAAGGGAAAGGTATTGACAAAAATCGACTAAAAAAGATATTTGAGCCACTATATACAGATAAACCTGAAGGAGTTGGACTCGGTTTGTCTCTGTGTAGAGATTTAATCTCAAGACATGGAGGTAGCATCATCGCAAAAAGCAAAGACTCTTCAGGAACTAGTATTGAAATAAGCCTTCCTCCTAACTAAAACCTCTCTATTAATTATATTATGAAAACTGAAAAGATTAAAATTCTCATTGTAGATGACCACCCGGCTGTAAGATCAACAATGATCGATATTCTTAACGAAGAAGGATTTGAAACAGATCACGCAAAAGATGGACAATCTGGTCTAAATAAGTGCCTAGAGCACTCTTATAATTTTGTCCTGATTGATGTTCAAATGCCTAAAATGAACGGGGTTGAGGTATTTCGTAAGCTAAAAGAAAAAAAAGAAAAGCTTCCACAATTTATTTTCTTCACCGCTTATTCGCTTCCCGAATTAAAAGAAGAAGCGATGAAATTAGGATGCTTGGCTTTTTTACAAAAACCCATCCAAATCGAGAAAATCATTTCTTTAATCCAAGATTATAAAAATATTCCTGTCCTCGTTTGTTTAAAAAATAAAGACCAAGCAGATGGCACAATCAAAGTACTACAAAATCAAGGATTCCATACAGTTAATGCAGAGACCATGGATGATGCACTAATCCAACTCAGGCAAATAAATTATAAATTTTTAATTTTTGACGCAGATTGGCCTGGTAGTGAACAAGAGGCCATCCACAACACTATTAAAACTTTAAAAAGTAATACCCAAGCTATTGAAACTCATGAAGATGAAACAATTGACATAGCGATCAATAAAATTAACAAACTTTCTCTTTCCAATAAAAATTACCAGATATAGATAGTTGCTTATTTCGTAAAAACTTTAATCTAAATTTTACTTCTACTTTTAAAATTCTCCTGAATATACAAATGAGTTCGAGTAGAAACTTGATTAAATAATTCCATTACGCACTGATTAGACATCTGAAGGCAACCTGAACTTGCTGGATTCCCCAGATTACCTTCATGGTTGGTTCCATGGATATATACATAACGATTATATGTATCTACTTGCCCTCCCCGATTAACTCCATTTTCCAAGCCATCGAGTCGCAATATACGACTGGTAATAAGATTGCGTTCTTGTTTTTCAACGCTGCATTCACTTGCTTTAACACCGATAGGAATTCGTCCCTCAAAAACCATTCCACTAGGTTGACCTTCACCAATTTTCTCACATATTTCAAGTAACCCCCAGGGGGTACCAAGGGAATTTTCGACACAAGAAGGTGGTTGCCTAGAACTTGACATTTCATACACTTTTAAGCTTCTTCCTAGATGTGTGTGCTCTATTTGCTGTTTATCAATATTAGCTAAAAGCAAATGTTCACTCGCTTTAATACCAAGAAAATTTAACTTCTTTGCATAATCAGAATATAAATCATTGAAAATCATTGAAAAAATATAAAATCGGCATTGTAGGCGCAACTGGTGCAGTTGGCCAAGAAATTATCCACCTACTTGAAAAAAGAGAATTTCCAGTATCTGAGGCAAGGCTGCTTGCCTCTTCTCGCTCTGCAGGCCGAGAAATTCAAGCCTGTGGAAGTCTTGAAGTTGTTAAAGAAACCACTGCAGATTCTTTCAAGAATCTAGATATTGCTATTTTCAGTGCTGGGTCCCAAAACACTGAGATGTTTGCCGAGGCCGCACTTAAGAATGATTGCGTTGTAATTGACAACAGTTCGGCATTTCGAATGGACAAAGATGTTCCTCTTGTCATTCCTGAAATAAATGGTGACGCATTAGAGTCACACAAGGGTATTATTTCAAATCCCAACTGCTCAACTGCAGTTGCTCTTATGGGGCTTTTCCCTTTACACAAAAGATTCGGATTGAAAAGATTTTTTGCCTCTACCTATCAGGCGGTTTCTGGTGCCGGGGCGGAAGGGGTAACAGAATTAGATGATCAAGTAAGAAACAAATTTTCAGGCGAACCAACTGAGCAGAAAAGCGATCCGATTTTCCCGCATCCAATTGCTTTTAATCTGATTCCTCATATTGACGATTTTCGGGAGGATGGGTACACGAAAGAAGAACTTAAAATGAGGAATGAAACCAAGAAGATCTTAGGTATTTCCTCAATACAAATTTCATGTACTTGTGTTCGAGTTCCAGTCTACAGGGCTCATTCTATATCAATTAACGCAGAGTTTGACTCGCCTGTAAATGTTCCCGACGCCCGAGCTGCTTTAGAAAGTTTTAAAGGGGTTGAATTATGGGACTTGCCCAATGCCCTAAGGTATCCAATGCCAATTAATTATTCTGAAAAGGAACTGTGTGGGGTTGGCCGCCTGAGATTAGATCATGGATTTAATAATGGCCTAGCATTATGGGTCGTTGGCGACCAATTATGGAAGGGTGCAGCATTGAACGCGGTACAAATTGCAGAGGAACTCATTGAAAGAAAATGCTTAAAAAATCTCTAATTTAAACATTTAGGCATTGGATGTGCTTCAATGTGCTCATGGATCCTATTACAGCGAGCGGAGTATTTTCAATCGGTAAAGAATTATTAGCTAAGGCAACTTCAGGTATATCACAGGACGAACCGATAGGTTCAGCGAAGTTCAGTCAGCAACTAGAAGGCACACAGGATACATCAGTGGTCACAATTGATCCAAATCTTAGGGTACAAAAATTAGAGGAAAACCTTAAATCCGAACTCCTCAAAGATCCTAAAACAGCCAGTTTCTTCCAACAAAATCAAAGCAATAATATTTTTTTAGAGAAGAGAGCAGATGGATCGGTTCAATTTCTATCTTCAAATGGACAGAGTCTAATTTTAGATTCTAAATCTCCTAATTGCTCCAAAGCGAACGAACTACTTGACCTCTGTTTCGAAAATAAACTCAACTTAACCGATATGCGTCCTAACGCGGTTACATTTAATTCCTGAATTAAAGATGAATGATGACGATTCTAATGAAAATCGTCAAAGTATAGAGAATGGGCCAAAACCACTTTCTGATTTTTTACTTATTGAGAGAATCAATCAGTGCCCAAAATTAGCATCTTTAAAAAGTATTAATGAAACATTAAGCGAATTACTTGATTCCGAGGATAGTTTTGTTAGTCAAATCGCCGAGGTAATAAGATTAGATCCTTCACTCACAACAAGAGTATTAGATCTTGTTAATTCTATCTTCTTTGGAAGTAAAGACGGGCATAGAATATCAGGAGTTGAAGAAGCATCCATTTTTTTGGGCCTTAATAGGATAAAAGAACTACTAGCAGCAACCCCTGTAATTGAGGAAATTACTAAATTAGGTAAAAATGTGGCTTCATTCCCATGGATTAATTTTTGGAAGCATAGCATCGGAACTGCAATTCTTACCCGTGAAATTCTTTCATTAGCTAATAAGAAGTATGATGATGAATCTGATTATGTTGCCGGTTTACTTCATAATTTAGGAAAACTTATTCTCGCAATTACATTTCCTGAGCTATTCCAAAAGCTATGTAATGAAACATTTCGAGACCCTTCACACGCGATTGAAGTAGAAAAAAAGATTATAGGTTGGGATCATACAAAAATTGGGGCCTATTATCTATGGAATCATCACATATCTGATGAGGTTGTCGAAGCAGTCCACTGGCATAATAACCCTAAAGAATCAAAAGATAATTATGAACTGGCATCTGCAATACAAGTTGCAGACCTTCTTACCTCCCAACTAGGGGTTTTAGGTATTGAAAATTGTAAGCCCATAAAAGATAGTTACCTACAATCAGATGGTTGGAATTTACTTTTTAAAGATAAGGATACAAGCGAAATGAATGACTTAAGAGAAAATTTAGAGTACACTATTGATAGGGTGTCTCGGACTTTACACGGGATTATCTAAACTTACAATCGAACCCATTGATCGTCCCGGGCCGCTTTTGCAACTTTTAAGGCTCCGATCGCAACGAATGGCTTGATCTCTCTTGATGAAATAGTTACCTCTGGTTCTTCATACCCATCATCAACCAGTAAACGCTGAAGTTCTTGGTCTATATTTCTAATTCGACTCCCGCCTCCGGTTAAAATTATATTTTGTAACAAAGAAAAGACTGACTGAGGAGACGCCATTGCGATAACTTTTTTGATAGAATCAAAGATTTCCTGTAATAGTTGATTGCAAGATTCTCCGACCTGTTTACCTATCTCAATTTTCCTCGGCTTACCTCCCACGGGAACTTTAACTCGAGCTCCAGACTCACTTTCACCCGCATAGGAATACGATTCCTTGAATTTACGAATCATTGATATAGGAACATCAACCTCTGGGTATTCATCACGAATTGCACGATCTAGTAAAACATCAACTTCATTTCCAGCAAATGGTATACTGAGCAAATCTTCTGGCTTTGGGAAATATCCCTGTACAATACAAAAGTCAGTTGTACCCGCACCTATATCAACAAATAAGGAATTACTTACTGGGTCTCTATATTCTGGATCTTGTAAGCGATCTTCATCCCTCATTCCAAGAGCAGCCAGAAAAGGCTCTGGTATAAAAAGAATACCATCAAATGCTCCTTTTGCTGCTTTCTTAAGATTTTCTTTTGCATCCGCATCTGCAACTGCTGGAATTCCGATTACACAGAGCACTTCACGCTTATATTCAGGATCTACTTGGCTTCGTAAATATTTTAGAAATGACTTGGTCGCTTCTAAATCAGTAACAACTCCATCGCTTAATGGAGTGACTAATCGTAAATGCAATTCATTTGAAATCGCATCATCCCCGTGTAGCATTCTAGAATTACCCGGCAGAATACCCGATAAAATACCATCCTCAGGGTAACCCACAATAGTAGGGATTAAAGTGCCAGTATTTTCATCAGTGCCCGGCTTATTAAGCTTAGTCACAAAGCATGATTGTAGAGTACCCAGATCCAAGCCGACATGTAACTTCCTTTTTTTGTCGCCTGAAGAAACTGCATCATCCACTTCGGAATCTACAATATCTGACGGTTGGTTTTCTTTAGTAATTTCTGTCATTTCGGAAAGTGATTGTTGTAAAAGGATAATATAACTAAATATTTTATATTTTTGGCAACGAAAACATTCAGATGTTAATAAATTTTATGGTTATTCTGTAGAAAGCAATTTATCAATCATTTCTTCGATTTCATTAAATTTAAGTCCAGTACCACATGGAGGATCTAAGTCATTTTCATTCTCCAAAGTGCTTTCTTGACTTTTAACCTCTTCATCCTCGGAGTCGTCATTCTCCGTAGGAAGAACCTCAGGATCTGCAGAAATTTGATCCTTAATTAATTCTTGATGAGTATTTGAGCTAAATTTGTTTTCCAACTCGTGAGCTAATTTTTCTAACCTTTGCACCACCCCTTTGACTGACTCCTCCACCCTTTTTGCTACTCGAGCTTCAAATCTCCCTGCAAAAAGATCAAATGCAACAGCAAGTTCCTCCGCACGTGCGGATTCATCATCAAAGACTTCTTTTAACTTTGCTTTTTTTTCGGCCGGTTCTAAAGAACTGGATTTAGCCCATGATACCACTAATACGGGAATTTCTTCCTTTAACACCTCAATTGCACCATCTTCATCGCCGACCAATCTTCTGACGCAGGCTTTGCGAAAACCGCCCTTTAGGGCTTCCCATGGACTTCCAAATGTGCTCATTACCAATATTCGCTAATCAATAAAAGAATTTTTACAACCTAAATCTATATCAATCTGCTCCATCTCCTTTAGATTTGCATTTTTTAACAAAATACTAAGTTCTTCTTCTTTGACTTTCATTTCATTCGTCAAAAAATTTAAAAAATCTTCAGGAACTTCAGCCTCAAAAAGAGCGCCTTCACCAAAAAAACCAAATCTTCTCGCATGAAGAGCTTGTCGATCCATCCCCAGTTTATCGATCCAAGAAGAGTTCCACCCAGATTCACAAAACTGAAGATAATAGGATTCATCATGCCCATACAACTTCTCTCCCACCAGTGGTAATCCAATTGACTGGGCATGCAGCCTGATTTGATGCTTTCTCCCGGTCTTCGTCACTACTGAAGCTAGTGTATAGCCTGATCTGCTTAAAAGAGGAATAAAAGAAGTGGATGATTTTTTTGATTTCCGACTGTTGACAGTTACTCGTTGTTTAACGAACACATCACTATCAGGATCGTTCCCAATAAAACCATTCACCTCCATCTTTTCATCTAATTCTCCCTCTAAAATCGTCAGGTAAGTCCTCTTAACCATTTTTTGCTCGAGGGCTTTTTGCCATTTTCGTCCATTAGCTTGATCTTTGGCCATCAATATAACCCCGCTAGTTTCTCGATCTAACCGTCCTGCAAGAAAAATAGTTTCTAACTGAAGCAGTTCCCGTGTTGCAGAGACTAAACTAGACCAGGGTCCACACTTAGAAGGGTGGCAAACTAACCATCCCGGCTTATTAATGACAATAATTTCTTCATCTTCATAAATAATCCATGATCGAAGCTGTTCGGGCGTAACTAAAGGTGTCTCTTTGCTTTGCGTCGAGGGAATCATTCTAAAAAGTCTGGAAATTCGATTAATGTTATTAAAAGCATAGAAAATATAAAAAAAGTGAACAATTATTGGAATTGATAAAAAATGTGTGGTTTATTGGAACTGTGTTTGTTTAAAACTATTCATTCACCTTAACAATCAACATTAATTATTAAAGACATATCGTATGAAAAATAACTTGATCTTATCCGGAATCCATCTCGATTTAACCGATGCACTCAAAAACATCGTGCAGGAAAAAATAGACAAGTTATTTAAACATGAGGAAAATATTATTAGAGCCCGTGTAGAACTAGAATATGATGCTCGGTCTAATTCTCATGAAAAAGAGTATATCGCAAAAGGTCACTTAGAGTTGAAAGGTTCCACCATTACAATTTCAGCCGGAAGCGATAATCTTTATAAATCAATTGATGAACTTATTAATAAACTGGATCGAGGACTTCGCAGACGATCTCGATTACAATTGGTGAAAAGAAAGCAAAATTCACTAAACTCGCTGCCGGAAGCAGCCTAATCTTTAAAAAATTTATTAAAGGGGATTCGCAAGAGTCCCTTTTTTTGGTGTCGAAAAGTGTAGATAGTTAGATTTTATTTTGCCAGGATACTCAAAGCTTCAGCCAAAATTTTATCAACTTTTGCCAATTTACCGATTCCCTCATAACCGCATGCCAATTCACCCACTTCGGGTTCAACAAATAAAACACCACTTTCCCGCAAGGTTAAAATATTTTTTTGAACCATAGGATGAGTATACATTTTTCCATTCATTGCTGGAGCGATCAATACATCCGCTCGGGTTGCTAAGTAAATTGCAGCTAACGGATTTGAAGCCATTCCATTGGAAAACTCACCGATCAGATTTGCTGTCGCCGGAGCGACTAAAAGCAAATCCGCTTTATCCGCCAATTCAATATGTCCAGGTTGCCAGCCATTTTCTTCCTCCCACATGTCAACAACCACTGGATTTCGAGAAAGGGTCTGCAGAGTTAGTGGACCAATGAATTTCTGGGATGCCAAGGACATAACAACGAAAACCTCGGCCCCTAATTTTCTTAACTCACTAACCAAGTCGGCACTCTTATATGCTGCTATAGAACCGGTGATTCCAAGAACTATGATTTTGTTTTCTAAGGGCTTGCCCGCATTTTGATCAGTCAACATATTATAATTACTTTAATACAAATTTATACGATTCTTCGCAATGATGATTTAATCTGAGGCTTTCCTCTTTTCATCAATGATTAATTCCTATAAGAAATAATTACAATGCAATCGTCTCCTATAACAAAATACCGACCTTGGGGAACTATCGACCTTCCAAACAGGAAATGGCCTGATCGTACAATCGAAAAAGTTCCTCAATGGTGCAGTGTTGATTTGCGGGACGGTAACCAATCACTTCCCATTCCTATGGGCATCGAGCAAAAACTGGAGCTTTTTGATTTATTGACCAAGATTGGTTTTAATGAGATTGAAGTGGGCTTTCCATCCGCGGCACAGACGGAATTTGATTTTGCCCGTAAACTTATTGATGAAAACCGAGTACCCGATGGAGTTTCTCTCCAAGTCTTAACACAAGCCCGTGAACATCTTATCCGTCGAACTTTTGAAAGTTTAAAAGGAGCAAAGAGTGCGATTATTCATCTTTATAACTCGACCTCTCCGCTTCAGAGAAAAGTTACCTTTGGCATGTCCAAAGAAGAAATTAAAAAAATTGCAGTGGATGGGGTCAAATTGGTTCGAAATCTTTTACCCGAATTAGAAGGCACTGATGTTCGTCTCGAATATTCTCCTGAAAGTTTTTCAGATACTGAAATTGAATATGCCCTTGAAGTCTGTGAAGCAGTGATGGAAGCATGGGAACCAACTGAAGAAAAACCAATCATACTTAACTTACCCGCAACTGTTGAACTCTTCACCCCCAATGTTCACGCCGATCAAATCGAATGGTTTTGTACAAATTTAAAGGAAAGAAATAAAGCTCTTATCAGCCTTCATACTCACAACGATCGAGGAACTGGAACAGCAGCCACTGAACTTGGTCTACTCGCGGGTGCAGACCGGGTCGAAGGTACTCTCTTTGGGAATGGAGAAAGGACGGGCAACCTAGATATTGTTACTGTCGCATTAAACATGTATTCCCAGGGCTTACATCCAAAACTTAACTTTGAAAATCTTGATGTCATTAGAGAATCCTATGAAAGAACAACTGGGATGTCAGTCCATGAGCGACATCCCTATGGAGGTGACCTTGTTTTTACCGCCTTTTCGGGGTCCCATCAGGATGCCATAAAAAAAGGAATGGATCTTCGTCAAAAAGAGGGAGATACGAATGATGTGCATTGGCAGGTTCCTTACCTTTCAATCGATCCACGTGATCTTGGCCGCTCCTACGAGGCAATCATTCGAATTAACAGTCAAAGTGGAAAAGGTGGGGTTGCTTACATACTATCTCGTGAATTTGGGCTCGATCTACCTAAGAAAATGCATATCGAAATTGGGGGTATTGTGAACGATAAAGCGGATGCAGAATCCAAAGAGTTAAACGCCCAAGATGTATACCAACTTTTTCAAGACGAATTTTTAAATAAGAAATCTCCAATTTCTCTGCTATCTTACTCAACAAAAGAAGATACTGAAAATTCAGAAAATCTGATAATCGAAGCAAAAATTTTATTCGATGGTAAAGAAATCAAGTTGAATGGTAGCGGAAATGGTCCAATTAATGCCTTTGTTCATGCACTTGATAATAACAGTCTCAAAAAATTTAAACTCACAGATTATCGACAACATTCTATCGGAGAGGGTTCGGCTACCCGTTCAGCGACTTATATTCAACTAAAACATGAGTCCGGAATTTTACGATATGGGTGTGGAATTGACTCAAGTATTGAAAAAAGTGGTCTTCTTGCTTTAGTGAGTGCAATCAATCGCCTAAATACTTAAAAACATACTTTTGCGAACATTCGCTCGTTATTTTCATCGTGTCCCCTTCCCCATCGAATAATTCTTCAAATAACAAACTGGAAGGGGTTCTTGAAAGAATCACATTTTACAATGAAGAGAATGGTTTTCTCATTGGTAAATTAAGGGAGAGTGATAATAGTACTGAAATTGCCGTAGTCGGCAAAGCCCCTCAAATTCAATGCGGAGAAACCCTTGTTCTTGAGGGCAGTTGGTCAAACCATCCAAAACATGGAAGACAATTTTCCTTTCAAAAATTTGAGAGTAAATTACCAGCCTCCGCTTATGGCATTAGAAAGTATCTCGGAAGCGGGCTTGTCCATGGAATTGGCAAAACCTATGCCAATAAAATTGTGGATCACTTTGGAGCTGACACATTAAAAATCATTTCCGAAGATTCTGGCCGCCTTCGAGAAATTCCAGGAATTGGCTCCAAGAGGGTAAAGGGAATCAAAGAGGCATGGGCAGAGCAAAAAGCTATTCGTGAGGTAATGATGTTCCTACAGACTTACGGAGTAACTGATGCTCTATGTTTGCGTTTAGTTCGTAAATACGGAAACGATACCAAATCAGTCTTGGAAAATGACCCTTACCGTATCATTAGAGATGTAAAAGGAATAGGCTTCAAAACTGCAGATAAAATTGCCCTCAACCTTGGATTATCAAGTAATGGCCCTGAACGAATTGAAGCTGGGATCCTCCACACTCAACAAGAAGCTGAAGATGAAGGACATACCCACATGGAACGCAGAGAAATTGCGTTACAAGCGAGTACCCTCCTGGAAACGCAAGCCGATGAGGTAGAAAATAGAATACAATCCTTATTGGTAAATGGAGAATTAGTTACCACCAACCCAGACTGGCTACAATTACCCTCCTCATGGAAGGCAGAAGAAAATATTGCCAAAGCCCTTAAAGCTATTCTTAAAACACAATCATCCCTACCAAGCATCTTAATTGATAAAGCAATCGATTGGGCTCAGAACAAAGCGGGTTTTAAATTCGCCGATGGCCAAAGTGAGGGTATTCAAAATTCTCTATCTTCCAAAGTCGCCATTCTTACCGGTGGTCCAGGGACAGGAAAGACCACAATCTTAAGGGCAATCGTCTCAATTTTAAAGGCAAAGAAGACGAAAGTTCTGCTGGCCGCACCTACCGGCAGGGCGGCAAGAAGAATGGCTGAAAGTGCCTCTCATTTTGCCCAAACTGTTCATCGTTTATTAAAATTTGATCCCAGTCATGGAGGCTTTACGGTAAACGAGAGATCTCCCTTGGTTTGCGATTTTTTAATCATGGATGAAACAAGCATGCTAGATATCCGTTTAGCCGCTGCTCTTTTCCGTTCAGTACCTGCTCATGCACATATCCTCCTAGTCGGAGATGCTGATCAACTTCCCTCCGTGGGTTCCGGTAATGTGCTTAAAGATTTAATTGATTGCGACTTATTTTCTGTTACCCGATTACAGGTCACTTTTCGTCAGGCTGAAAACAGTGGAATTGTTGAGTTGGCCCATGGGATTCTTTCCGGTAAAGGATCCCCTCCCCCCCCCGTCGATTCGGCAGAAGAGGTTAACCCAAATCAAGATGTCAATTTCATCCGTGCCGTTACTCCCGAACTTTGCATTGAAGCAGTGACCAAGCTCTGCCGGCAAATTTTACCTCAAAAATTTTCAATTGACCCCAATAAAGATGTTCAAATTCTAGCTCCACTTCATCGCGGAATTGCTGGTATTGGTAATCTAAATGACCAGGTTCGGGATTCACTTAATCCACATGGAGCAACTCACAATATGGGTTCTAACATCTTTCGGGAAGGGGATAAAGTCATTCAAACCCGAAACAACTATGATAAAGATGTTTTCAATGGGGATATGGGAATTATAGATTCCGTTGATTCAATCAACGGAAAAATAGAAATTCTCTTTGAGGGAAGAAGAATTGTTTATGAACGAATGGAAATCGCAGATCTTCAACCTGCCTATGCAATATCAGTTCATAAGAGCCAGGGTAGTGAATACCCGATCGTTATATTCCCACTACTCAAACAGCATTTCATGATGCTCCAGAGAAATCTTGTGTATACTGGCTTAACCCGGGCCAAGAAAAAAGTCATATTTGTAGGGGACCCGGCCGCATATGCCATGGCCATCCGAAACGATAAAACATTAGTTCGCCAAACCGACCTCATTCGTAAACTAACAATTATTTAGTTTTACTGGCGTTCTTAATACAAAATTAGACAGCAGTATAATTTATAAAATCAGCCACATTAGCTTTAGAATCCAAACAACAAAACGGCAAATGAGCGTTTTAATCAGTAATTACCAAGCAATTGGTAAAAACGAAGAAGCATATAAAAAAGAGAATATAATATTCCAAATCCAAAAGAACCAATAAAAACAACATTAAAAAACATTTTAGCTACGGCACCATCTAGAAATTTGGGCTGCTTTTCCATTGAGCCCACCATTACAATTGCCCAGACAATGAGAGCAAATGCAGGCATTGTTATCATAAACCAATCAAATTCAGAAGTCATTCCTACCATTTTGACAAGGTTCTCGTTCAAGTCAAGAGAGGGGTGATAAAAAATTTCGATTTTTCAGCTATTACATTACATGACTACGGGGAAATCTCTCATACAACACATCGTTTGTTTTCAATTTAATGAATTAGTTCAGCCTAATGAAATTGATGAACTCCAAAAAACATTCTTTGCACTGCAGGGAAAAATTCCTGGTGTTCTATTAATTCAGGGGGGTGAAAATAATAGTCCAGAGAATTTAAATAAAGATTTTTCTCATTCTTTCATCATTACATTTAAAAATGAACAATCACGAAAAGAATATCTCCCCCACCCTGAACATCAAAAATTCGTATCCCAATTAAAGCCAATATTAAAAGATGTGTTCGTAATGGATTTTAATGTCGAATCTTAATTAAGCCTTAGAAAATGTAATTAAATAATTAGGTTATTGTGCCTTGACCAATAAGCTCCCCCATTTTCTTGTGTCATTATGCAACTCACCCAATCTTTCTGGTCTCGCCTGTTCATGAATGTTAACCGAATAACCTCGGTCTTTATTGCGGTCTCAATTTATTGTATGGCAGAGGTCAAGACTCCATCAATTATCGGGAAAAATATGGTTCTTCAACAGAATCACAAAAACCCGATTTGGGGTTGGGCTAGTCCCAACCAAACTGTCTCTGTCTCTATCGACACACAGAGCCACAAGACAAAAGCCGACTCTAAAGGGAATTGGAAAGTGACCCTGGCTCCGATGAAAGCATCGACCAAAGCAAAAACACTAAGAATTAACGATTTGAAATATGAAAATATTCTAATTGGCGAAGTATGGCTTTGTTCAGGTCAATCAAACATGGGCTGGAGTCTTGGAAATGCGGATGATAAAGACCTTGAGACTTTGGCCGCAAAGCATCCCCACCTACGCCTAATCAGCCTACCCCAGGTCGGCACCCAGGAACCGCAGACTGACTTTGATGGCAAATGGGAAACGACTACCCCGGAAACTTCAATTGATTTTTCAGCCGTGGGCTATTTATTTGGTAGAAGGCTTCACCAAATTCTAGATATTCCAATAGGTTTGATTGATAATGCATGGGGCGGTTCCGCCTGCGAAGCTTGGATCCCCCGTGATCGTCTTAATCAATTGGATGTTGCTAAGCCGTACATGGATCAATGGAAAAAAACCGAACAATCATACGATTTTGCAAAAATACAATTAGACTTTTCAGAAAAACTAAAAGTATGGCAGACAAAAGCAACTGAGGCACGAAATGCAGGGAAAAAAGCTCCAGGAGGTCGCCCCAGAAACCCTCGGAACCAAATGACAGGTCAACACCGCCCCGCTAATCTTTACCAAGGAGTACTCAATCCAATTATTGGTTACGGAATTAAAGGAGTAATATGGTACCAGGGCGAAAGTAATTCCAACCGAGCACATGCATATCGTGAGGTGTTTCCCCTGATGATTCAATCATGGCGGGATGCCTGGAAACAGGGAGACTTTTCGTTTTACTGGGTTCAACTAGCAGATTTTCAAGTTGAAATGGATCAACCAGTTTCTGAAAACTGGCCCGAGTTAAGAGAAGCACAAACTTTTACTCTCGATAAACTTAATAATGTGGGGGAAGCTGTTATTATTGATGTGGGAGAGGGACGGGATATTCATCCTCGCAACAAACAAATTGTAGCAAACCGCCTAGCCCGTAATGCATTGGCTAGAGATTATAAAATTGATATCCCCCATCAGAGTCCCCGCTATAAAAGTATGAAGGTAAAAGGTAGTAAAGTTATCATCACTTTTGAGCATGTGGGTTCCGGCCAGCTCTACTGCTTCGATGTCCGTGATCCCGTTGGCTTCGCAATTTGTGGCGAAGATAAAAAGTTTGTTTGGGCAGATGCAAAACTCATCGATAAAAATACCGTAGAAATATGGTCCGATCAAATAAAAGAACCAACTGCGGTCAGATATGCATGGATGAATAATCCTGTCTGTAATTTATATCGAAAGGACGGTTCAGTGACCTTACCAGTCACTCCATTTCGGACCGATGACTTCCCCATGATTACCAGGGGTAATTAAACGATCTCAATTTAGTTTCAAATGAAATTATTTTATCTATGGATTAACCTTTTTTGTTTGCCTCTTTTTCTTTTTGGAAATGCAAAAGTCACAGTTATCCTTGATCAGTCAGATGGAATTATTAAACCCTTTGGGGTCACCTTCGACGAAGACGGTAACGCTTATATCGCCGAGTATGAAGGGGGGCGCGTTCGTAAACTTCAAGCGGATGGCAAACTGATTACGATTTCTGGTACTGGTCAAAAAGGCTTTTCTGGTGAAGGGGTAGATGCATCCGAAGCAGTTTTTAATGGAATTCACAATATTGTAAGATCATCCAATGGTGATCTCTATATTTCGGATACATTTAATCACCTGATCCGTAAAATTGACGGGAAATCCAATCTGATTTCAACAGTGGCTGGAATTCCTCAAAAAAAAGGCTTTGAGGGAGATGGCGGACAGGCAAAAAAAGCAATGCTATCCAATCCTATTTCGATCAGCCTGACTCCTGATCAGACAACCCTCCTCATTTCTGATATAAGCAACAAGCGAATCCGAAGCCTAGACCTTAAATCAGGAGTGATAAGTACAATTGCGGGCAATGGAGAGAAGGGTAATCCCAATGACGGGAAATTGGCTATTAAACAAGCCCTTCGCGACCCAAGGGCCTCGGTTATGGATGCCCTAAATAATATTTACATACTTGAACGTAGTGGTAACGCCCTGAGAGTAGTTCGTCCGGATGGCACAATAGTAACCCTCGCCGGCAAAAGTAAAAAAGGGGCAAAGGATGGGCCCGGACTAAAAGCAACATTCTCTGGTCCTAAACACCTGTGTGTAGATAAAGATGGTCGTATCATCATTGCAGATGATAACAATAATTTGATCCGTATGTATAATCCAAAAAGTAAAAAAGTAACAACTATTCTTGGCGGTGGGGCGACACCGGCAACTCAACTTAATCGTCCTCACGGCGTCTCGATCGCACCAGATGGAAAATTATGGATTTGCGACAGTTGGAATGATCGTATTTTAACCCTAGAAGATTATAAACTATGAAAAATAAATTTCTCCACTTTTCTATCCTGCTGCTTCTGGCTCCTTTTGGCTATGCTGACACACTGCCTAATATATTATGGTTAACCAGCGAGGACAACGGACCACACCTCGGTTGCTACGGCGACAAATACGCCACAACCCCTAATCTCGATGCACTTGCGGCAAAGGGCATGATTTATACCCGGGCCATTTCAAATGCTCCGGTCTGCGCTCCAGCTCGAACCACGATCATCTCGGGAATGTACCCCCCATCCACAGGTTCCGAACATATGCGTAGCATGACTAGTCTGCCCGCTCAGTTCAAGATGTATCCAGCCTACCTCAGGGAACTCGGATATTATTGCACCAATAGTTCCAAGGAGGACTATAATTTAAAAAAGGAAGGAGAAGTTTGGGATGAAAGCAGTCGCAAAGGGCATTGGAAAAACGGGCCTAAAGGCAAGCCCTTCTTTGCCGTATTCAACATTACCACCAGTCATGAAAGTCAGATTCGCAAGCGCCCACACACACAGGTTCATGATCCAGCAAATGTTAGGATTCCCGCCTATCACCCCGATCACCCCGAAGTGCGCAAGGATTGGGCTCAATACCATGACAAGATGACTGAGATGGATTCCCAAATAAGAGTCAGGATCAAGGAGCTGAAGGATGCCGGTATGGAAGACGATACGATCATTTTCTACTACGGCGATCACGGTTCCGGAATGCCCAGAAGTAAACGTTGGCCATTCTTTTCCGGCTTGCAAGTCCCTCTTATCGTGCATCTGCCCGCAAAATGGAAACACCTAGCTCCTTCCGATTACCAACTAGGCGGTAGCAGCGACCGAAGAGTGGGGTTTATCGACCTCGCCCCCACCCTTTTGAGCCTAGCGGGCAAGAAACCACCCGTCCACATGCAAGGCCACGCCTTTATGGGTAAGTATGAAGCTCCCGCTCAGGAGTATGGTTACGGCTTTCGGGGCCGGATGGACGAACGTTACGACATGGTGCGCAGCGTGGTTGGCAAGCGCTACATCTACATCCGAAACTACATGCCACACAAACTTTATGGCCAACATGTCGGATACATGTTTGTCACCACCACTACCCAAGTTTGGAAACGCCTCTACGACGAAGGTAAGCTGAATGAAGCACAGAGCCACTTTTGGAAAACCAAGCCAGCCGAGGAACTCTATGATTTGCAGGAAGACCCCGACGAAGTAAATAACCTGGCATATTCAAAGAAGTACACCAAGATACTTTACCAAATGCGCCAAGCTCATCGCACGCATGTAACCAAAATTAGAGATGTGGGTTTCCTACCCGAGGGTGAGATCCACTCTCGCTCTAAAGGATCTACGCCCTATGAAATGGGCCATAATAAAAACAAATATCCGTTTGAAAAAATCTATTCAGCTGCAAACCTCGCCTCATCTATGAAAAAAAGTGATCTGCAGGCCATTACAAAGCTTCTAGCAAATTCTGATTCCGCTGTTCGCTACTGGGGAGCTCTTGGATTGCTAATGCAGGAAAGATCGGGGGTTAAACACGGCAGGGAATTTCTGATTAAAGCTTTGAAGGATTCATCGCCTTATGTAAGAGCAATCGCAGGTGAAGCTTTGGGCAAATATGGATCCAAAAAAGAAGTCAGTATGGCGGTAAAAGTACTCGGTGAAATGGCAGACCCGATCAAGAACGGATGCTTTCCTTCGATGTTCGCAATGAATGCGATCGATCATCTCGATGCAAAAGCCAAAAAATTATTACCTCTCATCCAATCCATGCCACGTACACCTACTGAAGTGGATAAACGCTTCCAGGGCTATGTCGGTCGTCTCGTAGAAACTACCATTAAAGAACTTACGATAAATAAATAGATAATGAAAAATAAATTTGTTCTCAAATTCACCCTACTTGTAATTTTCATATTCGGAAATTTCGTATTTGCTAAGACTAACCTTATTTTCATCATGGCGGATGACTTAGGATATGGAGACCTTGGTTGCTACGGGCAGAAACTAATCAAAACCCCGCGACTCGATCAAATGGCCCGGGAAGGTATGAAGTTCACCCGTTTCTATGCGGGTTGTACTGTATGCGCACCCTCCCGCAGCGTTTTGATGACTGGGCAGCATATGGGGCACACCCATGTTCGGGGAAATGCTGGTGGAGATATGAATAGACAAAGCCTACGAGACCAAGACTTCACCGTGGCAGAGGTATTCAAAAAGGCAAAGTACTCCACTGCACTTATAGGTAAATGGGGTTTAGGAGAAATGGCACAGGAAGGGCATCCATTGAAGCAAGGCTTTGACTATTTCTATGGATACCTCAACCAGGTTCATGCCCATAACTTCTATCCCGAATTCCTTTGGCGGAACCTGGAAAAGCACCAACTTGCTAATATTGTCAAACCTGTATCCAAAAGCTCTCGAGCAGGGTTCATTGGTGGAGCCGCGACTAAGAGGGTCGACTATAGCCACGACCTCTTTGCGAAAGAAGCCTTAGGCTGGATTAGAAAAAACAAAGACAATCCATTCTTCCTCTACCTTCCGCTTACCATACCCCATGCCAATAACGAAGCATCTCGATTATTTGGAGATGGAGCCGAAGTTCCCGAGTATGGAATTTATGATAAAGAAGACTGGCCTAAACAAGACAAAGGTCAGGCGGCTATGATTACCAGGATGGATAAAGATGTCGGGCTAATCCTGGATCTGCTTAAAAAGCTCGAAATTGCCGAGAACACTCTAGTCGTTTTCACTTCCGACAATGGCCCGCACAATGAAGCCAAGCATAACCCTGACCGATTTAACCCATCGGGACCACTGAGGGGTATGAAAAGAACCCTTACTGAGGGAGGAATCCGAATGCCCACTATCGCATGGCAACCCAATACGATCGAAAAAGGCTCCCAATGCGACCAGCCCTTTTATTTTGGGGATCTAATGGCAACCGCCTGTGAGATGGCTGGCAAGCCTATCCCCAAGAATACAGACAGCATATCTTTCCTGCCCACCCTCAAAGGACAGACTGCCAAGCAGTTAAGCCACAAGTATCTTTATTGGGAATTCTATGAGCGTACATTTCGCCAAGCAGTAGTTAAGAATGAATGGAAACTTATTCGGTCGGGCATGGATAATTCCCAAGTTGAAATCTACGACCTAAGCAAAGATATTCATGAGGATAAAAATCTAGCAACCAGTCACCCTGCACTAGTCCAAAGACTTATCTCCCATATGGAGGAAGCACATGTATCTCATCCGAACTGGCAGACTCCAGTATCCACAAAGAAATAATCCAAAGGGGTTAATGACGAAAACTTGAATAACGATTTATTTTGATCAAAGAATTCATCAACTCGTCACTAGATCGCTTTGCCAAAAAAGTTGATAGTCCATAAAAACCCGCAAATCCACTAGTGTGAACAAGGTATTAATGCGCCATCTTTCATTCCGTGTATAATTTTTTTGTCCGCTGGACAAAAAGTCGCAAGGGCACCTACCCACTTCGCTTTACCTCTGCAAACAAAATAATAAGGGGACAGACGTAAGCGTCCTTTCATTGGCTCAGCCTTCCCCTGTTCATTGAAAACTGGATGCTCTAATCGAACCGGTTTTCGAAACTCCTGCAAAATTGAAACTGGATTTGGGTATGACTTCAAAACAGTGACTAACGCAAGAGTCCATTCATCCGAAGACAAATCATCCCCCACCACAACGCTTCTCGCTCCCCATGCAGTTTCATGAAACCCACTCGCCTTGATTATTAGAATTCTTTCTTTTTTTGATGCTTTTGCCAAGTCCATCCAATTTCCTAAAGGTTCGCCTTTCACCAGCGGCCCATTGACCACGGCTCCTGGTGGGACAATTGCGGGATCGAGAATCCAAGTTTTCGGAATAATACGGCGTAGCAGTAACAATTCATCGCGACTAAGATTTTCATCCCAGAATGCCTGCAAACGATGATGATGGAAAAGGGCCAAAGAAAGTTTTTCCTCTTGGAAGGGACGCATGGGCGGAGTAATCACAAGTTTCTCTTCCTCGACCAGCCTGGCAAATTCTTTCATTTCGGGAACCTGTTCATGATCAAACAATTCCCAAAAGCGATACAATAAACCAATTCGTTCGCCATTTAGAAAAACCCCGGATTCAGTAATGGTAAGATCGCTAGGCGAACACACTTGAACCCAATAATCTTTGAGCCTGAGTTTTTCCGCCAACCATTCCATTTCCGGCAAATAAGTCTCTGCTTCTTGACTGACAACTATGGCAAACTTGGAATCATTATTCTCATTAGCCTCACAAGCGCTCTTTAAAGATTCGCCAAATGAGTCCACCATTGATGAATAATCTTTCCCTAAATAAATCTCGTTTAAAAAAGCTGTTAATCCAATTCCACCAGGAACGGCATCCCATTCAGTTAATGCAAATCCATTTGCAGTAGGTAACAAATCAGGTCGTAGAACGGCGGGCATTGTACCGAGCACCTGCCTGGAAATCGAGTGCTCCACTAACCATCCGGGTTTACCATTATCAAAATAATCTGCAACCCAAGGGACTTTTAGATCATGATTCCTTAAAATCTTTTCCCCCTTTTTTGACTTCAGGTATAATCTCTCAATTGCTTGATAAAAAGAAAAGGCAGCTAATCCAAGAGCCTCAATATCATTTTGAGCATCTTCTCTTATCGACCATGAAGAAGGAGACCACTTCCACGTTTTTCCTGCAAATAAAGGAATTTCTTGATGCGGTTCAAGTTCAGCCAATGACAAGTCGGGAAGATCCCTCACTTCCTTAATCCTCTATTTGAATTTCTTTGTTTCGTTGCCTTGGGCACCCCGCACGCAACCACCCATTAACGAATGGATCTAATTCACCATCCATCACTGCCTGGACGCCCGAAGTTTCAACTCCAGTACGTAAATCCTTTACCATCTGATAAGGTTGAAAGACATAACTTCGAATTTGATTCCCCCAACCCATTTCTCCCTTGGAACCATAAAACTTTTCCATTTCTACTCGCTTTTCATCCTGTTCCTTTTCATAAATTCGAGATTTCAAAACCCTCATCGCAGTTTGTTTATTTTTTAACTGGGAACGTTCATTTTGGCATTGAACTACAATATTGGTGGGCAGATGAGTCAAACGGACAGCCGACTCAGTCTTATTTACATGCTGCCCCCCCTTTCCACTCGACCGATAAGTATCAATCCTTAGGTCGTCATCAGAGATTTCCATATCCACATCATCATCCTCCATCTCGGCGATTACATCCACTGAACAAAATGAAGTGTGACGACGCTTATTAGAATCAAATGGGCTGATCCGAACCAATCGATGTACCCCACGCTCGGCTTTGGCATATCCATACGCGTGCAATCCCTCCATCCTTATCGAACACCGACTCACTCCAGTCTCTTCACCTGGTTGAAGATCTTGCAGTTCAACCTTAAATCCTCTTCGCTCCGCCCACCGCATGTACATTCTCATTAACATATCCGCCCAGTCACAAGACTCAGTCCCACCCGCTCCTGCGTGAATACTAAGCAGGGCAGGTCGATCGTCAAAAGGTTCACCTAAAAAGCTAGCAACTTCTAAATCCTCAACATGACTCAATAAAGTTTCCAGAGTGTTTAAAAATTCCTTAGCCATCTCAACCTCGTCCTCGTCTTCATCACATAATTCGGCAAGCACCTCCAAATCTTCGACTTGAACCCGAAAAGATTCGATTTTTTCAACTGTTTGCTTCAGTCGGTTCGCTTCTGAACTTACGCGTTTGGCTTCTCTCTGGTCGTTCCAGAAAGAAGGAGAAGACATTGCGTCTTCAAGTTCGAGAATGGCTTTCTTCTTTTTGTCGCAATCAAGAAATTTCCAAAGATGCCTAGTTTTTTTGATCAGTACTTGTAATCGGGTTTTATCTTCCGGCAAAATCATATGTCATTGGGTTCGGATTATACCGAAAAGTCAAGCCCCTCGGGTAGATCCAAATGTAAACCACATTCACGCCCATGACCACCATGTCTAGAATCTTCTGGTGATTGGGAAAGATCAATTTTTTTTGTACTGTGTTTATCTCCCAGAGAATCATATCCCATTCCCTCCAGCGGATGGTAGGGAATCTCATGCTCGGGTAGATACTTATAAGTCTTTCGATCATCCCAATCAATAATCGGATAAATTTTCAAAATGTGATCTTGGTATTCGATGTAAGGTCTTTTACTGCGGTCCTTTGATTGTGACCTACGCAAACCTGAAAGCCAAGTAGTGGAACCCAGTTCACTCAAAGCCCGTTCCATGGGTTCTTTTTTATTGATGAAGTTATATCTCTTCATTTCGACGTCACCTTGCTCCCAGGATTTCCCAAGTATTACCTCCTGAAATGCGGGACTCATTTTAGCCGAGTAAGTTTTCACACGAAATCCCAGTTTTTCCTGCAAAGTCATGGCATATTGATAAGTCTCAGGGAATAAATAGCCGGTATCCACAAAAATAATCGGGATTTCTTTACTGACCCTTAAGACAAGATCGAGCATTACCGAACTCTGCAGTCCAAAACTAGTGGATAAGACTAAACCTGAACCAAATCGATCCCAAGCCCACACGATTCTTTCCTCAGCCGACATGGATTCCATTTCGGCATTAATTAATTTTAGTTCTGGTTCGGGCAGCTTCATTTAAAAATTTAAAAACCACTATGACAAAGTTACTCCGTTTAGTAAAGAATAGGCTGAGTCATAAATTACTGGAAATTGATTCGCACTTTTAATTATATTTCCTATAAAGGTTATTTGTGGAAGATATTGCCCAATTATTAAAAAGAAGACCAGAATTGGAAATCTGCAGGGATGACATTCAATCTGCCTGTGAAAATCTTCTTCATTGTTTTCGTAACGGGAACCAAGTTTTACTCTGTGGGAATGGCGGCAGCGCGGCTGACTGTGAACACATAGCAGGTGAGTTAGTAAAACGGTTTTCTCGTCCGCGACCACTCACTGCTGAATTAACGAGAAAACTTGGTCCTGAACTTGCATCCAACCTACACGGTGCCCTACCTGCTCTTTCACTTCCTTCAATGGTTGGCTTTACTACGGCATTTGTAAATGACGACGAACCCGAGTATGCATTTGCCCAGCAGGTGGTCGCATTTGGGAAACCTGGCGACATTTTGCTCGGAATTAGTACATCTGGAAACTCGCGTAATATCGTTCATGCAGTGAAGGCTGCCAATGCACTGGGTCTTTATACTATTGGATTAACTGGTGAATCAGGAGGTACCCTTTCCTCAATCTGTAAAGTTTGCATTCAGGTCCCAGCGACTGAAGTCCCTCGAGTTCAGGAACTTCACCTTCCTGTCTATCATACCCTTTGCCAAGTGGTAGAGGATACTCTTTTTCCGTAATTATGAGCAAATCTCTTGATTTGCAAAACTGCCTACCGGAAAAGCTCGCAAATCTGGCCCAATCACTCGCCTCCCTGATTCAACAAAATGGTGGTCATTTACTCCTCGTGGGAGGAACTGTTCGTGACCTGTTTATTAATCAAACTCCTCATGAAATCGATGCCGAAGTTCGTGGACTCAGCACCGATCAAGTTATTGGATTGCTCCAACCCAGTTACCCTACAGATCAAATAGGAAAGTCTTTTGGCGTTCTCAAACTCAAAGGATTACCAGTAGAAATCGCCCTACCCCGAACCGAAATTAAAAGCGGTACCGGTCACAAGGGCTTCTCCGTCGAAGTGGACCCACACCTTCCTTTTGAACAGGCTGCTTTACGTCGAGATTTCACCATTAATGCAGTTGGCCTAGATCCACTTACAGGAAAAATTGAAGATCCCTATAAGGGAGAAAAAGATATTAAGAATAAAACCCTTCGCCATGTAAGCTCCGCTTTTAGTGAAGACCCACTTCGCGTATTGAGAGGAATGCAATTAGCCGCTCGATTTTCCTTAAAGGCGACTCCTGAAACCATTGATCTATGCCAAAGCATTGGTCTTGAAGGTCTAGCAATCGAAAGAATTTTTGGAGAGTGGAAAAAATTAATTCTTAAGGGATCTTCAATCTCTCATGGTCTACAATTTCTTAAACAGACTAATTGGCTAAGATTTTTTCCTGAAATCCAGGCTTTGGTAAATTGCCCGCAGGATCCGGAATGGCATCCCGAAGGAGATGTTTGGGTTCATACCCTTCACTGCTTGGATGCGTTTGCCAAAAGAAGAATAGGAGACGACTGGGAAGACCTTGTGGTTGGATTCGCGATTCTCTGCCATGATCTTGGTAAACCACTCACCACATACCATTCGGAAGACGGACGGATTCGTTCACCCAAGCACGAAGCAAGGGGAGAAGAACCAACCCGCACATTCCTTTCTCAACTCACCAATCAAAATGATTTAATCGAACAAGTGGTCCCATTGGTTAGACGCCATCTTGCCCCGCGTACCTTTTACAATGATCGGGCGAGTGACGGAGCGATTCGCCGCTTGGCAAGACAGGTCATTCGGATTGACCGACTGGTACGGGTCGCGGATGCTGATATTGCGGGTCGCCCTCCAAGGACAGACGATTTCCCTGAAGGTCCATGGTTACTCAAACGAGCAGAGGAGTTAAAAGTTAAAGATTCTGCTCCAAAATCTATTGTAATGGGTAGACATCTCATAAACCATGGTCTCTCCCCCAGCCCGAAATTTTCCGAAATTTTAGAAAAATGCTTCGAAGCGCAACTCGATGGAAGGTTTTTAGATGAAACCAGCGGACTCCAATTTCTTGAGACACTACTTAAAGCGGAAACCTGAACGATTTCACACTCAGGCGAGTTACCCGCTTACTGGTTTCGTAGAATACGTTGTTGCGATGCTTTACTCAATCCGCTCTCGGGTAACCACTCGCTAATCCCCTTGGGATCCTTTTTATAAAGCCTTTTGGCAATATGAACCGAAATTTTCTCCCGCCCCAAGGTGTCCTGCATTAATAACGCTTGCTCAATCGCAGAATAGGGATCTTTTTCAGCAAGTCTCATCGCATAAGCGGCCCGCATTCCATCATTTTGAGTGTCTGCAGGACTATTTTTGATCCAATCGGCATTCTCAACCAAGTCTTTATTGGATAAATTCCCCACAATACTTGCAGAGGTGGGAACCCATAACTCAGGCTCTAATGTCCTTGCCCATTCAAAAGCTGCGGTTGAATCTTTTCTTGCCCAGGTACCAGCTAGCTTCTTGGCTAAATCTTTATTATAAACCTTAGTTCCTTTCAAGCTGTCCACATAATTCGCTGCCGCAGTGGGGTCTCGCTTTACCCAGCTGGACACAACTTCACTAAGAACTTTTGAATTAACTTTTTTATTTGCTAGGTGGGGTTCGAGCCAACTGGCCGCTAATCCAGGATCACGCTCCGCCAATTTTCCCGCCGTCCTTTCAAACATCCAAGAATCAAGAAATTTATTATTGGGGTTTCGACTAATCCACTCGGCAACATAATTTGAACTCTGCGGAATTGCTCGGCCAACCACAGATTTAAAAGCCGCTTGAGAAAACCCTTTGTCTTTCACATCCAAGCTCGAAGCCCAATCCATTGCTCCTTTAATTCCATGTTGCTCGACATAGGTCTCACTCACGACATTAGCCAATCGCCCCTTTAGTTTTTTATCATCAAGGGAAGATACAAATTGTTGAGCACCATCTAAATCAATCCGTCCCCATCCACGAACCAGTCCATGATAAAGTCCATAATCAACCTTATCCCTCGACATAACAAAATCATAAGCAGCCTGTGGGTTGGATGCAGTCCAGCCTGACATCGCCCAAACATGTCCACCCTCCACCTTGTGGGAATCAGGATTATTCATTATGTAATTTAAAGCCTTGGCCCCGTCGACTTTTGCCCAGGCATGTAGAAATAATCGAAAATTATTATCGGTATGGTAAGAAGAGGGTGTGCCTTCGAAAACTTTTAGTGCATCCAATGCATTCTCAGCTGTTAATCGTGCCAACATATCCGCAATCACTGCATTTCGTCCGACTAGGTCAGAACTTACCAAAGCTGGGGAAAGAACTTCACGTATTCGTTCCCCCGTCAACGCATCCTGCCCCACATTCTCCAGGTCCAAGTGTTGGAAATTTAACTCGATTGATTCTTGTTCAACCTCACCGGAAACCAGGTCCTCGTTTCCAAGGTCATCCTTTTCCGATTTTTCATCATTCACCTTCTTCATTAACTCATCAAAGTCAATTGCTTGCATTTCCCTTTTAAAGCTATCCTCAATCACCTTTCGATGTATAGGTTCAAAAGGATCACGCGAGACAAAGCCCCAATAAAAAGACAATCCCAGAGTGACTACCCAAAATGAACTAAGAATAACATTTTTACTCACATCTCATGAATATCAAAATTACCTAATCTGAACAAGGAGGATTGGATTAAATTGAGAAAGTTTTTTTATCATTCAAACACCGAGCAATCCATACATTATTCATCGACTAATTTTTTTAATGTCCGTTGATCCACTTCTAATAAATTAGCTGCACCCCTATAGCTGCCGGTATTTTTAAAAGCTTTCACCGCATACATCTTACTCCATTTGTTTAGGGTAAGACTAGACTCCTTGTAAATTTTGTCGACTTGTAGATCCACGGGTTGGTTTTCAACCGGGAGATATTCATTTCGTACTATTATATTTCGAACCGCCTGTTCAAGTTCGCGAAAATTGCCAGGCCATGAGTAGTTCTTTGGAACCTGGGAATTTAATTTATCAAGCACTCTTGAACTCAATGCCTTTTCTCCTTCTGCACCAAAAAGATTTTTACAGATATATTGAACAGAACTAATAATTTCATCCGGCTTCGAAGATAAGATATCCTGTAAGGCAACAGTATTAACCTGATCCCCGCAAAGCCGGTAGAAAAAATCTTCTCGAATCCTTCCCTTCCTCATCTCCACCCCAAGATCACGATGCGTAGCGGCTATAATTTTACCTTCAAAAGAGGATCGTTCAACTCCACCTATTGACTGGAACTCCCCAGATTGAAGAAGCCGCAAAAGCTTGACCTGAATTGACTTGGGAACCTCACCAATTTCATCGAGGAAAACAGTGCCAAAATCACCGGCCGTCTCAAAGATACCCGCATGATCGCGAATCGCTCCGGTAAAGGAACCCTGTCGATGACCGAAAAGTTCCGATTCAATCAAAGTCTCAGACAAAGCGGATAAATTAACCGGGCGAAAACTGTCTTTTGGATTGGAAGCAAATCGATTCGACTTTGAATCAAAAGGGATAAATCGAGACAAGCCAATCGCTCGGGCAACAATCTCTTTACCCGAGCCCGAAGGACCCAGAACCAATGTCGGAAAACGACCAACAGTCTGGTGCATCCATTGTTGATAGCTCAACATATCCTGAGTAAACACACTCTCCCATACCCGCACCCGCAAATCTCTCATCGGATCGCTCGACCCGACAATCTCGCGATACAATTGGAGATAAGCCCTGCGTAATTGGTAAAAGCATGCAAATAAATGTTCTGGATTCCCCCATAATGAACTCCTTTCACCCCCGACCAAGGAAGACCGATGGGTAATACCCTCCTTGATTCGGCGGAAAAGTTTTCGGTTTAACGCCAAATCATGCACTCCACTATCAATCAATTCATCCAATTCACTCACGAGTTCATGGTATAATGAAAAATACGCCATAGAAGCCATATGCTCCGCTCCTAAGACGGACCGAAAATCCTTCGCTTTTCCTTCAAGTAAACTTTTTTCACCAACCGTAACCCAATGAAAAACCTGATTGAATTCCTTGGTGAAAGTTGAACTGCCCTCATCAATAGCATCAGTCCAGCCAAACCTCGCAATGATCTTACCCTCCCGATCATCCCTTTCTTTCCCAAATGGGTTCATAAAAGCAAGGGCATGTATTTCAGCTAGCAAGAACCTTAAATCGTCTATCCTCATAATACATAAAATGTAATACCACTAATACATAATATGCAATAAGCTAAAAGTTGAGGGGAAATCAATCTAACTCAATAAAGAGGTAAAGTATTGATGATTAGTGTATTTATGAAAAAGAGAAATTAAATGGCATGCGAAATGCAAAC
Organism: uncultured Puniceicoccaceae bacterium; assembly: GCA_964383925.1. Lineage (GTDB taxonomy): Bacteria > Verrucomicrobiota > Verrucomicrobiia > Opitutales > Seribacteraceae > Seribacter. The sequence continues at coordinate 47,598 of CAYLIJ010000009.1, forward strand.
ATTGTTTCGATCATTTTAATAAAACAATAAACAACACTTAAAAAAATCAACCATTTACTATGAAAAACTCAATAAGCTACCCCTGTCTCTTTTTCGCCCTCTTATCTATTGGATGCCAATCTCATACTGTTCAGACAACTTCAGGCAGAGAATACCTCTCCAGTTATCCCCTCACCACCAAGACTGAAGCAAAAATCGACGGTGAAGAAGAGCTTTTTCCAAGTACCGATCGCGAAGTCAGGGAAGTCGCAAATATTGAACCCTCTCTCCACTTTCCAGCTAGAATCGGATTGGCTAAACTTTATAATGGAAAAATTACCAATCTGACCGCCGAAGAAGTACAAGGGTGGAATCAGGCCAAAGAGGAACTGGGAGCAGAATTTGGAGAGTTCGTACCCGTAAGTTCAATGATTGCAGAGTTGGTTTATGCCGATCGCCCCAAGGTTAAAGATAATTTGAATCGCACTTCGGAGATTTTTCGTAAAATTCGGCTCGGATCCGCCAGGCAACACCTACATTATGTATTAATCTACGAGGTCTTCTCCGAAACCAGGACTACCAAGCTCGCCTCCTCCGTCGCAAATTGGACGATCATAGGCGGATATTTTATTCCTTCACGCAAGATTGAAACCACCGGGCACGCGAACTCCTTGCTACTCGATGTCCGCAGCGGTTACCCCTATGGAACCGCAAGTGCCTCCCTGAACGCCGACGAATTTTCCGCCTGGGTCAATCATCGGGATAAATCGAGAAACCTAGCCGATAAAAACCAAGTCGCAACCGCACTCAAGCTTATCCCTGAAGCACGGAAAATGATGGAAAAACTAATGCTGGACCTCAAACAAAGCTAATGCTTTCAATTAAAAAAATAAAAAATTCAATCTTTTGATAATGAACTTGTCCAAGTAAAAAACTCCACACAAACTAATTCTATCTAACCATACACATACAAGCCCAACCTTCCCATGTACAAATTCAACTTATTACCTTTCTTTCTCCTTCCTCTTATACTACAAGCCCAAACCTTTCTCTCACTCCATGTTGAAGATCTTGTCTTCGATGAAGAAAAAGAGTTATCCGATCGTTTCGAAACGGATCGAAAATATTCAAGGGAGTTGCGTAGATCAGTTACTATAAATCAACCATATATCCAAACTTCCGATGCCGAAAAATCTTTTCTTCGGATTGAGACCAAAGGAAGCGACCAAAGAATACTTTCCACTAGTACATTGCGAATTTGCCTCCTGAACCCTAAGCCGATGGTCAATGGTTCCCTTTTTATTAAGGACGAAAAAGATGGATTTAATGAATACTTATTCTCTTTCAATTCAAAACAAATCAAGAAATTGTCGGACGATCGTAAAGGCGAGATTCCCTACCTAAAAAATAAAGTGGTCTATTACACGAATCTACAAAAACTGGAAGTACCTGGAACTGCCTGGTTCAGACACCAGGCAAGCCAGGCTTCGACTCGATTAAAGGAACTGGAACCCGATCTGGAAAAAAAGCATGATCATACTGATTCAAGAACCTTCCAATTCAACCGACCGACCCGAAAAGTAGGACTCGAAAAAACTATTGATCTTTTCTCCGGAGGTCGCGCGATTAGTGAAAACCTCCAACTTGATCGAGAATTACGCCTATCCGCAGACGAACAAAACAGGACAGTACCCATCTCTTCAATCAAAGGTATAACCATCGAAGAAATGCCATGGAAAGAATTAATTGGGGACGCACAGCCCAAGCTCGACCCGTTAGCTAGAGTTCTCCCCACCGATCAGCACGCGTTATTCTTCCCTTCGTTTCAGGCAATGCTAGAGGTCATGGATGAAGCAACAACACAAGGCACACCACTACTGCGCTTAAGTGAGGGTCGTGCCGAGAGTGCCCAGTCGCGTGAAAAATACTGCAATCAACTCTGTCTGCCAGACACACAACTCAGCCGTATTCTTGGTCCAAAGTTAATCAATTCAGTTGCAATGACTGGGAGCGATCCATTCATTCGCACTGGCACCTCCCTCACCGTATTATTTGAAGCAAAAAAAACCGAGGCATTAGTTGCCGCACTTACAATGCGTAGACTGGAGTCATCCCAAAAAAACAAGGATGCGAAGATGGTCAAAGGAACCATCGCGGGTGTACAATATAATGGTTTGGTCGCCCCGGGTGATATGATTAAGTCGTACACTGCCACCGTAAGTAAAAATGTGGTCATAGTTACGAATTCACTTACTCAATTAAAACGCATCATCCTAGTCTCCAAAGGTAAGAAAACCAGTCTATCCTCCCTTGAAGAATACCATTTTTTCCGCAAACGGTACCTGCGCTCACCCACGCAAACCGAACATGTATTCGCCCTTATTTCGGATGCCACGATCCGTCGATGGTGCGGTCCGGAATGGCGTATTGGGGCATCACGCCGAACTCGAGCCGCTTCCTCCCTCGCCGAATTACAAGCCCGTCATGAATCGGGTTCCTCCCTCAATGTCAAAGAATTCCCCGAGCTTGGCAAAGTGTTACTGATCAATGGACGTGTACATAGTCAACGCTACGGTAATCTCGCCTTCCTTCGCTCAGTTGAGGAACTTGGGATTAAGAAAATTACTCCCGAAGAGAAACGGGCTTACCTCTTTTTCCGAGATCGCTACCAGAGTCACTGGTCAAAATACTTCGATCCCATCGCTGCCCGACTGTCTATCCAAGATGGAAAAATCTCGGGCGATCTTTCAATCATGCCCCTGATTGGTGGTTCAGACTATCGACGAATGATTAACACTGTGGGTCAGAAAAAGCTTAATAAATTATCAGGAGACCCGCATCCAGAAGCCTTAGTTCATTGGGTCACCGCTCTTGATATGGACTCCCCCGATTTAAAACAGGCCAGCAACTTTGCCGCCATTATGGCACCCTCTATTGGAGCAGGTGCTTTCAGTTGGATTGATGAATCCTATTCAATCTACCTCGACCGAGCGCCTTTCTTGAACGAACTATTCAAAGAATTTACAACTGGCGGCGAAGATCAAGCCGAGGACTTTATCGAGAAGAACTGGGGACGAATTCCCTTGGCTCTAAATGTTGAAGTAAACAACCCCTTTAAATTAACCGCATTTCTCGCCGGCTTTCGTGCCTGGCTCGAACAGACCGCACCCGGTATGACTGTCTGGTCTAATCATTCCCATAAAAAACAAGGCTATGTCAAAATCGCTCCCGGTATCAACCTGCAGGATGACCTGGAAAAGGATGGAAATGCTCCGATTGCTCTTTATTATGTTCCCTCTTCAAAATTACTTACTGTGAGCTTGAGTGAGGATATAATTAAGCGGACTATCGATCGTGCCTTACTCCGGCGGGCAGATGATCCCACGCTACCGACCGCTACCTGGTCAGGTAAAAGTTCCGCCTTTTTTGTCAAGAATCCACTTATCGACCTTGCGGACGGACTGATGCAAGTGGAAAGCCTCAAACATTTCCAGGAGAAATCCTGGAACAATCTCCACGCTCTGAATGAATGGCGGGGGCAACTTGGTCAAAAAGACGCCCTCGCTTATCACCTTCAAGTATGGCAAACCGAACTCCAGTGTCCTGGAGGGGGGAAATATGTTTGGAATGAGAATCATCAAACTTATGAGTCCACTGCATTCGGTCACCCAGGCAGTCCACACATGCCGAAAAAAGGGGTAGCCCTATTGAGTTCTTTCGAATCAATTAATTTTGGGATTACCTTTGAAAATGACGGTCTTCGTGCGCAGGGATCTGTTCAGGCAAAAATCGACAATTCGTCAACTAGTAATGAGTAAAAGAATTTGAAAGTTATGCGTTCCTTGACGGTGAGAATATTTACCACAATTTAAAACTTTAAAAAAATTACTACACTCTAATTATGAGGAAGAAAAAAACGAGCAATGCTATACGACCGATGCGAAAACCAGTTAAAAATAAAGGGTTACCCGGTTACTGCTAATAATTGTCCTCTCACAATACGGCCGTGTTTACTGTTGATCATTTTAAAAATCAAACCCTTGGCCAGTGTGAATGAGAGATTTATCAGTTCACTTATTTAGATTGTGCCTGGCTTCTAAATGAGTGGTTTTTAATAAAAGATTTTACCTCTATTATGTCAGGCACTTGTAAAATCGAAGATAGTGCAGATCAATAAATTTAATCTTCTAATCTAAAATATTTAATTGCTCCAACCAGTCACGTAACATCTCAACCGGAAGACCGACCACATTCGAATGCGAACCCTCAAACTTTTCGATGATCAAATCAGCCCTGGTCTGAATCGCATACCCACCCGCCTTGTCGAGCGGATTTACTTCTCTGAAATATTCTTCAATAGTCGATTCCTTTAATTCCTTAAAGCTTACCCGACTTGTCTCCACTCGACATTCTTCAAAATCAATTTCTTTACGGATCAGGCAAAGGCCGGTGCTTACTTCATGAGTTTGCCCACTCAACAATCGAATCATCGAAAGTGCCTCATCCCGACTCTTGGGCTTACCCATTACCTCATCACCAAGCGCCACCAGAGTATCTGCCCCTAAAACCCATTGATTTGGATTTTTTTGAGCCACCGCATCCGCTTTTAAACGGGCATTCTCTTGCACCAAGGCAAGTAATCCATTCGGATGAGATTTTATTTCCTCGGCATCCGAAAGAACCACTGAAAAATTGTCTATAATTTCAGCGAGTAATTCTCGACGACGAGGAGAACTTGAACCTAAAATGAAGGATGATCCATCCTTCTTGTTCGCTTTTTGGTCGATTTTTTGCATAATGATTGATCTTTATGACATCTTTTCAAATCATGGCAACAGGATGAGGATAGGGATTGCGCAATTAAACTCGATTGTGGGTGATTTAGCAGGGAACTTGGCCTTGGCGGTAGATGCCTATGAACAACTTATTGGACAGGGAGTCGACCTGGTGGTCTACCCCGAACTTTTTCTTTGCGGCTATCCACCCCGCGATCTTCTTCTTAAGGAAAGATTTGGCGATGACCTTCGCTCCACTTTAGAAGAGTTTGCTTCCTCAACCGGCCCGACCCCTGCCGTAATTGGCTATGCGGAAACTAATCAACGCTCCAAAATACAACCTTTTTATAATGCAGCTGCATGGTGTGAGAAGGGCGATATTCTGCAATCCTTTCATAAACGACTACTTCCTACCTACGATGTTTTTGATGAGGCCCGCTATTTCGCCTCGGGGCAAAAAGATTTATTGATTGAACACAAAGGAAAAAAAATCGCGGTGACTATTTGCGAGGATATCTGGAATATTCAGCAAAAAGATTATGATTCCGACCCAATAGAAGAGATCGCCGAACAAAAACCCGACCTGTTACTCAATTTATCCGCCAGTCCCTGGCATCTGAGAAAAGATGAAAAGCGGATCGAGTTACTCGGTAATGTCTCCAGGAAATGTGCCTGCCCAGTTGTCTATGTGAATGCAGTTGGTGGAAATGACGAACTTGTCTTTGATGGTCTATCTATGTCCTTCAATCAAGAAGGTTCTCTTCTTGCTCAATCAGATTCTTTTCGCGAAAAAATCGAAGTCCATGATTTAAATGACGAATCATCCACTCCCCATTCTTCTCTTCCCCCAATGGAAAGCCTTCGCCGCGCACTTGTTCTTGGGGTTCGTGACTACGCTCATAAAAGTGGTTTTTCAAAGGGATTAATTGGACTTAGCGGGGGGATTGATTCGGCGGTTACGGCGGCAATTACAGTCGAAGCATTGGGTAAGGAGAATGTAATCGGTATCAGCCTACCCTCTTCGATATCGAGCGAACATAGTAAAGACGACGCGTTCGAATTAGCTGAAAATTTGGGAATCGAATTCCATACCCTCCCCATTCAAGGAATTGTGGATTCGGCCACCAGCGAACTCAAACCCATTTTTAAGGATCGCCCAATTGATGTAACCGAAGAAAACCTGCAAGCCCGTTCGCGTGGCCTTTTACTTATGGCGGTTTCCAATAAACTGGGTGCATTACTTCTGACCACCGGTAATAAAAGTGAACTCGCGGTCGGCTACTGCACTCTCTATGGCGATATGTGCGGGGGATTGGCCGTTATTTCAGATGTCCCCAAAACTCAGGTATTTTCCCTGGCCCACCACTTGAACCTCAATCAAATCGTCATTCCTATTAATACAATCGAAAAGCCCCCCTCCGCCGAATTACGCCCCGATCAAAAGGACAGTGATTCACTCCCCGACTACGAGATTCTCGATGCGATTCTTCATGCCTATGTGGAAGAAGGAAAATCAATCAATTCAATCGTAGAATCAGGTTTTGACGAGGATACAGTTCGAAAAATCATCCGCCTGGTTGATTTAAATGAATATAAAAGAAATCAGGCCGCCCCCGGTCTTAAGACTACGCAGCTTGCCTTTGGGGTCGGTCGACGAATCCCCATCGTTCAAAAATACAAAAACTAAGAATTTATCATCATGAATCGATCACAAGAACTCTTCGAACGGGCCAAAAAAATCATTCCAGGCGGGGTTAATTCACCAGTGCGGGCTTTTCGCTCAGTGGGTGGGACTCCATTCTTTACCAAAAAAGCGAGTGGATGCCACCTGACTACAGTAGATGATCTACAATTACTTGATTATGTCTGTACCTGGGGTCCCGCGATTCACGGACATGACCACCCTCTCATTAGGGAGGCAATTGCTCGGGCTTTAGAACAAGGCACCAGTTTTGGAACTCCCGGGCCAGATGAGGTTGAAATGGCCGAGCTCCTGGTCGAGGTTGTACCCTCTGTTCAAAAAGTTAGAATGTGCAACAGTGGGACCGAGGCCACCATGTCTAGTATTCGACTTGCCCGTGGCTTTACAGGAAAGTCAAAAATTATCAAATTTGCCGGTTGCTACCATGGCCATGTGGATAGCTTGTTAGTCAAGGCAGGCTCCGGTGCCCTCACTTTTGGCAATCCTGACAGTGCGGGTATCCCCGAGAGTTTTGCCAAAGAAACAATTGTTCTTCCCTATAATGATATCCCCTCCGTTGAAAATGCGTTTGCTCAGACAGAAGAAGGAATTGCTGCAATAATCGTCGAGCCCTACCCCGCAAATTGCGGATTTATTCTACCCGACGAAGGATACCTCGAAGGCTTACGAAAAATCTGCTCTCAAAATAATGCCGTCCTAATCTTTGACGAAGTAATGACAGGCTTTCGATTGGGATTGGGAGGAGTTCAGGAAAGAACCTCAGTCACACCCGACCTCACCGCTATGGGTAAGATTATCGGGGGAGGCCTCCCGGTAGGCGCCTTTGGTGGGAGATCAGAAATCATGGACTTTCTCGCCCCGCTCGGCCCCGTTTATCAAGCCGGTACACTCAGCGGAAATCCGTTGGCCATGGCCGCGGGTATTGCCTCCCTAAAATTACTCAAAGAAAGCATGCCTTATGACAGGCTTGAACAACTGGGGAGCCAACTCGCCAAAGGGGTACAACAATTAGCTCAGGACTATTCGATCCCGCTCCAAGTTCCCCAAGTGGGCTCCATGTATTGCCTCTTCTTTTCTGAGAACCCGGTTCGTAATTTTGAAGATGCTCTCTCTTCCAATGGAGAACTTTTTAAAAAGCTTTTCCAACACTGTTTAAAAAATGGAGTGTACCTACCCCCATCCGCCTACGAAACCTGTTTTATCAGTGCCGCCCACCAGGCTGATGATATTGCGATGACTCTTGAATGCTTCAAAGAAGCATTTCGTACATTCTAACCTACTTTCCATTGACAGACAGAGCCTATTTTTAGAGAAAAAAAAGATGCATTTCCGTTTTATTAAATTCTCCTTCCTCTTAAGCGCCTCGCTATTTTCAGTTATGCTTTATGGGGAGGAAAATCGTATCCCGTTTTACGAGGATTATCTTAAAGATTCTGACTTCTCGGGCTACCTTAAAGAAGCAAGAGTATTCCTCGAAGAAAAACCGAAAACAATCGAAGCCCCCAGGCTTGTTTTTGATTACTTCATGGTCGCCAAAGCCACTGGAGATATCGAAGCAATTAACTTTGCCACCTCCAGGCTTCTCTTCACTTATCAAAAAAGTCTTCCCACCCTTCACTTCATTAGCTCATTTGGAAAGGAATCAGAAGCGCTGACAAAACTGCTTATTGGAAAAGCAAACTATGGCGATTTACGAAGCAAGAAATTCGCCGTGGCTTATTGCCGGGCACTCATTCTGGTCGCCCGTACCCGCGGCCCCGAATTTATGGGTAATTCATCCCTGCGCTTACGGGCATTTCTTCTCGCTCAAAATGCCAAGGTCGAAGAAATCGAATCAAGTGCCACCAAAGCACTCGAAGTCGAAGCCACTAAGAATAATGGCTTTGCAAAAGTGGCCAAAATCGTAATCTCCAATCAAACTCCAATCGAAAAACTCTCCGCCTTAAGCCTGTATTCAGGTATAGATGCAGAATTTGCAACCGCTTACTACCTCGCACAATTAAGCGATGCGGAAAGAAGGTCAGATCAGATAGTAACAATCCAACTCAAACAATCACTTTTTGGCTCCCCCATAAATATTGGAAAAGCTCTCCAATCCATCGCATCCCTTCCTTCTGAAATTGGAAAACAAGCGGATGTACAGACTTTTCTGGGAGCGGCTCACCACCTTGATGGAAAACCGGAACTTGCAATTAAAACTCTCTCTCAAATACCCACCAGTTCAAGTAATTCAATCATGGCGGAATGGGGAAGAACTGCTCAATCTTTTGCCAACGGTATCCAATTTATGGACAATCGTAAAAAATTACTCCTGGAAGCGGTCGGAAAAACGGTCGACCAGATTAGCAACGAACAGGATTGTCTTTTTGCCCAGCTTAACTGGAAGGGTGAAAGTAAAAAGCCGAACTCTGAAATCATCGCATATATCGGCGTTTCGAAAAAAGATAAGGAATTAGAAATCCATGTGATTAGGAATAACGAGACTATTCTTGCCTATCGTACAGATGATAAAAATTCATACCTCTTCTCGACTGATTTAAACCAGTCGATTAA
>CAYLIJ010000009.1:56616-57926 GCA_964383925.1 uncultured Puniceicoccaceae bacterium
CCAATCCCACAACTTGACATTAAAAGAGATGTTGAAACTGGTGGATTTTCCTCAAACTTTAATTTAAACTTCTCCTCCTCTCAGGAAAAATTCCTCGAAGAGGGTAATCGTTTGCGAGAAAATCCCTACCTGAGTACCGCCAAAGGACGGGAAGTCATCCTGTCCTATTTACTCACCGAGAAACCAATGTGGATCTCCCCCGCCAAGAGTATAACAGGAGGAACAAGCTACCCACTCTTCATACTCGATCCCGAAAAAGCCACACCCACCCCTATCATGATTACCACCGATCTTAGTAATAAGCTAAGTGGGTTTCAAGTGGGAGGCCTTTCCATCTCCAATCTTTCTCTGGGCGACTCAACCGTTCTTAATAAGATGCCAGCCTGGCCCGACACCAAGTCGATCGAACAAGAGAAATTTGATTTCACCGTGTTTATGAAGGTACTTCAGAAAATCTCCAATATGAGCCGATAAGCTCATCCCCCCTACCCCCATTCCCACCCCATCGAGTAAAAAAAAGATGAGGTGTAAAATAAGAATTCCCTTTTTCTCTCTCCTCCTCCTTGCCACTATTTTCCTATGGGGTAAATCTCCGCAGGAATTATTTCTCCATTGGGATCAAAATAAAGACGGGCAACTCAGCCGTAACGAACTCCCCGGGTCCGCCCAAAAGAACTTTATTCGAGTCGATCAAAATAAAGACAACTCCATCTCACTTGATGAACATCTCAAATTTCTATCCCAAAAGAAGAAGGCCATATACGAAGAGAATATTCAAATTATTCCCAATTTACCCTTCGCGGATAACCAAAATCCGAGGCAATCACTCGATCTTATATTACCAAGGAAATCAGCAGCCAAAAAAAAACTCCCCCTGATCGTATGGATCCATGGAGGGGGTTGGAAAAATGGGGATAAAAAAAGCGGTCTTTCCTCCCATCGTATTACCGCACTCGTAAAAACCGGGCGTTATATCGGAGCCACGATTGCCTACCGACTCAGCGGGGAAGCTCAATGGCCCGCCCAAATTCACGATTGTAAAGCCGCCATTCGCTGGCTTCGCGGAAATGCAGACCAATATGGAATCGATCCCGAGCGGATTGCAGTATGGGGCTCCTCCGCCGGTGGTCACCTCGTCTCCATGCTCGGAGTCACCAATCGCGTAAAGAACCTCGAAGGTTCAATTGGGAAACATCTCGACCAATCGAGCCAAGTTCAGGCAGTGGTTAACTATTACGGCCCCAGTTCCCTTCTTCAAATGAACGATCATCCGAGCAAAATTGACCACAACGCCCCAGGTTCTCCCGAAA
>CAYLIJ010000010.1:0-57235 GCA_964383925.1 uncultured Puniceicoccaceae bacterium
AGATTATGGTGAATAGCCATCTTGATTGAAGGATTATTTATTTGTGGTCGAAGGACGTCCTTTGGTAAAGGGGTCTTTAGCGTTTTTTAGCCTAAATCTTGGAGCGTAAAGTTTAATTGTAGAGATTCTTCCAGTATCGTCAAAACTTCCAAAACCGATGCGTCCCCAATCAAAAGTTTTATCGATTGCTCGCATGATAGGTTTAGAAAAATCGTTCACATAAACATCGATTTTCCCTGATTTATTTTCACGAATAAGACGTAAATCATGCCATTTTCGCCCAGACCAATTGTGTCCCTTGCTTGTTTGATATGAAATTTTAAGACGCGGTTCATCACATACAATAAAACAATTATGTGCGTTTTTATCTGTGACACTCGCAATATGAGTGTAGTAAAAATTCGAACGATCTTTAAAATTATAAAATACGCACATATCTCGATGTCCATATTCCTTTCCTGTTTGATGAAGCTTTACATCAAGTATGAAATCTTTCACTTCAATTTTTTTGATGAGTGCGATATTGTAGGGCGATCTCACTTTATATTTATAATTGCTTCGGCTGAAATGTTCAATGTATCCCCTCTCCCCATCTGCTCCCCATTTCCATACAGATTTGTCTGTTGCTACGAAATCATCTAAGGAAGTTAAATCATTAAAATTTTGTTGGTATACTAGTTTATAGTCATCTGGTATTTGAGAAGTATTAGAAAAGAGAGATTGAAAAAGAGAGTTCGCGAGGAACAGAGTTAAAAGTAGAGTTATAATATTTTTCATATATTACATTAATGTCCTGAAAGTTGAGTTTATATCTTCTTTTGCCGAAATTAATTTTCAAGCACAATTCACACAAGTCTGAACTTCGGGAAAGGCGTCCAATCGGTCTGTAGAAATTGACTTACCGCAAAAGATGCATGATCCGAAACTATCTTGTTCCACTCGCTTTAATGCACTCACAACATCCAATAACTGCCTTTTTTTACGACGACGAAGCTCCAACACCATTTGTTGATCCTGCATGGCCTCCATTCGAGACAACCGACCTAATGCGTTATCAGGTTCAACCGCAGCAGCAGAATCCTTGCTTTGGAGGAGATAATCCTCGATTTCACTAACTAGTCGTGAAAGCTTTGTTCGGTATTTGTCTAAATCTTCCGCACTCATTTCAATAACTTATAAGCACTATTATTTTTACTAAAAGGTCAAATTGATTAATTTAAAAATATTCGAAAAACTTATTGAAAGTCTTGATAAAATTCAACTTTTAGGACATTAATGTAATATATGAAAAATATTATAACTCTTCTTTTAACTCTGTTCCTCGCGAACTCTCTTTTTGCTGAACAAGATACTTGTGCTCTTATGTTGGGCGACGAAATTGACACCGAAGAATTTTCCGAAGTTCTTGGAAAAAAAGTTTATTTCTGCTGTGGATCTTGTGTAAAAGCATTTGATGGCAATCAAGCTTATTACATAAAAGCCGTTCCTGCACTTGCCAAACTTTTCAACTCAACAGAGCAAAAGAAATTGGGCGTAGACAAGGTCAAACTGCTAGATCAAAGGTTTTGTCCCATTTATCCAGAACGAGTAGTTAATCCAAATTCTAAAACTCTTGAATATAAAGGTAAGACAATTTATTTTTGGTCCTCAAGCGCGCAACGCCGATGGAAAAAAGATCCAGAAAAATACTTTAAAGCAGCATTCGAAAAAGGTCATCTTCCACATTATAAGTAAGCTATTTACTAAACTTTCTAAAAAGCCCTCCTAACGAGGGCTTTTTTTTGACTCTTCATTTGTACGATGTTTCATTTTTATTCAAAATGTAAATTTTGAATAAAAGAGCTCTTTAAACTATTTGATTAATAATCTTTTAGATAAGAGTATCTATTATTTTTGTAAAATCACCAATAAGTTCCCTGAGGAAAGCGAAATACAAGCTTCATTCTTTAAACAGAGGTTACTTTGACTAAAAGATCCTTTGCTGGAAAGGTCTTGTTTAATAATTTCCCACTTGAGCCCAACACTTGAAACTGATTCACAAAAGGAAAAAGGTACTAGGCTTAGTGCTGCACCCTCTTGCCCAATTATTTTTAATGGTGTTTTTGATGTTACCCGACGTACCCATTCTTTCTCAGAATCAAAGATAACAATCAATTCTGGTTTTTCCGCACATGCTATCAGAAAATTAGTTAATAAGTGATCTGTCCGATTGCCAAGACCACCAAGTATTACAATTTCACTGAGACTAGGAAATATATTCAAGTAATCGAGTGCTTTTTGAAAATCAGTTCGATCCTGATTATTATCTTCAATCAGTTCGACCTCTTCGGGAATTTCATCACTTTTATTTTCTCCACCCCAACTATCTAAATCTCCGATTAACAAATTAGGTAAAATTTGTGCATGACGAAAAACGAGCCAACCTGCATCCACTGCGATACTTATATCCGCATCTTCTACTCTCCAAAGAAGGCTATCCTCATCGGGAGGTTCCCCACCCAGGACCAAGAGAACTTTTTTAACTGACATAAAAAACTAAATCAAAATAAACTATCGGAAAAAACCTTGTTGTTTCTCACTTATTGAAGTTCCTACCCGTTCCATTACTTTAAGCATATCCTCCCATACTTTTCTCTTCCCCGATTTACTCGGATTATGAAGGAGATAGGATGGATGATAAGTAACCATTAAAGGGGTGCCTTCGTACTCGTTCCAATTTCCTCGAACATCTCCCAATCTTCTTTTCGAGTCAAAGCCTAAGAATCCGTCAGTTGCAGTTTTACCAAGCGCAATGATTACTTTGGGCTGAACTATTTCAATTTGGGCTTTTAAAAAGGGAAATGCGAATTGAAGTTCTGCTTGAGTTGGTGGGCGGTGGCCAAAAGCTTGTTCGTTACTAGGTCTCCAATGTAAAATATTGGATAAATAAACCGAAGGTTCCGGAAATCCCATCGCTTCAATAATCTTGCCAAGTAATTCCCCTGCAGGTCCACCAAAAGCGGAACCCGCCTTTTCATCCTCTTCATTGGGTGCTTCGCCACAAAAAAACAGTTCTGCATCAAGATCACCTCTACCGAATATGGTTCGGCCACCTTCATTCATTTCAGAATTTGATATCGCACAGTTTTTAGCCTCTTGCTCCAACCATTTCCATCTTAGTCTTTTATCTCCATCGGGAAGAGATAGAATTGGAGGGGTTGAAAATTTAGCATCTTTCTCATCCGATAAATCTGTACCTTCGACCATAATCGTTTTAGGAGAATCTTTTTGGACTTTGGGTAATGAAAGAGTGGACCGGGATTTTTTATTAACCGGTTCAGATTGAGTTGAAGGCGATATAACCTTTTTTTCAACAGGCTCAATCATGGTCCCTGAGGGACTTGAAAGAATTACAGGGCCCAATTTCTTTTCCAAATTATGTATTGTATCATTCTCAAGATAAATTTCACGAAGACCTTCCTCTCGCATAAGTTTGAGTTCTTCAAGAATAGCAAAACTGGCTTCTGATAAGTTCATTAAGATAATTTTTCAACTGTAGTTGCCGCAAGTTTTTCGACATATTTGGCAAGCAAATCAAACTCTAAATTGAGTTGGTCTCCAGGTTGGCGACTCATTAAATTTGTCTTACCCAGTGTATGAGGAATAAGCCAAACTGCAAAAGAATCTCCTTTCACGTCGCAAACAGTAAGTGAACACCCATCCACCGCAATACAACCCTTGTCAACAAGGTATTGTTTGTAATCAGAAGGAACTTTGATCTGAAGATATAAGTTTTTTCCACGTTCTTCAAAAATTTCAATTTCTCCACAAGCATCAATATGGCCGGTTACAAAATGCCCCCCCACCCGGCCATTTGCAGGCATAGATCGTTCAAGATTGACCAAGCTTCCATCTTTTAAATTTCCTAAATTCGTTCTTTCCAAAGTTTCATCCAACAGATCAAAAGAACCCAATCCAGTCGAATCACAACGAAAAGTTAAACAGCAACCATTCACTGAAAGACTTGCACCCGCCTCCATGCCATCGGTATCTTCAAATGGAAGATCTAGCTCAAGAAGCCAAGATTCTGTCTTTTCTTTGAAAGAAATGACTCGCCCGACATTTTCTACAATTCCAGTAAACATAAGATAAAAGTTTTTAACATTGAAAATAACATTTCGAAAAATGGAAAGATAATTTGACCCTTTCGCATCGCAAAGTACTTTGATCTTATGTCTATGACAATTTCCATTTCATCAAAAATCTTATTTTTAGTCCTACTCGCTCTAGGAAGATACCTACTAACCCCAGTTAGTTTGAACGCATTACCTTCAACAACAAGCCGAGTCCCCGAAGATTCTTTTCTAGTCGCCTCCTTAAATATGGAGGCGATATTAAAAAAATCTAAAATGAATGAGAGTAAGGTATGGAGACCACTTATTGATGCGTTAAATTTCTCTACTCCTCAGTTGAAAACTCTTCTGTTTGATAAAAAACAAAATAGTTTTAATTTCAAAATACCTGTCCAACTGTTTGTTCGAACTTCTAATTCAGAAAAAAAACCACTCTCATTTGGAGTTTTAACAGCGGTTCAGAATATTGAAAAGGTCGATCAAATCATCGCTAATTTTGCTGAGTCGATGAATTTCACAAAGCAAAAAGGTAAAAATATAAGATACCGAAATGATCGAGTTCCAATCGAATTCGGGCGAAAAGGAAAAGTCTTTCATATTATCGGAATGGGACCAATCGTTCGAGACGCAGGAGCTTCCACCCAAGAACTCGACAATTTATCTCGATTGATTTTTTCTAAACCCAAAGGAGATCGATTTCCCGATTCCCTAAAAAAACACTTTTCTCGGTCAGATGATTTATCCGTTTATATCGACGGGAGTGGTTTTGCAAATGTGTTCGAAGAAAATTGGCCAGATGATCAATGGAAAACATTACTTCCTTTATTTGATCCTTTTTTCACCCGACAATATGGCTTGCATATGCAATCCAATATTGGATCAATTAAAATGACCGCTTTGGAATATTCATCCGAAATAAATAAGGCTTCTGGTCCTGTCCAAGAAACTAGTTTGCTGGATAAGATACCAGGAGACTCCCCGCTCGTTATTCGCCTAAGTCTACCAAGTAAAGATGTTCAACAGACCACCACTTTAGCTATCGATCAAGTACTTCAAATGCTAAGTAATGGAAAGATAAACAAAGACAGTATCTTACCTGGCTTCAATGCAACTCCAGCTGAACTTCTAACTGCTCCGAGTGGAGATTTTATATTTGCTGGAGGTCACTTTAATGAAAAGAACATCTACCAACAAAGTGGAAAATATTCTCCCTCGCTTTCCCCTAGTCTACTAATTGGTGTAGGTATTGACCAACAACTTGCCCTAAAGCAACTGTTGGCGGGTCTAAATTCTGTGAACTCTTTGCGCTCCCTTCTCGATGCTAATCAACTCCATCTTACTAATCTTGGTAAACAGATTTGGCTAACAAGTATCGACTATCTTCGTGAACTCAAAAATAATAAACCACTCACACCTCTTTCAAAAAACCGGAAAAAAATTCTTAATAAATACTCCTTTGCACTCGATTTAAATGTGGCGCAGGCAAGTCAATCGATTAGAAAGCATTCTTCGCTCAGTTTTCCACAATTAAAAATGCTAAATATTGCTGATGATTTCAGTCGAGTTTCGAGCAAAATATTTAATGGTGAACTAGTTACCCATCTAAGACTTATCGACACAAATCGTTCTGGATTGGAAGCACTTTTTAAACATATTGGACAAGGAATAATTGACCAAGCCAATCAAGAGATTTTTCAAGCAATTGCTCAAGATAATTTAAACTTGGTTATTCAAGCAGTACAAAAAGGTTCATTAATTAATGCAACCGACCGCTTTGGGCATAGCCCTCTTCATTATGCTGCTTATAAAGGAAACCCTCGCATTGTTGATCATCTGCTTAATAACGGTGGAAATCCAAATATACGTGGCAGGCATGAATCCACACCCCTACATAGTGCAGCCTGGGGAAGGAACATAAAGGTGCTCGAATTACTCTTAGAGGATGGCGCTGATGTGGATGCTAAGACGGATGAAGGCGAGACCCCGGGTATGACTGCTGCACTTAGAGGAGAAAAGGAAATGCTTGAAATTCTCTTTGCCCTATCTGCCGACCCTCATGCAAAAGATATACACGGCACCAATTTCATGGACCTCGCGGCCGCGGGGGGACACAAAGACATTGTCTCACTACTCAAAGAAATTGGAGTTATTAATAATAACCCACTCCATATTGCGGCTGGTTTAGGAGATCTTAAGGAAGTAAAGAAGCTTCTGAACGAAGGGTATTTGATCAATGACAAAGATGCGTTTGGAGCAACTCCTTTACTAGTCGCAATGGTATCAGGTAAAGAAGAAATTATAGATTTTTTACTTTCCAAGAAAGCAAACCCATATCTCTCTGCAAAAGATGGGTATAATTTGATGCATGGAGCGGCTTTTTCAGGTAAAAAAAATCTCGTTCGTAAAGCTCTTTCTTATGAAATGGATGTAAATTCTCGCTATGGACCTGATGGTGTTACTCCCGTTGATGTTGCCGATGAAACAGGGGATGCACTTCCCTTTCTACGTGCCCTTGGAGGAAAAACGGCTTGGGAATTGGGTCGAGTTAAAAAGTAAAACTAAAATTCACTTTTCAATCTTGATGACCAAGACGAACCACAGTCCTGCCTTCCTTAAGTAGCCTCCAAGATTTTGCTTAATGAGTGAGGTGCTTTAAGTGGGCAAGCTCATGGTAAATAACATAGTTAGCAACTCTGTATGGCAATAAGATCAATCTCCAATTCAATGAGATCGTTTTTTTAGCCGAACAAGAGCCCCACCGAGTGCTTTGATTACCAATCCTAATCTTTTTCCACTTCAATCCTGCTTCTCTAGACAGTACTCCCAGCCTTAATTTTAAATCCTCACGTGCCAACTCTCTTAAAAAATTAAATAAACATTTTTCAACATTACCTGTATCTGGAAGATGAAGATGTATACGATCCTCAAGACTTTCAGTCAAAAGTTGCTTTCGATCCGTATCAATTACCCAAGAAAGACAAACTGGATTTTCGTTCAGCCAAACTTGTCCACCGGCTAAGAAATATTGGCTTAAATTTGGGATGGTTGGCAAATTTTCAACTTTTTGCTCAAGCCATTTTTTTTGTTTGGCCAAAAAAGAAAATCCTTCTTGATAAGATGTCCAGGACGGGAGGGTAAGAATTACTTGCTCCTTGGAGCGAATTCTTAAATTAATTCTTCGGGCACGCTTTGACTTTCGAATTAAGCAAGAAATCTTAAGATTTGGGTCGAGATCGCTAAGAAAGATTTCTTCAGTTCGATCTTTCATTAGAAATAAAAAAATTAATAAACTACTTCACCTTCCAATTTTTCTACCTGAGAAGATGTAAATTTCCTAAGTGCAGATTCAGGCTCGATGCCATTTTTTCGACAGGCTGCGACCATTTCAAAAAGTGCTTTTCCGGCTAATTCTTCATTTAATTCTTGAGCAGCACCATCAGCATTACTTTCTGACCATTCCCCCTTTTTCTCCAATTTATGCTTAACCACTCGCTTATAAACATCATTTGCAAAAAGCAAAGCAGGTAATCGAGGTGGAAGATTCTTAAAAATACTTATTTTTTCATTCTCACCAAGTTTCTGCTTCTTCTCCTCAGCCTTAATCAACTCCCATCGATCAATAACCTCCCCAGAAGTTTCAACTCTTTGATCTTTTTCTCCAAATACATGAGGATGTCGTCGGATTAATTTATCAGAAATACCTCGGGCTACATCCTCAAGGTCGAAACGTTCTTGCTCCTCAGCTAAACAGGCATGCATCACAACCTGTAATAAAAGATCACCGAGTTCCTCTTCCATTAATTCAAAATCGTTATTATCTATTGCCTCTAAGACTTCGGACACCTCTTCTACTAGGCACCGAAGAAGCGTTTGATGGGTTTGCTCCCGATCCCATGGACAGCCATCTGGTGCCCTAAGTTGTGTAACAATGTTTCTTAGTCGTTGAATTTCGCTCACTCTCGCGCATTCTGTACGAGTTGGATAACATAGCAATTCAATCTCAACTCGAATAAAAAGTAACTTAGCAATTAAATGGATAAATTAGCAGAAATTATGGACTGGAAACGAAAGGAAATTTCCTCACGTATTCGACCAGTTAAATTAAATGATCTTGAAAAATTAGGTGAACGTATGCACAAAGGATTCTCTTTTCGTGACTCTCTTGCAACAGACGAACTTTCAATTATCGCAGAAATTAAGAGAAAGTCTCCCTCTGCTGGTGATATTGCCGAAGGTATATCTGCTGTGGAACAGGCTCGTAGTTACCTGAACGCAGAAGCAGATGCTCTTTCGATATTGACCGATAATAAATATTTTGGTGGACAACTTGAAGATCTATGGGAGGTCAATGATTTCTTACGTAGTCATCAGCGTGAAATGCCAACATTAAGAAAAGATTTCATGGTACACCCTATCCAAGTGTTAGAAGCACTTGAAGCAGGTGCAAGTGCGATTCTTCTAATTGTTAGAGTGTTATCCGATGATGAACTCAAAACACTTCGTGAAGCCGCTGATGTGAGCGGGTTGGATTGCCTCTATGAAATTCATGAAGAACCAGAACTCGAAAAAGCACTTAAGCATGACCCAAAGATCCTTGGAGTTAATAATCGTGATCTCACTCGCTTTGTCACTGACTTAGAAATATCCGAAGAACTTATCCCACAAATTCCTGATACTATTATCAAAGTAAGTGAGAGTGGAATTTTTGAACCAGAGGATGCTTGGCAAGTTCGAGATTTTGGTGCAGACGCTGTTCTATGTGGTGAAGCTTTGATGAGAGCGAAAGATCTCGACGGACTTATTCATGAGATGAAACAAAGAGATTAAACTTATTTCTTTTATATAATTTACTCAACGATACGATGCCTCTTTCGCCAACAGAAACTTCGAAAATTTTAGAAGAAATAAACCACAGGCCAAAGAAGAAACTTGGTCAAAATTTCTTGGTCGACGGAAATATCGTTCACAAATCTCTTACTATGGCGAATTTACCCACGGGAATACCCGTGGTTGAAATTGGTCCTGGACTTGGCACATTAACCAAGCAGCTCCTTGCGAATGACCACAATGTTTTTGCAATTGAAATTGATGATGGACTCTTTATTAATCTAGAAAAAACTTTTTCGGATGATATTGGAAATAGTCAACTATTTCTCTCTAAAGGTGATGCCGTTAAGTCCCCATTGGCTAACCTGCCTGAAGATATTAATGAATTCGCAGTTGTTGCTAATCTACCTTATGCAATTTCTTCTCCATGGATGGAATCATTACTCCACACTCAAAGAATCCCATTGCGAATGGTAATAATGCTCCAAAAAGAAGCCGTTGGGCGGATGAATGCGAAACATGGAACCAAAGAATATAACGCACTTACAATTTTTCTAAAAGCAGCCTTTTCACATGTTCAAACTCATCCTGTATCTAGACAGTGCTTTTTTCCAATACCTGGAATTGATTCAGTCCTAGTTCAAATGGATAGGTTACAAAAGCCTTTTCATTTTAATCAAGAAGACAGATCGCTTATTCGACGAATCTTCACTCAAAGAAGAAAGCAAATCGGCTCACTAATAAAAAAAGAGGAGCCAAATGTGAAAGAAAGAATTAATCGTTGGCTTGAATCTAATGAACTAGCTAGAAATCTTAGGCCCGAACAGATCGAAGCTAAACAATGGCAACTATTGGCAGAAAGTGAGAGTTAGGAGGCGACTCCAATTCCGCAACACTTTTTGTATTTCTTACCACTCCCACAAGGACAAAGATCATTCCGTCCAACTTTGGGAGTTTCACGAACCACAGGAACCGAGATTTTAGGAATCTCAGGGGCTTCAGATTGCCCCGCTTTTGGCCTCCCCTGACTTGGACCAGAAAATCGATCGAATCCACCACTTGAAGATGTGTCTGGACCTGAGGCTCTAGCGACATTACTAAGATTTGAAAGCATATTTTCAAAGGCGGCCAAATTGGTCGAAGAGCGAAACATTCCCGAACAAACATCGGACCTCATTGAAACCATCATTTCTTCGAATGCACGAAATGCCTCGTTTTTATATTCACTTAACGGATCTTTTTGCCCATAACCACGCAAGCCAACACTACGTCGCAATTCATCCATTTCTGTCAGATGATCCTGCCAATGAACATCCACTGCATTTACAACTACATAACGTTCTAGACTTTGTAATTGATCGGGGTCCTCAAGTTTTCTTTTCCCATCATAAGCTCCGGTAATTTTTTCAAGCAGCAGGGCCTTCACCTCGTCCTCGCTCTTACCTATCAAATCTTCTAGGCGAATAGAAAGTGGAAAAGTTACATTCACCCAAGATGCAAGTAATGTTTCTAATTCGGGCATATCCTCTACACGAGTAGCCTTAAACTCAGTGAGGGGTATACCCCCTATTCTTCCTTCTACTTCCTCCTCCACTAATTCGATCAGAATCTTACCCGGATCATCCTCAAGTAATACATCATTACGAATTGAATACACAATTTCACGCTGACGATTTAACACATCGTCATACTGAAGAAGCCTTTTTCGAATTGAATAATTTTGTTGTTCAACTTTCTTTTGGGCATTTTGGATAGACCAATCTAAAGTGCCGTGTTCCAAGACCTCATCGTCTCCGAAAGATTTCTCCAACATCTTTGACAGCGCCCCTTGATTCGCAAATAATCTCATCAAGTCATCTTCAAGAGAAACATAAAAGCGTGAAGCACCTGGATCTCCCTGACGGGCACATCGACCTCTTAATTGCCGATCAATTCTTCTCGATTCGTGCCTTTCTGTACCAAGCACAAGAAGTCCGCCAAGCTCCTTGACTCCCTCACCCAATTTAATATCCGTTCCACGTCCAGCCATATTGGTAGCTATTGTTACTGCACCCCGCTGACCAGCCGCAGATACAATTTCCGCCTCTTTTTCATGGAATTTCGCATTCAATACAGAGTGTCTAATATTGGCACGCTTAAGCATTCGGCTAAATACTTCGGAAGATTCTACTGATGCCGTACCTATCAAGACAGGTTGTTCATTTTTATGCGCCTCGGACAGGTCTTCCAAGACCTGATTAAATTTCTGACGCCTGCCTTTAAACATTAGATCGTTCAAATCCTTTCGTACACAATCTCTATGAGTAGGTATGACCATAACACCCAGGCGATAAATGTCATGAAATTCTCCTGCCTCTGTTTCCGCAGTTCCGGTCATTCCCGCCAATTTATCATACATTCTGAAATAATTTTGGATGGTAATCGTGGCATATGTTTTAGTTTCTTTTTCTATGGCCACCCCTTCTTTTGCTTCGACTGCCTGATGAAGTCCATTACTCCATCTTCGCCCAGGCATAAGACGGCCAGTATTTTCGTCTACGATCATCACTTTTCCACCTTGGACTACATATTGCTTATCTTTTTCGTATAAACCGTAAGCCCGTAATAGCTGGGAAACCGTATGAATTCTCTCGCTTCTTGTTTGAAATTCTTTTTCCGCTTCCTCTTTTCTTTCACGCTTCGCTTCATCTCCGGATTCAGCATCACGGTCAATCTCCACATAAATTGTGGCTAGATCAGGAATTACAAAGCCATCTGGGTCATCTGGGCTGATCAGAGATCTCCCCACTTCAGTCAAATCGGCTTGTTGATTTTTCTCATCGATTACATAATGTAAGTTTTCTTTTAACTGATGAGCCCTTACCTTGTTGTAATCGGAATTCATTTCCAAATCGAACTTTTCAAATTTCTTTCTGATATGAGCAACTTCCATCATCCTCATGAATTGTCGATTAGTGGGCATTCCTTTTTTAACCTGATAAAGCTTGGCTGTGGCTTCGTCGGTCTCTTCATCTGAAAGTGCATCTTTGTCAAACGCTTTTTTAGCCTCTTCCCCAAGTCGATTACATTGTTTTAATTGAGTATCAAAAAGCTTCATAACCATAGACTTCATCTCACCAAAAGGCAAAGGGTGGTCTTCCCTCATCGGACCAGAAATAATCAACGGAGTCCTCGCTTCATCGACAAGAATTGAATCCGCTTCATCAATAATACAGAAGAAATGATCTTTTTGTACCTGATCGTCCTTGCAGGTTGCCATTCCATTATCGCGCAAGTAATCAAAACCAAATTCCGATGCAGTCCCATAAGTTATGTTTTTCTCATACATCAAACGTCTTTCGGCTGAAGGCATATTATTCTGAATACAACCTACCGTAAGACCTAAGAATTCAAATAAGGCACCCATCCAATGAGAATCTCTACGTGCAAGATAATCGTTAACCGTGACCAGTTGGCAATTTTTACCCGATAATGCATTAAGATAAAGGGGACAGGTTGAAACGAGGGTCTTTCCTTCTCCTGTTGCCATCTCCGCAATATGCCGGTCGTGCAATGCCATTCCACCGATCAACTGTACATCATAATGGACCATTTCCCACAAAATTGGCTGATCGCAGATATCAAAAGTCTTCCCGAAAAGTCGGCGGGCACCATTTTTGACGACCGCAAACGCTTCTGGTAGTAGTGAATCTAAAGTATCTCCTTTTTGAAATCGCTCCATTAATTCTGGAGTCTTAGCTTGGAGTTGTTCATCACTTAAACTTTGGTACTCTTTTTCGATCCGATTTATTTCGCGAACTGCAGGAGCACATTTTTTAATGTACTTACGATGATGCCTACCTTTGAGGCTTTTTAGGATCGATTTAAAAGGAGAAAGAGGATTCATATTATAAAGTTTAAAGTCCAAGAAGTTTTTTGAAATAAGGAATAGTTTGGCCAAGCCCTTCTTCAAGTTGGATTTTCGGTTCCCATCCCAATACTTTTTTCGCTAGGGTAATATCGGGTTTTCGCTGCATCGGGTCATCGGCAGGCAAAGGCATTTCAATAATTGAAGAATCCGATTGAACCTTCTTCAAAATTGTTTCGGCAAGCTCTCTTATTGTAAATTCATTTGGATTGCCAATATTGATTGGACCGACTGAATGATCCTGTTCCATCGTTCGTATCATAGCCTCTATTAAATCATCCCTGTAGCAAAAAGAGCGAGTTTGAGAACCATCTCCGTACAGAGTCAAATCCTCACCTTTAAGAGATTGTACGATAAAATTTGATACTACCCGTCCGTCATCTGCTAACATTCTAGGACCATAGGTGTTGAATATACGAACGACTCGGACATCGACTTTATTCTCTCGATGATAGTCGAAAAACAGAGTTTCTGCACAACGTTTTCCTTCGTCATAACAGGCTCGAAGTCCAATCGGGTTCACATTTCCATTATAGCTCTCATGCTGAGGGTTAACTTCAGGGTCACCATAGACTTCAGAGGTTGAAGCTTGTAAAATTCGCGCCCCCACTCGCTTCGCTAAGCCCAAACAATTAATTGCTCCCATTACGGAAGTTTTTACTGTTTTAATAGGATTGTATTGGTAATGAACAGGGGAAGCGGGGCAGGCTAAATTGTATATTCGATCAACTTCAAATTTAAATGGATCGACGACATCATGCCGAATAAGTTCAAATTTTGAATGATCCATCAAATGAGAGACATTCTTTCGACGACCTGTAAAAAAGTTATCCAAGCACAAAACTTCGTGCTCTTGCTCAAGCAAACGCTCACATAAATGACTGCCTAAAAAACCAGCCCCACCCGTTACAAGTATAACCATAATATTAGATTAAAATTTAGATAGTACTGATTCCACAGGATTTGGAAACATTCTTTTAATCAATGGGGGTTATTTTGCGTTCAAATCTTTTAGTACTTTAATTAAAACTTGGGTACCATTTTCTGAATAACCAGCTTTTTCTACTTGTTTATAAAAAGTCATAGCCAACTCTAACCCTTTCAATTCAAGGCCCATTTTTGTGGAATCTTCAAGAGCAATTCCCATATCTTTAATAAAATGTTTCACATAAAACCCTGGCTCCCAATCCTCATTAATCATTCGTGGTCCTAATTGATTCAAAGACCAACAACCCGCTGCACCTTGCCCAATTAAAGCGATCACTTTTTTTACATCCAAATTGGATTGTTCCGCATACAATAACGATTCAACAGTCCCAATCATTGTGGAGGCAATGAGTATCTGATTCGCCATTTTAACCCGTTGTCCAGATCCTGCAGGTCCAAAAAGCTGCACATTCTTTCCCATTATTTGTAATAGGTTTAGTGATTGATCATAGATTGTCTGATCGCCACCGCACATAATTGCTAAGCTTGCATTTTTTGCTCCCATATCTCCGCCACTTACAGGTGCATCCATAGAAAAAGAACCCATTTCTTTTGCCCTAAGTGCAATCCGCTCTGCCAAAACTGGACTGGATGTTGTCATGTCAATAAGAGTCCGACCCTCCGCTAAGTTATTAAAAATTCCGTTATCTTCGAAATATATATTTTCTACATCTCTCGGGTATCCAACCATAGAAAAAATATATTCCGAATTCTCAGCTAATTCAGCCGGACTACTTGCCCAGCTCGCACCTTTTGAAAGTAGTGGGTCGGCCTTCTTTTTAGTTCTAGAATAAACACTGAGTGAAAGTCCCGAATCTAATAAATGATTAGCCATGGATAATCCCATAACCCCTAATCCAATCCACCCTATTGAAGGTTGTCTAGGCATAATTCGTTAACAATTTTATAAAAAACAGATAAAATGGTCGGGACGACAGGATTTGAACCTGCGACCCCTACACCCCCAGCGTAGTGCGCTACCAGACTGCGCCACGTCCCGACATTATTTTTTGCACCTGCAAAGTGATAAAACTGATTTAATCGCTTTATTTAGTCAAGTCAAAGGCGGGTGCATTTATTTCATATCAAAAAAAATCTTAAAATTTGTTGCGAAATCCTCTTCTTCTTCTATTAGCTATACATAAACATGAAACCATTACATAAAAACATATTCATAACTTCACTCGTTTTTTTAATCTCCGGCTTTCTTTTTGCAGACAAAGTAGAGCCCCCCAAGGACTCAGTTCCTTTTCGAGGTAGTCACTACAAAGCATTCCTTGATACAAACAGCACCTGGTGGGAGGCAAAATTTGCTTGTGACGATATTGGGGGAGAACTTGTTGCTATTTCAAGCACACAAGAAAATGAATTCGTTCGTCGGATGACAAAAGAGCACTTAGTTTGGTTGGGTGGTACCGATGAATTTGAAGAAGGGAAATGGACCTGGGATAACGGAGAATCATTTAAATTTAAACATTGGGGAGACAAAAAGCCAGCTGCAATGAATGGTTTTAATTTCCTAGTTCTTGATGGAAAGACTGGTAAATGGGCAGACACCACTGATTTCTCAGGAAAGGTTAAAGGTTACATCTGTGAATGGAAAGGTTCTGCTCCAAAGAATGCAGGTCCAAAAGATTCTGAGCTCAAGCCACCAGCTAAATAACGATAGTCAAAAATAATTTATTAAAAAAGCCGAGTAATCACTCGGCTTTTTTATTGATTAGATCCCTTGATTGTAGCGCTGAATCCAAGAATTTGCCCAATTGGAATAATTGCCAGCCTTAATTTGCTCTCGAGCATCTTCCATTAATTTCACAAAAAAGCGCAGGTTATGCAAAGTGAGTAAAACTCCTCCTAAAGATTCCTTGGCCATAAAAAGATGACGGATGTACGATCGAGTGAAATTAATTGAGGCAAAACAGTCAGTTTCACTATCCAATGGGCTAAAATCGAATTTAAATTTTTCATTTCGTATATTAATACTTCCCGTCGAAGTGTAGGCTGTTCCATGCCTCGCGGCACGACTAGGCAATACACAATCGAACATATCAATCCCAAAACCCACCATCTGAAGAAGTTGTGTCGGTGTTCCTACACCCATTACATAACGCGGAAGCTCCTTGGGTAAAAATTTGACAGTATCGAAGACCTGCTCAAGCATTTCTTCCTCAGATTCTCCTACGCTGACGCCTCCAATTGCATAACCCGCAAAACCAATTTCTTGTAATTCTTGTGCAGATCTCTTTCTTAAATCCGAAAAACGTCCACCCTGTACAATACCAAATAACTTTCGACCTTCTGAAATTGCATCGGTTTGCCCCCAAGTCAATTTACAGGATTGTGCCCAATTCGTAGAACGTACAACCGCCTTGGAAATATCCTCTTCAGATGCGTCTGCAGGAGGACATTCATCTAGGCACATCGCAATATCTGACTTTAGTGCGTCCTGAATTTCAATTGCTTCTTTGGGACCAAGAAAAACTTCTCGACCATCAATATGAGAATTAAAACGAACGCCCTCATCACTTAATTTTCTTAACTTAGCTAAACTAAAAACCTGAAATCCCCCACTGTCTGTTAAAACCGGTCCATCCCAATTCATAAAAGCGGCAAGACCACCAGCCTCGCGAATTACATTAATTCCGGGTCTAAGATTTAAGTGATAGGTATTTCCTAGGATAATAGATGCTCCAATTACTTCCGATAGATCGCGGGGAATAATACCTTTAACCGTTGCCTGGGTACCAACTGGCATAAATACGGGGGTTGAAACTTCACCACTGGGCAAATTAAGAGTGGTCAAGCGAGCACCATCTAACGGTCGATTTCTTTTGAGAGGCAATACTTGCATGTTTTAGTAAATTTGATGAATTAATTTTTTAAATAAGAGTAGATACAAAAGCTTTAAAATTAAATAGAGAAAATCTAATTATTTTACCTGAAGTCAACAAAGGAAAAATTGATTTTAAAAACCTCCAATTACTCGAATGTATCCTCTTACCAATGGTAGTTGAGAATTGTGGCAATGAAATAATAAAGAGAAAACTAGAAATTAAACCCAGAATTTAGATTCAGAAAGAAGGAATTAGTAACAAGGATTAATTTACAATATGAAAATTTATAAATTATCTTGTTGCTCGTGAGATTAGCTGACCATTTATAAAGTAATAATTAATTATCTTGGTCAAATAGCCGAAAACTACAACGAGTTCGAAAAAATTTAAAATCTGGTTCAAAGAATGTCTGATTATGATATTATAGGAGATGTCCATGGATATGCTACATTACTTATTAAATTATTAAAGCAGCTTGGATACGAGGAAAAGGAAGGCACATTCATTCATCCGCATGGAAACAAAGTTATTTTTGTAGGTGACCTTATAAACCGAGGACCAGAAACAGTTAAAGTTCTCCAACTGGTTCGAAGAATGCATTTGGAAGAACAAGCCTACGCGGTGATCGGAAATCACGAATTTCGCTTATTACAAAAATTTACAAAATATCCGTCATTAATAGAATCAAATATCACCGAATTTATTCCTTGGATTCAATCGCTTCCGTTATTTTTAGAATTTCCTTATTTCAGAGTGGTTCATGCCGCATGGCATTTTGCTTCAATTGAAAAATTAAGAGATCAAAATTTGAAAGATGTTTTTTTTATAAGATCTACTTTTGACCCACAGTCTGAACACCACAAAGCAATCAATCTAATCTTAAGAGGAATTACAGCACCTATACCAAATTACATAAAATATTATGATCGGTTTGGTGTCCAAAGAAGATTGGCACGAGTCCGTTGGTGGGAGAAAAGCCAAAATAAAATAAAAGGAGCAAACTTCTTTCCCAAATGCCCACAACTAATGGACATAGCATTTGAAAATAAAACGATGGAATCGACAGAGCCCTATAAAATTACCGATAAACCTGTATTTTTTGGGCACTATTGTCTACCTCCACAAGAATCAAAAGTAATTAACAATTTAGTATGCCTAGACGGATGCGTAACATGTGACCAAGTTTTGTGGGCTTACCAATTTAAAAATGATCAAAAAATTTCTACAACGAAATTGGTTAGAACCTAAAAGAAGGAATTAATTTAATGAATTCTCGGATTTAGTAGTATCTATTTTCTCCCAAATTGACTTCCAGCGGTTCCATTTTTCAACACCATCTAAATGCGGATGCAGATGTCTTTTACAACATGCGTATTCGAACATTTCTTTCGCTTCAACAAAATTTTGGGCCATGAAATATTTGTCAGAAAATCCCACGGTATTGTCGAAATGGTAGTGAAACTTGAACTCTACTAAATTTGGTTCTCGGTTGGGTTTCATCTTCTCAATATAGCCTAAACTCAATGAAAATTCAAACAACACCGACCTTTTTATTTGAATTGATTTAATAAATATGAAGATGGCTCTATTATTTAATAACGCATTTCAATTATTATACAAAAGTTTTACTTTCCAAAATTATTATGAATCAAAAAATGTAATTATAAATCAAGTTTTCAGGAGTCTTCTTTGTATTGAACTTCCCATTTTGAACTCCAGCGATTCCATTTCTCAATGCGATGAACCGTCGAAACTAGGTCATTTTTTTTACAAACAAAAGAAAACATTTTTTTTGCATCGTCAGTTTCATTTGCCATAAAATACTTAGTATCGAGATTTATAGCTCCATCTAATTTATAGATGAACTTAAATTCTTCTAGATTTGGTTCATTACCTTCCTTCATAATCATAATAAAGTAGTGTAATCTAATAATATTTAGCAAGTTTTATTTACCGTTTTTAAAAATATTAATAGTTATTGATTCTCTATATTGTTCGTAAATATGGGTGGTTGAATAACCATTTGATCACAAAGAAAAAGAATGTTTTCCAATATGGTAGTGCTTAAGATTAGCATTTGCTGAGTTTCAAACCAACCATTCTAAATCTACATAATTTCTTCAGAAACGATAGGGACTTATTACTTATAAAAGTTGTAACTCTAATCTCTTTCAATCTTGCCCATCACTTAATCATGTAGTCCCATTAACAATATGAAAAAAGAATACAATTACTTGTCTAGACGTGAATTTTGTCAAAAATCAACTTCTCTTATTGCTCCCACTGTTATCGCCTCGAATCCAATAATTGCCCAAATAATACCAGCACCTAGATTAGCACTAGGATTTGATAATTTTTCGATTCGATCACTTGGATTAAAAGCTCCTCAACTGCTTGAGTATGGAAGTTCCAAAAATTTAGATACGATCTTGTTTTCCGACCTTGATGTTTATGAAAGCTTAGATCCGGCCTACCTAAAAGAGATAAAACAAGAAGCTAAAAACCTCGGAATAATTATACAAACTGGTACAGGAGGAATATGTCCGACCTCTAAGAGTTTTAAAGATAAACATGGAACCGCCGAGGAACACCTTCGCCTACTTATTCGAGTAGCAAAAGATGTAGGTTCAAAAGTGGCACGCTGTTATTTAGGCTCCATGAAAGATCGATTAGGTAGGGGCGGAATTCAAAGTCATATAAAGAGTACGATTCAAGTTCTTAAAAAGGTAAAAAATGAAGCCTTAAACGCGGGAATTAAATTGGCGATTGAAAACCACGCGGGAGATTTGCATAGCCGTGAACTTGTCGAATTAATTGAACGGGCAGGAAGTAATTATGTGGGGGCGACTTTAGATTCGGGTAATGCGACTTGGACTCTTGAAAATCCCATTGATACCCTTCGAAATCTTGCTCCTTATGCTGTATCAAGTGGAATTCGAGACTCAATGGTGTGGAAAAGTAAAAAGGGGGTAAAAGTACAATGGACTGCAATGGGAGAGGGTTGCACCGATTTAAAAACTTTTATCAGAGAGTGGAAAAATCTATGCCCTTCCCTTCCCATGCAATTAGAAATAATTTCGGGGTTTGCAAAAGAATTCCCCTATCTTGAACAAAATTTCTGGCCTCCTTATTCTAATTTTTTGGCTGCTGACTTTACTCGTTTCCTCTCACTTACTGAAAAAGGAAAACCTATAAAATCTTTCATTGTACCAAATGGAAAAGAAAAGAAAGTGGCACAACAAAAATATCAATTGGATCAACTTGAAAAAAGTATTTCCTATTGCAAAAGAGAACTTTTGCTCGGTCGCCAATAATTTTCAGATAAAAAGAGATCTTTTACTCTAATATAGTCCTCATCTTTTTCATAACTATAATCTACTCAGTGAGAAGAATTTAGCTCATGTCACACTCAGATTTAATTAAATGGAAAGATAAAAAAGTAACTGCAAGATGCGATTAAGAATATAATTTCAAGCATCATCCAATGAGTCTAAGTCTTTTAAATGAGCCACATCTCCCCAACTAACCAAATTCCATCCCGCTTCCTTCTTTTCAATTCGATTAATCGAGCAATTGAGAAGGACGAAGTTTCGCTCAGCGTCCAAGGGAATATTTAACACATAACGAAAAATAGCTCCCAATACTCCTCCATGAGTTACTACGGCTATTTTCGCCCCATGATGTTTTTCTGCCAGCTCCTCAATTGCATTTGAACAACGATCATAAAACTGACTAAAACTTTCGCCCTTTGGGAGTTGAAAATCAGGTCCATCATTGCGAAATGATGCATAAACTTCAGGTTGACTTTGCTCCATCTCCTTAGTGTTTAATCCTTCTAGTAAACCCAAATCACGCTCCCTGAAACCAGAATGGGGTTCAGCAATCATAGATGAAGGAGTACCCACCAATTTTGAAGTATGTAAGGCCCGGCCAAGATCGCTCGAGTAATAAAAATCAAACTTTTCTCCCATTAATCTTTGTCCAAGAGCACTGGCTTGTGACAGACCACAGGGGCTAAGAGGAGAATCCGCATGTCCTTGCCAACGCCCAGATAAATTCCATTCAGTTTCCCCATGACGAATGAGGGTCATACTAGTATTTTCAAACATCAAATCATAATAAAGATTACCTCTACTAAGGTCAGCACAAAATTGACAATTTTTAAAAATCATAATTATTGAACGAGAGTTCGTAAAAGAAATGCTAAATTGAAGAGTTTTATTGATTGTAAATAGTAGTTCTATTTGAAAGAAATTATAACAATCTCTTGTAATTCAATACTTCATGAAAAATATAATTATACTTTATTCCTTTCTGACTTTAATATTTCAAATTCAAGGAAAGATCGATGTGTTGGAAATTACTTCGGATCAAGTCGAAAATCTAGCCAAGGGAAAAGAAGCAGATGGGATTATCGGTGACTTCGTCCTCAGAAATAATCTGATCGAATGCGTAATCGCAGGTTCTGCACCTGATAGAAAGGCCAATATGGGAGCATTTTGGGGTGCGAATGGGATGACACCAGGATGCCTTTATGACTTATGTCTTCGTGGGTCCGAAAATGATCAGTTGACTATTTTCTCTCCTTCACGCCAGCAAGGAGAAATTTCTTACATTCGTAAATTGAAGACAGCAGATGGGATTGAAGTGGTGACGACCGCTGCAAAATCTGGAGGAGTCTTTAAAAAGCACACCTACTCTATTAAAGAAGGAGAGTATGGGATCCATATCCATACCCTCATCCGCAACGAGGGAAAGGACAAAATATCTGGCCCCGTGGACGACCGTTGGACTCGTTTTAATAAATCGGGTCGCATCGGTGACATCGAATGGGCAGATTCAGTAGACCCTGCGGACAAAGCTGGATATGCCTATGCTTGGCGACGGGATAGTAATGGGAAATTACCTCCACGATCGAAAACTCTACAACCCGGAGATGAAATTGAGATTAATCGCTTTCTCGCAGTAGGAACCTCGCCCGTCGAGGCATACGGACGAGTGGCCCAGGAAATTGGGCTCATCACCGGCAAACAATTTAGACATCAGTGCAGGTTAAAAAACGGGACAGGTATCTCCACCAGCCGATATGAATTCAACCGCGATGGTAAAATCATACCCGGATACCCAAATGAAAATGGCGAAGTTGTGGTAAGCCTTCCTATCGGAAAGTGGGGAGTGTCAGTTATTGATCATGGACGGGAAGATAAATCTTTTGAAATTGATGTTGTCTCGGGGCAGTCAGATAGCGGATTTTTAGAGAGAGCCCCTGCCTCGAAAGTTAACTTCAAGATTACTAATCAGAATGGCGAGGATACGCCATGTAAAATTCAGTTTATCGGATTGGGAGAAACAAAAGACCCCGATCTCGGTCCGGTTGACCGTGCCCACGGATGTAAAAACCAGTATCATTCGGAAACCGGAAATTTTACTGTCGCTCTTAACCCAGGGGCATATCGAGTTGTGGTTACTAGAGGAATCGAGTTCGACCATTTCACCAAGGATATCAGACTGAAACCAGAGCAGTCCATTTCCCTTGCTGCTAAGCTTAAGCGGTCCGTTAATACTTCGGGTTGGGTAAGTACCGATTTCCACAACCATTCAACTCCAAGTGGGGACAATGTCTGTGGAATTAACGACCGAATCATCAATCTTGCGGCGGAACATATTGAATTTGCTCCGACTACTGAGCATAATCGAGTGTACGACTGGCAGCCCCACATTGAGGAGCTTAAACTTACGAAAGAAATTTCAACTATTCCTGGTCTAGAACTTACGGGTTCTGGTGCTCACATCAATACCTTTCCACTTACCCCAAAACCTTATATTCAAGATAACGGCGCCCCTAAGTGGGTTAAAGACCCAAGAATCAATGCGATTAATCTACGCGACCACCACGGACACAAAAAGAATCGATGGATTCATATTAACCATCCCGATATGGTCGAAAATTTTATCGATTCGAATAAGGATGGCGATCCAGACGGTGGATACGAGGGAATCGTTTCACTAATCGACGCTATTGAGACTCAAAATTATCGGGATTCTAATATTCTCAGCCAGTCTCCCTATAAAATAACCCGTAGAGCAAGTCGTGAGCAAGTTTCCATAATTCGCGAATTTGTTTGGCTCCAAATGCTTAATCAAGGACGCCGTCTATGGGGCATTGCCGTTAGTGATGCCCATACCGTTTTTGGAAACGGGGTTGGGGGATGGCGCACCTACATTCCAAGCTCAACTGATGCCCCCAAAGATATAAACTGGGAAGAAATCAGCCGACGGGCTAAGGCTGGGCAAATGATGCTAACCACTGGCCCTTTTCTTGAAGTAAGAACTGAAGATGGAATTTTACCTGGTGGTCTTGCCCGTGCGAATGATTCCATTAAGTTGGATGTTCGAGTCCAATGTTCATCTTGGATAGATATTAATCGTGTGCAAATTTTAATAAATGGAAGACAATCTTCCGAGCACAACTATACTCGTGAAACTCATCCGAAATGGTTCAGTGATAATATCATTAAATTCGACCAAACTATAACGGTCAAACTATATCAGGATGCCCATATAATTGTGGTTGCCTATGGAGAAAATTTAGACCTCAAGACTGCATATGGATCCAGTGGCCAAGCCACAAATAAACCATGTGCCTATCATAATCCAATTTTTATAGACACGAATGGAGATGGTTTTACACCTAATGGAGATACCTTAGGTTTCGCACTTCCCACTTCAAAAATAACTGTAGCC
Organism: uncultured Puniceicoccaceae bacterium; assembly: GCA_964383925.1. Taxonomy (GTDB): domain Bacteria; phylum Verrucomicrobiota; class Verrucomicrobiia; order Opitutales; family Seribacteraceae; genus Seribacter. The sequence continues at coordinate 23,412 of CAYLIJ010000010.1, forward strand.
CAAGTGAAAGAGCAATTACAACATGCAAGGCTACCTATTGAATGAAAAAAGTAGAACAAATATTAATATCATTTTCTTTGCTACTGATTTGCTTTGGTTGCCCATCAACAAAAAATAATTCTCTCCAAAATAATAAACTACCTCTAGAATCTCAAATTAAGTCTTACGAGACGAGAGCGCGATCTTACAAGGCACTTGCAGATGCACAAATGTTGAGTCCTGCCTATTCTTCACCCGAGTTTCGTAATTACAGCAGATTAAGCGGACACAACCTTCGTATGGTTTATTTACAGGAATTTAATCGGTACAAAAAGTTGGCCGAGGAAGCTAGAAAAGAACTTCAAGCGAAGAAAAAACTCTAAAGATAAAACTTATTTTTTAGGAGTATCTCGGAAAGTCCAGCGAGGAGATCCCTTGGGGTCGGGTGAACGAGGACTTTTTCCGATCCCGTAATCTGCAGCCTGCATGTCTTGCCCCGGCCAGAATCCTTTGTCCTTTATAAATCCGTAAAAAGAAGGATAAAAAGGATCGACATATTTAACATCCGCCCTTTTGGGAACTCGTAATCCTGTTAAATGGTAAACCGCATTAATCAGAATTCTGCGCAAATCTTCATTAACTAAATCTACTGACGCTCCCATTGTTGTACAAAAAGTAGTCCCATTTTTTCCGTTTGGGGAAACATAGGGGTGTAACCATGCTAATGGTTGCATGGGATTATTCTTTGCCTTCACCAATTCAGAACTTGGATCCAAAGTTTTGGTAACTGCTCCGCGAAGTAGTATCGTATCTTGGTCGTTCAGTCTTTTGATTCCGTACACATCCGAAGGTCCGAACACATCTTTGACACTGTTAAGAATAGGATGTTTCGCATTTGATTTCTCTATAACTCCACGGGCACCTTCCCCCTTGTGCTTGCCATGGTGATTGACCCATCCCTCACCCATAATTAACGGTCCGAACTGACTGTATGTAATTTTGTCACCGAATTTATCTCCACCGTTAAAGGCATGGGTCGAAGTGCGAATTCCAACAATAGGTTTTCCCTCATTAAGAAAATTAGTAATGTGCTTAGCATCTTCCGCATTTGGTTTACGAAATCGCGTACCAATAAGCATAAGATCCGCGTTTTTAAGTTGGTTCCATCCGACGACTCCTTGCTGGTTATTCGGATCGATATGCTTGCCTGCCTCATCCCAAGCGAAAAGAACTTTGCAGGTAAACCCATGTTTCTCAGATAGGATTTTGGCAAGCATGGGCATACTTTCCTCAGTTCGATATTCTTCGTCACCAGATACCAATACAATCGTCTTACCTTTTCCCGGCCCACTTTTACCGTCTAAAGTAAGGACCCTCGAATCCTCGGCAGACATAAAGACCGAAGAAACTGAAAACACCAGAGAGAAAATAAGAATTTGTATAATATATTTCATGTATAAATTTAAGTTGAAGTAGAGTTTATAATGAGAAAATATTTACCTCCACGTCAAAGCTCATCGAGCAAAAATTCAAAAAATCTGAATTCATATAGTAAATCCCAAAAAAGAATTCGTAATTTTTAAATTAACTAATAGGATTAACTGATGTTCAAAAATATTCCTTTTCATCGCGTTGAGTGGGTTACCAGTAGCTTTTTGATAATCACTGCAATCCTGACATTTACTGCTGTTCCCGCTTATTTTTATTTCTTCGGATGGGATTGGTTTATTTTTGCGATTTTTCTCTTTTATTACCCAGCCACTGGAATGAGTATTACAGTGGGTTACCATCGATTATTTTCACACAAGTCATTCAAGGCTAAATGGCCTGTAAAATTATTCGTTCTCCTGTTTGGTGCTGCCGCCTTTGAAAATTCTGCTATTTGGTGGAGTTCAGAACATCGAAGGCACCACAAACATGTTGATACTGACGATGATCCTTATGACATATCAAAAGGATTTTTCTGGGCTCACATGGGTTGGCTCATGTTTAAGCTTAAACCTGACAGTCCAATGAATAATGTTCAAGATCTCAAAAGAGATCGTCTTGTTGCTTGGCAGGATAAATGGGTTCATGGAATTGCTTTTTTCATGAGTTTCATTTTTCCCGCTTTTCTCGGTTATGTTTATGCTTTAAGCACAGGGAATTTAACGCCGATTGGTGGTGCTCTCGGAGGTTTATTAATACCTGGAGTTGCTCGGGTTGTGATGGTTCAACATGCCACATTTTGCATCAACTCTCTTTGCCACATGATTGGTGAGCGCCCCTATTCAACCAGCCATAGTGCTCGAGACAGTTGGATTGCCGCTATATTCACAATGGGAGAAGGATATCATAATTATCATCATGAATTTCAGTGGGATTATCGAAACGGAGTAAAACCTTGGCAACTCGATCCATCAAAGTGGATCATTTGGTTTCTTTCCAAACTTCGTCTGACCGGAGATTTAAAAAGAGTTCCAGGAGAAAGGATTCTTCTTGCAGAGACTAGAGAAACCAAACGACAACTGACCGATCAAATTTCAAACATCCAGCAAATCGCAAATTCTTCGAGCGAACTTTTGGACCAAACACTTTCTTCTCTTGAAAATTGGAGTGATCGTCTGACCGAAATTTGTGATGAATTACAGAAGGCTGCTCATGATAAAATCAATTTGTCCAAAGCAAAGCTAAATGAGTTCCGTTCAGAAATCCAAGTTGCGATTCGCGAAATTGAGTCGAGTGGAAAACTTTCTCCAGCTTAAACTTGTTTTTTCAAGTTTTGGTATAAAATTATAATATAAATCCTAGTAAATAATTTATTGTATCTCATAGGTCTAGCGGTATTGAGGTATAGAGGTTATTTTAAAGATAATTTGCTATCCCAGTTCTATTTGGTAGCCAAACCCTGGTCCTTTAATTGTGGACAGATCAAGCATTCCATTTCTTCGCTGGTAGATCCCTGGATGAACCAACGCTTCCCTTTTGGAGGCTTCTGGATAAAATTGCATTCCATTACTCTCCACCCCCATGATCGTGCCTGCATGTGCTCCGAGTAAGACATGTGGGATTTGGGCAAGCATAGGATTAGTTAAATCCTGAACCATTAAATCCATTCCATGAGCTTTTGCCCAACAGAGAGAAAGCAGGGCACCTGTTTGAGTCTTACAGGTCTTAAGTGCAACTCCAGTCCAACCTAATTCGAGTCCCAATCTTACATGCCTCCAATCGTGTGCACTTTCATCCATAAAAAGAGGTTTTCTCTGAGAAAGGGAATGAACATCTATTCGATGCTTTTCTAAATCATAGGGAAAGGGCTGTTCAACATAGAGAATTTTATCCCACATTTCATTATGATTAACTTTCAACTGATCGAGAATTTGGTTCACATAATTTGGATCAGTCACTGTGCAATTAAAATCGGTTGTCAGGTGTTCCACATCCATTTCACCGGCGATCTTTCCAATTGCAATTAGACGCTCATAATCCCACTTCGAATCATTCCCTCGAAGCTTAATCTTCAAACAATTCAAACCATCTCTTTCAATCCATTCTCTTAAATGCACTGGATAACCATCTTTCGGTTCATCACCAATACATTCCTTTTCACACAATGGATCTAACCCACCAACCAAATGCCATACAGGAATTTTAGCAGGTGGCGTGAGTTCAATAAAATCGAAGGGCGTCTTCGCCTCAAAGGAAATCGTACTCCCTTTTTTCGGTTCAAGAAAATGACTTAAATCAAAATTGAGATAGGTTGAATTATAAGATTGGTATACAGGTAATTCATTCGCTACCCCGTAAGCATCATGCAGGGCTAGATCAAATGCTGAGGCACAAACCAAGGCGGCAAGCCATGGCATTGGTTCAAGACCCCTTCTTTCAACTTGATTAAACTCTTGAAGGAAAATGGGAAGTTTCTCAAAAACAAAAGAATAACCAAGCTCCAATGCGTGGCCATAACCAGAGTGTGATTTACACTTCTTCACCAGTATTTCTGAAAAGCCCTGCAAAGCTGAATGCCGATCCTCGTAGGGAATCGAAGACGGCCAAACCCATTGAACACTCAATGGAGTTTCCCCCCACCCTTTTCCAGATTGCCCATTCTTTTTTTCCACCTGTACAGAAGCACGAGCACAGGTCACAGAGGTAAGAACCTCAGATCCAAATTTCAAAGGAACACGGGTTTCTACAGGTAAAAAAGTTAAGCTCGCATCAACGATTTGTATATCAAATGGATTTTTCACTTAGTTCCAAGAAATCAATATAAACTAATAAACAATGTCGATTCTTGAATCTTTTTTCTTTTCAAAATATTAAACCATGAAAGGATGGGTTAAATGGAAAGTGATTTAATTGGTTTATTTGTATTACTAGTTGGCTTGGAGTTAATTCTTGGAGTCGATAATGTATTGGTTATTGCCATTCTCGTAGCGCGATTACCAGAAAACAAAAGAAATTCGGTACGAAATTTCGGACTGGTTCTTGCCATGGTGGCTAGAGTAATCATGGTTTTAGGAGGACTTAAACTAGTCCAGCTAACCAATCCTGCTTGGTCTAGTGGTCCAGATTGGTTTGCCTATTCATGGCGCGACCTAGCTCTTCTTGCTGGTGGTCTATTTCTGATTTGGAAAGCGGTAAAGGAGATCCATGCAACGGTTGAACTTGAACATCATGAAAGTAAAAGCCAAACAAAGGGAAGTTTGAGTGGTGTCATTTTTCAAATTGTAATTCTCGACATTGTATTCTCTCTAGACTCAGTGATCACGGCAGTGGGCCTAACTAGTAATCAATGGATTATTATTTCCGCAGTACTCTGTTCCTTTATGGTCATCCTCTTTTTTGCAAAACCAATTGGCGATTTTATCATGAAAAATGTGGCCCTTAAAATATTGGCTCTCGCATTTCTGATCGTGATTGGAATTACCATTTTTATTGAAGGAATGGGCAAAGAGGTTGAAAAATCGATGATTTATGTACCTATGGGTTTTGCCTTGGCTATTGAACTTTTACAAATGCGACACAAAAAAAACTTGGATCAAATAAAGAATGGAGATTCTTGACCAACTTGGGAGATATCCAGTTTTACCAATCCTAAACCTAACTGATCCAAAGACGGCTCTTAATACTGCAGAGGCATTGGCTAAGGCGGGATTGGAGATTATGGAGGTGACTTTGCGAAGTGATGATGCACTACCGAGTCTCGAAGCGGTTAGAAAAGAATTTCCTCATTTTATTCTAGGAGCGGGAACTCTTTTAAAGATCGAACAAATTAAGAAGGTACAAAATATTGGTGTCGACTTTGGCGTCTCTCCTAGTTGGGACGAACCAATGTGGAGAAAAGCCCAAGAAGAGAATTTTTTTCTAATCCCTGGTATTTTAACTCCGAGCGAATTAAATAATGTATCCAAGTATGATTGTCCGCTAATAAAAATCTTCCCGATGGAGCCAGCGGGTGGTTATCCCTACCTCAAGTCATTACTAGCACCTTTTCGTTCGCTAGGATTAAAATATCTCCCAACTGGTGGAATCACCAAAGAATTAGTCCCCACTTATTTAAATGATCCAGATGTTTTAACAGTGGGCGGATCGTGGATAATCCCAAGTCACGTGTTGAAAAATTCTCATTACTGTGAAATTACTGATCTTGCTAAGGAGGCTCTCTCCCTAAACTAAATCAAAATAATGAATAAATTTCAATTTGTCGTACTACTTTCATGCTTAATTACCTATTCTTCGAGTCTCGGTTTTGAGGAAGAAAATATCACCTTAAGAGGAGGGTTGAATAATGCACGAATTGCATTTGAAAGTAAAAAAATCGGACATGTAGCTTTTATGGGAGGTTCAATCACTGAAATGAAAGGCTATCGTCCAATTATAATGGAGTGGTTGCAAAAGAGGTATCCTGAAACCAATTTTAACTTCACTAACGCAGGAATATCTTCGACCTGTTCAACAACGGGTGCCTTTCGTTTTAAAAGGGATATTTTAAGCCAAGGATCAATCGATTTATTATTTCTCGAATTTGCAGTCAACGATGACCAGGATGCAAAACATAGCCCAGAAGCCTGCATTCGAGGAATGGAGGGGATCATAAGACATGTTCGGAGAAAAAACCCTAAAGCTGAAATCATTGTAACTTATTTTGTGAACCCTGGAATGCTCGAAGAACTTAAAGAGGGAATTGAGCCGACCTCCATGTCCGCCCACGAAAAAGTAGTAAAGAAATATGGAGTATCCAGAATACATTTAGCTCGGGAGGTCGCCTACCAAGTTAAAAACAAACTTTTTACCTGGGAAAAGTTTGGTGGTACCCATCCGAAAAAACCGGGTAATCAGTTATGTGCTAATATGCACTTTGAATTATTATCTAAGATATGGAGTGGAACACTGCCAACCAGTCAGAAAAATTATCCCCTTCCTTTAAATCCAATTGATCCACTAAGCTATTTTAATGGGTATTTCCTTTCACCTCGAGGTTTTGAAAAAGAAGGTTGGTCCTTCTCTGAGCCCGATTGGAAGAACTTAAAAGGAGGCAAGCGGTCCCGTTATCTTGGTATCCCTATGCTACACTCAAACACAGCAAACCGCCCCATCAAGATAGACTTTAATGGAAAAGCCATTGGAGCCTTTGTGGTCGCGGGGCCAGACGCAGGAATAATAGAGTATAAAATTGATAATGCAGAAATTGAAAATATTGACCTTTTTCATCATCACAGTAAGGGACTTCATTATCCAAGAACGATCATGTTTGCAGATGACCTCAAATCTGGGCCCCATACAATTGAACTTAAAATTAAATCAGGTTCTCCTAGATCATCGGTAAGAATTATGGAATTTTGCATCAATTAATATTATGACCACTCATCCATTTCTCGAAAATACAGAGCATCCAATTTGGTCTGCTCTTCAACCACAATGCGTGCGAAGTGATATCACTTTAGCCTTGGAGCAATCCGAGAAAAACTTGCAGGTAATCCGTGAGTTAAAGCCGAGAGACATCACATTCGAAAACACAATTAAAGCATTGGAACAAGCCACTGTTCAACTTGATGAAGCATGGGGTTTAGTAGCCCATCTTGACTCAGTTTGTAATTCCGAAGAATTAAGAAATGCTTATAACGACATTTTACCAGCAGTGAGTGAATTTGAAGCAAAAATTTTACTTGATGCCCAATTATGGAATTCGATAAAAACATTTGCCGAAAGTGAACAGGCAAAAAATTTGATTCCTATCGATCAGAGGCTGCTAGAAGAAACTATAAAGGATTTTCGTGAAGCAGGAGCTGATCTTCCTGAGGGAAAAAGAAAACGGCTCGAAGAACTTTCCAGTGAACTAGCCAAGATCACTCAAAAGTTTTCAGAAAATGTACTGGATGCCACCAATGCATGGCAAATGGTGGTAAAAGAGGAAGATAAGCTCAAAGGACTTCCCTCTTCCGCACTTGACGCGGCCAAGCAGAGTGCGATTCAAAAATTAGGGAAAGAGGAGGGGAAAGATCGATGGCGATTTACTCTTCATGCTCCCTCAATGCTTCCTGTATTGCAATACCTTGACGATGAAGAACTGAGAGAAAAAATTTGGTCAGCAAGCGATCGGTTGGGTACCGAAGAACCGACAAGTAATTCTTTGCTTATTAAAGAGATTTTATCTCTACGCCAAGAAAAAGCCTTGTTATTAGGAAAGAAAGATTTTGCCGATGCTGTATTGAGTCGAAGAATGGCAAAGGATGGCCGAGTTGCAGATGACTTTATTTCCGGCTTAAAGGAAAAAACACTTCCCTTTTTTACTAAAGAAAACCTTGAACTCGAAGAATTTAAGGCTGAAAAAACAAATCTAGAAGTAGACTTGCTCCAACCGTGGGAAGTAGGCTACTGGGCAGAGAAATTAAAAAAGGAACGATATAGCTTTGATGATGAAGATCTACGACCCTACTTCCCCATTCAATCTGTTCTTCAAGGTATGTTTAGCTTGGTGACCCAGATATTTGGTTTAAAGATTGTCGAACGGTCCACCCAATTTGAAGGGGAAACTTTCTCTAATGGAGAAGAAGTGAATAATCCTGTCGAAGTTTGGCATAAAGAAATACGATTTTACGATCTGTTTGATAAGGAGAGTGAGAATTTACTAGGTTCGTTTTACGCCGATTGGCACCCCCGGTCCTCAAAGCGCGGAGGTGCTTGGATGAACTTTTTAAAAACTGCAGAACCCACAAAAGAAGGAATTTGCTCCCCGCACCTTGGCTTAATTTGTGGGAACTTAACCGCACCTACGCCTGGCAAACCTGCCTTACTCACTCATTATGAGGTGGAGACTATTTTTCACGAATTTGGCCATCTCCTTCATCATTTATGTGGAGAGGTACCCCATCGTAGCCTAAACGGTGTAAATGTTGCTTGGGACTTTGTCGAACTGCCCTCGCAGATTATGGAAAATTGGTGCTGGGAACGGGTTAGCCTTGATTTGTTTGCTAGGCACCATGAAACCGATGAATGCATACCAGAGGAATTATTTCAGAAAATGCTTCGGGCTCGAAACTTTATGGCAGGTAATGCCATGATGAGGCAGCTTGCATTTTCCAAATTAGATTTATTTTTGCATCGAACTCTTGCACTTCAAGATTTTGAGGATTTGGAAAATGAAATTCAATCAGCTCTTGAAGAATATTTCCCAAAAAGAAAATCTTCTGCTCGAACAATCACTCATCGGTTTAGCCATTTATTTAGCAGCCCTGTTGGCTATGCGGCTGCGTATTATTCTTACAAGTGGGCCGAGGTTCTTGATGCAGATGCTTTTACCCGTTTTCAAAAGGAAGGAGTGATGAACCCGGAAATAGGTCGAAAATTCAGGGAGCATATTTTAAGTAAAGGTAACTCCTTACCCCCCGATCAATTATATCGAAACTTCATGGACCGAGACCCTAAAGTAGAAGCTCTTCTGAAAAGAAGCGGTCTTTCATAATCCGTATCTCAACCTAAATATTTATGTCTACAAAACCACAAGTCCTCGCTTGGATAACCTGCGATTCCGTCTATGTTGATCCAGCCACGGGGAAAAATACTCTGTTGGGCATTTTCTCGAACTTAAGAGCCAAAGAGTTTCCAGTCGTTCATCCTAGAATGATTTGGTTTCTATCCTTCTCCGACCTTACTAAAGGAAAGCATTTACTAAAAATTTCTATTGGAATTCCCATGGCCGAAGACGAGCCTAGAATTATTATTGATCGTGAATTTGACTCCCCAGGTCCCCAACATCGAATTAACTTAATTAATGATATTCATCGCTTAAAGTTTGAAAAACCAGGAAATTATTCGATCCTTATTGAAATTGATGAACAGGTTGTGCTCGCCAGTACTTTTCCGATTACAGAGGTATCCTAATAAAATGAACAATAAATCTATCTTTTCTATTCTTTCCTTTTTCTGTGTTAGTTTTTTAAATGCGAAAGTAGAACACCAAGCCCCTAAGGAATTCCCTACTCATTTTCTAGAAAAATTAGAAGGTTGGCCCATCGAATGGAATCCAGCATTTAAGAAAAACGAAAATAAAAAGATTTTTAAGGATGTCAAAAAAGCACTGGCCAATCATCTCCAACGTATTATCTACATATTGGACAAGAAAAAGGTGCAGGAACTTCAAAAATTATATATCCGAGTCGATTTAGATCATGCCTTGGGTAATATGCAATATCATCCAGGTAAAGGATGGTTAATCAAAAATAAATATGATCCCACTCTTGAAAAGCGGGTACATGTACCTAGGGCAAGGCAACTCCTAAGTAAAGATCAGTGGGCTAAACATCCATATGTGATCTTGCATGAACTTGCCCACTCATATCATGATCAAGTTCTCAGCTTTGAAAATCAAGATATTTTATCCGCTTATCAAAGAGCAGAAAAAAATAAACTTTACGAGCGGGTTTTATTGTTTAGGGGTGGAAAAACTAGGCATTATGCACGAACTAATCATAAAGAGTTTTTTGCTGAAATGACCGAATCTTATCTCGGAGTAAATGACTTTTTTCCCTTTGTTCGGGCCGAGCTTCAAGAACACGATCCACGGACTTTTGAGCTGATGCAAAAAATTTGGGGTAAAATTTGATTAGATGAAATTTGCTCTGTTCGGCTTTCTATTTGTCTTTGCTCCAATCTTGTTGATTGCTGAGTGGAAGAAAGAGATCATACACCAACTTCCTTTGGGGAGAGGAAATATAAATGGAGTAGTTGCGAACGATTTTGACCGGGATGGAAAAATCGAGGTGATGGCTTCCTTCAATGGCGGGGTTACTCTTTTTGGCGGTAAAGAATTAGATATTAAAAAGGAGGTTGCGAATTTTAAAGAGGTTTACTCAGGAAAGAGAAAAATGGGGACCTCTTGTATACATGCATGTCTTATGGATGTGGATGGGGATGGGGATATGGACTTTATCGGTTCAAATCAGCTAGTTTTTTGGCTCGAATGCCCAGATCAACCCTTCTCAAAAAAATGGATTTTTCGAGTTATAGACGAAGAAATATTGGGTACTCATTGTGTGACTACTGGGGATATTAATCAGGATGGAAAAACTGATTTAATTGCCAATTCTGGCAAAGGTGAAAACACTCCATTCCCTCATTCAATTGTCTGGTTGGAATCTCCTGTTAAGGACAAAATAAATCAGCCATGGACCCGTCATATCATTGCAGATAGGGATGCACCTGGTGGCTCTCATTATATGGGTGTGGGGGATGTCAATGGAGATGGCCTTCCCGACATTGCCTGCGGGGCGAAAGGAGGCGAGAAGTTTCCGGGTGGAGAATGGTTCGCTTGGTGGGAACAAACTAAAGAAAGAAAATCTCCCTGGCTAAAACACACTCTATCAAGTAAACAACCTGGCGCATCCAACATACTACCCGCGGATCTCGATGGAGATAAACATGTGGATTACTTTGCTTCCCGAGGCCATGCAAATGGAATACTCTGGTTTAAAGGTCCAAAATTCAACAAAGCTATTGTAATCGATTCAGTGTTTAAAAATCCCCATTCCTTGGCCTTAGCCGATTTGGACAGGGATGGAGATTTGGATGGTGTGACCTGTGGCAGTCAATTAACGGGTCAAGTCGTATGGTATGAAAACAATGGAAAGGCCAAGTTCACTAAGCACCTGATTGGCAAGAATCAAAGTAGTTATGACTTACGTGCAGTCGACATGGATGGTGATCAGGACTTGGATATTTTAATCGCGGGGCATCATAGTTCAAATATTGTATGGTACAAAAACCCAGCTATAATTAAAGCTAATCCTTTCCCTGTAAAAGAAACTGAATGGAAAGGCTTTGCCTGTGAAGAATTCAAAATTTCTAATTCACTATGCCGTGTGGTTATTCCTACAAAAACTGCACCCGGAAAACCTTGGATAATTCGTGCACGATTTTGGGGGCATCAACCCCAAGCTGATCTTGCCCTCTTAGAAAAAGGATGGCATCTCACCTATTGTGACGTGGGCAATTTATTTGGAGCCCCAAAGGCTGTAAAACGATGGGATGAATTTTATAAAATAATAGTTCAAGAATATGGACTTGCCAAGAAGGTTGCCTTGGAGGGAATGAGTCGGGGTGGACTAATTATTTACAACTGGGCTAAAAAAAACCCACAAAAAACTCTCTGTATCTATGCCGATGCTCCCGTTTGCGACTTTAAAAGTTGGCCGGGCGGCAAGGGGCGCGGCAAAGGAAGTCAGGGCGCTTGGAAAACCTGTATTAAAGCCTATGGAATCGAAGAAGAAGAAGCCTTACAATTCAAAGGGCTCCCCATTTACGGATTAGAAAATCTAGTAAAAGCAAAAGTCCCTTTGCTTCATGTAGTCGGTCAAGCAGACCGAGTAGTACCCGTTGAGGAAAATACCGATATTATAGAAAAGAAAATTAAAGCATTAGGGGGAGAAATTAGAATTATTCGGAAAGAAGGTGTGGATCACCATCCACACAGTCTAAGTGATCCAGAACCAATCGTTTCCTTTATCCTCAAGGCTTGGGATTCCCTTCTGTAAAAAAACTTGGACTTTGTTCTCTTGAGCTAAGCCAAGAAATCTATATCATATAATATTTATGTCTGATCGTATTATATCTGATTCTTCTTCAGTCTCGCCCTTAGTGGTGGTGGGTTCTGTTGCTTTTGATAATGTCATTACTCCTTACGGAGAAAAAGAGCATATCCTAGGAGGTGCCGCCTCATATTGTTCCTTTGCTGCAAGTTATTACACCGATGTACAAATGGTGGGAGTAATTGGAAATGATTTTGGTGAAGAATATCTTGATCGTTTACGTTCACGGGGAATTGATTTGGAAGGTGTGCAAAAAGATGAAAGTGGTCCGACATTTTTCTGGAAAGGAAAATACCATGAAAATTTCAATCGTAGAGATACGATCGATATTCAATTAAATGTTTTTGAAAAGTTTCGCCCGGACCTGCCAGAGTCCTACAAAAAAACTCCTTTTGTACTTTTGGGTAATATCCATCCCGCCTTACAATCCCATGTCCTTGATCAACTTGAAGGAGAAGCTTATATATTAGCGGACACTATTGATTTATGGATCGAGATCGAAAAAGATGCTCTTTTAGATCTAATCAAAAGAATTAACCTATTTGTGATCAATGACACTGAGGCAGAAGAACTAACAGGTGAAAATAACATCATTTTAGCGGGTCATAAACTTCGAAAAATGGGCCCTGAATCAGTAATCATTAAAAAGGGTGAGCACGGAGCAATCCTCTTTCATCAAGATGGCATGTTTGCCTTACCCGCCTACCCTGTTACCGAACTTCGAGATCCAACGGGTGCGGGTGATTCCTTTGCTGGTGCATTAATTGGTCGAATGGCATCAAGGAAGTCCTCCGACTTTGCTAGCATTAAAGAAGCGATGCTTTATGCAACTTCCACAGCTAGTTTAACTGTTGAAGCATTTGGATGTGACCGACTTGAATCTGCTGGGGCAAAAGAAATACAAGAAAGAGTTGAAAGCTTGCAAAAACTGATCTCAGTGTAGTGAACAAAATCACTTGCTGGTCTCAGGAAGTCCTGTGCATCATCTACTCGTGAATTCCTTACTCCAAGCAAATGCTTTTTTTCGCTCTCTATCTGTACTTGTTTCCTTTTCTCTTATATTTAGTTGTGGAAATGAAAAGGGAGATTCAAGCGCCTCACTCACCCCACTTTCAATTAATCAAAGTAAATCTCAGGAACAGTCAAACGAAGAAATTAAACACGCTGCACGAGTGCCTCCACCAAAGCCTTCAGTAATTGCTCAGCTTCCTTCCGATGGCGGTAAGGAATTCAATCGGTTGGTCTTTGAAAGTAGTCCCTACCTTCTTCAACACGCACGCAATCCGATTGACTGGTATCCTTGGGGAGATGACGCCTTTGCAAAGGCAATGAAAGAGAATAAACCAATTTTTCTTTCTATCGGTTATACCACCTGTCATTGGTGCCATGTAATGGAACACGAATCTTTTGAAGACGACGAAGTCGCAGATTTGATGAATCGGGATTATGTTTGTATCAAGGTCGACCGAGAAGAAAGGCCCGATGTTGACAATGTCTACATGTCCGTAACCCAGATGATGACCGGACGGGGCGGCTGGCCGATGACGGTAATTATGTCCCCTCAAAAAATACCCTTCTTTGCCGGTACCTATTTTCCTAAGTCCTCAATGACTCAATTGGTTCCACACTTTTCCAATGTATGGAAAAATGAACGAGAAAAGGTTACCGAGATCGGAGAGGCAATCATGCAAAATTTAAAGGAAATGCAGGCAAATCGAACCGGAGGTGATTTGAATAGCACCCACCTTGATGCTTGCTATACGGCCCTTGAAAGAAATTACGATCAACAACATGGAGGATTTGGAAATAAGCCTAAATTTCCAACCGCTCATACATTGAGCTTTCTCATGCGTTACCACATGAGAACAGGAGAAGAAAAAGCTCTAGAAATGGTAAAGAATACCCTTCATAAGATTCATCAGGGTGGAGTTTATGACCAAGTTGGTTTGGGTATTCATCGATACTCTGTGGATGAGGAATGGTTAGTTCCCCACTTCGAAAAAATGCTCTACGATCAGGCCCTTTTTGCACAGGCAAACCTAGAGTGCTTTCAGATAACAAAATCGCCCTACTTTGCCCATACCACAGAGGAAATTCTCACTTATGTCATCAGAGACATGACTTCCCCTGAAGGTGGATTCTACTCTGCAGAAGATGCTGACAGTGAAGGTGAGGAAGGAAAATTTTATGTCTGGACTCAGATCGAAATAGAGGAAATTCTTGGTCAAAAAGACGCAAGCCTCTTCAACGAAATATATCACTTTGAAAAAGAAGGAAATTTTCTTGATGAAGCAACCCATGAAAAAACGGGGACAAATATTCCGCATTTACGAAAATCCTTGGATACCTATGCTCAAGAAAAAAATCTAGATCCAAAAGGATTCAGGAAAAAAGTGAACAGCTTAAAAACAAAACTTTTTACTGCCAGAGAAAAAAGAATCCATCCGCAAAAAGATGATAAAGTACTAACCGATTGGAATGGGTTAATGATTTCAACCTTTGCTCAGTCTGCAAAAGTTTTGAATAACATTGAATACTTAAAAGCCGCACAGAAAGCAGCCGACTTTTGTCTTTCCGAGTTAAGGCTACCCAACGGGCGTCTTTTAAAAAGATGGCGCCGAGGAAACGCAGGACTTCCCGCTCATTTGGAAGATTATGCATTTTTGAGCCAGGGATTACTTGATTTATATGAAGCAAGCTTTGACACCAAATATTTGAAGGCCGCAATCGAGTTGATCGATCTGACTCTGATCCACTTTGAAGATCAAAAATCGGGTGGATTTTTCCTGACTGCCGACGATGGAGAAAAACTTTTAATTCGAGCAAAGGAGATTTATGATGGGGCAATTCCGTCTGGTAATTCAGTGATGGCACTCAACCTTCTCCGAGTTAATAAAATAACTGGCAAAGAAAAATACCTGACTTCAGCAGAAAATTTATTCTCTGCGTTTTCTGGTTTTCTAGAAAAGAATCCACAGGGAGCAGAAGTCTTACTTCAAGCTTTGGATTTTGCCCTCGCACCAGCAAAGGAAATCGTAATCGCAGGAGAGCTTGGTAAAAAAGAAACCAAAACCCTCATTGAGGAGGTCAATCAATACTTCCTTCCGGCAAAAGTTCTTTTATTCCGACCTACCCACCTCGAAAATCCAGAAATTTTACAATTAGCTCCTTTTTTAAAAAACCATCGATTAGTGAAAGGAAAACCAGCCGTTTATATTTGCGAAAATCAGACCTGTCAAAAACCTGAGACCAGTGTTGAAAAACTCAGAGAAATATTAGGGAAGTAAAATGGAATTAATTCTTTTTTCCCTGGTGTAACGCAACAATAGAAAAGGTTAAGGCCTGTTGCCTCACTTTTTGAAATCCAACCTCTTTAAGTTCCATACTTAATTCGGGTCGATTGGGAAAATTAGCAATACTTGTGCCTAAATAAAGATAGGCGTCTCGATCCCCTGTCACCAAACGGGCAAACCATGGCAGGAGTAGACGAAGGTAAAAATAGTAAAATGGAGCGAACCACCGATAAGGTTGAGTAAATTCTAGTACAATAAGGCGACCATTAGGCTTAAGAACCCGATAAATCTCAGATAATCCCTTTTTCCGATCTGCCAAATTTCGAAGGCCAAAGGATATAGTTACTAAATCAAAGCTTCTATCTTCAAAAGGGAGGTCTAGGCAATCGCCTTCCATAAACACATATTGTTTTGAATCTAATCCAAGTCGATCTCTCTTTAATCTCGCCTGTTTAAGCATTGGTTCACAAAAATCTAGTCCAGTGATCTTAACCGTTGATGGAAGTCCCCCCTGCAAGGCAAAGGCAACATCTCCACTCCCCGTGGCAAGATCAAGGATATTAGAGCAGGATTGGCTTTTGGCTAAAAGAACTAATTTACGACGCCAATGGTAGTCTATACCACCCGAAAGTAAATGATTTGCGAGATCGTATCGATGAGCAACCCGGGTAAAAGTAGCACGGACCGCATCAGGGTCAGGTCTGCTCACTTTTTAATTGTCCTGCTTTTTATCAAAGCTTTCCACGACCCATTGAGATAATTCCTTATCTGGATCGTCCACGACTTTCTTATCAATCATGAATTCTTTTTTTCCAGTTCTCTGATTTATAATTCCAAGACCATGAATAAAATCTGAAAACTTCCTTTCGCAAATAGCCACCACGGATCGATTCTTACTGATTGATTCTTTCACAATTGCGACCTTTGCAGCTTTACGAAATTTAAGAACGAAACCGTATTCTTTTTTAAATTGCTCCGCATAACGGTCAACATCTTCGAGCAAAGAATCATCTAATTGATCTCTTTTTTCTTCGAGCAAAATCTCTAATTCTTCACCAGGATTTTCTACTGTATTTGCACTGACAGAAAAATCTCGAATCGCTGTCGAAGGCAGCTCAAATTTAAAATCACGAAATGTTTTTTCTAAAATTGTAACTAATCCCCGAGCTCCTGTTTTTTCTTCAGCTGCTTTTTCGGCAATCTTTTCAATCGCATCTGGCTTAATTTTAATAGTGATATCATAACCTGAAAAATCATTTTTATATTGTTCAAGTACATTTCCTTCAGATGAACTTAGTATTTCAGCAAGATCTTCTTTTGTTAGTTCTTCACATGCAACTCGGACGGGTAATCGACCAATAAATTCAGGCTCAAACCCATAGTCTATAAAATCCCGAGTCTCCGCTTGGCATAAAAATCGGTTCGCCGATTCACTTGATGAAATATTTTCTTCGACCGAGCCAAAACCAATTCGATTTAAATCAAGTCGTTTACGAATATTTTCCCCTAGTTGATCAAAGGCACCGCTCACAATAAATAAAATATTTCTAGTGCTCACCGTACTCTTTTTCGGTTTATTGCCCTTCTGCATATCCATAAATGATTTCATCTGCCCCATCATATCTTGGGGTGCGTGAAGATTTACTTCGGTCTCTTCCATTAATTTAAGCAAATTAATTTGTACACCTCTTCCTGAGACATCTTTTCCGTTACGCGAGGATTCTGATGCAATCTTATCGATCTCATCAACATAAACGATTCCAAATTCTGCCAGTTCGACATCACCGTCTGCTGATTTAACTAAATCTCGTACAATATCCTCTACATCATAACCAACATATCCAGTCTCAGAAAATTTGGTCGCATCTGCTTTGACAAATGGTACACCAATTAACTTGGCCACATTACGCATGAGGAAGGTTTTTCCTACGCCAGTCGGACCAAGAAGTAAAACATTGGGCTTCACATATTCTGTCTTGGCCAACTTTTCATTCTCTAAACAACGACGAACATGATTATAATGATCGCAGACAGCGACTGATAGAACTCGTTTTGCCTGTTCCTGTTTTATCACAAATCGATCAAGGTAATCTCGAATTTCCTTCGGTCTCCGATCAAAAGAACGAATCGTATCTAACCTTTCATCGCGGGTCGCGTCCTCAGGAGGTGGAGGTTTACTTTCTTTTACTTCTTTTTCCTCTTTTTCACCACTTTCTTTCGCTTTCATTGAATCCATAAAAGGGGCAAATGCGACTTGAACATTTTTATTATTAAGTAAATCGTGAAGTTGTTTTTGTATTTCCTCTAGAGGATTATCATCATCTTTCTTAGTCATTTTTTTTAAAATGGGTTTGACAGGTCATTGAGTAACAGGAATCTATGATTTAAGCAAACTAACCCTAAATAGAAATTCTTTCAAACCGAAATAGCCTACCATGTCCAATAATTTAACAAAACGACACATAGTACAAAAAATTTACGACAATTCTAATTACAATCACGAAGATGTTCGAAGTATCGTACAGAATACTCTTGATATTATGCAACAAGCGCTAGCCAATGGGCAAAATATTGAATTGCGTAAATTTGGTGTATTTGAACTTCAAGTAAGAAAGTCTAGAGTAGGTAGGAATCCCAACAAACCAAAAACTGATGTTATGATTCCACGTCGTGCGGTAGTTAAATTTAAAGCAGGTAAGGAAATGAAGGTAGGTTTAGAAAAGCTTAATTTGGATATACTTGATCCATCATCTTAATTTCACTCCATTAAAATGTTTGAAACCTTACCAGGTTTTCGGGACTTCCCTCCCGAAGACTGCGCACGACGTAATCATCTTTTTCGAGTATTTCGTACTGTTGCACATGCGTTTAATTTTTCCGAGTACGACGCTCCAATTCTCGAACCACTCGATCTGTATATTGAAAAGTCAGGTGAAGAGATTGCAGGACAACTTTTTAACTTTGAAGATAAAGGGGGGCGACGAGTTGCTCTGAGACCCGAACTTACCCCCTCTTTGGCGCGAATGGTTGCAGCACGGGCGAATTCATTACCTAAACCTATCAAATGGTTTAATGTTGGTGAACATTTTAGATACGAACGTCCACAAAAAGGAAGAGGACGTTCTTTTTATCAATTTAACGCTGATTTGCTCGGCGAATCTAACCTAGATGCTGACGCAGAATTAATTGCCCTACTCGTAGCAATTTTTGAAACTCTAGGGTTAGGACCGAGCGATTTCAAGATTCGTCTGAGCGACCGAAACACATGGGTCTTATTCTTAAACACTCTCGGAATCAACGAAGAACAAAGACCATCAGTTCTCGACGCTATTGATAAAAGCGAAAGAAGAAAGGCGGAACAAAATAAAGAGGCTTTTGAAAAAGCTCTTCCCGGGCGAGGGGAAGAAATCCTCACTGAAATCAACTCCATTAAACAAATCGATTCCCTCGATGGACTAGAGGCACGATTAAAACAATGTGGAGTAGAAGGGGAAAAAAGAGCCAATGAATGGAATACATTACTTGATTATTTAAAGGGCCACGGAGCAGATGAATATATAAAAATCGACTTATCCATCGTTCGTGGATTGGCATACTACACCGGGTTCGTCTATGAAGCTTTTGAGGCAAGTGGAACAGGACGGGCACTTGCTGGAGGGGGAAGGTATGATCACTTAATTAAGAAGCTTTCTGGCAACACAGACATGCCCGCAACTGGTTTTGCTATTGGCGACATGACTCTGAGCGACTGCTTAGAGTCCAAAAAACTTCTTCCTACATATATTCTAGCTCCCGATCTTTTTTTAATTGGGGATGCAGAAGAAAAAAGAAGTTCATTACCAATCATTGCAATGTGTAGGAAAGCAGGGTTTTCAGTTTCTTATTCTCTTAAAAATGCCGCCTTTGGAAAACAATTTAAGGACGCAGGAAAAAGTGGTGCCCGATATGGTCTGATTTTAGGAGAAGATGAACGAGTCAAGTACGAGATCAAGATCAAGGATTTTCGAAGCGGACAGGAGAAAACCGTCGCACAACAAAACCTGATTGAACAATTAGAAAACTTTGATGAAGTCGGTGGAATCGAACAACCTGGGAACTAATAATGCAAAGAGAAGTTCCAGATTTCCAAAAAGAGCAGCTCAAAAAAATCAAAAAAAAAACGAACTTCGGCCGACTTGAGTTTATTAAGAAAATTAGCCTTGGCATAGGTGCATTCTTTACCGCTTTTTTATATCTTCGATTCGAAGCAAATTGGTTAGAGATCACACGTAAAAAAATTTTGCTGCCCAAGCTAAGTAATAAAACCCCGATCAAACTTTTACACCTTTCTGATCTGCATTTTTCAAAGAGTGTATCTCTAGAAGACATTGATTTTGCACTACGGGAAGGTTTTTCTCTTAGCCCTGATGCATGCGTGATCACTGGAGATTTTATTACTGACCAAAAAAATGACAGCGAACTTGAACAACTGACTTTACTGTTGGCGAAGTATGCACATCTTGTTCCAACTTTTGCCTCACTAGGCAATCATGATGGAGGCGTATGGGCGGGATCGCATGGAGGATTTATGAACACTACAAAAGTTGAATCTATGCTAAGTAAAGCAGGCATCAAACTTTTACACAATCAACGAGAATCAATTTATTTAAAAGGACAATCCATATCAATAGCTGGATTGGGGGATTTATGGTCAAAAGACTGCCACCCCGATCAATGCCTAACTAGAACTTCTTCCAAAAGTAATTCAGGAACCTCTATACTTCTTTGCCACAATCCAGATGCAAAAGAATTGTTAACCCCTTATAAATGGAACCTCATGCTCTGCGGACACACCCATGGTGGACAATTTAAAATACCTTTTCTCAATTGGACCCCTTTTGCACCAGTTAAAGATCATTCTATGGTAGAAGGGTTACATTTTTGGAAAAACAGACAAATTCACATCACTCGAGGAGTGGGGAATCTTTGGGGAGTTCGATTTAATTGTCGACCAGAGGTGAGCTTACTTGAACTATCCGCAGGATAATTGTGTCCAAGGTTTATTTCCTAGATGATCGAGATTCTCCTTGGTTTCCTGATCCAGCACTATCTGACCAAGAGGGCTTGGTTGCAATAAGTGAGACTCTTGGAACTGAACGGTTAATTCTAGCTTATCAAAATGGTATTTTCCCATGGCTTAAAATCGGAGAATATCCACTTTGGCATTGGTTTTCTCCCGATCCACGCTTCCTCCTTTATCCACCTGATTTCAAATTTCCACGTAGTTTAAAAAAAGCAATGAAAGACAATCGTTTTGAAATTAGAATCAATGAAAATTTCCGTCAAACCATGAAAGAATGCGCCCAATCAGATAGGCCTAACCAAGAAAGTACTTGGATTGAAAACGATATGATTGAAGATTACTGTAAATTGAATGAACACGGAATTGCCCATTCTATTGAAGCTTATCATGAAAATAAACTGGTTGGTGGTTTGTACGGCCTCTGCTTAGGACATTCTTTTTTTGGAGAATCCATGTTTTATAATAGTCCAGAAGCTTCGAAAGTTTGTCTCGCGAAACTAGTTTCGATAGGACTTGAACATAACTTTCACTTTATTGATTGCCAAGTACACAGTCCTCACCTTGAAAAGCTTGGAGCAGTGCAAGTCGTAAGATCAGAATTCATAAAAAAACTTAAATTTAGTCTATCACGCCAACCCAAAAATCTAAATTGGAAAGAAATGAAATAATCTTTCAGAATTGCCCATCTTTCAATCACATGAAAATATAATCCTTTATGACCGAAACAAATACCGAACATGCAAACCTTACTAAATTAGGAGAAGGCGGCACTCATCCAAATCGAATCTTGGAAACATTTCCAAACCGAAATCCAGAACGCGACTATTTAGTAGAATTAAAAACCGACGAATTTACCTGTCTATGTCCCAAGACTGGACAGCCTGACTTTGCTGAAATTTTTATTCGCTATGTTCCCGACCAAAAGATCGTTGAATCTAAATCGCTCAAACTCTATCTCTGGACTTTTCGTGACGAAGGCACCTTCCACGAACATTTTGCGAATCGACTCCTTGATGACTTAGTCCAAGCACTCGCACCGAGATGGTGCCGGGTTGAAGTTGATTTTAATGCCCGGGGAGGAATTGGTATTATGGTTTCCGCAGAACATGGAAATCCTCCCAGTGTTGCGCTTGTATGAACGATCCAAGGATTATTCAAGTCGGAAATCTTCAAGTTTCCAACCCTCTTCCTTTCACCCTCTTCGGAGGGGTAAATGTACTCGAATCTCGCGAATTCGCTCTAGAGGTTGCCTGTCATTATAAAAAAGTTACTTCCAAGCTCGGAATCCCCTTCATTTTTAAAGCATCTTTTGATAAGGCCAATCGATCTTCAATTAATTCATTTCGCGGACCAGGGCTTGCGAAAGGTCTCGAAATACTAGCCGAAATTAAAGAAACTCATCAAGTTTCTATCATTTCCGATATCCATGAACCTGAACAGGCAATGCCTGCCGCTGAAGTAATCGATGTTCTTCAATTACCGGCCTTTCTCTGCCGACAAACCGATTTAGTCGTCGCTCTAGCCGAAACCAATAAACCGATTAATGTAAAAAAGGCTCAATTTCTTGCCGCCCATGAGATGGGGCACATTATAAAAAAATTCAAGGAAGCGGGGAATGAAAAAATCCTTCTATGCGAACGAGGTTCTTCATTTGGATATAATAATTTAGTCGTCGATCCACTTAATTTTGGGATTATGAAACGCACGGGTTGCCCCGTTGTTTTTGATGTCACACACTCACTACAAATTCCTGGGGGTCGAAGTGATTCTGCCGATGGTCGTAGGCAGTCGGTATCAGAACTAATGCTCGCGGGGATGAGTCAGGGGATTGCCGGTTTATTCCTCGAATCTCACCCGAATCCTGCTGAGGCAAAATGTGACGGGCCTTGTGCCCTACCCTTGGATAAACTTGAGACTTTTCTGATCCAAGCCAAAGCAATTGATGACTTGGTCAAAAGTTTTAAACCTTTTAAAGTAAAAT
This sequence comes from uncultured Puniceicoccaceae bacterium, assembly GCA_964383925.1. GTDB lineage: Bacteria > Verrucomicrobiota > Verrucomicrobiia > Opitutales > Seribacteraceae > Seribacter. The sequence goes on from CAYLIJ010000010.1 coordinate 45,792, forward strand.
AACCTTTCTGACTTTTCAAAATGAGCGAATCTGACAATAGCTGGAATATACTTGAACAATGGTTTCCTGAATTGTCGACCGAGTCATGGGAACAACTTAAAGAATACATCGCTCTTCTACGGGAATGGAATGAAAAAATTAATCTGGTCTCCCGTAAGGATATGGATCGATTGGAAACGAAGCACCTCGCTCATTGCCTTACCATCACTAATTTCTTACGCCTCATGCCCAAAGCACAGGTCTTGGATGTAGGCACAGGCGGTGGACTACCTGGTATCCCACTTGCAATATGTTATCCGCAAGCTCGCTTCACTTTGATGGATTCAATTGGTAAAAAAGTCATGGCGGTGGAAGACATGGTTAAACGGCTCAATTTAAAAAATGTTGAGATTCGTCGTGGACGAGTTGAAGAACTTCCTAAGAAAAGGTCTTATGACTTTATTATCGGACGTGCCGTCAGTGCACTCCCTACATTCTTTGGATGGGTCAATAATAAGATTCGTAAGGGAGCAAGGAATTCACCTGCCAATGGAATTCTCTATCTAAAAGGAGGAGATTACTCCGAGGAGCTGAAAACATCGGGATTACACCCAGCCAAAATTTGGAACCTAGATGAACTCCTGCCCCAAGCGGAGCTTGGAGAAAAGTTTTTGATTCACTTTAAAATATAATCCTGAAAATAGTCTTAAGGATTATAGATTTTGAAGAGTGCTTCGGCAATATGAGAGGGCGTCTCAGCAACTGAGATACCAGCATCAAGCATCGCTTCCACTTTAGCTTCTGCAGTTCCTTTACCTCCAGAAACAATTGCCCCAGCGTGTCCCATACGACGACCAGGAGGTGCCGTACGACCCGCGATGAAGGCCGCACATGGCTTGTCCACATGCTCCTTTATAAAAGCGGCTGCTTCCTCCTCGGCAGTTCCTCCAATCTCTCCGATCAAAATAATTGCATCGGTATCTGGATCTTCGTGAAAAAGTTTAACCGCATCCAAGTGACTCGTTCCATTTATTGGATCGCCTCCAATGCCTATACATGTGGACTGACCATGACCTGCCTGGGTAATTTGCCAAACTGCTTCATAGGTCAAGGTTCCTGAACGGGAAACAATTCCGACTTTACCTGGTTTATGAATATAACCAGGCATAATTCCGATCTTACATTCACCAGGAGTAATTATACCTGGGCAATTCGGCCCAATCAAACGGGTAGATGAAGTGGCAAGGCGAGCCTTAACCTCGGACATATCCCGAACTGGAATCCCTTCTGTAATTGCAATTACTAAGGGAATCTCCGCATCAATTGCTTCCAAAATAGAATCGGCCGCAAATGGAGGAGGTACATAAATCACAGACACATTAGCTCCTTCTCTTTCCACTGCATCCTTCACCGTATCAAAAACGGGAACGGAATCTTGAAATTTTTGTCCCCCTTTACCAGGGGTAACACCTGCCACTACATTAGTACCATATTCCATGCATTGAGTGGTATGAAAACCTCCTGCACTTCCGGTGATTCCTTGAACAACAAGTCGGGTATCTTTGTTTACTAAAACGCTCATTTTAAATTTTCTCTTAAAGGGTATCAGGTTTAATTATTTTCAGCGGCCAGTTTCACAATTTTCTCTGCTGCTTGAGCGAGAGAATCAGCCGACTCCAAGGCGAGTCCACTTTCAGCGAGGATCTTTTTACCTTCTTCCACATTGGTTCCTTCCAAACGAATCACTAAAGGTACTTTCATGTCCAATTTGCGGGCCGCATTCACAATCCCGGTAGCGATCACATCACACTTCATGATTCCTCCAAAGATATTGACCAAAATCGCCTTTACCGCGTCATCTGAAACCAGAATTCTAAATGCATTTTCAACCTGCTCTTCAGTCGCTCCACCGCCCACATCGAGGAAATTGGCAGGTGAGCCACCATAATGTTTAATGATATCCATTGTTGCCATGGCCAAACCAGCACCATTTACCATACAGGCCACATTCCCGTCCAGGGCAATGTAATTTAAGTCAAACTTAGAGGCTTCTACCTCCTTGGCATCCTCCTCACTTAAATCTCTTAATTCAAGTACATCTGGATGACGAAAGAGTGCGTTTGCATCAAAATTTACTTTAGCATCTAATGCGACTACATCGCCGTCAGTTGTGGTAACCAATGGGTTCACTTCAACCTGTGAACAATCTTTACTCCAGAAGAAGGCGTAAAGTTTTGAAATTAATTTTACACATTGCTTAAAGGAATCGCCTGTCAGTCCTAAACCAAATGCAATTTGTCGAGCCTGATAGGAACGAAGGCCAAGAGTCGGATCGACTAACACTTTCAAGATCTTCTCCGGAGAACTCTCGGCGACCTCTTCGATATCTACTCCCCCTTCAGTCGATGCAATAATGACTGGTTTTGAAGTGGCACGGTCCATTAATACAGCAAGATAAAATTCTTTTTCAATATCAGTCGCTTCGTTGAAATAAACTGTACTGACTTCTTTTCCCTCTTCGCCTGTCTGCTTGGTTACTAAAACATTTCCAAGCATTGCCTGTGCTTTTTCTTTGGCTTCATCGGGTGTAGAAACGATATGGACGCCCCCCTTGTATCCATCCTTAAAAGTACCCTTACCTCGTCCACCTGCATGGATTTGGGCTTTTACTACTATAGCTTTACCTTCTGGTAAGCTGGAGAGTGCGTGATCAAAAGTATCTGCTGATTGGGATATAGTACCATTAGGCACCGTGACTCCGGCTTCGGCAAAAAGTTGTTTTGCTTGGTATTCGTGTATGTTCATGGAAAGAAGAAAAAATGGAGACTGACATGGGAAAAATTCCATTCAAGCCTTTTCGATTTTTTTGAAAAGAAAATTTTCTAAAAAGGACCTAAACGTGGAGGATTAGGGTCCATTGAAAGAACCGAAGCATCAAAACACCTTAGAACAAATTCCTGCTTATGCTTTTGAAAATCTGAGTGATCCCATAAATTAAAGAATTCATCTGGGTCATTTTTTAAATCATATAATTCTCCCTGCTTGGTTCCATGGTACACCACAATTTTCCAATCCTTGGTCCGCAACATTGTTCCATAAGCTTCCTTGTGCGTCCATGCATTGTAATATTCAGCATATACTTCCTCTCGACAATTCTCCTCTTCTTCTCCTCCCTTGAGCAATGGAAGTAAACTTCTCCCTTGTACAGCTGTGGGTATTTCAATGTTAGCGGCTTCCAAAAAAGTTGGCATTAAATCAATTAATTCTACAAATCCATTCACTCGACGATTTTTAATCACTCCCCCCTTGGGCCATCGAATGACTAGCGGAACATTCATCTGTCCGTCATAAAAATGTGGCCCTTTAAAATAAATTCCATGATCGCCCAGCATTTCTCCATGATCGGACATAAAGACAACCAATGTATTATCTTCCTGTCCCGTCTCTTTTAATGATTTTAAAATTCGGCCTACTTGGTCATCAATTAAAGTAATCATCGCCATGTAGGCGGCGTAAACTTGCCTGCTATCCGAATCGGTCATTGCCTCAGTATGAAACTCTCCCGGTTGATTATGAGCCCAAATCCGGTCAAGCTTTTGGAAGGTCGTCTGTGCGCTCAATTCATCTGGGTGCACCCGAGGCAAAGGCATGTCCTCAACCACGAACTTTTCAAGATAATCAACCGGGGGATCAAAAGGATGGTGAGGATCAAAACAATTAAAACTAAAGAACCAAGGTTTTCCCTTTTCTTTCTTAATAAATTCAATGGTTTTTTCTGCACACCAAGTCGTCTGGCTATACTCCGCAGGTGGACCGATTCTCACATAGGGACTAATTTCCTTTCCCTGTAAGTCATGCCAATCCTGGCCTTTTTCCGTCAACCATTGAGTGTATTCATTTTCTTTCCAATCTGGTTGTGGATGATGCGACCAATGAAAGGGATCATATCCATCATCTGTCCGTTTTTCCACTTTCCCATCGGAACAGGAGGCGAGATGAAGTTTTCCTGCGAGTCCGCAACTATACCCTGCATTTGAAAATATCTTAGATATTAACACTTCATCCGCGGGAATAGATTGGCCATTTTGCCTGCATCGAGTGGTACGCGGATAACGACCAGTTAAAAAAGAAGCCCGGCTTGGTGCACACACCGGACTTTGACAATAAGCATGATTAAAAGCTGTCCCCTGTTTAATTAATTCATCCAAGTGCGGAGTTTGAGCATGGTGATTCCCCAAGGCACGGATGGTATCAAACCTCTGTTGGTCGGTACAGATCCATAAAATGTTAGGTTTGCTTTTCATAAATAAATCAGAATCGGCTTGCTTGTTTCTTAGCAAGTGAATTGTGAGTTAGCTTGCTTATTTTAAAATTAATCATTCTTCAGAAAAACTTTAACCAAGACCATGAAAAGTAAGGACTCAAACAAAATAGCTCATCGCAATTTGAGCCTGTTTATATGTTTCCGCATGCTTTTCAACGCCCGTTTCTATTATCCCGTATATGCCCTGATCTTTTTGGAACATGGTTTAAGTTGGGAAGATTTTGGTATTCTTAATGCAATCTGGGCGATCACCATTATTTTGCTCGAAGTTCCATCTGGTGCCCTCGCTGATACTTTGGGAAGAAAGAAACTCCTCGTGCTCGCCGCAATTTGTATGGTGGTGGAAATGGTTGCCCTGCTCTTCGCTCCAATGAATGGAAGTGAATATGTATTCCTCCTTTTTGCCCTCAATCGAATCGTAAGTGGATTAGCCGAGGCCGCTGCCAGTGGTGCGGACGAAGCCCTCGCCTATGATTCCCTCAAGGAGGCGGGATTAGAAAAGGATTGGAGCAAGGCTCTCGAAAAAGCCCAAAGATTTACTTCATTGGCTTTTTTCTTTGCCATGATGACAGGTTCCGCATTTTACGATTCTTCCTTTGTAAACTCCTGTCTAAGCGGAATCGGAATCGATTTTTCAATAACTGCAGAAACGGCGGTAAAGGCACCTATTTTTCTGACTTTTATTTCATCCTTAATAGTCTTAGGAGCAGCCTTGGCCATGAAAGATCCCTTTGAGCAAGAGAAAATGGGCGCTTGGGAAACGATGAGATCATCCTTTAAGAAAACCGTCGAAGCGGGGTCTTGGATTTGGAAGACCCCTTTACCATTCGGCATTCTTCTTGCCGCCATGGCCCTGGATAATGTGATCAGGCAATTTCTTACCATTGCCAGTGCTTATTGGAATGTAATTGAACTTCCATTGGCCACCTTTGGTTTGGTTGCATCAGGCATGTCACTCATGGGAGTCTTTATTCCCCGATTCGCCCGCATGTTAGCGGATCGGTATTCTCCCCAGAAAAACTTCTTTCTGCTTTGCCCCGTTTTATTCATTGGACTTTATGGAATTAGCTATGCCTTTCCCTACTGGGGAATCTTACCGGCAGTACTTCTCTATGCGACGATGCAGATCATGAATTATCTGGTGAGTCGCTACCTCAATGAAGAAGCATCCTCAGAAAGACGGGCCACCGTACTTAGTTTCCGTGGACTATCCACCAATCTATCCTATGGAGCCGTTTCAATTCTCTACTCCGGTCTAATCGCTTGGATAAAAACCGAAGAAATTCCGCCCATAGCACAAGGCAGAAAAATGATCGAACAGGATGCCGTTTTTGTACAATCCCTTGGTTGGTTCCCTTGGTATTTTCTAGTCACCCTTGTTTTTGTGGTTATTTTTTACCGACTCCGTTTCAGAAAAAATTAATTTGTCCGTTCTTCTTTCTTGAATTTCAGCGATCAGAGGTAAGAATAGGAATTATATTATGAAAGCTATTTTAAATACCCTTCTTCTTTCCGGTCTTCTAAATGTCAGTCTAGTAAACGCGGTTGATTGGAATCAATACCACGGTCGTGGCTCAGATAATAAAACTGACGAACTCATCTCTTCCGCGACTTGGCTTGAAAAATCGAGTTCCCAGAAATGGAAAATTTCAACACCCCTTGGCTTTAGTTCGTTTTCCTCAGCAGGTACTAAAGCGTTTACTCTAATTGCCGAAGAAGATGAAGATGGTTTGATGCGTGAAGTCTGTATCTCTCTTGATACCAAAACGGGAAAACGCTTATGGAGTACTCGGCTTTGTCGAATGGACTATAAAAGCGGAGGAGGAAATTCCGGAGCACCTAATAACAGCGGTGGAGATGGTCCCCGCTCGACTCCTTCGGTGCTTGACGGAAAAGTTTGGGTCTACGATTCAGATATGAATCTATACTGTATTGACGCGTCCAATGGGAAGATATTATGGGAGGTCAAAGTGTTAAAGGAACATAATGGACAAAATATAAAATGGAAAAATTCTTCCGCACCTTTAATAGAAGGTGAATTAGTTGTAGTATATGGAGGCGGTGCCGGACAAAGCATGCTTGCATTTAATCGAATCTCTGGAAAATTAGTATGGAAAAGTGGAGATGAAACCGCCACTCATGCCACACCAGTCGCAACCACTATTCATGGAATCCGCCAAATCATTTTCTTCTGCACATCCGGACTTGTCTCAGTCGATCCTAAAAATGGACGCGAACTTTGGAGGCAAGCCTTCCCGTTTAAAGTATCCACCGCGGCCTCCCCTGTGGTTGCAGGTGATCTAATTTACTGCTCCGCAGGATATGGTGTCGGGGCGGGATTGTACAAAATAAGTAAAAAAGGAAATCAATTTTCCAGTTCGGAAGTATGGCGTAAGAAAAACGATATGTTTAATCATTGGAGTACACCGATTCATCACAACGGTCACCTTTATGGTATGTTTAGCTTCAAGAAATACGGGAATGGCCCCCTCCAATGTATTGAATTAAAAACGGGCAAGATCAAGTGGAGTCATGACGGATATGGACCGGGGAATGTTATTTTATCAGGTGATCATTTAATTGCTCTTGCTGATGATGGATTTCTCGCCGTGGTCAAGGCATCTCCTTCGAAATACAATGAATTAGCCAGAAAAAAAGTCCTTAATGGTAAGTGCTGGAGCACCCCTATTCTGAGCAACGGATTAGTCTTAGTACGTAGCACCGAGGAAGCGGTATGTTTAGACGCACGTGCTCGCTGATTAAAAAATCCTACTTCCCCACTTTGACCTGATCGACTTTTCCATCGGTGGTACCAATCACTAGATCATGGTATCCACCATCCATCACATAATCACGCCAAGTATATATTCTTTGTTTATGTTCCGAGCTCGAACCATGTTTGGAATAATCGGGTTTTCGCCCGATCAAGTCAAAAAGAGCTTCCTCCTCAACCGCACGGACGAACATTCCCTCCCCTTTTAACTTTGCATCCCAAAGCCTGACCGTTCGGGCACTTTTACGATTTTCCAATACCTGAATTTCAACGTTATGAAATTTAACCCGGGAACGGGCTTTTGCAGAAATTGGACTGTTTGGAAATTCCTCCAGAAATTCCTCATATAATAATATCGCACTTGTATGTTCCATCGTTTTCGCCCGTTCGTAAATTTTCTTATATTCCATTGATCCCATTTTCTTCAATTCATTTAAGGAGTCCTTTGATTCAGAAACCTTAAACCGATACTTAACCAATGAAGAATTAAGAGCTTCAATCTGGGCCTCCAATTCTTTAATTATAGCCTCGTCCTGTTCCGCGGTCTCCTTCGCAACCTCATTATCTTCAGAAAATTTCTCACTCAAATTTTCAAATCGCAACTTCTCTTCATTAAGTATTCGAGCATGTTCCTCCAGGGGTATTGTGACCACTTTATGCTCAGGCGTGGAAGAAGGTACTTCATTTTTTAAAGAATCTTCATTCCCACAACCCAGTAGAAAAAAGAACAGGGAAAATGGTAATGGATATATCCTCATAGGAATTCTATCTCGACAAAACTTATCGGTCAGGGCAAGAAGCAAAGAAATTAAAAATAATAATATTTAAACAGATAAAAGATTCATATTTTAAAAAATCATCTTTATGGGAGAAGTATTATTGCTTGCGAATCCTAACATCTCGGCAAAATATAAAATATGAAGAAGAAAACAAACTCAGGAGAAGAGACACTTCAATCTATTCGAAGGAATTCCGCCTACAATTCAAGTCGTAGATTCGCCTTCATTCTTTCCCTCGTATTAGTCCTAAGTATAATAAGTATTTCTTATTTCCTATCTCTCAGTTTGCCCAAGGTTTCACAATTGGTGGTTCTATTTATAGGAGTACTTTTGGGCGCAATGACCGGCGTTAATCTGTTTCACTTTTTACACGCACAATACGATCAAAGTGATGCACTTATTCAAGTGGCTAAATTTCAAGAACGTTCCCTCAGGCATAGAAATGATGTTATGACCCTAGTGGAAAAAATTCGGGAAGAAGTAGAAGAGGAAGATCAAACAGAAGAAAATGTTCATCCATCAATTCAGAAAAAAGAAATTGAGATTAAAGCCGAAACGACTGAAGGAAATGACGAATAATTTCTATTGGGGCAATAATCCCAAGAAATAAGCAATGGATTGTTGCACCCCCTCGCCCAGAGAAGTCAGGGGCATTAAGGGGAAAACTTTCCTCGTCGCTTCGTCATTTAATTCATAAATAAAAGGAGAAAGTTCTGCTTCTTTTGCGAATTTAATATCAGGCTTATCTATTTCAAAATGAATCGATTTAGTTTTAATAGTCTCAATAAAATCTTCAATCGAATGTGTTTCTCCGAGCAAATTAAATACCCCATATCCAGAAAAAGGATCAATAGCGGCTCGGGCAAAACCCGCTCCCACATCGAGGGAATAATGATAATGTTCCTTCCCTCGGTAGGGAACTTCAAAAGACTCACCCTGCACAATCGCTTTGATTGCTGAAGTCATCGCCGCAGTAAAACCACGATCACGACCAGGGCCATAAGTGGTGGACAGGCGAAGAGAAACCGTGGACACCCCCGTGGATTGATGAAAAGCCTGAGCCATTCCTTCTCCGGCAACTTTCCAATAACCATAAAGGTTAAATGGGTGATAAGGATCTTCCGGGCGAACTCCCTCTTTACCATAGAGAGAACGAGCACCGTACACAGCACTTGAACTTGCAAATACAAATCGTTCGAGTGGCTTTTTTAATTGAGTACACGCTTGAAAAAGATGGGCAGTTCCCAATACATTAATTTCCATTCCCTTGATCGGGAAATCTCGACAATCTGGAGTCTGTAACGCCCCGAGATGAATCACATGAGTCGGCTCAATTTCGCTTACCGCTCGCTCAATACTTTGCGGATCAGAAAGGTCGCCTTTAAAGAAGTGATACCCTTCCCTGTTAATTTTGCCCTCAGGTTTAGATCGATTAAATCCAAAAACTTCACATTTACTTTCATTAAGTAATACATTGACCGCATGTGTCCCAATACAACCAGTTGAACCCGTTACTAGGATTCGATTTTTGCTTACCGTCATAATAAAATGGCAGAAGCCAATCCAAGAAATGAGAGAAATCCGATTACATCAGTTACTGTGGTAACAAAAACTCCGGAGGCCACTGCAGGGTCAATCCCTAATCGATCAAGCATTAAGGGCAAAACTACCCCGGCCATTCCAGCCACAACCATGTTGATAATCATCGCTCCGGCAATAATCCCACCGAGTAAGTAACGAACATCCAACTGATTAAACCATAGAATCACGACCAAACCTGCGAGTAAGGCAAAAACGACTCCATTCAAAAGACCCACCGCAAATTCTTTCCGAAAAGTCCGAAAGGCATTATAAGCAGTTAATTCTTTTGTCGCCAAAGCCCTCACCGTAATTGTCAATGTTTGGGTTCCTGCATTTCCTCCCATCGAGGCCACGATTGGCATTAGAATAGCCAAGGCTACCATTTCCTCTAGAGTACCATCAAATATTTCGATTACTAACGAGGCCAAAATTGCCGTCCCTAAATTGACTAATAACCAGGTGAAACGTTTCAAGGAAGCCTGTACCACCGAATCGTCCACTGTTTCTTCCCCTACTCCGCCGAGCCGCAAAACATCCTCTTCAAATTCTTCCCGCGCAACCTCCATGATATCATCCACGGTAATCATCCCAATCAATCGACCCTCCCGGTCTACCACTCCCGATGTGGTCAGATCGTATTTTTCAAAAAGAAATGCGACTTCTTCCTGTAGCATTTCCGCAGGCACTATTACTTGAGTCTCGTCGGCAATCTCTCGCATCAAAGTAGTTCGCGGAGAACGCAAAATACGGGACAACGAAATCACGCCCACCGGTTTTTTTTCGCCATCGATCACGAAAAGATCCAGAAACTCCTCGGGTAAATCGTCCTCCTCGCGTAAAAAATCAATCGTCTGCCCGACCGTCCAATCCGTAGCCACACTGACCAGCTCAGTCTGCATTCTTCTACCCGCACTGTCTTCGGGATAGGCCAGTCCAATCTCGATATCCTCACGCTCCTCCTCAGGAACTTCACTCAATACCTCGTTCCGCTCCTCGGTTTCCATATCTTCGAGAACCTGAACCGCTTCGTCCGATTCCATCTCTGCGATTACCTCGGCCACCTCTTTGGGCGATAAGATATCTGTGACCTCCTTACGCAGATGATCTTCTAATTCGAAAAGCAAATCATGATCGAGATCAATCTTCACCAAGTTGAGTAATCTCTTCCTCAAACCACCCGTGAGTAGACCAATCGCATCAGCCAAGTCAGAATGGTGAAAAGTTTCTACCTGAGCGAGAACCTGCTCATCACTTTTATTTTCTAACATGTGAACAAGTTCTTCAAAACGCCCCGCCATCTCACCTGAGCTTTCAGGATCAATGCGATGGATCGACTCGGTATTTTCCTTGTTTGATTGCATAAAATGGAAGGGCTTATTTCCCACGCAGAATCATCAATAGGAAACGGACAGAATAAATTATTATCAATGTCATGAAATAATATCCTCGGCAATCGTAAATCATGCACACACAAAAAATTAGATTTTAATATTTCAAATAGCTATAAATTACCGAGATATACTAAGTATCTCGGCCGACTCATTTGCTTTTTAAACAATAAATGATTCTACGACGCTTGATACTTGCTAGAACTTCATCCAGTTTACACCATCCTGAAATGCAAGGTCCTCACCTTTTAGGTATTAATGAACTTGTTCACCAGGGTACGGGGCAAGTGTCTTACTATCTCTATGGATTTGCAAGGAGGTGATGCTAATCGATTTAAATCTTAATACCCAAGTGAGTATAATGCTTTATCATATTTTGCTTTTTTTGTAAGGGTGTAATCGGTATCTCCTAGGTAGAGAGGTTTTTTGTTGTATCCCCTCGCTCACTTTGTGTATGACAAAACACTATTAAATATTATTATTCACCCTCAATCTTGTTTTCACTTTTTCATCACTTAAATACTAAAATGAAGTCAAATCACGATTTCCATCAATATTTAAAAGGATGGAGGCGCGGGTGAGAATCGAACTCACGAATAGAGGATTTGCAGTCCCCGGCC
>CAYLIJ010000011.1:0-39521 GCA_964383925.1 uncultured Puniceicoccaceae bacterium
ATAAAGTCGACATAACCTCGCATGACCACACGATTACCTAAGGCAATTCCGGCAGCACCACTTGTTGTGTTCGCACCTAAGGATGTACCCTGAGAAGCGGGAGCTTGTTGCATGGTAACCATACCAGGCATTTGCGCGGATAGATGTGCACCTGTAAATAACAGTGCAGTAAAAGCAGAAAGAATAAGTTTCATATTATTGTTAGTTTATCTTGGGCAATATTTAAAATCTACAAAAGAAGAATATGGGTCAAGCCCGAATTCGCACCCATCTTTTTCTAAAAATTTAAAATTTCAGTAGTAAAAAAAGGATAAACTAAAAAATAAACACCCTTTTAATTTGAATTAAAATTGACTCTCCAATTTTTCCAATCGGGATTTTAGCTTTTTTGATAACAGTGATTTCTCTTTAGCGGTATCAATGGGACCATCAAAAAGAACTTTTCCATTCGGATCAGTGGCGCGGAGAGATTTTTGACCATCCTGTTCAGTCCATTCCAGGGTTCCTTCTTCATCGGTGACCATTACCTGACTATGACTGGACTTTTGGGAAGAGGAATGAGTAGTGGCATTTTGATGAAGTGGATCATCTTGTAAATCTTTATTTGGGGGCATGGGGCGAAATCGTCCCTTATTTCGATTAAAATTAAGCGATTGTCCGATGTCCGATCTATGCCGACGCAATAATTCCTGAAATTCCGGTTGATTAGAAAAAAATCTATCCATATCAAAAGGGTCACGGTTTGAAAAGAGACGATTATTCGACTGAGTATTTTCGAACTCATCTTCAATTGGTTGAATAATTCCGCCTAGAACCAGAGTGGTATTTTTTTTATCCCCCCGGCTTAGAAAGTGAAGACTAACTTCATCTTTGGGCTTTTTCGAACGCACCAGGTATTTAAGTTGATCCGGATTGATCAGGATTTGATCATCTAATTGAAGAAGAATATCAAATTGTTGAATACCCGCTTTTTCTGCGGGGCTCCCCTTTTCCACTCGTTCTACACTTAAGTATAAATTTTGGGACAGTTTGAGTTGATGACTCACATTGGGATTCACTTTGCTTGCGTACACCCCAAGATATGCAATTTTAGGCGATTCAGGAGATTTATTTTTCGCATGTAATTGAAAACTAATTAGAGTAAAAGCTAGGATGTATAGATAGAATTTCATGCGTTTAGGTATGCGTGGTTAATATTCCTTACCCGATTGGGCAAAATCTAGGGGAAAGGTATTTAATATAACTCCAAATCAATCAGGTATACTTCCTGCCTGGGAGTAGCTGAAAGGACTCGGGTTTCAGAGGCGGGATGAGTCCATAATGTTTCATCCACAAAATGATAACGGTATTGACGGGCAGGTAGTCCAGTTACTCGATCCACTATCCCTTCATCCACCCGTCGAATAAACTTCTCTTCCGTGTAGGGATCAAGCCAACCAATAGAGGGTATACCCGACGAATCTTCGAGTTGATCTGAAGTAACACCGTGCAAAGGACTGTCATTATCTTCAACCATACTTAATGGTTTATCTGCAAAAAACTGAGTATCTTTTGAAAAATTATTTTCTATACCGGGGAACATTAAAAAAAATATAAGAGTAACCGAAGCGGCAAGACCCAGGCTGGAAAAGGTCCACTTTACTATTCGGGAACGAGGAGCTGGGTTTGAAAGCTGATTAGTTTTAAGATTTGGATGGCACATGGCAACCGATCCGGCCTCTCCGAGTGCCTCATCAATCCGTTGAGTAAATTCTTTGGTGGGGGGACGGGGAGAAAGTGCACCGAGTTCTTTTTCTAGTAGGTCGAAGTCACTCATCGGTTTTTGCGTGTAGGATTACCCTCCAATTCCTGGGGGACAGAATCCTTTAATTTTTGCAATGCATATCGGTAGCGAGAGGCAACCGTATTTAAAGAAAGGTCAAGGGTACGGGCAATCTCATCAAAGGTGAGTTCTCCCCATATTTTAAGCATTAAGACTTCACTTTGTTCTTTGGGTAATTTTTCCACCGATCGAAGTAGTGCTTGGTTCCGTTCATCTTTTTCCAAATTTCTTTCGAAGGAGGAAGAAAGTGGTGAATCGAGAATGACCTTATCTTCCCGAATACGGCGTCGGTCAATACTCCGGGCCCAATCAATCGCCAACCTTCGAATTGCTCGATACACAAGTCCTGGTGAAACTTCTCCAGTATGTCCATATAAACGCCAAATCCGAACAAATGCTTCCTGTACAAGATCTTCGGCATCATCTGGATATCGAGCTTGCTGACGGGCAAATAAGATTAGTTTACCCCCATGCTTGGCAAACCATGATTTCCATATGGGTTCTGAGATATTCATTGCTTATAAACTATGAGCGAAACTAGAAAAAAGAATTGTTTATATAATTAAATAATAAATCATCTGTTCCTCAAACCAAATCGGTTCAATTTAGAAAGTATGTAAATTATAAAATGTACAAAATTGGACAGTCGATAATTTAAAAAAACGAAGTCTTTATTCATGGATCATCCTTTTTTGTACAATTTTATAAATTTATAAAATTTGGCATCATAGATGCAAAAGATGGTATTAACGGGCAAGATTATTCGTAGGGGATAACAAAATATAATGTGCGGCTCTTCAGGCGGGGTCGCACATTTTTTTGTTCTTATGACTAAGAATTTAATCATTAAGTTATTGGAACGAGTAGACTTGTCTTTAAAAAGCCGCTGAGATATTGCTGAATTAATTAATCTTCCCAATATTCAATGAAACTTTTGCAAAATATCCAACTTGCCTACTGTACAAATGTTCATCGTGGCAGTACTTGGGAGGAGACTTTTCATGCATTAGAAAATTATGTTTTAAAAGTTAAGGATCTAGTCTGCCCGACCGAACCATTTGCAATTGGATTACGCTTGGGAGCGACCGCCGCACAATCACTGGCGAATCCACAAACATTACTCTCTTTTCAAAAGTGGTTGGAACAAAAGAACTGCTACATTTTTACGATTAACGGTTTCCCTTATGGCGAATTTCATGGCACCCGGGTTAAAGAACAAGTCTATCGTCCGGATTGGACTGACCCAGACCGTTTATCCTATACCCTATTACTTTTTAAAATCCTCGAAGAATTACTTCAGCCAGGAGAAGAAGGAAGTGTAAGTACCTTACCGGGATCCTTCAAAGAATTTCATACGCCCGGGAAAATTCCTGAGGCGGTGTTTGAAAATATAAGCCAGTGTGCATTAGGGATTGAAAAAATCAGGCAAAAAAAAGGCCTTGATCTTCACCTTGGTTTGGAACCAGAGCCTCTCGGTTCCTTTGAAACGACTACAGAAACACTCTCCTTTTTTGAACAACTTCAGGAGTTTGCTCAATCGCCCCATTTAAACGAGACAATCGGGGTAAACTATGATTGTTGCCACTTGGCAGTAGAATACGAGGATGCTGAGGAAGGGCTCAATCAATTAACCGGGGCGGGTATTCGTTTGAGTAAATTACACTTGAGTTCTGCCTTGCGGGCGGAACCGACTATGGAAAACCTTCAGATGCTCAATTCATTCGTGGAAGAGGTGTACCTTCATCAAGTCGTCGTGGGGAAAAACGGAAAGGTCTTACAGCGTTACAAAGACCTCGACCTCGCCCTTAATCATACCAGTTCAAAAGAACAGGATCATGGTGATGAATGGCGAATTCATTTTCATGTCCCGTTACACGCTTCGCCCGGTTCCACTTTAATGGATACAAAAGGACATGTGCTCGACACTTTGGATTGGTTAGCCAAAAATCCATCCGCCTGTAGGCACTTGGAGATGGAAACTTATACATGGGAAGTCCTTCCCAAGGAACTCCGATCTATTGATGTAGTCGAACAGGTAGCCAAAGAATATCAATGGACTATTCAAGCACTTACCCAAAGAGGGTTGGCCCCCGTGGACAAATATACCTCGAAATAATTCTACGAAAGGAGAAATTAATGAAAACCTTTCTGCACCAAGTCCTCACCCTAGCCCGAGTCTCTAATTTACCTACCATTTGGACGAATGTACTGGCGGCATGGGCAGTAAATGCAACCGCTAGCCCGACCTTTAAGATTATGCCCGAGGTGATTGGTTTTGCCTTTTTTAATTGGAGCACTTTTGCCTACTTGGCCGTTGGAGCGAGTCTAATTTATGCGGGTGGTTGTACATTAAACGATGCCTTTGATCAAAATTTCGACCAAGACCACAATCCAAAACGACCTTTACCAAGCGGTACAATCTCGCCAAAAACGGTCTGGGTACTTGGAAGTGCAGAGCTTATTTTAGGAGCTTTTTTGATGATCGCCCTTGCCGGTTGTGAAAAAACTTGGGTCTTTGCCCTTCTCGCCTCGGTAGTGTTTTATGATTATATTCATAAAAAATGGGTTGGCGGAATAATAATAATGGGTGCCTGCCGATTTTTTCTCTGGTTGGCAGCCGCGACTACAGCAGGGCAGACTGAGCTTGCCCCTCAGACTTGGATCTGGGCCTTGGTTCTTGCTTCTTACATTATTGGAATAAGTTGGTTCGCCCGGGGAGAATCAAAGCAAAGGAAAGAACCCGTTCAATATTCAATAATTCTGCTCTTTTCTTCGCCTCTTTTAGCACTCGCTTTTTTAGTATATTGGAATCAACTGGATCCGATTCGTGTATTTTTGTGCAATCTAACTGGACTCCTAGTTGCGTGGATTGCCTTTTCTTCAGTGTTGCTGATAAGGGAAGGAAAAAAAGGGGCTATTGGAACGGGTGTTGCTCGCTTACTTGCTGGGATTTGTGCGTTGGATGCCACCGTTCTTTCCTTCTATGCTCCAAGCTTAATCGCACCCAGTCTCTGTTGTTTATCGATCGCGATTTTAATGCAAAAGAGGTTTGCGGCGACTTGATACTCAGAATAGATTTTTATCATGAATTCATCCTACTCCTATATCCGAAAAAATATTCGTCTTGAATGTTCACACAAGGTGTATTTTACAAAGGACTCTTTTTCCACAAAAAATGATACTTTAGCCGAGATTCTTCAACCCCATCGTGAAGGTATCAAAACCAAAGCGTTGGTCTTTGTGGATGAAGGAATCATCGACGGACACCCCAACCTTCTTGAACATATTTCCAGCTATTTTCGTTCACGGGAAGATCGGCTCAATCTTGTGTGTGCCCCCGAATTTATCCGGGGCGGAGAACCGGCCAAGAACGACTGGTCATTAGTGGAAAAGATATGGGAACTCTTGAACAGACATTCCATGTGTCGTCATTCCTATGTAATTGTGATTGGAGGCGGGGCGGCACTCGACTTGGTCGGATTTGCCGCATCTACTGCCCATCGTGGCGTGCGTCTTATACGATTCCCCACCACTACTCTTAGCCAGGGAGATGGAGGGGTTGGAGTAAAAAACGGGGTTAATTACTTTGGCAAAAAAAATTGGGTCGGTACCTTTTCGGTACCCGATGCGGTGGTCAACGATTTTAATTTTCTTATTGGACTTCCCGAAATTCAAAAACGGGCGGGGTATGTGGAAGCGATCAAAGTTGCGTTAATAAGAGACCGTTCTTTTTTCGAATTTATTGAGGAAAATGCGAATGGCCTCGCGACTTTTAACGAAAACCTTCTCGAGCAAGTTATTCGTAAAAGTGCGGCACTCCATCTAGATCACATTGCAAGTTCAGGAGATCCGTTTGAAAAGGGTTCTGCCCGTCCGCTCGACTTTGGACATTGGGTCGCCCATAAACTTGAACAATTATCTGACTTCCAAATTGGGCATGGCGAAGCAGTCGCAATTGGATTGGCAGTCGACTTAACCTATGCGGCCCGCGTCCGTCTGGTAAAAGCAAAAACAACCGAGCGTATTTTAAATCTTTTGCAAAAACTTGGCTTTCCTCTCTACCATGATCTTCTTAATGAATTAACCGAGAGTGGAAATCGGGTTATCCTCGAGGGACTTGAGGAATTTCGTGAACATCTTGGAGGCGAACTTACGATTACTTTAATCCAAGGTATTGGGGAAGGTATTGAAGTTCATGCGATGGATCGAGAATCGATTCTTCATGCGGTGAGCGATTTGCATAATCGCCACATAGCCCTCCGCGATGCCTAATGAATAATTTGGGCAAGGACAGGCCCCGCGCGGCCGTTCTAAATCTGGTTGGTCTGTGCGGTAGACACTTGGGTACTGATACTCCCAATCTTCTCGCCTTTGCTGAGAAACATAATGGGCATCGTATCATTGATCCAGTTCTCCCTGCCCTCACCTGCTCTGCTCAATCGACATACCTTACTGGAAAACTTCCGAGCAGTCATGGAATTGTAGGAAATGGTTGGTACGATCGTGAATTAAATGAGCATCATTTTTGGAAACAATCCAATCGCCTTGTCCAGGGTAAAAAAATATGGGATTTTCTCGGTGAGAAAAATCCAGGCTTTTCATGTGCCAATTTGTTCTGGTGGTATAATATGCATTCTTCAGTAGATTATGCGATTACACCACGTCCACTTTATCGGGCCGACGGGTTAAAAACTTTTGATATTCATACCCAACCGATGGATCTACGGGAAAAGATCAAAGAAGATTTGGGCGGATTTCCATTTCATGGATTTTGGGGACCGCGAGCAGGTATTGATTCTTCTAACTGGATCGCCGAGTCAGCCAAATGGACCGAAGAAAAACATGCTCCCGATTTGTCTCTTGTTTACCTGCCCCATCTAGATTACGACCTGCAACGTTTTGGTCCCAGCGATCCAACAATTTCAACCGCTTTACGCGACCTCGACCGAGTCGCAGGAGATTTAATTTCTTTCTATGAAAAGAAAGGAATTCGTCTGCTCATACTCTCTGAATATGGAATCACGGAGGTAGACAATGTCATTTATCCAAATCGAGTCTTTCGCAAGAAAGGATGGCTTAGCATTAAGGATGAACTTAGTTTAGAATATCTCGATTGCGGCGGTTCTCAGGCCTTTGCAATTACAGATCATCAAGTTGCTCATATATATCTAAACGATCAATCCCCTTCTTTCCGTAATCAAGTTCGTTCATCCCTGGAAAATATGGACGGGGTCGAACAAGTAATCGAAGGAGAATCAAAAAAAGAAATCGGGCTCGATCATCATCGGTCGGGTGACTTGGTTGCTTTTTCCAAGGAGAATTCCTGGTTTGCATATTACCATTGGGAAAACGATGATCTTGCCCCTGATTTTGCCCGGTGTATCGATGTTCATCGAAAGTATGGTTATGATCCGGTTGAGCTTTTTGTAGATCCAAGTTTGTCCTTTCCCACCTTAAAAGTGGCCAAGAAATTAATAGGGAAAAAATTGGGCTTTCGTACCAACATGGATCTCATTCCACTAGATGCATCCCTGGTAAAAGGAAGCCATGGTATCCGAACAAAGGACTCGCTTGACTGGCCAATTATTTTGGGTCATGGAATTCAGTCCGTAGATTCTAAACTCGCTCCTACCGAGGTGATGAATTGTATGTTAAAACTTTTTAAAAGTTAAGGATTCTTCAAGCAACTTCTGTTATTCCAACTAGCTGATGGATTTTTTTTCATCTACTGTGATGGAAACTTTTATTGGCACTAGCTATCTCACCGACCTAAGAATTATTTTCTTATATTATAGGTAAATTGGAAATGAAAATCATTTGAATAACTCTAATGATTGAAAAATTTTATATAATACAACCTTACTGATATTTTTGTGAAAAAAGGATAATTTTATTATTGCATCTAAAAAAGATACATTCAAACACGAATAAGAAACTATTTCTTCTAACATATTTCGATTCCCTTAATTCAAACCAATATTCTACCGTGAGCCCTGCAAAAAAAGAACAGATTAATGATGAAAAAATGGCCGAGAAACTCGTGGAGGCGTATGAAAAAATTAAGGCCCAAGTTCACCATGTAATTGTGGGGCAAGATAAGGTTCTTGATCAACTTTTAATCGCCATGCTCGCTCGCGGACATTGTTTGCTTGAAGGGGTACCAGGGTTAGCCAAGACTTTGATGATTCGTTCACTCGCACAAGCAATTGAACTTAGCTTCCGCAGAATTCAATTTACTCCTGATTTAATGCCCGCCGATATTACCGGAACCGATATTATTCAGGAGGATAAAAAGACCGGCCATCGTGAGCTTGTATTTGATAAGGGGCCCATCTTCAGTCAAATCGTGTTAGCCGATGAGATTAATCGTACCCCACCAAAAACTCAGGCCGCCTTACTAGAAGCGATGCAGGAGCACGATGTTACGGTGGGGGGTAAGACATATCATCTGGAAGAGCCTTTTTTCGTATTGGCGACCCAAAACCCAATTGAACAGGAGGGAACATATCCTCTTCCAGAAGCACAACGAGACCGTTTTCTTTTCCAAATTATTGTCGATTATCCAACTCGTGAAGAAGAGCGAAAAATTGTCGAACAAACTACCTCGACTTTTGAATCGAAATTAGAACCTGTGATTGATGGTCCGACTCTTATTGAATGTCAGGAAACCGTGCGAAAAGTTCCCGTTCCCGACCATGTCTATGATTTTGTTCTCGAATTGGTCCGTGGAGCTAGGCCAAAAGAGGCGGGTTCTGCCGATTGGGTAAAAAATCTTATTGATTGGGGTCCTGGACCTCGGGCCTGCCAACAACTTATCTTAGGAGCCAAAGTGCGAGCTCTTCTCAACGGACGATTCCATGCAAAGATTGAAGATGTAATGGCTCTCGCTCACCCAGTCCTCCGTCATCGAATTGTACCCACTTTTAATGCCGAAGCTGAGGGAATAACTGTTGATTCACTAATTGATCGACTGATTGAGGAAGTACCCAAGAAAGAAGAATCCGCTCTTTAATTTCAGCTCCATTTTAAATAGATTATAGATGGCCGGCTCAACGGATTATCTTGACCCCAAGGATCTTTCGCTCCTTGCCAAGCATCAAGTACTCGCCAAGCGGGTGGTTGAGGGATTTTGTTCTGGTTTACACCGATCTCCTCACAAGGGTTTCAGTGTCGAATTCAAACAGCATCGAGCCTATACTCCGGGAGATGAGATCCGCAGGCTGGACTGGAAAGTATTCGGGAAAACTGATCGTTTTTTCATTCGCGAATACGAAGAGGAGACAAACTTACGCTGTCATATGTTACTCGATGCAAGTGGATCGATGGGATACAAGGGTGATCGAGCAGTAAGCCAAACCAAACTTGATTATGCTTCGCGAATGGCCGCCTGCCTCGCTTATTTAATTCTTAGACAAACTGACAGTGTTGGCCTTACCACCTTTGACGAAAAAGTCCGAGTCCAACTTCCAGTTCGGGGTGGTCCATCCCACATAAAAAATGTGATCGATCATTTATCCAAAACAAAAGTGGGTGGGGAAACTGATTTGGGTTCAGTTTTTCATGATCTCGCTCCCAAGTTAAAAAAAAGGGGATTACTTCTACTTTTCTCAGATTGCTTTGGTGATTTAGAATCAACCCTTAAAGGACTTGCCCATTTTCGACACGCCCGTCATGACATTGTAATTTTTCAAATTTGGGATCGGGATGAACTCGATTTCCCCTTCCAAAATTGGACGAGGTTTGATTGCCTAGAAAAACAGGGTCTTAAACACACGGTCGATCCAAAACATCTTAGAGAAGCCTACTTAAAAAACCTGGAAATCTTTCGGGATGGACTAACCAAAGGCTGTCACCGAAATCGAATCTCCTTGGTCCCAATGGTAACTGATGAACCTTATGCAAATGGACTTGGTGCGTTCCTTGCCGCTCGAAATAAGATTCGAAAACCAGGCAGACTATGACTTTCTTAAATGGAATTCTTGCCTTCGGTGCAATTGCGGCCTTAGTGCCCCTTCTCATTCATATTTTTAACCGCAGTCGGTTCAAAGTAGTGGCCTGGGGTGCAATTCATTTACTTGAGTCAGTTTTACGTAAAAACCGACGACAAGTTCAACTCGAGCAGCTCATTCTTTTGCTCATTCGTTGCGTCATCCCTATCCTGCTCGCCTTTGCCTTAGCTCGAATGGTGGTGACTGAATGGGGACCTTTCTTAAATAGAATTATTCTCCCCTTAGTCGCACTAGGCTTTTTGATTCTCGTAGCTCTTCTCCCACGAACTAAAATCATCTGGAGTATTCTTTGTGCCTGTACGCTTCTTTATATACTCGGAGCAGAAACGGGAATTATTCCTAATCCAAATGGTGGAGAATCTGTACGTGCCTTATCCGGTGATGTACCCTCTTCCACAGTTCTGCTTTTAGATGACAGTTTTTCCATGAATGCAAATAATGGATTCATTCAGGCACGCACTTTTTCAACTTCTTTTCTTTCGGGTTTGGGTAAAGGTTCGGAAGCGTCAGTCATCCGAATGGGTGGCACACCTACCCCACTTTTCGCAAAGCCAACTTCAGAAAACGAAATCCTTGCCCAACGAACAGGCTTATTGCAGGCCCAAAGTGATCGTATTCCATTAATTGAAGCCTTAGAAGATGCTCTTGGCGTAGTCCACTCGGGGAAGAATCCAAAAAAAGAAATTATCCTCCTAACCGATTTCAGAAAGACAGATTGGGATAAACTCGATCTTACCGCACTTTCTTCTTTTAAGGAAAAAATGAAAGAAGAAGCTATCCCTCCAATTATGACCATCATTGATGTGGGTGAAAGTGAAAACCAAAATGTCAGCATCGAAGAAATCGAGTTATCCGCATCCACGGTAGGAGTCGGACAAAAGATTAAAATACGGGCAAACCTTCGAAATTGGAGTGACAACACCTACGAGGGAGATTTGTTAGCCCGGTTATTCGTCAATCAATCCGATACTCCGACTGATGAAGCACTCCTCTCACTTTCTCCAAAAGAAACGACTCAAGTTTTATTTACCCACCAATTTGAAGAGGTTGGGTCGCAAGTGATCAGTGTTGATCTTTCTGTAATTGATGATCTACCTGATGATAATCGTCGTTCCGCCTCCGTAAATGTGATTGATCGCCTTGGTACTTTGCTCATCGATGGAGATCCGTCTAAAGAATGGCTTCGAGGGGAAACCGATTTTCTCAAACTCGCTCTCACTCCTTTCTTGGAAGTGGAGGGGAAAAAAGAAGTGGAAACAAAAGACCTCATTGATGCACGGGTTATTTCCGCTCTTTCATTTAATCCTCTAAAGGATCTTGAAAATCAAAGTCTGATCATCTTGGCAAATGTTAAAAAATTATCAAAAGAAAGTACGGGGGCTATTATCAACTTTGTTCGCGAGGGAGGCGGACTCTGGATCTGTGCAGGTGATCAAATGGACCTGACTTGGTATAATCAAGAACTTGGTTCGACTGGTGCGGGCATTCTTCCAATGCCTATTATTGCTGAGAAAAAAAAGGTGGCCAAGGAAGCGATTCGATCGCGCATTGTCTCCTCCTTTTTTGAACATCCCGCGTTATCTCTCTTTAACGATCCTAGAAATGGCAGCCTGGCCGACGCAGAGATTCAAAACTGGCTCCAACTTGATGAAAGTGGATCGGCTCTCGAAAAAGATATAACTATACTGGCACGCCTAGAAACAGGAGATCCCTTTATTATAGAAAAAAAGATTGGCAAAGGAGTTGTCCTATTTCTAAGCACGTCCATTGATACGGATTGGAGCAATTTACCTGCCCGTAGTTGCTACCTTCCCCTCGTTCAACAACTTGCATCCTACCTGGCAGACCAGGTGACTCCTCCACGAAACTTATTTTCCGGCTCTACTATTACACACTATCTTCCTGAAGATCGATCAGGGGAAAAATTCAACCTCCAATTACCCAATGGGCAAATGCGCAACCTTGTCTCCAAGACAGTTGGTGAAAAAGTAATCGTCGAATTTCCTGAAACCCGCCTTCCTGGAGTTTATCAGTTAAAATCAGGAAACAAAGAAGTGGTTCACTTTTCGGTCGTATCTTCTCCTTCAGAATCTCAGCTCGAGCGATTATCAGATAAAGAAATTAAAGAAAAGACTGCTGGATTTGCAGAAACTGTGGATATAATTGATGGAACCCAAAACAATGCATTCAAGAATTATCAAAAATTGGATCAGGAACGAACTTTTGGTAGGGAAACATGGAAAATTTTATTAAGTGCGGTCCTCGCATTAATTCTGTTAGAGATTATTCTACAGCGTAGTTTTGGAAAGGTTGTAAGATGAACCCGTTAATCGATAATTGGAGTTTGATTTGGACTGGAGACTGGGAGCTTTGGGAAGGATTGATAGCGGGATTGGGTTTTTCCTTACTGGCCTGGTTTTTGTATCGTGGTGAACTTCTTGGGGGAACCAGCACTAGATTACGTTTCATTTTACCTTTTTTACGGGTACTTGCGATTTTACTTGTTATTCTAGTTGTCTGTGGTCCAACCCTCCGTAGAAGTTGGGAGGAGGGGGAACGAGGACGTGTATTAATATTTCTCGATTCATCCGAGAGTATGAGTCTAAAGGATCAACATATGACATCGGGACGAAAACTTGTTCTTGCACAAAAACATGGTTATTTGCCAAAAGATCAAAACCTAGTGAATTTCAATCTCTTCAAATCTGCTGAAATCCTTCGTAAGACAAGCGAAGAAATTAGTCAGGAAATTTCTTCTGGGGAACCAGATAAAAAAACTCTACTGAAAAAAGTTCTCAATGATATTGATCGAGCAAACAAATTAATTACGAAAGAAAAACAATTTAAACTTAAGCTTGATGAAAAAAGCGGTGTTCTATTAGAAGAAGTTTGGAATGGAATGAATGAAAGCGAATTATCCTCAATCTTAAATGATCCTAAATTCAAATTTCAAAACCCTGACCAAATTTCTTATCTCTCCTCTGCAAGTAGCCGGGAAAATGTAGGCGATAACTATCTAAGAAGAATAAAAGGGTTTATTATTCCACCAATCTCGGGGATGTACACTTTTTGGATTTATTCAGACGATCATTCAATCTTACGAATAAATATAAATGGTGAAAACTCCAACAATGCAAAAAAGATTATTGAAAATAAATCGGCCCATAAGGGCTGGAGAGAAGATTTAACCAGTTCAAAAATTAAGCTAACCGGGGGAGGTAAATACTTTTTTGAAGTGTTACATAAAGAAGGAAATGGGGGTGATCATGTTGCAGTTGGCTGGACGCTACCCGATGGCACCCAGGAGCGACCTATACCAGGCATGCGTTTCACTGCTCCTGCAAAAGAAGATTCAATTGCCCTTTCAAAATGGATGGAACGTATGAATAAGGAACAAAAAGAACTTCTCAATACTCTTCAACAATCAAACTCCTTCAACACTGAGACATGGAATAAATTGACCCGTTCACTTTTTAAATATTCCCTGCAACTCAAAGATACTTTTAACCAATACGCCGATGATATTTTGATAAGTGGTAATGAAAGTATACTAAGTGGAATCAATTCTCTGGAACAATCAAACCGATGGAATCGGGCCACCAATTTGTTGACCCAAAGGAATACCGGGCTTCTTTCCAAGCTTGCCCAAACTCACCTTCTCGAAGTCCGAACAATGTCAGGTAACGGAACAACTTTGCTTTGGGAAAATGAATCAATTCCCACCATTCCTACCTTTAATTTTAAACCTACCGATCCAAGTTCTGACCTAGCATCAGGAATTAGAACCACTATTCAAGTGAAGGAAGACGATCGAGAATCTAAGAAAAAGAATACTCGACGGGCAGCCGCAGTTCTTCTTAGTGATGGTGGGCACAATCAGGGTGGATCTCCACTTAAAATTTCTAAATTACTCGCGGCTCGAAATATACCTATCTACACGGTCGGATTTGGTAATGATCAAAGACCACCAGACCTTGCCATTCTTGGAGTACAAAATCCACCGAGTGTATTTATCGAAGATCGAGTCAGAGGTACATTTTCTTTAAAAGACGACCTTCCTCCTGGTACCCCGTTCCGAATCGTAGTAAAGGACTCAGAAGATTCCATCATTTGGGATCGTAATTTAACCGGCCTTGATTTACGCAAAAGGGAAATTAATTTTGATTTCTCTGCCAAGCCATTAGTCGATCAAAAATTAAAAGAGCTTGGAGAAAAGACCGATCTAGCCTTCCATTCAATCCCTCTACGGTTAAAAGTGGAAGTCGAACCAATTGAGGGGGAGGCGGAATTACAAAATAACAGCTTACTTTTTTCTGTGGATGCGGTAACAAGAAAAAACCGAGTCCTTATCTTAGATGATCGGCCCCGATGGGAAACTCGGTATATAAAGAATTTATTTGAACGTGATGAAAGATGGGATGTGACTTGCTTGTGGGCAGGTACAGGGTCAGAAAAGGGGAAATTGAATCGCGGAAAAGAAGGTGATGTATTTCCTGACGAAAAAAAACGGCTCTTCACCTACGATCTAATCATTTATGGCGAGTTGGAACCTGCTCAACTTTCTTTAGAGGAACAGGGTTGGATTGTGGAATTTGTCAACAGTCGTGGAGGTGGAATTCTTTTTTTGGATGGTCCGCGACAAGTACTTAGAACGTATGCTAAACCAGAAATCCATCCTGTGGTTAGCTTATTCCCGGTGAAATGGAAAGAAAGTGGCCCTCCCCGACTGGCACCTCAGGGGTTTACTTTCAATCAACAGACCAACAAATTACCGGCACTCATTCTGGAATCTCAATCCGAGAGGAATCAAGCTCTTTGGCAATACCTACCTGTTCCAGCTTGGGCGGCTCCAGTTGAAAATTTAGCCAGTGCCGAAGTTTTTCTTTACGCCAAATTAGATCAAGATGGAAAGTCGTTAGTCCCCCTTATTACTGGACAAAGATACGGGGCAGGCAAAGCGTTATACATGGGCTTTGATGAGACATGGAAATGGCGATATGAGGTGGGAGATAAATATCATCAGAGATATTGGAATCAATTTGTTTCATGGATTATGGAAAAACCCTTTGCGGTGAGTGATCAACGAATTTCGCTTGATGTGGGAGGCAATACATTCTCCACTGGAGAAAAGGCTATTATTCGTGCTCGCATTCAAGATAAAGATGGACTTCCACCCACGCCTCCATTCCCGCAGGTCGATGCCTTGTTGTGGAAAAATGAAAAGGTATTTGCGACCATTCCTTTAAAGACTGAAAATGAAACAAGTGGTTTATTTCTTGGAGAAACTCCTACGCTTGAAGAAGGCAGCTATCGGATTTCTCTTCTTGCCCCCGAAATAATTGAAGAATTTGAATCTAATATCGAAACAGGTTTTCAAGTTCAACCAGCCTTGAATCAAGAAAAAAATCATCTCGTTTGTAATAAAGAACTGCTTACAGAGATGGCAGATTTATCCGGTGGTCAATTTTTCCAGGAAGAACAAATTGATCAACTTAGCGAAATCCTCAAACCAATCAGTTCAGGACGAGTCGTCACTACTGAACTTGCACTTTGGCAAAGTTATTGGTGGTTTGTTCCCATTTTTATTATCCTAGCCCTTGAACTTTTTCTCCGCAAGCGGGCTGGTTTACTTTAATCTATTAATCTAAGAATAATGCAATGAATGTATCAACTGACCCTATCATTCTAGAAAAGCTCGAAGACTTTCGGGTTCGTCGAAGAAATTTGATTCTTTTACGAGGGCTTTGTACAGGCTTTGTGACTCTGTTTATTGTCTTTTCTACAATTGCTCTAATCGACTTTTCTACTCAGGCACGAATACCAGATGATTTAAGAACTAGTCTTTCTGTTTTAGGATACCTGTTAGTAATTGCTTCGGTTTGGAGAACTTCGGCAAGAATGCTCGTGCATTTACCAAGCCATCGGGAACTCGCACGGTTGGTTGAACAAGCAAAGCCAGATATGAAGCAGGATATTCTTTCCGCAGTTGAACTTGGTTCTCAAGAAGGTAAGACTAATGACTCGGAAATTTTTCGTAAACTCGTCCAAGAAAAAGTTTCTGATCAGGTTCATTCTTTAGATATCATTAGCCTGCTTCCTTTTGCAAAAGTGAAGAGGTGGCTACAAGCATCATTTGCCCTACTTGTTTTATGTTTTGGTCTATTCTCGTTCACCGACTTTGGACCCAAGCTCCAACAATTATTGGAGAGAGCCTTTCTACCCGGATTAAATATAGCTCCTGTAACTAACATTGAAGTTACTATTTTAAAACCAGATGAGAATACAACGATTACTCCAAAAAACGAACCTCTTCGCTTTCTCGCAGAGCTTAAAGGTAAGGAAGAGGATGAAACCTATGGAGAAGTCGAACTGGAAGTCAAGGAATCGAAGTCTCGAAAAAAAGTTCCGATGTTCTCTCGTACAAGTACAAGATTTTCTTTGGACTATAATGTTGGGATTGAGTCGTTTGATTACCGAGTCTGGGTAGACAGCTCGCCTCGCACTGCATGGCAACATATGGATGTTGCTTCCAGGCCCCATATTATTGATTTTTCGAAAACCTATTACTTCCCCGAGTATACTGAGCTTCCTTCTCAAACTACCAAGGAAAAGAATGGGCACATATCCGCATGGGAAGGTACCCGAGTAGATCTTGAACTCACCTTGAGTCAGCCGGTCTCAAGGGGTACGCTGTTACTCGATTGGGCAGGAGATAAGGCTGAATCTATATCACTTGACACAAGCGAAAACGGTCTGACCCTTGCCGGTACACTAGTCCTTGATCAATCAGGCACTTATCGAGCAGTTGAGTTAATCGATCGGAATGTTGGATGGAAAGGGAAACCATCTACGCGCTATGAAATTAATGCTCAAGTTGATGTCGCACCCTTAATCCGTTGGTTGCCCGAACAGGAGGAATCACTTTTATTAGCTCCGGAAGATATCCTCAGCTTAAAAGGATGGTCGGAGGATGACCTTGGGCTCGACCGGATAGAATTCCATTTTCGAACCAACAAGCAGAAATGGAAAAAATTTCTTATACCTGGAAATAATAATCCAAGAGGTAAAATCCGATTTCCCATTGGATTTGATATCGACCTTCTTTCTCTTAAGCCCAAGCCTGGCGATCAGGGATTTCTAAAGCTGATTGCTTTTGATTTAAAGGGTACCAGTTCAGAAACTGAACCCATACAAATATCTTTTGTCTCTCGTAGTTTTGACCTCTCTCCCCTTAATACTATACGACAAAAAAATCGAGTGCTGGAAACATGGGAAGAAATTGCCAGTAAAAATCGTTCCATGGCGAAGGAATTTCATGAATTGACGCGGGGGAAGAATGCTCAAGACGGACTACTTGATTCTAATAAAGAATTAATTGAGAAAATGAATAATGAACTCAGAGAACTTGAAAATCTGGCTTTTCGGGAAAACCTGCAAGTTCTTGTAACGATGCCAAAAGGAACTGATTCTCAAGAAATATCGATGCTTTCACATGGAATGGGCAAACTTGCAAAAACCATTAGACCGCAGGCTGACATTATAATTCAGTCTATTGGAAGCTCGACCAAAAATTCAAAAGATAGCAAAAAAAATCTTAATAAATTAAGCCAGCATTTAAATCATAGTGCGGTTGGACTAAGCGGAAATTTAAGAAATATTGCTCGGGATCTTCAAGATCACCATGTAATTACTTTGGCGTTTTCTTATCTCCAGCAACTCAACTCCCAACAAATGGAACTCAAAAAAATGTCTCGGGAAGAACATTCACCCACATTTTTAAAAAGAAGACAACAGATTGCCCTTCACCAATGGGATGCGATTTTAAAAGTTCTCGGTTATCAAAGAAATGGCGTTCCATCCTCGATTAAGAATTCCCACCGGGAACAAGGAAAATTACTCGAATCTCTTGAACAGATATCCGAGAAAAAAGAAGATTTCATCCAACGCGTTGATCAATGGAGCAATGTTGTAAAGCGCACCTATCAAGAAATCCAGAGAAATCTAAGTCAGCAAACAAACCAATCATTTTCACAACACCGAATAAATTTATTCCATAATTTAAGCTATACCAGAGACTTACTTGAAGAGTTAAGTAAAGTGTGGACTGATTTCGAAAATAATCCGAATTCAGAGAGTGATGACCAAAAAAATATAAATCAAAAAATCCTAATTAATATTGAAACCTTAAGTATGCGGTCAGAAGTTGAGCATTCTAAAAAAGCATCGATTCCAGGCTTTGTTAAAGATGCGGGGCAGGCCTCTCGTGCGTTGATTGAATTAAGGCAAAAGTTGAATGCATCATTGGATGAAATTGGAAATAAACCCACAGACTTAGCTAAAACCTGCATTCTTATCTCCGACTCATTTCGAATACTTGAAATGTACCACCTCATCCTGCAAGCCGCCAATCAAGCTGTATATTTCACTAACCTTGAGAAGCGGTCTCTTCGAGTTTCCAATGCAAGTGGAGAACGAGCCAGACAATGGGCTATGGTTCAGTCATTTTGGGAACCGTCAGCCAATTTCCTTCGAGAAGGCGGGTTTACAAAGGATGGAATTGAGGTCCTTAAAAACTTGAAAGGTAGACCTTATGTAAAAGATATCTCCAAGGAAATGAAAAACAGGATAGAGCGACCAGACAATCAATTTTCCGCAATGGATCAAGAGGGTGAGCTTATTATTGCCGAACTTGAGAAGGTTCTCCTATTTCTCAAACCAGACGCGGTTCAAGCGAGGAAAACAATTAATGAACTTGCTCCTAGCCTAGCCGAACTCGCTCGGGCCCTTGCCATAGAAACGCGGTTGAGAAAAGAAGAGGCAAAAGAGATTAAAAATCAAAACGAACTATCAGTCCCAGAAACGAGAAAAGAATCAGCTAAGCTACAGGCAAAACAGATCTTATTAGAACAAAATATAGACTCGTTTACCCGAGCTCTTAAACAAGAAGCAGGAATCCAAAATTTGCTCGATAAGGAAGGTCGAGAAATAGCGAGGGATTCCGATGATGCTTCTGCTTTAATACAAACTAGGAAACAAGAGGTCCGAAAAAATTTGGCCGAAATTCTCCAGGCTAGGACAAAAGAGGATCAGAAAGAGATCTTAGAAAAAACCGTTTTTAAACAAGAGGAACTTGCCGAGACCTTTGAATTAATTGCAGAGCACTTTGAAAATGTGAAAAGTAAAAAAGAAACTGCTAAAACTCGTGAAAAACTAAGGAAGGTGGAGAAGGAATTAGGGATTGAAGAAGAGGTGGAAAAACAATTTGCACAAGCTGAAAAACTTGCCGAACTTGCCAAGCTCCCTCCTGAAGCCCTACTTAATGAATTAGAAAAAGTACTTAGTAAAAACAAGCCTATGCAGGAGGAGTTGTCTAAGATTTCTAAAGAAACTATCAAAGAGGCCAAAGAGAATCTCGAGAACCTCGAGATTAAGGAAGAAGCTATTGCAAAAAAAATAGAAAGCAGTAACCCGGAACTTGCTCGAAAGAAAGCAGAACTTGCTAAGCAACTTGAGCAAGTCGCCAAAGAATCCTTGGACTTAGCTAAAAATCAGATCAAACAATCAGCACAAAAAAGTGAGGATGCCTTAGCTAAAGAAATATCTGATCGAATTATCGAAGTTCAAAAAGACCTGGAGGAGGTTGCTCAAGAAACCAAAGATAAAGCAAAACCAGATAACACCTCTCAGGCTATAAAAGAAGAAGCTCTCAAACTAGCCACAGCCTTAAAGGATGCTCAAAAAGTACTACAAGATTCAAAAGAAGATATAAATAAACTAGCAAACCAGGATTTAGAACAGGCCCAGAAGAATGCCGCCCTTGCTAAAGATAATTTAGAAGAAGCCAACCAAGCACTTTCTACCCAAGAGCAAAAAGAAAAAGACCTTACTAAGGAAGCTGAGAAAGCCTGGGAAAAAACAGCTAAAGCGGTGGCCCTAGCCGAGCAAGCCAAGGAAAAGCAAAGATTTAAAGAAAAGAAGGCTGAGCAAGTTGCAAAGGATGCATCCCTTCAACCTGATAATCAAATTGCCCAAAAAGAAAAAGAAGAAGCCAAGACTCAAGCGAAAGAAGCGAAGGAAAACACAGACAAAAAGGCAGCACTCGCAAATAAAGCCAAAGATGAAGAAATAATCGTAAATAAAAAACTGGAAGAGGCTAAAATTGAAACGAAAGACCAAAGAGAAGATACTGAAAAGAGCAAAGAAATAGCCAAGATAAATGAAGAACGAGCGCAGGCCTTTGAAAAACCTCAGGAAAAAAAGAAAGCCCAGAATGCGGCAAAACAAGCAAATCTGAAAGCAGAAGAGGCTTCCAAAATTGCGGCCGCACTAGAAAAAAAAGTTGACGCTATTGCTGAATCTTTGAAAAAGCTTGGAAAAGAGGGAAATACACCCAAGGAAGAACTCGTTAAAGCTATGAATGAACAAGAAGTAATTGCAGAGAAAGCTTTTGATTCCAGCGAAGATCTAGCTCGAACTGCTCGGCATGAAGATAGGCTTGAAAATAAAGAAGCTGCTCAAGTAATCAGTGAAATTGCTGAACAAACAAAAAACTTAGCTGAAAAGGAAATTCCCGAAACCGCACAAGCTTTACAAAATAAAGCTCTTTCCAACGAATTGAAAGACCTTGCCGAGGAAGCCAAGGAGTTGGCAGAAAAGAGTGTAAGTAAAAAGGCGAGTGAATCGTTAGAAGGAACAGCGGACAAGACATTAGCTTCATTGGATAAGGAAACCAGTTTAGAACAAATTAAAAGTACCGCAGATCAATTTGCACAGGAAGTAAGGAAAGCAGAGGCAGAATTTTCTAAGGAAGCGAATCAAGCCGAAACCAGCCAAGTAAAAGCAAAGCAAAAATCCGAAAGCAAAAATCAACAAGCTCAAGAAGCGATGCAAAAGGCTAAGGAAGCAAAACAGAAGGCAGATTCTTTGACTAAGGAATCTAAACAGAAAAATGACCTTGCCCAAAAAACGGACCAAAGCGCCAAGGAAGCTTCTGAAAAAGCAAGCCAAGTTCCGAATGATACCAAACTCCAAGAAGCAGCTCAGCTTGCAAAGTCAGATGCAAAAACGGCACTTTCTAATGCACAAAAAACGGAGCAAGAGTTAGAACTAGCTACGAAGAATCAAGAGTCTCTTGAACAGAAGGCAAGCAAGAGCAAACAAGAGTCTCAAAAAGCACAAAGTGAAGCGGGTGAAGCTAAAAAAGAGGCTGAACAAAAAAAGCTAATCGCCGAGACTGCAACTGAACTCGTGAAATCTGCCGACGAATTTATCGAAAACTTTCCCGAAGACGCGGTGCTGGCTGATATTAATGGTAATGAAAAAACCGCAACCTCTCCTAGTGAGGCTCTTGCCAATACCGCCAATGCACTCGAAGAAATAATTACTAATTTGGACAACTTGGATTCTGAATTAGAAGAAAGTTCAAGAGCAAACTCTTCCACTCCCAATGATTCAGGTGAAAGCATGGAATTAGCTAATACCGATTCAGTAGAGGCTGAATCAGGATCCACCTCTGAAGCTCAGGGCATTCCTGAAGCAGAAAATCAGGGATCAACTGATGATGATAAAGGAAATAACCAATTCTCAGATATCCCCTTAGATTCTCCCGAAATTGGACAAGCACTAGCCCAGACTTTGGATTTTCTGGATCAGGCTTTGAATACATCTACTAATCCTTTGACCCAGGAGGAGGAGCTTACTCCCAGTAAATCTGACAATGGACAACCCACTGACAACTTTGCGGAAAATCCAAACGAAACTCAATCAGCAGAACCAGGCACACCAAGTGAGCCAATCCCAGGACAAGGGCCAGGAAATGGTTTCGGTGGAAACCGAGGCGGGAACCCTAGTCTCTCAACTGCGACTGCTCAAGCAATGACTGAAGCGGCACGTGCATTGGCTGAGGCCTCCAAAGCACAAGCGCAGGCAATGGCACAAGCCAGAGCACCGATTCAAAATTCTTTAAATCCTCAAAATTCTCTTCAATCTAATGATGGAGTTTACATGGAAGACGAAGATTCAACCTTCCAAAAAATTCCCGAGCTAGATGAAGAAAAATTTGAACAGTGGGGCAAACTTCCTCCAAAGTTAGCCAAAGATCTTATGGAAGCACCAAGAGAGAATATATCTGGAGATTATCGAAACCGAGTAGAGGCGTATTTTCAGGCAATGGCGAGTAAGGCCCGTAAAGTGAAATGATGAAAAATATTAAACCATTTTATTTAATTTTTAAAAAACAGGCTCTTCTTTGTTTGGTATTGGGATTTTTTGATATTAATTTCATCTATTCCCAAGTTCCTGACCAAAATGAAAACCTCGCTTGGGAAAATCCTTTCAAAAAGGATAAAGTTGATGAGGCGATTGAAAAAGGCATTCGCTTCATCCTTAAAAAACAGAACGAAGATGGTTCCATTCATGATCGGGGTAAACAAACTGCGATGTCGGCTCTTTCTCTTATGGCAATGGCGGCAGTGGGACATCAACCGATACACCCGAATGAATTCGGCCGGGCGATGAAAAATGCATTAAATTTTATCCTCAAGGATGAAAATCAGGACGATCAAGGTTATTTTGGAAATAAGAATGGGGGGCGAATGTATGGCCATGGAATTGTTACACTTACTCTTTCAGAAATGCTTGGGATGGGGGTAGATAAATCCACCGATAAAAAAATTAAAGATCAATGCCAAGAAGCGATTAACTTAATTTTGCGTGCACAAAAAGTTAAAAAAAGTCCAGCTCAGCAGGGAGGTTGGAGGTACAATCCAGATGCAAGAGACGCAGATTTATCTGTTTCTGTCTGGCAACTTATGGCTTTACGTTCAGCTAAAAATTCTGGCTTAGAAGTACCCTCTTCTTCAATATCAGATGCTATTGCTTATTTAGAGCGTTCTTATAAATCAAAGATTTCTGAGGACGGCAGTCCTACGAATAAAAAGTCTGGTTTTTCTTACCAACCGGGCGGATCTGCTGAATATACTACATCGTCCGCAGGACTATTGGCTATGCAAGTTTGTGGACAGTACGAATCCCCGTTTGTACTTGGCGCAGCTGACTGGCTTAGGGAAAATAAACCAGAAAAGAAGCGTAAGTTTTTCTTCTATGGAACCTACTATTATGCACAAGGTATGTATCAAAGAGGTGAAGACTATGCAAAAAATGCACGTGAGGAGGTAGAAAAAATTCTTCTGGAAATGCAGCGAGATAATGGATCGTGGATTGGGAGCGGTTCAGAAGCTGGAGCAGGTGAAGTTTATTCCACTACTTTGGCAATTCTTGCTTTGGCAGTTAAGTACCATTACTTACCCATATACCAAAGATAAGGATTATAATTTATAAACCTTAATTGCAGTTCCTCCTTCGATGTCTGCCTGTTCATCTGGAGATAATTTGGATATGAATGCACGGCAAATCTCTACCCATTTTTTATACTCAATTGCAAGTCTAGCTACAGGCCAATCCGATCCAAACATCATTCTTTTTGGACCAAAACAATCCAAGGCTATATCCATGTATGGATGTAAATCATTAGCACTCCAATGGTGCCAATCAGCTTCAGTCGGTATACCAGATAACTTACAGTAAACATTACTCCGTTTGGAAAGATCCTTCATCTGCATCGCCCATGGCTCAAATAGAGCTTCGATAATTTTTGGCTTGGCTATATGATCGAGTACAAAAATTAATTCAGGGTGTTGATCAACAAATTCTATAGAGGCTGATAATTGCCTTTCATAAATTAGAATATCATATACCAGATCAAAATCCTTGAGCACAGAAACACCACGATTAAAATCCGATCCAAGAATAAAACGATCATCAGGTTCATCCTGTACCACATGCCTCACCCCCTTGAGCCATGGATTCGCCGCATAGCTTTCTAAAAGTGTTTCTACCCTTGGATCAACAAGGGGAAACCAGCCCACTACTCCTTTAATAAAATCATGATTCTGGGCATGAAATAATAAATCATCTGTTTCTTTAATTGATTGAGACGCTTGTACTGAAACCACTCCATCAATTCCCATTTTAGTAATTTCTTCCAATAAATGTTCAGGGCCATAATCCTTTTTAAGGATAGCCATTTTTTCATTCATCCATGAATATTCTATCGGGTCGTATTGCCAAAAGTGATGGTGTGAGTCAATTTTCATTTTAGTTTGGGTAGTTTTGATTTGCTTTTCATTTCCGAAAGGACTTGATTCCAGTTTTTTTTCGCCAAATTGGCTTTCATTTTTCGATACCCTACTCCGTAAGCAAGACTGGTGTTATTTTGTAAATTCTCTAATAGAACCGAAGCTAGTTTACTCTTCTCTTTTTTTAATACTTCAGAGGAAACCAAATTACAAAAGCCTTCCACCACGGGTGGAGTTGATTCAACAAATCGTTCATTTAGCCAAACATGTGCAAATTCATGAGCTAATACTGATTCACATTCTATGTAGGGTAATCCATATAGGATGTAGATTCGATGGTCGAAAGTTGTCCCCGGATTTCGACCACCTTTCACAATCTTATATTTGGTTAAAGTCAATCCTCTAAGGTTACCTCGTGCATTAATCTTTAAGGCTTCCTGATTGAGAAGTCCCCGATCTACCAAACGAATTGAAAGTTTTCCCGTCGGTTTAGAAATACCGATACGAGTCAAAGTTTGCCATACCCTATCTTCAACTTCATTTAAAATCTTAGTTTCAAAGACACCGTCTTTTAAGCAGGATGCACAACTCATTCTGCTATCCGCAAAAAATTGTTTGGGATGTGCCTCCCGTTTCACAAAAATTCGTGAACATGTACCACATAATCCGGTGGATTCGAAATGCTTAACATGTACCATTCCCTTCCATGCATCACGGCGAAATTGATCCCCCCCTTTGAATCCGGAACGACAAACCATACATCTGAAACATGAAGTGTGATATTTAACTCCACCTGCATTGATTATACGAGTGCCCAGGCTTTTTGAACACACAGGACATCGGACTACTTTTTTCCAGTTTCGAACATACTCCTGATCTGACTGAATAAAACGAGATAAAGAAAAATGATATTCCCTCCCCTTGATCGATAAACCTATCCGGTCACCAAGAACTTCAAAGAGTTCACCCTCGGACTTGCTTCCCGTATTTGTGGTCCAAGTTTTGGACCAAAGTAATGTACTCAAGAGCACAAAACTAAGAGATAAACTGGCTCGAAAAAAGCCCATAGATTTTTAAGAAGAGAGTAGTTTTTCCCAGTGTTGAATCCGTCCCTTTATTTCGGAAGGTCCTGGCATACCTGGCCTTTCCCTCATAGAAAAAGCACGTTTTAAATCAAACACCTCTCGCCAATCCTCCCCCAGTTCAGGGCAAATCTTGATTACCTCAACTTGATCCAATTCCGGGAGCGGAATTTTTTGTTTTTCCGACAAAGCAACTAATTCACCAATATAATGATGGGCGGAACGAAAAGGGACTCCACGCTCCACTAAGTAATCAGCGAGATCTGTAGCTAAAAGAAGTGGGTCTGATGCTGCCGCACGACATTTTTCTTCATCAAAAGTTGAATCGGATAAGCAACCCGCCACCACCGCTAAACACATACTCAATTGATCAAATGAATCAAAAACTGGAGGTTTATCTTCTTGTAAATCACGGTTGTAAGTAAGAGGAAGTCCTTTAATGGCAACACAGAGGTTTTGAAGATTTCCTACTATTCGCCCGGTTTTACCACGAATTAGTTCGAAGGAATCTGGATTCTTCTTTTGGGGCATAAGCGAGGAACCGGTGGTGAATGTGTCGGGCAATTGTATAAATCCGAATTCCGTAGAGTTCCATAAGATAATATCTTCAGATAGACGAGATAGATGGAGGGAACAATTAACGCACGCCATAGCAAACTCAAGGAAGACATCTCGGTCTGCGACTGCATCCATACCATTCGCCGTGATTCTCGGTTCTCCAGACTCATCAACAAAATCCAAAGCCTTCGCTGTAAAAGCTCGATCAAGCGGCAAGGTAGAACCTGCGATTGCACCTGAGCCAAGGGGGCATACATTCGCATGATTGGAAACTTGGGAAAATCGTTCATGATCGCGCCCCAAAGCCTCCATATGAGCAAGCAGGTGATGCCCCACAGTCACCGGTTGAGCCCGTTGCAAATGAGTATAACCAGGAATAGGTAAAATAGCATATTGCTTTGCGAGTCCGAGAATAGCGGTCATGGCAATTTCTAGTTTCCCACTCAGTTGCTTACATGCATCTTTAAAGAACAAACGCATATCCGTAGCCACTTGATCATTACGACTTCTTCCAGTGTGTAGTTTAGCTGCGGCAGGCGTTTTTTCGAGTAATGCCTGTTCGAGATTCATATGAACATCTTCCAGTTCCAGCTTCCATGAAAAGCTAGGTGATTTGATTTCATCGAATAACTGTTCAATCCCAGCTTTAATTTCCGTGAATTCACTATCAGTCAATAGACCGACATGATTAAGCATAGAGGCATGCCCTAAGCTACCCTTAAGATCATAGGGAGCAAGTCGCTGATCAAAAGAAACTGATTCACCAAATACCTGCATAAGAAGATCGGGCTGTTCAGAAAACCGTCCACCCCAACTTGCTTGCTTTTCATTTATTGACATAATTTGGAATCTTCCAAACGAAAGGATTCCTCGCAACCTTAATCAATCAAAAATCGAGCAACAATTATGAAAATATTTGCTTAATCTTTGCTTTGGCGTGATCACGATTAAGTTTAGCAATATAGTCTAAGGAGATATCTTTGGGGCAAGCAGCGGTACATTCACCATAATTTCTGCAATTACCAAAGCCAGATTTATCCATAGTATTTACCATATTAAGAACTCGAGCATCTTTTTCTGCCTGTCCTTGGGGAAGTAGATTAAGATGGGCCGCCTTGGCTGAAGTAAATAGCATCGCCGAAGCATTTTTACAGGAAGCCACGCAAGCTCCACATCCAATACAGGCCGCCGCATCCATTGCACTATCCGCATCGACCTTAGAAATTGGTATCGCATTTCCATCTGGAGCGCTTCCAGTACGGACCGAAATAAAACCACCTGATTGAATAATTCGATCGAAGGCCGAACGATCTACAATTAAATCACGAACGACCGGGAATGCCTTTGCTCGGAAAGGTTCAATAGTGATCGTTTCTCCATTACTAAATTTTCTCATGTGGAGCTGACAAGTTGTCGTTGAATTCTCAGGTCCGTGAGCATACCCATTTATTGTAAGAGAACATGTTCCACAAATTCCCTCACGACAGTCATGATCAAAAGCGACTGGTTCTTGTCCTTCTTCAAGAAGTTGCTCATTCAATTGATCAAGCATCTCTAAAAAAGAAGAATCTTCAGAAACATCGTTTAAAATATGAGACTCAAAAGACCCGTTTTCACTTGGCCCATTCTGTCTCCAAATTTTTAAGGTAAGTTTCATGGTCGTTTCTTACTTGTAACTACGAACAGCAAGTTTGATGTTTTCGTACTGTAACTCTTCCTGATGGCGAACTGGTTTTTTGCCTTCACCCTTATACTCCCACACGGCGGCATGAGCGAAGTTTTCGTCATCTCGTGTGGCCTCACCTTCCGCGGTTTGAAACTCTTCTCTAAAGTGACCACCACAGGATTCGTTTCTTTCCAAGGCATCCCGACAAAGAAGTTCTCCAAAATCGATAAAATCACGAACCCGACCAGCCCGTTCCAATTCAACATTTAATCGATCTCCAGTACCTGGAACTAATAAATCCTTGTTAAAGTCTTCCCGTAAGTTTTGAATTTCTCCGATCGCTTTTTGTAATCCCGTTGCATTTCGAGCCATACCAGCATACTCCCACATAATTTGCCCCAATTCTTTATGGTAGGATCTCGCAGATTTTTTTCCGTCGGGAGAAAGTAGCTGACTAGTTCGTTCCTTAACTGATTCCAACACTTCCTTTACTTCAGGACCGTCTGGGCTGATCGAACCGGCACCAACATTAGCAAGATAATTTCCAACAGTGTAGGGAATTACAAAATAACCATCGCTCAACCCCTGCATGAGAGCACTTGCCCCCAATCGATTGGCACCATGATCTGAAAAATTCGCTTCTCCTAAAACAAAGCAACCTGGGACCGTACTTTGCAAATTATAGTCCACCCATAATCCACCCATTGTATAGTGAATAGCGGGATAAATTCTCATCGGCCGCTGATAGGCATTCTCGCCAGTAATTCTTTCATACATTTGAAAAAGATTTCCATATCTTTCACGAATAGCTGATTCTCCAAGTCTAGATATTGAGTCAGCAAAGTCAAGGTACACGCCACGTCCACCTGGACCCACACCACGGCTCTCATCGCACGCTTCTTTGGCCGACCTACTTGAAATATCTCTGGGTGCAAGGTTTCCAAAACTCGGATACTTCCTTTCGAGAAAATAATCCCTTAATTCCTCCCCAATATCGTTAGGATTCTTGGGGCAATTTTCCTTGTCTAGTGGAACCCATACCCGACCATCGTTTCGAAGAGATTCCGACATTAAAGTCAACTTGGATTGATGATCCCCTGCCACCGGTATACAAGTCGGATGAATCTGAGTGAAGCAAGGGTTAGCAAACCCTGCCCCACGGCGATGGGCACGATAAGCGGCAGTCACATTACATCCTGCCGCATTGGTTGATAAATAATAAACATTTCCATACCCACCGGTACAAATAAGCACGGCATCTGCAGTCCAAGCCTCGGCCTCACCAGTTACTAGATTACGAGTAATAATTCCTTTGGCATGACCATCCACTTTAACCATATCTAACATCTCTTGCCGAGTATGCATCTTAACCTGTCCGGATGCAATTTGACGACTCAGTGCACTGTAAGCACCCAAGAGCAACTGTTGACCAGTTTGCCCTCGTGCATAAAAAGTACGGCTTACCTGTGCACCACCAAAAGAACGATTAGCTAAAAGCCCCCCGTACTCACGTGCAAATGGAACACCTTGAGCCACACATTGATCAATAATATTGGTACTGTTTTGAGCCAATCGATAAACATTAGCTTCGCGGGAACGAAAATCACCACCTTTTACAGTGTCATAGAAAAGCCGATGAATACTATCCCCGTCATTTTGATAATTCTTAGCCGCATTGATTCCACCCTGTGCCGCAATTGAGTGAGCTCGTCGTGGAGTGTCTT
The DNA here is from genome assembly GCA_964383925.1 of uncultured Puniceicoccaceae bacterium. Lineage (GTDB taxonomy): Bacteria > Verrucomicrobiota > Verrucomicrobiia > Opitutales > Seribacteraceae > Seribacter. Next base: position 28,997 of record CAYLIJ010000011.1, read on the forward strand.
GGTAACAAAAACAATCTACTTGATAACCTAATTCACCTAGAGTTGCCGCGGCCGCACCCCCGGCTAGACCTGACCCAACTACGATGATTCGGTATTTTCTTTTATTGGCTGGATTGACGAGCTTGGAAGAAAAACGATGGTTATCCCATTTTTCTGATAAGGGACCTTCAGGGGTTTGAGAATCAAGATTCATTATTCAATAGGTTCGGGGTGTTGGTTTCTTCAGTAACTTCGGAGACGAAAAAAGAAGAGTCATAAAATTCGTATATTTCGTACTTTTGCACGAGTACACTGATAGGTACTACTGAAAATCCTGCAAAAATAAGCCATGCATAACCAGAAGCAACTAAATCGAGCTTTTTTTGCAATGCCTCAGTTCGTAAACCAATCGATTGAAACACGCTTGAAAACCCATGAGCTAGGTGCCTGCAAAGCAAAAACATAGCGACAACATAAAATATAGAAATAACATCATGTTTAAATCCAGCGAGAATCATTGAAAATGCATCGTGAATTTTCACATCGTCTGTTGATCCGACCGTTGTCATCATCTCGGCATATTCCGGATAGATTGTACGAATGGTGAAGTGAAGGAGATGAAAAACAATAAAAGCGAGTAGAATCGAACCAGTTAAGCCCATTCTCAAAGAGGACCATTTTGCACGTTTAGTCACTTCAACTTCATTTTTGTTGGGTCGAGCCTTACGATTTTCCAATATCAAGGAATAAGCAGTCCAGGCGTGGATCACAACTGAAGCGAGTAGAAACAACCGTGAACCCCACAAAACAAACCATGGTAAAGTTTGAAGTGAATGAGCGTAGGAATTAATCTGAGCCTGACCGGCAAGCACCTGGAGATTACCTGCCATGTGAACAAACACAAAGCCAATGAGCACCAATCCAGTCAGTGCCATGAGGTATTTTTTTCCGAGCGACGAATTGAACATAATAGAAAGTTATTCTAAATTGAAGAGAGGACAAACATTTGACGAGTACAAAGATTGTATTAAAATTAAATATGCATCTTTAATTAGAAGTATTAATGGAATTTCCGCAAGTATGTTTAAAAAATTTTAATTCTTGGTAATAAATCAACAACTTTTGAAAATCTTTGTTGCCACACTTAGAGACAGGCTTTCTTTTCAATAGAAGTGAAATTCATACAATGAAATATATATTCATTACCGGGGGAGTTGTCTCATCCTTAGGAAAAGGCTTAACCGCTGCATCTTTGGGTGCACTATTGGAACAAAGAGGATTAACCACCAGAATTCAAAAATTTGATCCCTATTTAAATGTAGATCCAGGAACGATGAGTCCATTCCAGCATGGTGAAGTCTATGTGCTTGATGATGGGGCGGAAACTGACTTAGATCTTGGCCACTACGAACGATTCACTTCTGGCAAGCTTTCCAGATTTAATAATTTAACTAGCGGACAAATTTACGAATCGGTCATCCGTAAAGAAAGAAGGGGAGAATATCTTGGAAAAACTGTTCAGGTAATTCCTCATGTAACCAATGAGATCAAAGATCGAATTTATGCAGCCGGTGAAGGGGTTAATGTTTTAATTACCGAAATTGGTGGAACTATCGGAGATATTGAAGGACTCCCTTTCACTGAAGCAATGAGGCAATTTGCATCTGAGGTAGGGAAAGCAAATGTTCTCTTTTTACACATGACCCTCCTTCCCACACTTCGGGCGGCAGGAGAACTGAAGACCAAGCCCACTCAACAAAGTGTTGCAAAACTTCGGGAAATCGGAATTCAACCCGATATATTAGTGTGCCGGACCGAACAGCCAATTACTGAGGAGATTAGGGAGAAGATCAGCTTATTCTGCAGCGTCAAAAAAGAAGCGGTCATCGAAGAGCAAGATGTTAGCCATTCCATTTACGAACTTCCCCATATGCTCAAAAAAGAAGGTCTTGACGAATTAGTCATTACCATTCTTGGACTCGATGCACCTGCTCCCAAACAGGATGACTGGGAAGAGGTTGTCCATCGCCTTCTAAATCCGAAGCATAAGATCAAGATTGGTATGGTGGGGAAGTACATGGACTTACAAGACTCCTACCTCTCAGTAAACGAATCAATTGTTCATGGTGGGATTCGAAATGATTGCGCAGTTGAAGTTTCTTACATTGATGCTGAAGATATCGAAAAAGAAGGTCCGGATGAATTATTGTCTGACCTCGACGGCATTCTTGTTCCAGGAGGATTTGGTGATCGTGGAACGGAAGGAAAAATTATTGCCTCTCGTTTTGCTCGTGAAAATAATATTCCCTACTTTGGACTGTGCTTAGGCATGCAAATCGCTGTAATTGACTTTGCCAGAAATCAACTTGGATTAACAGATGCAAATAGCACAGAATTTAATCCCAACACACCTCATCCAGTAATTGATATAATGGGGGAACAACAGGAGATTAAAGATAAGGGGGCTACCATGAGGTTAGGTGCTTGGCCATGCACTCTGGCCAAGGAAAGTTTAGCCTACGCAGCCTATGAAAAAGAAAATATTTCCGAAAGACATCGTCATCGTTTTGAATTTAATAATAAATATCGCGAACAGTTTGAAAAAGCTGGACTCGTTGTATCAGGAACTAATCCAGACCGCGATCTTGTCGAAATTATCGAAGTAAAGAATCATCCTTGGTTTGTAGCCGTACAGTTTCATCCAGAGTTTCAATCAAAGCCCAATAAAGCGCACCCTTTATTTGCATCCTTTGTGGAAGCTGCATTAGTACGAAAGCTTGAATCGTCAAACCACCAAATAAACTCCGTATAATAAATTCTTCACCTAGCCCTTTTTTTAGGGTTAAATTTGATTGGTCATTCTTATCCATTAATTTAGCAATTTGGATTATGTTTCAAAATTTCAGAAAATGATTGATGCTCATACCCATCGATACCCAGTTGAAGTTTTCTTAAATCCCAAGGAATTTGCTCAGCAACAGGGTGAACCCCATTGGCTCGAGTTAGTGGCACCGACTAATGGACCAAAATTACAGGGTTGGTCATCCCGAGATAGGATGATTACAGATATGGATAATGGTGCTGTAGATCAGGCTGTTCTCCTCGGTTGGTATTGGGAAAACCCCGACACCTGTATCCAACATAATGATTGGCATGCCCAGTGGATTAAGGAAGATCCGGAGAGATTTTATGCATTTGCATCCCTACATCCAAACATTCCAAATCCAATCGATGAACTTAAAAAGAGACTGGATCAAGGATTTGTGGGAATAGGTGAAATCCATCTCGGTGTGCAGGGTTTTACCATGCAAGACCCAGCATGGCTAAAATGTATAAAGTTTGCTTCCGAAGAAGGCTGGCCCATTAATTTCCATGTTACAGAACCTGTTGGGCACGACTATCCAGGACGTATCCCTACTCCATTCGAAGATTTCCTCTGGCTTGCGCGTGAATTCCCTGAGCTTAAAATCATTCTCGCTCATGCCGGTGGGCTTTTTCCTTTTTATGAGCTTAATTCAAAAGTTCGATCCGAGTTGAAAAATGTCTACTACGACCTTGCCGCTTGTCCCTTACTCTATGACTCAAGTCTTTATCGAAAATTAATTGATGTGGTTGGGTACAAAAAAATTCTCTGGGGAACTGATTACCCACTACGGATTTTTCCAAGTGAGCAAAAATTACCTGATTTCTCGACTTTTCAAAAAGAGATTCTTTCTGTTGCTCAGTTGAATAAAATTGAAGAAAATGGGATCTTTCATCAAAATCTTCTATCTTTACTCCCATGCTGATTGAATTCAAACAAGTTGAACCAAACCCGATCCCTAAGGAGATGATCAAGCGTTCAGAAGTTTGGGGAACTGAATTAAAAATCGAACCCAATAGCTTCACTCTCGTATCCGCTCACTCAGGTAAAGGAAAGTCTACCCTACTTCACATTTTGTACGGACTTCGTAATGATTTTACTGGTGAAGTTACTATTGATGGACAAAACATTCGTCAGAAGAATTCAGACGACTGGACAACTTCAAGGAGCGAACAGATAACTCTCCTCTTTCAGGAACTAAAACTCTTCCCGTTACTCACTGCCCACGAAAATATCAATCTAATACCCCAAGCTAATCCAAAATCTCCCTCTACTGAAGAAATGGCGGACCGACTTGGCATGAAAAGTTTCCTTACCCAACAGGTCGCCACTCTATCTTATGGTCAACGTCAAAGAATTGCATTAATTCGAGCCTTATCTAAACCGTTTCAACTTTTACTTCTTGATGAACCGTTCAGTCACCTTGATCAAGAGAACGAAGCACTCGCCTGTTCTTTGATCGAAGAAGTTACCCGAGCTAACAACGCCACTTTTATACTCACTTCATTAGAAGAAAAACCTCCCCTTTCTTTCGATAGAATTCTATTATTGTGAGTAAACTATTCTCCAAAAATTGTTTAAATGCCTGCCTCCGAGTATCCGGTCCTAGCCGTGAATTATGGATTGCCTCGCTTGGTTGTTTAATCGGTTCCACCCTTTTAATTCTCGCAATTCAACTCTACCAAGATGCCAACAAATTTATTAATGAAAGTGAAGAATCCAAAAACTATTTCACTCTTAACAAAAAAGTCGAAGGCGGAGCATTAATCAATCTGGGTAAAAATGAACAAAGTTTCACCCAAGAAGAATTGGAAGAAATTAAAAGCCTGCAAGGCGTGAAACGAATTGGCGGATTTACCCGCAATCAATTCCCTCTTACTCTCTATATCTGGCCATCAGGAAAAGTCGGTCTGGGTGCGGCAGCAAAGACAGATTTATTTTTTGAATCTATCCCAGATGAATTCCTTGATTTTATCCCCGAAGAATGGCACTGGGAAGAAAACTCGAACATCGTTCCCATCATGGTACCTAAATTCTACCTCGACCTTTGGAATTTTGGCCTCGCTCCTTCTCGGGTTGAATATCCCGCTCTTTCAACCCAAGCGGCTACCGGAATGCCAATTGAACTCTTTATTGGAAAGCAAAGAGAGACCACACTTGAAGGAAGGTTCGTAGCATTCAGTAAACGAATTAATAGCGTTCTCGTACCGGCAAACTTTCTTCAATGGGCCAATGATAAATTTGGTCAACCTGAAGCCAATGATTTTGTATTTCTTTGGAAAAATGGCTTCATTGAAGGACCTCCCATCACCCGTTCTTCTATCCCTAATCTTCAGAGTGAACCTGACTTTGAAAACTGGGAAATTTCATCTTTGGAAAATCCCGCCGAGCGAATGCCAGCGGCCCAAGCAATTCTCAATAAAAAGAAAACTTCGGGTCCATCCCGTATCATTCTTGAAATCGCTGAGAATCCAAGTGTTGAATTCTTGAATTGCATCCAAGAAAAAAGCTACGAAATCAATCGAGAATTCCCTGAGCAGGATTTCGTCAAGAAAGCGATTCGTTCAGCCTTTTTAGGAATGGTAGGGATTGGCGCCCTTCTCTCTTTGCTTTCAATCGCCACTTTTGCAGCTAGTTTTCGCCTTTTGGTTTCGCGTGCAAGTGAACAAGCAAAAAACCTACTATTACTTGGATTCTCCGAATCTCAAGTATCCCAAGTCTTTTTTGCCCGTTTTCTTCACCTCTTCCTGATCATTTTATCCTCTTCTATATTGGCTGGTTATTTATGTAAAGTGGCTCTTATCAATCAGGCCAAAGTGCTTGACCCCAGTCTTTCAGTTGAATCTGGATTTAATTTGAACACACTTTCGTACCTTGCAGTTTATAGCATTCTTTATCTGCTTGTGAACCGACGAGTGATTGAAAGGTCGGTTAACGACCTTATGAAATGAAGACTAGTCAGGCACAAAATTAAAAAGGGAAACCTTGCTTATCTTACCTTTACTTTTGAAAGATACTTAGGCTTTTATTTTACTTGATCTCTTGGGCTTCATTCTGAATGACCGATTCAAAGTAATCAACTACTGCCTTGATTGAATTTAAGGGATACGGACTTCAGCATCGACCCGACTACATCAATCTCCGGAATTAAGGAAGGTAATTCCAGACTTGCGGATTGAGAAGAAGAAGATTTTTCATTTCCGCAACCCACGAGAAAGAAGGTTGCAAGAAAAAAGGGGAGGAAGGTGAATTTCATAACAAATCGAATTTAAATTTTAAATTATCTAACCAAAAAAATTAAACAATCTAAATCCTTTCTTAAACTAAAGCCTAATTAGAGATTAAAATTAATTTATGAAACCTTCATAACCAAGCCGTCATCTTTGATTGAAAAGGTGACCTTGCTACCCTCTTCCACTTCTCCTGCAACCAAAGCACGGGCAAGTTGTGTCTCAACTTGTTTCTGCAGAAATCTTTTTAAAGGACGAGCACCGTAAGTTGGATCATATCCCTTTTCCCCAATCCACTTCTTGGCTGCATCGGTAAAAACAACCGCGACCTTACGATCCTCAAGACGCTTATTTAGACCAGCAAGCAGAAGGTCTACAATCTCGGTAATCTCCTCGAGTGAGAGAGGCTTAAAGAGCACTACGTCGTCAATCCGATTCAAAAACTCGGGGCGGAAATGATCCCGAAGATCAGCCATTACGGATTCGCGGGCAGATTCGGAAATTTCATTATCAATAAAATTATCCTGCAAGTAACGACTCCCTACATTGGATGTCAAAATAACCACCACATTTTTAAAATCCACCGTTCTACCTTGAGAGTCAGTAAGCCTTCCATCGTCCATCAATTGTAACAATACATTAAAAACATCAGGATGTGCCTTCTCGATTTCATCAAACAATAAAACAGAATAAGGCTTTCGACGAATCGCTTCTGTTAATTGGCCCCCTTCCTCATAGCCCACATATCCTGGAGGTGCCCCGATCAAACGAGCCACTGAGTGCTTTTCCATATACTCAGACATGTCAATACGAACGACATTATTCTCGCTGTCAAATAGACTATCGGCGAGTGTCTTGGCCAGTTCAGTCTTACCCACCCCAGTTGGGCCTAGAAAGAGAAAGGAACCGATCGGGCGATTTGGATCCTTAATCCCAGCTCGTGCACGAAGGATGGCTTCGGAAACGGCCTCAACCGCCTCATTTTGACCAATCACACGTTCATGTAAAATACTTTGCAAACGAAGAATTTTTTCACGTTCTCCTTCAATCAGCTTGGTTACTGGAACGCCGGTCCAACGAGCTACAATCTCAGCAATTTCCTCAGCAGTTACTTCTTCTTTTAAGATCGAATCATCCTTCTTATCCGCCTTCTCTAGTTTCTCTAATTCAGCTTCAAGTGTAGGTAACTTACCATGTTTAAGTTCAGCTACCAGGTTCAAGTCATAGGCTCGCTCGGCTCGCTCCATTTCGGATCGCATAGTTTCAATTTGCTCACGTAACACGCGGACATCATCGATTCCCTTCCGTTCGTTTTCCCATTGGCGCTTAATTGTTTCCATCTTATCTCGTGCATTACCCAATTCTTTACGAAGAATTTCCAAACGATCCTTACTGGCCTTATCTTTTTCCTGCTTAAGTGCAGTTTCTTCAATTTCAAGTTGAAGCACGCGTCGGCTAACTTCGTCGAGCTCAGAAGGCATACTATCCAGCTCCGTACGAATCATCGCACAGGCTTCATCGATTAAATCAATTGCCTTATCAGGGAGAAAACGATCGGAAATGTAACGATTAGAAAGAACCGCTGCATTGACCAGAGCCTCATCTCGAATATTAACCCCATGGTGAATCTCAAACCGTTCACGCAAACCGCGTAAAATAGATATGGTGTCTTCAATATCGGGCTGTTCGACCAAAACAGTTTGAAAGCGCCTTTCTAAGGCGGCATCTTTTTCAACATGTTGACGGTATTCATTAAGAGTAGTTGCGCCAATGCAACGAAGCTCTCCCCTAGCTAGCATTGGTTTAAGCATGTTACCCGCATCGATTGCACCTTCGGCTTTACCGGCTCCTACAATGGTATGCATTTCATCAATAAAAAGAATTATACGTCCGTCTGCCTTACTGACTTCACTCAGTACCGCCTTGAGACGCTCCTCAAATTCGCCACGAAATTTGGCGCCCGCTAATAGCGAACTCATCTCAAGCGTGAAAATAGTCTTATCTTTAAGTCCTTCAGGTACATCTCCGCGGACAATTCTTTGAGCGAGACCTTCTACGATTGCCGTCTTCCCCACCCCCGGTTCACCAATAAGGACTGGATTATTCTTAGTTTTCCGAGAAAGGATACGAATGACCCGACGAATCTCAGAATCCCTTCCAATCACGGGGTCAAGTTTTCCTGATTTAGCCTGTTCGACTAAGTCGATACCGTATTTTTTGAGTGCTCGAAAAGAATTCTCTGGAGTACGAGAATTTATTTTCTGCCCACCCCTAAGAGTTTGAAGAGTTTCCTTTATCTTCTTTTCAGAAAGATCAAAGTTTTTTAGGAATTGTTTAAAAGTGGACGGTTTACCAATTGAGGCTAATCCAAGTAAAAGATGCTCCGTACTTACATAGTCGTCCTGCATTTCAACGGAAACTTTTTGTCCTTTCTCAATCGCTTCTGTAAGAGCTGCCGATGCATAAGATCTTGATGTATTCACATCTCCTGCAATTTTTGGTAAATTCTTAAGCTCTCGTTGAAGACCGAGTTGTACAGCTGCCATACCAACTCCCATCTCATCTAATAAAGCAGGTACAATTCCGTTCTCCTGACCAATCAAGGCTGATAACAAATGCCAGACTTCAACTTCTTGCTGTCCATTTCTCTTCGCTACCTCTGCCATTTCTTTAATAGCAGAAATTCCAAGTTCAGTGAATTTTTCGGGATCAATATTCATGATTACTTTATTGCAAGTTGTGTACCGATTCGTAAAAAAGAACAAATTAAACACATATCCCCATCAATAGTGAATGAAGCTCTGATTGATCAAATTAAAAGAAGTGACAAAATCAAATAAGATTTACATATTTGAGACAAATTGTCTCACCCTCTCCGATTGTAATTAATGAAATTTTCATACAACTTGATAAAATGAAATTATATGAACGAGCGGCTTTTGTAGAAAAGGAACTGGCTAGACTATACCCTAACCCTGCCATTCCATTAGACCATAAAGACTCCTACACATTATTAATCGCTGTCTTACTCTCGGCTCAGTGTACAGACGCGAGAGTCAATCTGATTACTCCAGCTTTGTTTCAGCTCGCATCAGATCCGGCAACGATGAACAAACTTTCCGTCGATCAGATCAATTTGATTGTACGCCCCTGTGGATTAGCTCCTAGAAAAGCAAAAGCAATCCATCAACTATCGGGCATTTTAATAAAAAAATATAATGGTGAAGTTCCTAGCACCTTTGAAGAACTTGAAGAACTACCTGGTGTAGGACATAAAACCGCTTCTGTTGTAATGGCCCAGGCCTTCGGTTTTCAAGCATTTCCTGTTGATACTCATATCCACCGACTTGCCCAGAGATGGAAGTTAACCAATGGTAAAAATGTAACGCAAACAGAGAAGGACCTGAAGAGACATTTCCCAAAAGAAAGGTGGAATGAATTACACCTTCAGATTATATATTATGGAAGAGAATATTGTTCCGCTAGGAGTTGCTTTGGCTTGGAATGCCCAATTTGTAAAATACTTTTTCCGGATAGAAAAAATAAAGTTATAACAAAAAAGGCTTAGCCTCCGTTTACAAATATCTTTGGGCGTGCTTCTGTAAGCCGGGTAATGGAATCCTTATTTAGACCGGTGTCGTATAAATAAATTTCTCGTAAATTTTCCATTGAAATTAAGAGATCAACCAATTCTTCATTTAATTCGATTCGTACAAGATTCAGATAGGTAAGATTTTCAAGAGTCTTTAATTGAGCTAGTCCGTCAACGGTTATTCCTTTATTTCCTTCAAGATATAATCGCTTTAAACCTGAAAGGTTAGATAACACTTTAAGTCCCTTATCGCTAATTTCAGCATGAGTTAAATCAAGAGATAAGATTTTGCCAGACAAAGGAACTAATGCTTCTAGGTCATTGTCATTAAGACCCCTTTCCTTCTCGGGTGGAGAAAGAATTCTGAATCCATCGCCTTTTTCCATGGGAAGTATTATTATATCTGTAGATCGAAGCCTTTGCCAGTCTTCTTCGTTCAGAGTTATTTCAAGTGAATTCTCAGGGCTTTGTTTAGAAACCGCGACCTTAATGGTTTCTTTTGCGTCCTGCTTTTTGCTTATAATTCCGAACTTTTGCAAAACTGGACTTATTTTGCTAGGAAATGCAAAATAGAGTCCAACAATAACCCCGCATACCAGCATACAGGTCACGCTAAAAACAACAATGGTTGAAAAAATTCGAGAAACTATCCCTTTCTCCTTTGCAACCACAACCGTCTGCCCACCACTCGATCTAACTTTGCGAACCTGTTTTCGGGGTGCTGATTTCGATTTACTTATAACCTTTGAAGTAGCTTTATTAACTGCCTGTTGAGGTTGAGGTTGTGCGACCGGAATCACCGTATTTTGAGCAACCGCCTCCGGGGTGACTCCAAGTAGCACGCCTAGAGATTTCCACTCG
>CAYLIJ010000011.1:39531-56516 GCA_964383925.1 uncultured Puniceicoccaceae bacterium
ATAAATAGCTAGGTCAGTTGCTAAAAGTTGACCTGCCTGTAGGAATTGACCAGCTTGTTCGAAGGTATAAGGACCAAATGTTTGACCATCTCTAGAAACATAAACATTCATTGGCAGTTACTTCTTCGATGGCACACTTGGAGATTTTAGTTCCTCTATCACTTCTGAAGGGACTCCAATTTTTTGTAGGATTGGTGCCACACGATCAGGGGCAAAAATTAATCCAGCAAATCCAAGAATTATAATGACTACAAAAAGAATAATGAAAACTAACGAAATGGAATAAATTTTAGACAAAACACCCTCCCCTTTTACCACGATTACAGTTTGCTTATTATTAAGGCCTCTTATTTTGTGGGAACTAGAAATACGATCACGTCCACCACGTGAAACCGATTTCTCTTTATCCTCTCTTTTAGAGGAAGCAGGGCTAGTCTTGGGAGGTGGAGGCAAGGGTAAGGAAGGCGGCGGCGGCGGAGTATATTCCTGTGGTGCAGGAGATTGACCATCTGACTGTTCCTCCACTCTAGGTGGATATGAAGTTATAGGTTCACCTTCAACAAACTGTTTGGATTCGAAAGGAGGGGGTGCTGAAGTAGATGAATCAGATGCGACAGGACTTTCAAGAGTATCAATTGGAGGGGGAATTGAATTATTAGTGCCTTCTCGATTCTCATCTTGTTCGGAAAAATCTTCGTCTTCACCACCCTCATCTTCGTCCTGAAAAACATCTTCCCATTCCTTCATTTTCTCATAATCCACATCATCGTCTTCAAATTGATCATATATTGAAGAATCTTTTTCTGAATCATTGCTAATGGAGAGTAATTCAGTTAGAGAATTCCAGTTTTCTTCACCCTCCAAACTGCCTAAATCTTCGAGGCTTAATTCTTCAACCTCAATAAACTCGAGGACCTCCTCACGAGTATAAGGGCCAAAGGTTTGATTATCTTTTTTTACAATTATCTTCACGAAAGTAATACATTGATACTACCTACAAACGCAGAATCTTACGATTTAATTTTATGGATTGAAATAATTGATGCCATAGCCGAGAAAAGATAGGTTGGTAACTAAAAGAATATCTGATTTTTTGATAGCACCTTTGTATAAAAAATCCAAACAAAAGAGTACTTAATAGCAATTACTTGTTAACCCCCAGGTCTTAAACGTATCCAATCAACTACAATTTCAATTTCCTCTGCAGAAAGTTTTTTATCGCGACCAAAGGAAGGCATCCTATCATTTTTCTTTCCATAAAATCTTTCATGCTCTGGGTTGATAATGAATTCGATCATCCATTTTCTTGATCCATAACCAGTTAAATCGGGAGCAGAACCCTCCCCTTCTGAATCAATATCATGACAGTCAATGCAAGCAAGGTCGTCATAGAAAATATCCATCAACCTATCTTTTTTTTCTTCTGAAAGTGCTTCTTGGTAAGGTAACTCGGCAAGATCGGATAAAAGAAGTGCAACTTCAGGAAGTAATTTTTGTTCTTCTTTATCAAATTTTTTCAAGACTTTTTTGGCCATTGTTCCATCCTTAAATGCGGTTCCGCCAAAATATTCGAGTGAGGTGAAATGTTCATAATTCAGTAATTTTGTAAGCCATTCCTGGCTAGCAAATCCAGCAAGTTCGGGTGCAGATGGGTCATCTTCAACTGAGTAACCTCTTCCATCATGCCCATTGTATCGATGACAACTTGAACAATGCGCCGCAAAAATACGCCTTCCACGATTTTCGTGATCCTTCCGGAGCAAAGTAACCGCCCCTGCAGGTGGAATTCCCTCTTCCTGGGCAATTTGAACCACTCGTTCAGCTTGCCAATCAGCCTCTCTAACTGCAGCCCCGTGATTACTGTTTGCCTGATCCTCAGAAAAAGCAAGAAAAGTCAGTCCTGCAGCACCCGCCAAAAGGCACCACCAAAAGCCGATATTGAATTGGTGGCCCTTTCGGGATTCACCTAAGAATGGTTGAATGAAAATTAACAAGCCCAATGCCAACGGTATAATTACCGCACCCCAAAAAGCAGGAACATATTTCAATAATTGAAAAAGAAACAAAAAATACCATTCAGGTCTCGCCGGAAATTCGTTTGATGGATCTGCAGGCGGTCCCAATGGAGCCCCTTTGAAATAAAGAGTGAGGATAACCACGGCTAACATTACGGCTAAACAAGCAACACCATCCTTTAATATTTGATCGGGCCAAAAATAAGAATCCCTCTTTGGGCGAGGCTCCTTTACATGAATCCCATGTTTTCGGAAAAGATAAATATGGCCTACGACTAGTCCGATTAGGGCTGCGGGCAAAATGCCTGCGTGTAAGGCAAAGAAACGGGTTATTGTTTGGTGCCCGTACTCAACTCCACCCACAACAATTTTTTGTATTATCGGGCCAACAAGTGGTACTTCGGCGATCAAATTAGTAGCTACTGCAGTAGCCCAAAACCCTTTTTGATCCCATGGTAATAAATACCCTGTCAATGAAAGTGCAAGGGTTACGCCCATCAAGGCAATCCCGAACCAAAAGTTCAGTTCACGGGGGGCTTTGTAAGCCCCGTCAATCATTACCTGCATTAAATGCAATACAAGAAGCACAATCATTGCTTGAGCCATATAATGATGAACTCCTCTTAAAAACCATCCCCCCCAAACCTGATATTGTATAAAATATACACTTTCCCATGCAGTCTGAGCACTTGGACTGTAGGACATCCATAAGAGTGTACCAGTTACTACCTGAGTAAAAAAAGCAAAAGTTAAACAACTTCCCCAAACATATCTCCATCGAGCACCCCCCGGCACTTTTTCGTAGAGTGCTTCTTTAACCAATCCGCGGATACCAGAACGATCGTCTAGCCAATCTAGGAAACGGTTCATGAAAGAGGAATTTTTTCGGCAATATTAGGACGGAATTGTTGAAACCGAATCCATATGTCTCCATCTTCCACTTTTGTATCCATTGTATCTAATCCACGGGGACTAGGACTATCGGCATCGCTAACTGAGCCGTCTATCCCGAATGTACTATTATGACAAGGACAGAAATAATCATTGGATTTAGAACGAAAGTCCACCGCACAGCCCAAATGTGGACATTTCAAATTGAACGCTTCGACCTCATCTCCTTTACGTGCTAGGTAAACCGCACCAACTGGAACATTTTTATATGTGGTCCAAGCATCTTTTACTTGTTCTAAAATGACTTCAAATTTAGCTGGCTTTCCGTCCTCAGGAAGATTTCTCAATGGGGCTACTTTGGTCCAGGGTACTTTTTCTTGATTGTCCAAACTCTTCTTAACAGGGTCTAAAATAGTTGTGATTCCAGAAGCTATAGGGAAAATACCACAAACTGCCGAAACTCCTATAGTCGAAACTACGATAAATTTCCGCCTGGAATCTTCAGAGCAACATTCCTTTTGGTTTTCCGATGAAATTTCGGTTGGATTATTTTGTTTAGACATTCTGTAAGTAAGTATGCAACAAAGAGGGAAAATTATTCAAGGTAGGTTATTTTTCATTTCAAACAATATACTCCCGGTTGGTCTGCAGATTGCCCATAAAAAATAATTGTTGGAAGAAATTTAGACTCTTAGATAGCATTCTTAAAAAAATGTACGGAGATTTAGCTTATTAAAATTATAACTATTTAAAATTCTTTAGTTGCCAAATTAACGACAATTAATTCTAGAATTTTCCGCTAAGTTTGATGTAATTTGAGTAAGGTATGAGATCTAATCTCATTCAGGAAAAGGAGGTAAAGGGGGCAAGCCACCGTCAGAAGAATCCAATCCAGGTAAGGGAGGGAGGCCCCCACTTGCATCATCAGGGAAACTAGGTAAGGGAGCCAGATCATCTCCTCCAGAACCGGGAAGACCAGGCAAGGGAGGAAGGCCCCCACTTGCATCATCAGGGAAGCTAGGTAAGGGAGCCAGATCATCTCCTCCAGAACCGGGAAGACCAGGCAAGGGAGGGAGGCCCCCACTTGCATCATCGGGGAAGCTAGGAAGAGTTGGGAAGCTTTCGTCATTCAAAGAAGAATCGGGAAGATCCGGTAAATCGTCTCCTCCTGCTGGATCAGGAAAACTGGGGAGAGATGGAAGACCACCAGCATCGGAAGGAGGAATAGGCGCAGGGCTTTCTGGGAAATCATTAGACCCGGGTAATGCAAGGATTTCTGACGTAGGACTATCCGGAATTGTAGGCAAACCTGAAGGAGAAAAGGCATCATTACCTGGTAGAGGAGGAAACTCATTATCGGCCGGAGGGTTCAAGGAACTCTCTTGTTGTAAACCGGGTAAAGGAGGAAACTCGTCAGAATTGGTTGTTGATTCAGGGGGAAAAGAGGGAAAGGAATCTGTGGTAGATTCATCACTAGTTCCAGGCAACGACGGAAATGGTTGATTTATATTTGATTCAATTTGGGCTTCAACATTGGAAGAAGGCGAAACGACTGGAGGAAAGACATCGGTTTGTGAGTCTACAGGAGTCACTACATTAATGTCATCTTGAGAACTGGAAGGTGGTGATTTCTTGGGGATAATATAAGGTTTTTTAGCTAATTGTATTGGTGATCCATCCGACCTCCATGTTGCTTCCTTTCCATGTCTTGTTCCGTTTGTATAAGCTCGTACATACATTTTTTGTCCATTAGGCCACCAACGGGTAACCGTTCCATGCCAACGACCTTCACTATAATTCCTCTCATACATTTTAGTTCCGTTTGAAAACCAACGGGCACTGAGTCCATCCTTTTTTCCTTCTTTCCAAGATTCATCTGAAGAAACATAGTCTCCAGACTCACCTTTTTCTACAGTCAGTATTCTACCTGTAAAAGGACGGTCGTTAAATTTTTGATAGAGAAGACCATAGCGCGACTCAAAATAATTACCGTATTCTTCAGTTGTAACTTGGTAGGCATCTTCACCTACACCAATAATCCCCTGAGAGGTTGAATCGATTGGAATATTTTGCCGATAATTATTTTGGCAAGATGTAAAAAAGAAAATACAAGCAAGGACTGAGAGCAAAATCATATTATTCATAGATTTCATGGTGGTCATTTTATAAGAGAATGCAAGTTTGAAGGACATTAACTGACTATGTTATTGTCAAAAGTTCATTAATATGTTTTCGATACAGAAGAATATTTCAATTTCTCTCCCTTTCTTTCTAATATGAATATTGACAACCTTGCACTCATCATTCCATCCATTGGAATCCTTGCTTTGCTTTTCACATGGTGGAAGACAAATCAGATTAACGCTTTGCCCGAAGGAACTCCTAAAATGGCAAAAATTGCTGCCAGTATACGCGAAGGAGCGATGGCATTCTTAAAAGCAGAATACAAAATATTAATTGTATTTGTAATTGCAGTTGCAATTTTGCTTTACTGGAGTGGAGAAAAAAATCCCAACAGTAACGGTTATGTGGCAATTTCATTTATCGTTGGGGCATTCTGCTCCGCTTTAGCTGGCTATTTGGGAATGGTAGTTGCTACCAAAGCGAATGTAAGAACTACCAATGCTGCACGGGAAAGTCTAGGTAAGGCACTTGAAGTTGCATTCGCTGGCGGAACCGTCATGGGACTTGGTGTTGTTGGGCTCGGAATTCTTGGGTTAGGTGGATTATTTGCATATTTTGGACAAGAATTTGGTGCGTTTAATGGTGGCGATCAATTAAACATGACCCTTTCAGTTCTAACTGGCTTCTCTTTTGGGGCTTCTTCAATTGCTCTATTTGCAAGAGTGGGTGGTGGGATTTATACTAAAGCTGCTGATGTGGGTGCCGATCTTGTTGGAAAAGTCGAAGCTGGTATTCCTGAAGATCATCCACTTAATCCTGCAACAATTGCAGATAATGTGGGCGATAATGTAGGTGATGTTGCCGGCATGGGTGCCGATCTTTTCGAATCTTATGTGGGATCAATTATAGGAACTATGATTTTAGGTGCAGCTATGGTTGCTGGTTCAACTAATTTCCAAGATGAGTTAAATGGATTATCTCCTGTATTTTTACCACTTATTTTAGGTGCTATTGGTATTGTTACTTCAATTTTCGGCACCTTTTTGGTTAAAGTAAAAGATGGTGGTGATCCCCATAAAGCTCTTAACTCTGGTGAACTCGCGGCATCAATTGCGATGATAATCTTTTCCTATTTCACCATTAAACATTTTCTTCCAGAAACCTGGAATTATGAAGGAAAAGAGTTCACTTCTATAGGAGTATTTTATGCAATTATAATTGGATTAATTGCTGGTCTAGCGATTGGTAAAATCACAGAACATTATACAGGAACAAATACAAAACCAGTTCGATCAATTGTTGAACAGTCAATCACTGGCAGTGCAACCAATATTATTGCTGGACTTGGTATCGGAATGATTTCAACCACATTCCCCATTCTGATAATTGCCTCAGCTTTAGTTGGTGCCCATGAATTAGCAGGGCTTTATGGAATCGCGATTGCAGCAGTAGGTATGCTTTCAAACACAGGGATTCAACTAGCGGTTGATGCCTACGGACCAATTTCTGACAACGCAGGTGGAATAGCAGAAATGTCTGAACTTCCGAGCGAAGTGAGAAAGAGGACTGACAAACTTGATGCCGTAGGCAACACAACTGCTGCTATTGGCAAGGGATTTGCGATCGGTTCAGCAGCACTTACCGCTTTGGCACTATTCGCCGCGTTTAAAGAAACAGCTGGAATTGATAAAATCGATGTTTCTACTCCTCAAGTAATGGCTGGTTTATTCATTGGTGCAATGTTGCCTTTCTTGTTTAGTGCACTTTCAATGGGAGCAGTTGGACGAGCGGCAATGGCCATGATTCAAGAAGTGCGCCGGCAATTTAGAGAAATACCTCCACTTAAGAAGGCACTAGAAATCATGAAAAAAAATGATGGTCGGCCTTCAGATGAATGGTCCGCTGAAGAGCAAGTCCAATTTGAAGAAGCCATTGATGCAGCTGAATATGGCAAATGTGTAGAAATCTCTACCCAGTCTGCAATTAAAGAAATGGTTGCACCTGGATTAGTTGCGATCGTTACACCAGTTGCCATTGGTCTGGGCGGCGGGCCGGTGATGCTTGGTGGCTTACTCGCTGGAGTTACCGTTTCAGGTGTACTTATGGCTCTTTTTCAATCAAATGCTGGAGGTGCTTGGGATAATGCTAAAAAGATGGTTGAAGAAGGTTACGAGATTAATGGTGTTAAATATGGAAAAGGGTCAGATGTTCATAAAGCAACCGTAGTAGGAGACACCGTTGGCGATCCACTGAAAGATACTTCAGGTCCTTCTCTTAATATATTACTCAAATTAATGTCCGTGGTGGCCTTAGTTTTAGCACCCTTCATAAAAGTCTAATTTTTTTCACCTACGATCTTAGCAAAATCACGACGTTCGGAATCTTTCCTTTTGTAGTAAGCAGTACCTGCAACAAAAACATCAACTCCCGCATTTAAACAGGGTAGTACATGTTCCGGTCCAACACCACCGTCCACTTCAATCATGAATTCATTTGAAATATCCTCGCGGTACTTGGTTAATGTTTCAACTTTTCTAAGTACATCATGAATAAAACTTTGCCCGCCAAAGCCTGGGTTAACAGTCATACAAAGAACTAAATCTACGCTCACAGAATTAAGAACGCCATAAATATCATCGACTGGGGTATCAGGATTTAAGGCAATGCCTACTTTTTTCCCGAAACACTGAATACGCTTAATTGCACCGAGATGATCGTATAATGGTTCAATATGAATGGTAATTAAATCGGCTCCTGCTTCATTAAAAGAATCGAGATAAAGGTGAGGATTATCTAGCATTAAGTGAACATCAAAAAAAAGTTTTGAATCTTTTCTCAGATCAGCAACTGTTTGAGGACCAAAACTCAAATTTGGAACGAAGTGACCATCCATGATATCAAGATGAATCCATTTACGACCATCTTTCTCAGCAATTTCAAGAGTACTTTTTAAATTAGCATGATTTCCAGCAAGGAGGGAGGGAGCTAAAATCTTTTCCATATTGAGTTGTTTTTTCTATATTACCAATGATAGTTTTCAATGAGTTGCGAAATCTGTAACCCCAGTGATTCGGATAAAGACAAAAGAGCTTGTCGGTCTGATGGAACAGAAAAAGATCCATCCTTCAGTACAGAGGCATTTTCAGTTAAAGTTACATCTTTAATCAAAACCTCCCCTCCACTTTTAGTCAGCGACACAATTGCTTGAACATTTGTCTTAAACCCAGCAGCAATGATGGTATCTTGAGGGTTATAGATTTCCGTTTCTTGCTTATAATTTGTTAGGGAAACGCTTAAAATAAGATCACTTTCTGAAATATTTGTTTTTATATCAAAGTGTCCACGACGAATAATTTGGTTCCGAATTTTATTACTTAAATAAGATCCAAGTTGAGGAGCTAAAGTCTGATTACGTACGACATCGATATAAATCCCCCTAGATTTACCAAATCTCGAATCGTTACTTTTATAGTTACACCCACTTAAAACCAATAAAAAGAATAAGCTAGCTAATGGGGGAATTTTAATCAGTCGCATTCCTAAGTTCCGCTACTTTTCTTTCTGCTTCTCTAGCCGCCTCTGACTCTGGGGCGATTGTAATCGCTTCGTTATAAAATTGAAGGGCGGGGCGATTCCCAAGTTCACGCCAATGGGTAAGATAATATTTACCATATTTCTCTATATAATTCCCCACAATAACCTTACTTGCTGCAAGAGTTTCTCGCATTTTTTTTCGACCAACTTCAGCAGCTAGATTCCTTTCTTTGGCTTCTTGTAATCGATTTTCAAAATCTGCCAATTCTTCATGCTTACTTTTAGGTGGAGAATCAGTGAAGAGAATCAAATAATCTTCAAACAAATTTAAAGCTTTTAAAGTTGCACCTTGATCGTACGAAGGTCCCGCCACTCGGCCTTCAAATATTTTTGCTAAAACAAAATATGCTTCTTCACAAAGATAGTTATCGGGATATAAATTGGTCAACCTTTCAAGTGCATCAATGGCCTCCTCTAACTTGTCGTCCTTGAGAGCAATCTCGGATAATGCCATGAGGGCTCGGGGAGCAAACCTTGGTCCGCGTGCTAATCCAGCAATCTGATTAAGTCTTATACGATCTTGACTCCCAGATCTAAATCTTGGAACTACACCCCACTTTCGGGGTAATTTTTCTCTGGCAAGCCGTTCGGCTATTCTCATCAAAGACTCTGCAACTCGCTCAAAGTCATAATCAGTATAAGCCTCTGCTATTAGTCGAAGGTGTACAAATGCTTTTTGCCAATCTCCTTTCTTCTCTCGTAAATTAGCTGCCCTAAATAAAGACTCTGGCCCGATTTGTATTTCCACATTGTTTCGGTTGATACGAAAGTCCGATCGTCTTTTGGCAAAATTTTCATATATTGCAAGAGCATCGCTGGCGTCACCTTCCGATTCTGCTTTTTCCGCCTCCATGAACCAAGACTTCGCTTGTTCGTCATCCAGAGGATTGCGATTCTTTTTAAAGAAACCAGTACCCGGAAATAAATATTCTTTCTCTTTGTTTCCAGAATTCCTTTGATTACGGTTGTCCCCAGGTGAAACCGACCACAGCAAAGATGTAGATAAAATGATTATAAGACCGATAAATATATTAAGTTGCTTCATTAAATTTAAAAGTAGATTAAAAACGAACAAGAACCGCTGACCAAGTCAAGCCCGCACCGAAAGCAACAAGTAAGCCCAATTGGCCTTTTTTTAAAATTGAAGCTTTTCGTGCTTCATCAAGAGCAATTGGAATTGAAGCCGCGGATGTGTTACCATATTTGTCCAAGTTACAAAAGAATTTTTCCAACGGGATTTCTAACCTTTGCGATAAACTTTCAACAATCCTTGCGTTGGCTTGATGAGGGATAACATGATCTACATCATTTTGGTTATATCCATGTTGAGTAAGAAGTTCACGTGCGGCACGCTCCATCACACGAACAGCAGATTTAAAAATTTCCCGACCATTCATTTTTAAAAAATGACCTCTGTTAGCCAAAGAAGCAGTCGTTGCTGGTTCCAATGATCCTCCTGCAGGTTGATGCAAGAGCTTTGGGTTGGATCCATCAGCACCGCTCTTGAATCCGATCAGTTGTGAGCCAGAACCAGTACTTGAGATAATTGCGGCCCCTGCCCCATCACCAAAGAGAACACAAGTTGTTCTGTCTTCCCAATCCATTATGCTAGAAAGTTTCTCGGCACCCACAACAAGTGCACATTTATAACGATTACTGCTTAACATACAGTCAGCAATATCCAATGCATAAAGAAATCCAGAACAAGCCGCTTCAATGTCAAAACTAGCGACTTTTGGAATTCCTAATTTATGCTGAATTAAACATGCCGTTGAAGGAAATGCCATATCTGGGGTAATAGTAGCAACGATTATAAGATCAATATCTTCAGGAGTTAAGCCAGAGTCTTTCAACGCATTTTCAGCCGCATGAACAGCAAGATCACTTGTTGCTTCATCTTCATCTGCAAACCGTCTTTCTTTAATACCGGTGCGACTGGTAATCCACTCATCACTGGTATCGACTCTTTCGCTTAATTTAAAATTGTCTACTACTTGAGATGGTAAATAAGAACCGACTCCAAGAATGACATTTACCGCTTTTGATAAATTATTTTCCATACATTAATCCCTAATCAAAAGAGGCTCTGGACGGAGAATTTCATTTGCTTCACGAACATCGTCAAGCACTTGAGTTAACATATCATGTTGAACCAGATCTAAGGCAATCTTGATCGCACCACTCACATGATTACGATTAGAAGAACCATGTGCCTTAATTACATTCTTAGTAAGCCCTAATAAGGGGGCACCACCGAATTGTTCAGGATTAATTCTCTGTTTCAAACTTCTAAAAGCTCCTTTTGATAAAAGTGCACCTGTCTTACGTAGTGCATTTCTTCGTAATTCTTCATCTAAAAAACTACCTATTAGTTTACTTAATGATTCACATGCTTTAAGCACTATATTCCCAACAAAACCATCACAAACGACTACATCTACGACATTTTCAAAAATTTGAAACCCTTCAATTAATCCTGCATAATTAATTATGCTTCCATCAATGTCTTTCAACATTGAATGAGTCTCATGAATAACTTCGTTACCCTTCCCCTCCTCTGTACCGATCGTAAGAAGACCGACCTTAGGTCTAACTAAACCCAGTGCGACTCTTGCATAGTTTGAACCAAGAACGGCACTTTGGGCAATATGGTAGGGTTTAGCGTGAGGATTTGCCCCCGCATCTAAAAGAGTAAAGTATCTTTCGCGACCAGGCCAAATTGTACAAAGTGCGGGCCTCTCAACTCCCTCGAGTGTTCTTAACTTGATCGCCCCTCCTGCCATTAAGCATCCAGTATTTCCGCAACTTAACAACGCATCTGCCTCGCCATCCTTCAGTGCCTGTAAAGCCAAGCTCATCGAGGACTTCTTTTTTCCTTTTATTCCAGCGATTGGTTTTTCTTCCATCCCCACTATCTCTGGAGAATGGACAAATTCAACTTTGGAACGGGAAAGAATTGAGTGAGCGGAAATTAGAGGCTCTATAATCTCTTCTTGTCCAAATAAAACAAACTCAGTATTCCAAGGAGACCGATCGACCGCTTGTGCCACCCCCTCAAGTACCTCGGAAGGACCGAGGTCGCTTCCCATTGCATCAATTGCAAGTCGTATACGAGCTTCGGTTTTATCCATGCCGAAGCAATGAAAGGATTAAACTTCTACATCAAGAACTTGCCTACCACGATACTGTCCTGTTTCAGGATTTACGCGGTGAGGACGACTCAAAGTACCGTCTGCTTCTTTGGTAAGTTGAGGTTCTTGAAAGCGGTTCGCACCGCGACGCTTTCTGCTGCGCTGTTTGGAGTGTTTTCTTTTTGGTTGTCCCATAACTTAAATAATTATCTTTTAATAGATCATGAAACAAGAATATGGTCAAGCTAAGGAAATTATCCCTGAGAGTTAAAATAGAAAACAAAAAGGACGATAGATAGTAATATTCGATACCAAACAAAAATTCCCAATCCCCGCCTTGATAAATAACCAACCAGCCAAAAGACAGATAATGCCGCTGAAATTCCTGCAATCAGGCAACCAAATAAAATTGGTCCTATAGATAAATTTGCCTCCATTACTTCCCACTTCGTTAAAACTTTATACCCCGCTGCCGCACTTAAGGTTACTAGACCAAGAAGAAAACTAAATTCAGCAGCTTTTTTTCTTTGAAGACCTACCAGGTATCCTCCAACAATTGTCATCATCGACCGACTTGTGCCAGGCCACATAGCAAAACATTGTAAAAAACCTATAGTTAAAGACTGAGATAAGGTTAAATCATCTAATGTTTTCCCTTCTTCAATAATAATTCCCGAGTCTTTCGCTTTTTTTCTTTTTTCTACCCAAAACATTAAAAGAGCACCCAAGAACAATGCGATTGCAATCGGAAGTAAGCCAAAAAGAAACTTCTCTATTTTATCGTCTAATATAGGTCCCAGAATAGCAGCAGGTAGAAAAGCAACTATAATATTGATTGCTAATCTTTTGCCACGCGGATCCAAGCCTAAAAATCCTAAGATCATCGACCACACTTCTTTGCGATATAACAAAGTAACAGCGAGTATTGCACCTGCTTGAATTACAATTAAATACGCATTCAAAGCCTCTTTATTCTGATGTTCATTTCGAGTTAAAACTTCACTTACTATAACCAAATGACCAGTCGATGATATTGGGAGAAATTCAGTCACACCTTCAATAATTCCGTAAATGAATGCATCCGTATAGCTCATAGACAAATTAGAGTCTATTTGATGTTCTGGATTCTCACTCAGTTCCATCGCTGAAACTTTTCCTAACAAGGTCAAATGCGTGGGGAAAAGATAAATAAGCAGAGCAATAAAAAAAAGTTGGCGACTATACATTAATTTCTGTACAACGCTTGTTCAAAGAAAGAGCAAGTATAACTTTTGCCAGCCTCGAAAAAGGCACATCTCAACAATAACGATGGACTCACTTAAAAATTACACTACTTCACTCAAAGATAGAAAAGATTTAGACGCTGTTCAAATCAGATTTTGCATCGATCAACTCATTTCGGAAAAAGTCGATTTTAAGGACAAAGAAAACTTTTTAACCTGTCTTTCTCAAAAAGGGGAAACTGTTGAGGAAATTGCTTCCTTCATCAATTATTTTCGTATACTCGCTAGGGATCCTGAATTGCAAAATTTCGCTGAAAAAGCGATCGACCTTTGCGGCACAGGTGGTGATAAAGCTGGCAGTTTTAATATTTCAACTTTTGTATCTTTTATTATAGCTTCATCAGGAATTCCCGTTATCAAGCACGGGAATCGTTCAATAAGTTCAAAATGTGGAAGTGCTGACCTTCTAGAAGCTATTGGAATCCCCTTAGAAGTTGAAAATATAAAAAGAGCTGAGGGGATGAAAAAACTAAACTATTCTTTTCTATTTGCTCCCTCTTTTCATCCCGCCTTTAAGCATATTGCTCCAGTTCGAAAAGAACTTGCCCAAAAAGGCGTAATTACAATATTTAATATTCTTGGCCCGATGATTAATCCCGCTCGCCCAAGTTATCAATTATTGGGAGTTTATTCGAAAGGTTTAGTTTCTAAAATCGGTAATTCACTACACCGATCTGGCCTAAAGGGTGGATTTGCGATTCATGGATGTATTGAAGGGCATACCTCCATTAAAGGGGTTGATGAATTAACCTCATGTGGAAAAAATATTGTCCAAGGATTTGGTCAAAACTCATCAATGATAGAAACTATCTTAGGTCCTGAACAATTTGGATTAAGCCACTCACCTGTGCAAGAAATAACTGGTGGAAATTTAGAGCAAAATCTCTATTTAATGAAACAACTTTTATCCGGAAATGCACCTAAGGGACTTACTGACAGCATTTTAATGAACGCATCACTTGCATTTTTTACTACAGCCCGAACCCAGCATTACGTGGAAGGAGTGGAACTGGCTCAACAATTACTTAAAGACGGAATTGTAAAAAAATGGTTAGATCGAGTAACCACTTTTTTTGCATAATTTTAACAGATGAAATACTTTGGAACTGATGGCATTCGGGCCACTTTTAAAAATTCTTTTCTAAACGAAGATTTTGCCTTTTCCCTCGCAGAAGCACTCGCTTCTTTTATGCTTAAAAAGAAAATCAAGGGAAAAGAGGTTCTGATCGGTCGGGATACTCGTCCATCTGGAAAACTTCTCCAAAATGCATTCTGTCAAGGTTTACACGAAAGGGGGTTTACTGGTATTTCGGCAGGTATGATTCCTACGCCTACTCTCGCTTTTGCGACCATGGAAAAAAAAATGGCAATGGGAGTTATGATAACAGCCTCTCATAATCCCGTTCAAGACAATGGTTTCAAATTCTTTTCATCCCTTGGAACTAAACTAAGCGACCAAGAAGAAAGTGAAATTGAAAATATGATTTTCGAAAATAAGACAAAGTTCCTAGATCTCGAATCAAGATCAGTGGAAACAGTCGATTCTTATCTTGAGTACTTGATGAATCATTTCCCCCAAGACCTTCTTAGGAATAAAAGAATTGTGGTTGATTTATCAAACGGTGCGACTCAAGAAACTACACCAACATTACTCAAAAAGCTAGGTGCTGAGGTAAGGGTATTAAATCGCGGGGATGGAGATATTAATGCAGGTGTTGGCTCTGAATATCCCACGAAAATGGCAAATCAGGTAAAAGAATTAAGGGCGGATTTTGGTGCTGCTCATGACGGAGATGGAGATAGAGTTATTTTTTGTAATTCAAAAGGCATTATAATACCAGGTGATAAGATTTTAGGCCTGCTGGCCATCAATGAAAAACAAAACGGGCGCCTGCATAGCAATGGATTTGTTGCCACTATTCACAGTAATTCAGGACTCGATGCCAGTTTAAAAAGTCATGAAATCACATTACATCGGTCTGATGTTGGGGATAGAAAAGTGGCAGAGATGATGCGAGACAGATCTTGCAATTTTGGCGGAGAGTCTTCAGGTCATATCGTAGCTAGTGATTACCTTCCAACTGGAGATGGTCTACTCACTGCTTTACTTGTAGCTAAAGCGTGTTATGAAACCAAAAAAACAATCGACTCCCTAAGCGACGAAATCACACTTTGGCCTAGCCTAGAAGGATCTTACAAGGTGAAAGAAAAAATCCCCATTGAAGAGTGTGATTTACTGAGTTCAACTCTGTCAAATGTGAAAGCTTCTCTTAAAAATAAGGGTAGGATACTACTTCGCTATTCCGGGACGGAACCGAAAATCAGACTACTGGTGGAAGCAACTGAACTAGAAAGGGCAAAGTTAGCCTTCGATTCAATTGCTAAAATAATTGTAAAAAGTTTGTAATTTTATAATATAAACATTAGCTAAATTCCTTTCCGTTCACATACCTACCCGCCAAAAAATATTCCATGATTCTAGAGATCCCAATTGCCCAATTAGATCCTCGACAAGTGAAGCAACTCGAAGCAGCTGAGGCGGCCATACAAACAAATTTAAGCTACACATTGGAAATTTATTCTTCAATTTTGAAGCAATCGCAAGGTTGCCTAGAATTAAGAAAGAAACTTCGAGCTCTTCAAATTAAAAGTGTTCAAGGTTCAACTAAGGGTCTCAATAACTTTCTAGGAAAAGTAACGTCGGTACCCTTCATGTTTGGAGGTAAGGGGGAGAAAGACCCTGAAGGTACTTTGGTCAAAGCGGAGGCTCTTATTGAAAAAAATCCCGGTAATGTTATTGCCCATGAAATGATTGCAGATGCTGCAAGCCATTTAGGAATGAAAGAAACCGTCGTTTTTGCATACGAAACAATTCGAAAAATAAATCCGACTAATATTAAAAATCTTAAAGAACTTGGAAATGCTTACCTAGAATTTGGAAATACTGAAAAAGCAATTGAGACTGGTAATTTAATTTTAAAAACGCACCCTACTGATGGAGATGCTGTGGAACTTATGAAAAAAGCATCCGTAGCTGTTGCCATGAATAAAGGAAAATGGGAAGAATCTCAAGATTTCAGATCTCAATTAAAAGATGAATCTGAAGCACAGGCACTTGAGCAACAGTCCAAGTCAATTACTGATTCAAAAGGATTAGAAGATCTTATTAGACAAGCCTATGAAAAAGTAGAGCAAGAACCTGCTGATTTAAATAATTATCGTCAATTAAGTGAATATTATCACCGTTATGGTGACCTTGAGAACTCGATTGCTTGGATCCAAGAAGCTCGAAAGCAAGAAACGGGGCAAGGGGATGTGTCACTTGAGGAAAAGGAAAGGCAGTTAACTTTAGAATATTTTGATCATTCGATAGAGGAATGGGAAAAAGCCCATCTTTCTAATTCCTCAGACGAAGAACTAAAAAAATCTTGGGAAAACGCAATTAGTCAAAAGAAAATTTACGAAAAAGGTCAGCTTGAATCACTGGTTCAAAGATACCCAAATGATTATGGATACCGCTACGAATTAGGACTTAACCTTTTTCAAAATGAAGATTATGACAACTGCCTCTCTCATTTTCAACTCGCACAGCGTAATGCTAAGGTTCGTTTAGATGCAATTTTATATCTTGGGCGGGCTTATAGTAGAAAAAACTTTTATGACCTTGCAATTGAACAGTTTTCAATTCTAAAAAACGAAATTCAAATAATGGACGAAAGGAAAAAAAATGCAATTTACGAACTTGGTTGTTGTTTTGAATCAATGGGAAAGGATGATAAAGCAATCGACGAATTTAAAGTTGTATATTCTGCTGATATTTCTTTTCGGGATGTAGCCGATAAAATCAATGCCTTTTATACAAAAAATGCCTAATTTTTATTTTAGTCTGAATTGGCGGAGAGGGAGGGATTCGAACCCCCGGTACCTTGCGGCACACCCGATTTCGA
>CAYLIJ010000012.1:0-39973 GCA_964383925.1 uncultured Puniceicoccaceae bacterium
TTTACTTCATTAGAGAATTGAGTTTTCTTTTTTCCTTTTGTTGGGTTAACCGATTTACGATTGCTATTATCTTTGATTTTCCAATTGGGACCGAAGTCTATATTTGTTAATCCTGATAGGTCTACTTTTTCCTTTTGGTTTTTCTCCTCTTCCATTTTTTTAAAGATATATTAATATTTTTTAAGTTAAACAACTAGTCGTCTTGCATTTTCCCTAAGTTCCTTTACCATTTATCATTTAATGCTCAGGTGGCGGAATTGGTAGACGCGCTAGACTAAGGATCTAGTGCCGAAAGGCGTGGGGGTTCGAGTCCCCCCTTGAGCACCAAAGTTTTAATTTTTAACTTTCCTGTCAAAGGATTTTGTTTTTGTTTTGTCAAAGATTTGATGTTTAATTCTCAGACCTTTCACATAATCATCTTTGAAAGTTTTACTTCCGAATTTGTCAAATCCCTCAAATAATCCTTCTTTTTGGTTATTCTCCCAATGTTCTAGCAGTTGAACCTGAAAGCTTCCACCTTCCATTTTATATTTTTCTACTACCCATTTGTTAGATTCTTGTCCCCCGTATTCTTTCCCAAATTTTTCAGAAGCGAGATCATGTATTGATGACCAAAGTGTGGTGTTGTTTTTCTGTGAGTATTTTGCAGGATCGAAGTCATCAGGGTCAAACGGTTGATTATACCAAAAAATGTGGGTTCCATGCTTCAAACCTTTTACATAATCTTTTGAAAAAACTGGTATACCAATTTCTGTAAATTGCTCCCATTTTCCATGCATATTCCCAGAGAGATATTGTTTTAGGAACATAATTTGTCCTGATCGAAAAGTCTTTTCAATTGTGCCACTAAACGGAAGTTTCTCATCACCCCAGAATGTTTTTGGTGCCGAGTTCCATATAGATGATGTTATAACATCAACACTTATAATTTCACCTTTCATAACTCTTATATTACCAAGTTCAAATGAATTACCCATACTTCCCATTACTATTGCTTCAACATCATTCGAGTATCCAAAACCTTTTGTCTGCATTATTAGTTTAACGAGTTTACCTGATTTAGTAATTTCGGGTAAAGCAATTGCTCCGCTCCCCTTCCAAAATAAATGCTTATCTATAAATTTAACACTATTTGCTTCTTCAGTTCTTAAATAGGCAGAATCTTCTCGTCTAACTTTGTAGGGACTGTAGGGAAGAGTTTCACTATCTCTCGAGTAAGAAGCCCACCATTTAAATGTTTTGTCTAAGCTAGCTTCAAAAAGTATTAAGAATGCAAAGCCACAAAAAACTAAACAAATAGCCAAAGAGGTAATAATTAGCTTTTTCATGATGTTGCGATGCTATAAATAATTGTACATTAATTTTTTAATATCAAGACGAAAACAATTTCATTTAAGCCCACTTTTTATTTCTGTGTATAAGTGAGTTAGCCAAAATGGAAGGAAAGAATGGACCTTGATAAACTAATGATGAATAAATTTGCAACAAAGATGCACCTGCATCAAGTTTTCGAATTGCAGATTCAGTCGATGAAATCCCTCCTACTCCTATAATGGGAAAGTTATAGTCAGTCAGTTTTGCTAAAAATTTAATTACTTGAATGGATTTCAGTTCAATTGGGTTTCCACTTAAACCACCTGGTTCAAAAGATTCGAAGTTTTTGTTTTCAAATCTGCTAACTGATGAGTTGGTTGCTATTACCCCTGAAAAGCCAAAATCTTTTGCACTACAAACAATATTCTCTAATGACTTGAAACTTTCATCCGGCGATATCTTAAGAAGAAGTGGTATTGGAGGTAGATTATAGCTTTCTGAGCAATTTTGATTGGCGGTGATTAGATTTTTAAGAAAGGGTTTGATAAATTTATTTTTATGAAGATCTCTTAAATTGGGAGTATTGGGAGAACTTATATTTATTGTAAAATAATCTGCTTGTTTGAAACATTTGTTAAGGCAGTAAATGTAATCATCATGAGCTTTTTCTATTGGTGTGTTTTTTCCTTTTCCGATATTTATTCCAAGAGGAACAATTCTTTTACCTTTTGGGTATAATTTTTCAATTCTTTTAGCAATGTCTTCAACGCCATCATTGTTGAACCCCATCCGATTAACTAAAGCACTATACTTAGGGTATCTAAAGAGTCTTGGTTTTGGGTTACCAGATTGTGGCAACGGTGTTATTGTCCCAATTTCGATATGCCCAAAACCGAGGGAAGCAAAAGTTTTAGGGAATGCACCGTTCTTATCCATTCCTGCCCCTAATCCTATATGGTTGGGAAAGGAAAGACCAAAAGAATTTATATTGGAAGTTCGATTAGAGGAAATTAATTGGATTAATTTTCTCGATAAATTTGAGCGTTCTGTTATCGAAAGAAATCGACATGCCCAATCATGAGCGTGCTCGGCATCTAAGCGAAAAAGAAAAGGACGAAGAAGACTTTTATAAATTAAATTCACAAATTGATAATATATTAAAACAAAGATACTGTTGCAGAGCGATAAAGAATGAAAAGAATGAAAAAATACTATATATTGAAAAAAGATGGTTGTAATATGAAAACAAGTAATCATAAGACAATCCAATGAAAAAAACAGGATCTAGTCTAGATTGGTGCATTGTTCGAATCGGTGAAGATAAAAATTGGTGGATCGATTCTATAAGTGATAACGAAAATTGGGATGTAGATAATCTTAGTATTATTGACCCCAAGCAGTTTCTTCATATTAATGATTTGTTAGATTCTATGACGGAATTTGGTTTGGATTCGCAATTAGTTGATGACGCTTTTTTTACATTTGCAATTGATGAAGAAATGAAGGGTGGGCTATTTAAACTTGTAAGAGTTCGCGATTCCTTGTTAAAGGCAGAAGATATGTTATTTGCTTTGCCGGATGTCCTAGATGAGGAAAAAGGCCCTTATGCGGACTTTCTTAATCATGTTTCTGAAAAAAGGGTTAGTATGCTTAATGAATTAATTGAATTTGCAGAACCTTACACCCTGGAAGAAATGGAGGAAGTTTTGGCTGAAAAACAAAACAATGATTTTCTAGAAGGAAAGCGTTCGCATTTCAGTCACGAGCTATTTTCTATTTTAGAGTTTGTGCCCGATGGTTTTGCAATTGATGCTGATTTAGAAGAAGATCCAGAAAAATCAAAGGACAAGGAGGAAGACTATTCTGATCTTGAAACAGGGCTTGTAGAAGTTTCAGACAAAGAAGAAAAATTGTTGCCAGATGCTGATTTAAAATGGGACGAGGAAGAAGAGAAAGAAGATACCACCCCCTATGAAGGCGGAGCCCCAGACGAATCAACCTAAATTTTCTTTGCAATTCTTTCTGCGAAATAGGTAAAAATAATATCTGCACCCGCTCTCTTTATTGAGTGCATCGATTCAAGTGCACACGATTCTAAGTCTAACCAGCCCTGAAGGTGGGAAGCCCAAATTCTTGAATATTCGCCAGAGACTTGATATGCAGCAATCGGAATGTTGAAATTTTCTTTGGCATGTTTAATAACATCCAAATAAGGTTCGGCAGGTTTGACCATAAGAATGTCAGCCCCTTCTTCAAAATCTAACTCAAGTTCCCTTTTAGCTTCACGAAAATTCAAAGGGTTTAATTGATAAGAGGATTTATCGATAGGTTGTCTTTGTTCTGACCCGATAGCATCCCGAAAAGGGCCATAATAAGCGGAAGCAAATTTAGCTGAATAAGACAGAATACCTGTATTGTGTTTCTGGTGTTTATCCAATTCATTTCGAATCGCCTTAACTCTACCATCCATCATGTCGGAAGGAGAAACTAAATCATAACCTGAATTAGCTGCTAATACTGCTCCCTGCGAAAGAATTTGAACAGTGGCATCATTATCAACCAGACCATTACAGTCTAGAATACCATCATGACCATGTGATGTGTATGGATCAAGTGCTAGGTCTCCAATCAAAGCAATCTGGTCGACGGAGGCTTTAATTTCTAAGGCAGCTCTATATGCCAGGGAGTCAGCTTTAAGAAAATCAGAACCTTCAGGATTTTTTTTACTTTTTTTAATCTGAGGGAAAAGAGCAAATGTATTTATTCCAATATCTTGCCATTCCTTTATCTTTGAAATTAATAAATGTAGAGGCCATCGAAAAATCTCTGGCATGGAGTCAATTTTTTCTGGAATTTTGGCATCTTCAGAAACAAAAACTGGTAAAACAAGATCATTCCGAGTGAGTCCTTGTTCTTTAACTAAGGAACTAAGTATAGAGTTATTTCTAATGCGTCTCGGGCGGTGTGTTAAGTTGAAATTCATTGATAGTGTGTGTTTAAAATGAAATACTATATTGCAAGTATTAATTCATCAAAACTCAAGGTATAAATATAAGACTCAATAATCGCTATAAAATTATTTGATTAACCTATGGAATGGGAAACAATTTTAGCATTCGGACTTCTATTATCCGCATTAACATCATTTTTGATGGAAAAAATAAGTGTTGATACTACAGCGCTTACTTTACTTGGTATTATTTTGCTATTCTCTGGTTTAGAAATTAGTGAAAATTGGCCGACTATCCCAATGGTTCTTAGTGTATTTTCAAACGAAGCACCATTAACAATCGCGGCAATGTTTGTAATTAGTGCTGCATTAAATCGTTGCAGATTAATTGAGCTGGCTTCTGATTATTTGGGAAGATTCTGTAAATATGGATACAGAAAATTCATGCTGATATTATTGCTTCTGGTAGCTTTTGTTTCAGCTTTTATGAATAACACTCCGGTGGTAGTAGTATTATTACCAGTTGTAATAAGCCTCTCTCGAACTATGGGAGTACCCTCTTCAAAGATGTTAATACCAGTTTCTTATGCATCTATTTTTGGAGGGTGCTGCACTTTAGTTGGTACGAGTACTAATATTCTTGCAAGTGGTATAATAACCAGTTCTTCAATTTATCAAAACATGGAACCAATTGGCATGTTTGAGCTTTCCAAGATAGGACTCCCATTGTTGGCAGTATCATTAGGCTTTTTAGTTTTATTTGGAAAAAGACTTTTACCTAATCGAGAGGCACTGTCCGATATAATATCAGATTTAGATAGCAAGGAGTTTTTAACTGAAGCTGTTATACAGGATGGTTCTCCTTTAATCGGTCAAAGAATAAAAGATTCTGGAATTTCTAAAATATCAGGAGTAAGGCTTTTAGAAATTGTAAGGAATGGGACGGCAATTTCAGCAAGAAATATCGAGGAGACTTTAAACGCAAAGGATCGACTCGTTTTATCTTGTAAGCCCCAAGGAATTATTGAAACAAGCGAAATTGAAGGTGTAAATTTATTAAATGAATCTTTACTTGGAATTGAACAGATTTCTTCCAAAACGGGCGTAATGGTTGAGTGCGTGGTTGGACCAACATCCTCATTAATTTCAAGGAATCTTTCAGATGCCAGATTTCGCACTCGTTTTAATTTAACCATCCTAGCTGTTCATCGGCGAGGGAAAAATCTTGGATTTGAAATAGAAAAAATTCGCCTTCAACCAAGTGATACGCTTCTTATTTTAGGATCCAAAGATGCAATTGAAAGGCTGAGGAAGTCGGATGAAGTTATTCTTCTCGACCATGCTACGATGCCAATGCAAAACATGAAAAAGAAAGCTCCCATTGTAATCGGAGTTCTAGTGGGCATTGTTTTAATAGCCTCTTTGGGAATATTACCGATTTCAATAACTGCTATTTTAGGGGTATCAATTTTACTACTTTCAGGATGCTTAAAACCGTCGGAAGCATATCAAGCAATCGAGTGGAACATATTAATTCTTATTTATGGAATGCTTGCTCTCGGTATTACCATGCAAAGTACAGGTGCATCTTCTATAATTGCCTCAGTTGTGGGGGGTGTTGGATTAGATTTATTCGAGCCACAATGGCAGCCCTTAGCAGTTTTAATTGTTCTTTATTTGTGTACCGCTTTTTTGACGGAAGTTTTATCAAATAATGCGACCATAGTAATAATGGCACCAATATCACTTGAATTAGCAAATTTGATGAACATGTCATCTAACGATGCAAGAGCTTATGTACTAACAGCTTGTATTGCAGCTTCAGCGAGCTTTGTAACTCCCATCGGATATCAAACAAATACCTTTGTATATACAGTCGGAGGATATAAATTTAAAGATTTTTTAAAGGTTGGTATTTATTTTAATCTTATTTATTTTTTCGGAACAATTGGTCTGGTTTCTGCGATTTGGGGGTTCTTTCCTAGTTAGTTTTTATTAATAAGTACAAATTATTTTGACAGATAAAAGTCTTTGTCTTTGAAACAATAAATTACTTCAAAATTAAGCCTGATTTACGACATTTTCTTATTTAAAAGAAATTACAGATATAAATGGGTAAACTTCAGATGAGAATCTTGGAAAATGTAGAAAAAGAAAATTAATTTATTAATACAAAATGTTAATAATCAAAAATTTATAAAAGAAAAACTAAAGACATTTCTTAACTTAAAAAGTTATTAGCTAATGCTAAAAATAAATCAAAGAAAAAGTTGAAATCCCACCTTGACTGAAATACATAAAAAAAGGTATAAATTCAGCATCATTAATATGTAAAAATTACGAATTCAAATCCTTTGTAGATCACTTATTTTAAGTCAATAACAACATACTTCAAGAAACAATTTAAATTTAAATTATGCCAGAAGATAATAACACAAAAAAAGAAGAAAAGTACGATTCATCTCAAATTCAAAAGTTAGAAGGCTTAGAAGGAGTTCGAAAACGGCCAGATATGTATATTGGTGATACGAATGAGAGAGGATTGCACCATTGTGTTTTTGAAATTGTAGATAATTCGATCGATGAATCGTTGGCTGGTTATTGCTCAGAAATCAAGGT
Source organism: uncultured Puniceicoccaceae bacterium (assembly GCA_964383925.1). GTDB lineage: Bacteria > Verrucomicrobiota > Verrucomicrobiia > Opitutales > Seribacteraceae > Seribacter. The sequence goes on from CAYLIJ010000012.1 coordinate 6,884, forward strand.
TCACCTTCATGCAGATGGCTCCTGTTCAATTCAGGATAATGGTAGAGGAATTCCCGTCGATATACACCCTAAACATAATATGCCAGCATTGGAATTAGTTCTTACAAACCTCCATGCAGGAGGAAAATTCGGGAAGGGAGCTTATCAAGTATCTGGTGGATTGCACGGAGTGGGTGCAAAATGTGTAAATGCATTGTCCGAATGGTTCATCGCAGAAGTAAGACGGGATGAAAAAATTCATCAAATGGGTTTTTCGAGGGGAAAAACTACCCAAAAAATTAAGGTGGTTGGATCATGCCAGACAACAGGAACTAAAGTTACATTCCTGCCGGATGAGCAAATTTTTACTGAGACAAGAGATTTCAAATTTGATGTATTAGCTAAAAGATTAAGAGAGCTAGCATTTCTTAACCCCGGAGTTAAGATTTCTCTCAAGGAAGACAAGGGTGAACGTGAGCAAGAATTTATCTTCGAGGACGGTATAAGTGAATATGTTATGTATTTAAATCAGAACAAAAATTGCTTAACCCAGGAACCAGTCTCATTTTCGGGGGAAGCACCAGCAGAAACAGGTGAGGGAACTATCACTCTAGATGTAGCATTAATTTACAATGATTCTTTTTCTGATCAACTTTATGCATATGCAAACTCCATTCACAATGTAGAGGGTGGCACTCATTTATCTGGATTTCGGACCGCTTTAACTCGTGTGATAAATTCTTACGCAAGACAAAATGATTTACTTAAAGAGAAAGAGCTATCCTTGACTGGAGAGGATGTTCGAGAGGGTTTGACAGCAGTTATTTCTGTTAAAGTTCCAGAACCACGTTTTGAAGGACAAACTAAAACCAAGCTTTCAAACCGAGAAGTAGACGGAATCGTACAGAAGATTGTCGGGGAGAAAATGAAGTATTACTTTGAAATGAATCCTGATATCGCAAAATCCCTTATTCAAAAGGTAATCCATGCAGCACGTGCGAGAGAAGCTGCAAGAAAGGCTCGCGAGACCGTTAGAAAGGGAGCATTACATGGGGGTGGACTTCCGGGTAAACTTGCAGATTGTGCTGAAAAGGATCCAGCTAAAAGCGAACTGTATATCGTAGAGGGTGATTCAGCTGGTGGTTCAGCTAAACAGGGCCGGGACAGACTCACTCAGGCAATTCTGCCCTTAAGAGGAAAATTGTTAAATGTTGAAAAAGCCCGTTTGGACAAAGTCCTTAATAATGCGGAAATTAGAAGCTTGATAACCGCAGTAGGAACAGGAATCGGAGACCATGAAGGGGAAGGTGCCTTTGATGCCACTAAGGCCCGTTATCACAAAATTATAATAATGACAGATGCGGATGTAGATGGTGCACACATTAGAACCCTATTACTTACATTTTTATTTAGACAAATGAGAGGCTTAATAGAAAATGGATTCGTTTATGTAGCCCGACCTCCATTGTACAAAATAAAACGTCGAAAAACAGAGCAATACATACAAGATGATGCAGAAATGAGCAAAATTCTGTTATCTTTAGGTTGCGAAGATGTAGAATTCATCAGGAAAAGTGATAATTATTTATTTACTGAGGAAAAAATTAAAATACTAATTGAACACTTTCTTAAAATTGAAGGATTGGGACGCGGAATACAACGTTATGGATGTACCTTGACAAGACTACTTGCACAACTAGATGGATCAAATGAATCGCTGCCTAGGTATTTAGCTCGCATTCGAACTGGTAACGAGGAGGAAATTCGATTCTTTAAAGATATTGAAGCAAAGGTTGGCTTCATGTCATCTCAAAATATTACAGAAGAAAATGAGGTAGACTCTCTCACCAGAGAAATAGAATTAAATGGTTTAAAAGTTAGCCAAAGAATTTCAATTCATGAAATATATGAGTCTTTTGAGATAGAGAAAATTTTGAAACAATGTCATGAGTTAGGAATAAATTATACGCTATTTTCTAATAAAGATGAGGTATCAGATTATAACATTGTAAGTAATAGCGGATCTGAAGAGAAACAGGAAAAAGTAGATATATTTTCGGTATCCAATTTTCTTGAAACAATCAGGAGGCAAGGAAGAAAGGGTCTTCAAATACAAAGGTACAAGGGATTAGGTGAGATGAACCCAAAACAACTTTTTGAAACCACCATGGATCCGGAAAAACGTAGTTTGATAAAGGTAGAAATTGAAGATGCAATTGCAGCTGATAATATTTTTACAATGTTAATGGGCGAAGAAGTTCCACCTCGTCGAGCATTTATTGAGGATAATGCATTAAATGTTTCATTTTTAGACGCATAAAATATTTAAAATGACAGATAACAACAAATCACTCTTTTCAGGCAATATTAGCGATATTATGCAATCTGCTTACATTGATTATTCAATGTCAGTTATTGTGAGCCGAGCCCTCCCAGATGCACGCGATGGATTCAAACCTGTTCATCGGAGAGTTCTATATGCAATGTTACGAGAAGGCTTACTAGCAAGTCGAGCATATGATAAGTGTGCGGGTGTAGTCGGAGAGGTGTTAAAGAATTACCATCCGCATGGAGATAGTTCTGTTTACGATACCCTTGTAAGAATGGCCCAACCGTGGGTAATGAGATACCCGCTTGTTGATGGTCAGGGTAATTTTGGTTCAGTAGATGGAGATTCTGCAGCGGCATATCGATATACAGAGTGTCGGTTGACTAAAATTGCTGAAGAACTACTTAAAGACATTGATGAAGACACAGTAGACTTTGCACCCAACTATAAAGAGAGTTCAACTGAGCCAACTGTACTCCCCTCTTCCTTGCCATCTTTATTAATGAACGGCTCTTCAGGTATCGCGGTTGGTATGGCGACAAACATACCTCCCCACAACCTAGGAGAATTAATAGATGCTGTACACCTTTTAATTGATCAACCAAATTGTTCAATTGAGGAAATTATGGAAATTTTACCTGGTCCAGATTTTCCGACCGGTGGAACAATTGCAGGAAGGACTGGTATAAATTCATATATGCATACCGGTAGAGGAATAGTAAGAATGAGGGGTACTATTATAACTGAAGAATTACCTAACGGTAAACAGCAAATAATTATTACTGAAATTCCTTACAATGCTAATCGAGCGACTCTTGTTACCCGAATTGCTGATCTAGTAAAAGATAAAATTCTCGATGGAGTAAGTGATTTGAGAGACGAATCTACCGAGACAACAAGAATAGTAGTTGAACTTAAACAAGGTGAGATTGAAAGAGTTACTATAAATAAACTTTTTAAACTCACTGCATTAGAAAGTAGTTTTGGAGTAATCCTATTAGCCTTGGATAAGAGAAGACCAAGGCAAATGAACATTAAAGAGGCTTTGGTATGTTATGTTGACCATCGCAGAGAAGTTATTCTTCGTAGAACTCAATTTAGACTGAGGAAAGCAGAAGACCGAGCTCATATTCTTGAAGGGTACAAAATTGCACAGGATAATCTAGATGATTTTGTACGCATAATAAGAGCGTCAGCAAATCGCGTAGAAGCCAAAACAAACTTAGTTTCTAAGTATACATTATCTGACAGACAGGTAAATGCTATTTTAGACCTTAGATTATACCAATTAACTGGTATGGAAAGGGAAAAAATAGACGCGGAATACCAAGAATTAATGACTATAATCACTGGTCTTAAAGAAATAATTGAAAACGAACATATTTTACTTTCCCTGATTAAAGATGAATTAACAACTTTAAGAGGCGTTTACGCAGATGAAAGAAAATGTACGATTACAGAATACGAAGGTGATGTACGAATGGAAGACCTTATTCCCAATGATGGATGTGTAATAACAATCACTAAAAGTGGTTTTATTAAAAGAACCGGTGTAGAGGAATTTCGCTCGCAGAATCGTGGTGGAAAAGGTGTTATAGGAAGTGGTCAAAAAGAAGAGGACCCTGTTAACATTTTACAGACATGTAATGCACACGATACGCTTATGTATTTTATGAAAAATGGGAGAGTTTATGTTGGAAAAGCATACGAAGTGCCAGAGGGTAGTAGAATAGCGAAAGGACGAAATATAATTAATCTTTTAGAGATGCAAAAGAACGAGAAAGTAGCAGCATTAATTCCAATAGATTCTTTTGAATCAGATCAGTCATTAGTTTTGTGTACACAAAAAGGTGTCGTGAAAAAGACAAAAATTAGTGCCTACAAAAATCATAGAAAAGGTGGTATCATAGGAATAAATGTTGATGAAGGTGATACAGTATTAAAAGCGATCAAAACAAATTCTGATGATCACATTTTAATTTTAACAAGGAATGGTAAAGGGTTAAGATTTTGTTGTGATCAATTGCGAGACCAAGGTCGAGTAACTAGAGGTGTTCGCGGAATTCGACTAAAACCAAATGATCAAGTTGATACCTGTCTTGTTGTTGATGACAGTAAGTTATTATTGATTGCAGGACAGAATGGATTGGGCATTCGTACGCGCTTTAGTGCTTTTCTACCAAATGGTGGCAATCTAGAAGGCGAAGCACTGGAAGAAGTCACTCCTCGAAAAAGAGGCGGCCAAGGTGTTACAGCTATGAATACAGATAGAATTATTGGTGCCTTAAGCGTTGATCCACAAAGCGAAATTCTTATGATTACCAGTGTAGGCCAAGCGGTACGATGCCCTGTAAACAATGTCAGAGAAACGAGTCGTGGATCAAAAGGTGTAAAACTCGTAAATTTATCTGGAAAGGATAAACTTACTGCAATTTCTGAAGTTATTGAATTAGATGAAGGCGAATTAGATGAAGAACAAGAGGATTTACAGAATGATGAAACTACAAATACCGATTCGGTTCAGGAAAAGCCAAAAGACGAATCTAATGAATAAAATTTTGTATATTAACTTTTTTGAAAACCCGTTTGAAAAGTAAAAAGGTACAAATAGCGTCGTACAATGCATTATGATGAGACATTTTGCTTGTTCTACATTGAGCTTTACAAACTTCATTCGACTCTTTTTTAACGAAAAGGTTCGTTAAATATTCAAGCCCGTATTGTTCAATTTGAGGATAGAGTACTTTATACATTTCTTTAGTGTCTAACCATGGCCCCCAATTTATATTCATTAATTCATTTTTACTTTTGTTATACGGTAGGTACTTCTTCAAAAGATTTTTTTCAATATGTACATTGTGGGAGATGAAAAGCTCGGGTACAAATTCTAATATTTCATTTAACAAGTGAGTACATTCATAATTTTCTTTAGTTTCATGATCCTCAAAATGCAGTATTTTAGTCCCATTTGATATGACAGCACCAATTTCTTTTATACCTGTTTTGAGCGATCCTTCAAAGTCTAGGGTTAAAATTAGCATATAAATAAATGAATTTTCTTGATTTTCATAAATTCATCGAATTTGTCGACAGGGTAACAGATGAAGTTTCTAAGTCAGTCAATGAATATTTCGATTCAAATTTTCTTAATAAAAGATTTAAAGTAGATGGCACAATTGTCACAGATGCAGATTTAAATGCAGAAAAATACATTAGAGATCAAATTAAAAACTTTTTTCCAGGTCATGGAATATTGGGCGAAGAGCTAGACGATGAATTAATAAATGATGAAAACAAATGGGTGGTCGATCCGATTGACGGCACTTTTAGTTTTGCGAAAGGTGTTCCTTTATTTGGAACTTTAATTGGATTCATCCAAAAAGAAATACCTTTATATGGTTCGCTGAGACTACCAAAATTAGGTAACGACTTGTTAGTAGGGAATAACGAAATTTGTATTTTAAACGGAGAAAAAATTCAATGTAATTCGTTTAAATCTTGGAGTGACGCTCTTGTATTGACTACAGATGAGAATAGGATCGCTCAATCCTCCATTGCTCACAAATGGGAGTCATTAAAAACACGCAAAGCTCAATTTCGTACATGGGGCGATTGCTATGGTTACTATCTTCTATGTTTAGGGAAAGCGGATATAATGCTTGATATCGATCTTAAACCTTATGACATACTTCCAATAATACCCATTTTGAAAGGAGCAGGAATAAGTGTAATAGATTTTTCTGAAGAAAAAAACTACACATCCGTGATTGCTTGTAAACCTGAACTAGAAAAAGAGTTATCTTCGATTTTTCTAGAGAAATAAATGGAGCGGGCGAAGGGATTCGAACCCTCGACATCCACCTTGGCAAGGTGGTGCTCTACCAGCTGAGCTACGCCCGCAAGGCTGTTAACTTATGATTAAACCTAATCAAATCAAGTTTATAATTTTCAACAAAGCAGTTGTTCGGAGAGAAAAAATGGTTTTACTTGACAAAAAAGAACATTTCTTTACTTTTAAAAACTTTTCTCTAACTCCATGCCCCCCCGCCCATGTAGCTCAGTCGGTAGAGCGCGTCCTTGGTAAGGACGAGGTCGGCGGTTCAAATCCGCTCGTGGGCTCCACATAAATTCATAATTAAGTCAAATTAAATGGCCAAAGAACAGTTCCAACGCACTAAACCTCACGTAAATGTAGGTACCATAGGTCACGTAGATCATGGTAAAACAACACTCACGACAGCAATTTTACATGCTCAAGCTAGGCAAGGTTTAGCTGAAGTTAAATCTTACGCTGATATTGCTAAAGGCGGAACCGTACGAGATGCATCAAAAATCGTAACAATTGCGGTATCTCATGTCGAATATGAGTCTGCGAATAGGCATTACGCCCATGTAGATTGTCCTGGTCATGCTGATTTCGTTAAAAACATGATAACCGGAGCAGCGCAGATGGATGGTGCAATACTCGTAGTGGACGCAACTACAGGACCAATGCCACAGACTAGAGAGCATATTTTGTTAGCCCGCCAAGTTGATGTACCATACCTTGTCGTTTTCCTCAACAAGTGTGATCTTATGTCAGGAGATGATGAAGAATTGCTCGAATTGGTTGATATGGAAATTAGAGACCTTTTGAGCAAATACGAATTTGATGGTGACAATGCTGTAATTATTCGTGGCTCAGCCACAAAAGCACTTGAAAATGAAGAAAGTGACCTTGGATTAGGCTCAATACAAAAATTAATGGATGCCATTGATACTGAAGTAGCTGAACCGGTTCGTGATATAGACAAGCCACTACTAATGGCTGTTGAAGATGTTTTCACGATCACAGGGCGCGGGACTGTTGCTACGGGTAGAATTGAGAGAGGTATAATTAAAGTCGGCGAAGAAATTGAAATTGTCGGCCTTGGTGATTCTCAAACAACTACTTGTACTGGAGTTGAAATGTTTAGAAAGGAATTAGGTCAAGGTCAGGCGGGTGATAATGTTGGTATCTTGTTAAGAGGCATTGAAAAATCTGACATACAAAGAGGTCATGTTATTGCAGCTCCTGGCAGTATTAAGCCCCATACTAAAGCGAAAGCTCAGATTTATGTTTTGAATAAAGAAGAAGGTGGGAGGCACACCCCGTTTTTCAAGGGTTATCGTCCTCAATTTTTCTTTGGTACAGCTGATGTGACTGGTATAGTTGAGTTGCCTGAAGGTGTTGAAATGGTTATGCCAGGCGATAACTTGGGCGTTGAGATAGTTCTTCAAAAGTCAATTGCAATGGAGCCCGGTCAAAGGTTCGCTATTCGTGAGGGTGGTAAAACAATTGGCGCCGGCAACATTACTGAAATTTCCTGATTAAGATTTATACTCGTAACCTAACCCAATTGAAACTTGGGGAGAATAGCTCAATTGGTAGAGCACCGGTCTCCAAAACCGTAGGCTGTGGGTTCGAGTCCCTCTTCTCCCGCCATTAATAATTTAAATTGAATCCATTTAAGAAAGTTAGAACCTTTTACAAAGAAACAATTGCTGAACTAGGTAAAGCAAGTTGGCCTTCTTTTGCTGAACTACGAGAATCTACAATTGTGGTTGTGATTGGCGTGGTAATCCTTGGTTGTTTCATTTCTGTATCTGATTTTTCTTTATCTAATTGGGTTGAGTTTATAACTAACCAACTCCGAGCTAGCTAATCTGTAATTTTGATGAATACTACTTTATCCACAGGAATGAGATGGTATGCAGTGCAATGCCTTTCCAATCACGAGGATAAAGTTCGTCGTTATCTCGCTAAATACAAAGAAGACGATGAACATTTCGCAAAAGACCTAAACGAGGTATTGGTTCCAATAGAAACTGTTTCCGAGGTCAAGAACGGCAAGAAGAAACAACGCGACCGAAAGTTTTATCCTGGTTATGTGTTTGTCGAAATGAAACTTTATGATGATCAAGGTACTTTAAAGAAAGAGCCGTGGTATAAAGTTAAAGACACAGATGGCGTTATCAATTTCATTGGTAGAGAAGCACCTACCCCACTCCGTGACGATGAGATTGCTCGTATATTGAATCAAGTCGATGAAGCCAAAGGAAAAGAGGTACCCAAGGTACAATTCTCCGATGGTGAGGTTGTCAAAATTCTTGATGGCCCTTTCTTGAATCTCACTGGTGAAATCGAGGAAATTGATCCAGCAAAAGGAACACTCAAGGTATCTGTCTCAATCTTTGGCCGATTTACCCCTGTTGAACTAGAATTTTGGCAAGTCGAAAAAGCCGATCAAGAATAAATTTAAAATGTCTAAAAAAGCTGTTGGTCTTATAAAACTTCAATTACCCGCAGGAGCAGCTAATCCTGCTCCTCCTGTGGGTCCTGCCTTGGGAGCCCAAGGAGTAAACATAATGGGCTTTTGTAAGGAATTTAACGCCAGGACAAAAGATCAAGCAGGCTTGATTTTACCCGTAGTAATTACAGTTTTTTCTGACAGATCTTTTAGTTTCATTTTAAAATCCCCACCCGCTTCAGTTTTGTTAAAAAAGGCAGCAGGCCTCGCTAAGGGTTCAGGAGTTCCGAATAGAGATAAAGTAGGAACGGTAACTCGTGATCAAATAAAGGAAATTGTTAAAACAAAGCAGAATGATTTAAACGCAACCGATGAAGATGCTGCCTGTAGAATTATCGAAGGCACTGCAAGAAGCATGGGGATAGAAATAGCCAACTAATTATTATTATGATTTCTCGCAGCAAAAAGTATCGCAAATCTATGGAGGGGTTTTCGTCGGACGAAACCAAAACATTAACTGAAGCATTTGATCAACTCGCACAATTTGAGAAAGTAAATTTTGACGAAACGGTTGAAGTATCTTGTTCTATGGGTGTAGATCCTAAGCAGAGTTCTCAAGGTGTGAGAGGAATTGTTAATTTACCTCATGGAAGTGGTAAAGAAGTTCGAGTTATTGTATTTACAGAAAATGTAGATGAAGCAATTAATGCTGGAGCTGATCATGCCGGGCTTGATGAATTGATTTCTAAAGTTAAGGATGGTTGGATGGATTTTGATGTTGCTCTTGCAACAACAGACTCAATGAAAAGTGTTCGTAGTATTGCTCGTGTACTTGGGCCTCGTGGGTTAATGCCAACTCCAAAGGCAGGTACCGTTACAGATAATGTAGTTGAAGCCATAACTGCTGTAAAGGCCGGTAGGGTAGAATTTAAGATGGACAAAACAGGTTCTCTCGCTGTTGTAGTTGGAAAAAGATCCTTCTCCGCTGGTCAACTCGAAGAAAATGCATTGACAGCACTAAACATATTAGCATCTTCACGACCTGCTGGTTTCAAAGGAAAGTTTGTCAAAAGTGTTTATATTAGCAGTACAATGAGTCCTAGTGTTAAAATAAACACTAGTTCATTAGATCTTAACTAAATTATATTAAAATGAGACCAGAAAAGACCTATTTAATTAAAGAAGCATCTGACTATTTGTCACGTTCAGATTACCTATTTTTAACAGATTATAAGGGAATAAACTCAGAAGAAACAACTTCGCTAAGAAATAAGTTGTCTGAAAGAGGAGCTGAATTTCATGTAGTCAAAAATAGCTCCCTTACCTTGGCAGCTAAGGAGAAAGATTTGCCGGACTTGTCTGAGCATTTATCGGGACAGACCGCAATCGTAGTTGGTGGAGATGACCCATCAGGGGTAGCGAAAGTTTTAGGCGAATTTCTCAAAACTACTAAGAAAGTTACTGTAAAGGCTGGTACTCTTGGTGATCGTGTTTTGAGCTCCAATCAAGTTAAGCAACTTGCAAATTTGCCAAGTTTAGAGGTCTTACAATCACAATTTCTTTCTCTGCTAAATACACCTGCCACTCAATTAGTTACCCTTCTTAGCACGCCAGCACGTTCTATGGTAACATTGTTACAGGCAAAAGCTGACAAATCTTAAACTAACCCTTTTCAGGATATTCTATCCGAAATCATAAAACTATTAACCACCAACCTAGAAGAAATTAGGGGATATCCCTTAAACACCTATAGGTACTAATCATATTCAGGACAGGAGGTATATAATTAACATGTCAGATATAACAAAAGACCAAGTCGTAGATTGGCTAAGCAGCCAATCCGTTATAGAGATCGCAGATCTCGTTAAAGAGCTCGAAGACAAATGGGGCGTTAGTGCAGCAGCACCAGCAGCCGTTGCTGTCGCAGCACCAGCAGCAGGAGATAGTGGCGGCGCAGCTGAAGAGCAAACAGAATTCGATGTTGTACTAATTGAATTTGGCGGTAATAAAATAGCCGTTATTAAGGAAGTGCGTGCAATCACAGGACTTGGCTTAAAAGAAGCAAAAGAGCTTGTTGAGAGTGCGCCTAAGCCAGTTAAGCAAGCTGTTTCAAAAGATGAAGCAGCTGAGATCGCAAAAAAATTAGAGACAGCTGGAGCAAAAGCAGAGATTAAATAATGTATTTTTCTTCCACTTTCAAGTTTTAAGCAAAGCCGTACGATTGCGATGCAATCTGCGGCTTTTTTTGTTCTTTTCCTACCCACAAGTTACCTTCAAATAATATGGATACAGCCATTCGAAAAAATTTCGGCAAGCTTACAGAAGCCATCGAACCACCTAATTTACTTCAAAATCAAGTTGATTCATTTCATGATTTTCTTCAAAGAGAAGTTCCATCCACCCATAGAAAAAAAGCTGGGTTAGAAGCCGTATTTACGGAGGTGTTTCCTATCATCAGTTATGATGAAAAGTCACGCTTGGAATATGTAAGTTACACTATCGGTGAGTCCAAGCTTTCAGAAATGGATTGTATAGATCAAAATTGTACATATGCCGCTGCTTTGCAGGTTAAACTCAGATTACGTTTAGAGGTTGAAGGTCAAAGCAAACCCTTTTTTAGCGAAGAAGAAATTTTCATGGGCGAACTACCCATTGTAACAGAACGAGGTTCGTTTATCATTAATGGTGCTGAACGTGTAGTCGTAAGTCAACTACACCGTTCACCCGGTGTAAGCTTCGAGGAATCTGTGCACAGTAGCGGGAAGACTCTTCATGGTTTTAGGATTATTCCCGACCGAGGAACTTGGATTGAAGCTCAATTTGATCAACATGATTTGTTGTATGTTTATTTAGATCGCAGAAGAAGAAGAAGAAAGTTTTTAATTACTACTTTTTTACGGGCATTGCTTGATTCTGATTCCGATAAAGACAAAGATAAAGATTCGGATCAAAAAATAATTGAACTTTTTTATGACATCGAATCTTTGTCGATTTCGAGTTTGTTAAAAAAGGAAAATGTCTCGAATTATGTTTTAGTTGAACCTATGTTTGATCGAACTAAAGGGGCAGTATTAGCGAAGGCATTTGAACCTCTTACTAAAACTTATTTAAGGGCTTTTCAAAAAGCCGGTGAAACTCAGTTGCGCGCAATCGATACGTCTGTAGACGAAGGAGCAATTATACGTTGTTTAAAAAAGGACACTACCAAAAATAAGGATGAAGCTCTTAAGGAAATTTATAAAAAGCTAAGACCTGGCGAACCACCAGATCGTGCAAATGCAGAGGCTCTGATCAAGAGACTATTTCTAGATTCTAAGCGCTATGATCTAGCAAAAGTAGGGAGACATATGCTTAATCTAAAACTTAATCTAGATACACCCCTTGAAGTCCGTGTCACTACGGTAGAAGATTTAGTTGCAGCAACAAGAAAACTCACTGATTTCAAACGAGGAAAATCGAACGAAGAAAAAGCCCGTGAAGATGCGGGAAAATTTTACGATATGGGAATTGACGATATTGACCATTTAGGAAATCGTCGTGTTCGAACCGTAGGTGAATTACTAGCAAATGTTTGTCGAAGTGGCTTATCTCGTACTGAACGAGTGGTAAGAGAAAGAATGACTTTGTATGACCAAGGCGTTGAATCACTTTCTCCTGGAAAACTCATCAATCCCAAAGCATTGACTACAGTAGTTCGTGATTTCTTTGCTAGAAGTCAACTTAGTCAATTCAAGGATCAGATTAATCCTCTTGCTGAAATGACTCATAAACGTCGTTTATCGGCATTAGGACCAGGAGGTTTGAACCGAGAAAGAGCAGGTTTCGAAGTTCGAGATGTTCATCCAACGCATTACGGAAGAATTTGTCCGATTGAGACTCCCGAGGGTCCTAACATTGGGCTTATAAATACACTTTCAACTTATGCCAAAATTGATGAGTTTGGATTTTTGCAATCACCCTACCATCCTGTGAAAAACGGTGCCGTAGATAAGAATCCAAAAAATGTTAAATACTTAAACGCGTTTGAGGAAGAGAGATTTTTAATCGCTCAGGCTAATACTGAAATCGATCCAAAAACAAGTAATTTAATGGGGCGCGTTACCTGTCGTTATCGAGACCAAGTTAGTGAGTACGAGGCCAAAGAAGTCGAATTCATGGATGTTTCTCCTAAACAAGTTGTTTCAGTTGCGGCCGGTTTAATACCTTTTCTCGAGCATGATGATGCAAATCGTGCTTTGATGGGGGCTAACATGCAAAGGCAAGCAGTCCCTCTCTTGCAGTCTGATTCTCCTTTAGTTGGTACTGGTATTGAAAAGAAAGTAGCAGAAGATTCAAAAACAGTTACAGTGTCTGAATCTGAAGGCACCGTTGCACTTGCAGACGGCAATAAAATAGTCGTTACTGATGACGGAACTTTACCTTCCCGGTTTCTTAAAGAGCCAAAAAGTGATCATAAACGGGGAGTTTATTGTTATGTCTTGAGAAAATTTTTACGGTCAAATGCAGGCACTTGTTTTAATCAAAAGCCAATAGTCCGAAAGGGTGATAAAGTAAAGGTTGGACAAGCCCTCGCGGATGGAGCGTGCACTGATAATGGTGAATTAGCAATTGGTCGAAATATACTAGTAGCATTTATGCCATGGAAGGGATATAATTTCGAAGATGCTATTTTGATTTCCGAAAAGATGATCAAAGATGATATTTATACATCTATACATATTGAGGAATTTGAGGTTACTGCTCGTGATACAAAACTAGGACCAGAGGAAATTACTAGAGATATTCCGAATGCAGGAGAGGAAGCCTTGCGAAACCTTGATCATTTAGGAGTCGTTCGCATAGGGGCAGAAGTTAGACCAACTGATATTTTAGTTGGTAAAATTACTCCCAAAAGCGAAACAGATTTAGCACCTGAAGAAAAGCTACTACGGGCTATTTTCGGAGAAAAAGCTGCCGATGTTAAGGATAGCTCCTTGAAGGTTCCATCCGGAACTCAAGGTATTGTTATGGATGTAAAAGTATCAAGTCGAACGGACGCGGAACAAGAAAAACTTTCACCATCCGATCTTCGTCGTCAAATGAAACAGATCAAGGAGGATTATCGAAATCAGACTGATGATTTACGAGCTCAGTTAACCGAATCACTCTCAAACATATTACTGGGTGAAAAAATCCCACTTAATGTTACAAATTCTGAAACAGGTGATATTATAATTCCCTCTAATCGAAAGATCACCAAGACCTTATTGAGAAGACTATCATCAGTACATCGTTACATCGATATACCGCCCTCCCCTGTACGAATAAAAGTTTTTGAAATTATTGAAAGTTACGAATCTAAATTTAATGATCTTGAGGACGATCGTGACAGAAAAGTAGAATCAATTGAGCAAGGTGATTCTATCGATCAAGGGGCAATTAAAAATGTCCGCGTGTTTGTTGCTAAAAAGCAGAAAATGCGCGTTGGAGATAAAATGGCCGGTAGACATGGGAATAAGGGTGTTGTAGCAAAAATAGTTGCCGAAGAAGACATGCCTTTTCTTCCTGATGGTACACCGATTCAGATCTGCCTCAACCCTCTAGGTGTTCCTAGTCGAATGAATGTTGGCCAAGTCTTAGAAACACATCTTGGGTGGGCTTGTAATAAACTTGGGTTCAAAGTAGCAACTCCGATCTTCGATGGTATTTCCGAATCGAGAATAAGGGAGTATTTAAAAGAAGCAAAACTCCCTGAGACTGGTAAGTCAGTACTGTACGATGGTTGTACGGGCGAAAAATTCTACCAAGAAATTGTTGTCGGATATATGTACATGCTCAAATTAAATCACTTGGTTTCAAGTAAGATTCATGCTCGAGCCGTTGGTCCATACAGTTTAATTACTCAACAACCTCTTGGTGGTAAAGCCCAGTATGGTGGACAGCGATTTGGAGAAATGGAAGTTTGGGCATTGGAAGCTTATGGTGCAGCTTATACATTACAAGAAATCCTCACCGTTAAATCTGATGATGTTGCAGGACGAACCAAGATATATGAGTCTCTCGTAAAGGGTGATAATTCCCTTCAAGCAGGTACTCCCCAGTCCTTTAATGTTTTGATGAAGGAAATGCAAAGTCTTTGTCTTGATATCAGAGTTCTTGGCGAAGATGCCCTTTAATTTTTTATTTTAAATAACCCCCTTACAAGGTAAATCATGAGCGTTGAAGCAGTAAATGAAGCACTAGGTGTTGAAGTTGGACCCATGGATCGGGTTTCTATAACAGTAGCCTCTCCAGATGTAATAAGGTCTTGGTCAAAAGGCGAAGTCAAGAATCCAGAAACAATTAACTACAGAACATTCAAACCTGAACCAGGCGGACTTTTTTGTCAGAAAATTTTCGGACCCGTTAGAGATTATGAATGTGCTTGTGGCAAATATAAACGCATCAAATATAAAGGTGTTGTTTGTGATCGTTGTGGCGTAGAAGTTACTGTTTCTAGGGTTCGAAGAGATCGAATGGGGCATATCGAATTAGCAGTTCCTGTCTCCCATATTTGGTTTCTGAAAAGCATGCCAAGTAGGCTTGGTTTATTACTCAACATGACCGCTAAAAGTCTAGAAAGGGTTCTTTATTACGAACAGTACATGGTAACGGATCCAGGGAGTACCCCACTTGAAGAAAAACAGCTTCTTTCTGATAAGGAATTTCGTGAAGCCCAAGATGAATTTGGAGACGAATTCGAGGCAAAAATGGGAGCCGAAGCCGTACGCGATGCTCTAGGTCGTATTGATTTAGAATCCGAGTTGGAAGATCTTTATGATCAAATGCATGACACCAAGTCTAAACAAATTAAGAAAAAACTAGCGAGCAGACTTAAAGTAACTCAAGGATTTCTTCATTCCGGAGCTTCACCAGAATGGATGGTTTTGGACAGTATTCCTGTGATTCCACCAGATCTTCGACCTCTAGTTCCTCTTGAGGGTGGGCGTTTTGCAACAAGTGATCTTAATGATTTATACCGCCGTGTAATTAATAGAAATAATCGACTCAAGAATCTTCTTCAGCTTAAAACCCCTGATGTTATCATACACAATGAAAAACGTATGTTGCAGGAAGCCGTTGATGCCCTTTTTGACAACGGTAGACATGGAAGAGCAATTACCGGTTCTGGAAATCGTGCTCTTAAATCGCTTAGTGATATGTTAAAGGGAAAACAGGGTAGATTCCGACAGAATCTTCTTGGTAAGCGAGTCGATTATTCTGGTCGATCTGTTATTGTGATCGGACCTGACCTGAAACTTCATCAATGTGGTCTTCCTAAAAAAATGGCCTTAATTCTATTTGAGCCTTTTATCATACGTAGGCTAAAAGAATTAGGTTTTGTTCATACAGTTCGCGGTGCAAGAAAAATGATCGAAAGTCGGTCGCCGGAAGTATGGGATATTTTGGAAGAGGTTACAAAAGGACATCCTGTCCTTTTAAATCGAGCACCTACCTTACACCGTTTATCTATCCAAGCTTTTGAACCCGTTCTTATAGAGGGAAATGCGATCCGCGTTCATCCATTGGTTTGTACCGCTTACAATGCTGACTTTGATGGAGATCAAATGGCAGTGCATGTACCTTTATCCGTAGAAGCTGTCATGGAGGCGAAATTATTAATGATGGCTACTCATAATATTTTTTCCCCTTCAAGCGGAAAACCGATACTCACTCCCTCTCAAGATATTGTACTCGGTTCATATTTCTTGACCATGAACCCTAGGAGCGAACCTAAGGAAGGCAAAAAGGTACCACTTATTGGCTGCCTTGAGGAAGCATTAAGTGCACTCCATGAAGAGGTACTTAATTTACATGATTGGATCGACATGAAAAACCCTGACAAAGGTAAAGATACTTTGTTTGGTATAACTAAAAAGAGTGTTGTTAGAACAACTGTTGGGCGAGTCTTGTTTAATACTATTTGGCCTGATGAACTTGGCTTTTTTAATCAACCAGCTCTTAAGGGAGATTTAGGTAATCTTATTTTGGAAACTTTTCGTAATCGTGGAAAAGAAGAAACAATTGAGTCTCTTGATCGTTTAAAAGAAATGGGATTTGATATGGCAACCAAAGCGGGAATTTCAATTGGTATTTTTGATATGATTATCCCGCCAGATAAGAAACAAAGAATTACTGTCGCTCGTAAAGAAATTGATAAAATCGAAGATCAATTCAAAAAGGGAATTATAACTCGAGGTGAGAGGCATAATAAAATCATTGATGTTTGGACTACTGCTACAGATGATATTGCCAAAGAAGTATTTACATGCCTGGAAGAAAACGCGGGAAAGGATACGATTAACCCAGTTTACTTAATGATGGACTCTGGTGCGCGAGGAAATCGCCAACAGGTTCGCCAATTATGTGGTATGCGAGGCTTAATGGCAAAACCTTCAGGTGAGATTATTGAGCAACCTATTTTGGCTTCATTTAGAGAGGGTTTGTCTGTGTTGGAATATTTTATGTCTACGCACGGTGCTCGAAAAGGGTTGGCAGATACTGCTCTTAAGACCGCAGATGCGGGGTATTTGACTCGTAAATTGTGCGATGTAGCAATGGATTGTATTATTGTATGCGATGATGACGATCGTCGAGATGGAGTTGTTAAAAAAGCTATTATGGAGGGCGACAACGAAATTGTGCCCTTGAGAGATCGTATAATAGGAAGGTATTCCACTGATGATATTAATAATCCATCAAACCCTAGTGAAGTTGTTATTTCCTCTGGTTCTTTAGTAACCGAAGAAATAGCATCAAACATTGATGCTCTCGGCATTACTAGAGTTCGTGTTATGTCCCCACTTTCAAGTAGGATTAAAAATGGTTTGACTGCTTTAGAATATGGAACTGACCCCTCTACA
The DNA here is from genome assembly GCA_964383925.1 of uncultured Puniceicoccaceae bacterium. Lineage (GTDB taxonomy): Bacteria > Verrucomicrobiota > Verrucomicrobiia > Opitutales > Seribacteraceae > Seribacter. The sequence continues at coordinate 24,343 of CAYLIJ010000012.1, forward strand.
AATAGTTTAGTTAAAGAAGGATCATCAGTTGGTATCATTGCAGCTCAATCTATTGGAGAGCCCGGTACACAACTTACAATGAGAACTTTCCATATTGGAGGTATTGCAAGTGCAGGAAGAGAAGATCCAGTAATCAATGTCCGAAAAGCTGGAAAATTACGATATATGGGATTGCGCTTGGTCACCCTTGCTAATGATCAACAGGTTACATTGAATAAAACTGGCTCAATTCAGGTTCTTGATGAAGACGATAGAATTGTAGATGATTATCCAATACCGGCGGGTGCCCTATTACATTTTAAAGATGGAGATCTAGTAGATGACGAAGCCCTGCTTGCGCAATGGGATCCGTATAATATTCCGATTCTTTCTGAGAAGAAAGGAGTTATATCCTTTGAAGATATGTTACCTGGTGTAACTACTAAAGTTGAACGTGATGCATCAGGAGGACGCTCTATGGTCGTAATCGAGCACAAGGAAGATTTGAATCCTCAGGTCATTGTGAAGGATTCAACTGGAAATCCGATTGCTACTTATTCTGTGCCAACAGGAGCTCAAGTTGCAGTTGATGAAGGAACCCGGATTGATGCAGGCTCTATTATCGCTAAAACTCCCCGACAAGCTTCTAAAACTCAAGACATCACCGGAGGACTACCCCGTGTCGCAGAACTTTTTGAAGCTAGGCGGCCGAAGGAAGGCAATGTTGGACAAATGGCTAAAATCGATGGTATCGTTTCTGAAGCTGGAACATTGCGATCCAAAAAGAGGTTACTCGTTACGAATGAGGATTCTGGTCAAGTAGAGGAACATTTAATTCCACATGGTAAACATGTTTTAGTACAACCTGGAGACTTTGCTCAAAAGGGTCAGTTAATTACAGAAGGAGCTAAAGATCCTCATGAGATCCTTGAGATTCTAGGACCTTCTGCTGTCCAAGAATATTTGATCGAAGAGATTCAAAAAGTTTATCGTCTACAAGGAGTCACAATTAATGATAAGCACCTTGAAGTTATTATTTCTAGAATGCTTTTTAAGGTTCGGATTACCGAGCCTGGCGACACTGAATTCTTCTGGGGTGATCAAATAGATAGATTTGCTTTTATGAATGCCAACGAAGGTATTTCCGAAAAGGGAGGTAAACCTGCAGAGGGTGAACCAATTCTTTTAGGCATCACAAAAGCCTCATTAGAGACTGATAGCTTTATTTCCGCAGCTTCCTTCCAAGAAACAACGCGCGTCCTTACAAATGCAGCAACACTTGGTAAGATAGATGATCTAAAAGGATTCAAGGAAAATGTTATAATGGGTCATTTAATTCCTGCAGGAACTGGTCTACCAAAATGGCGTAGACTGAAGATAGATACTCTTGGTTCAGCTAAGAGTGAAGATAAAATTGCTCAATAATTTGTTCATAAAAATAAATAATACTTGAGAAATTAAGAAAACCTGTTACTTTAACCAACTTTTCCCCAAAATTCTACTCTATGCCCACAATAAACCAATTAGTTCGAAAAGGAAGGCGTCCGCAGAAAGCGAAGACAAAATCCCCTGCTCTCAAGGCGTGCCCATTCCGTAGGGGAGTTTGCGTCCAAGTTACTACAAGAACTCCTAAGAAACCAAATTCGGCGATTAGAAAGGTTGCTAAGGTTAGGTTAACCACAGGACATGAGGTAATCGCCTACATCCCAGATGAAGGGCACAATTTACAAGAGCATAGTATTGTTTTACTTCGTGGTGGAAGGGTTAAAGATCTCAATGGTGTTAGATACCATATCGTTAGAGGAACACTTGACTGCCAAGGTGTCGAAAAAAGAAGAAGAAGTCGCTCAAAATACGGCGTAAAGCGTCCTAGAAAGTAATATTTAATCATGTCACGTAGACGAAAAGCAGTTAAACGACCATCACGTCCTGATCCAAGGCACGGAAGTCCATTAGTAAGCACATTAGTTAACGCAGTGATGCTTAGTGGAAAAAAAGCATTAGCTCAACGCATTGTATATGGTGCTATTGAGAAGATGGCTGAAAAGCTAGAAAAAGGTAACCCAGTAGATCTTGTCTTGGGTGCTCTAGAAAATATCCGACCGAAAATTGAAGTTAAAAGCCGTCGTGTTGGAGGTGCAACCTATCAAGTGCCAATTGAAGTTCCATTCGATCGTCAACAAAGCTTAGCTTTCAGATGGGTAGTGAAAGCTGCAAGTGCAAAAAAAGGGGGGACAATGTCTGACTCTTTAGCAAGCGAGTTAATCGATGCATATAATAATACTGGATCGGTTGTTAAAAAACGCGAGGAAACTCACAAGATGGCCCAAGCTAATCGTGCCTTCGCTCACCTACGCTGGTAAGTTACTTATCATTTCTAAATGAGTAACAACGAAAATTTTTCACCTGCTAATTCCGAGGATCGTCCAACGGTTCTTGAGCACACTCGCAACATTGGTATTGCTGCTCACATAGATGCAGGCAAAACAACTTGCACTGAACGTGTTTTATTTTATTCAGGGGTTGTGCATAAAATTGGAGAAGTTCACGAAGGTGGAGCAACAACTGATTGGATGGAGCAGGAGCGTGAGCGCGGAATTACTATAACATCTGCAGCAATTTCATGCGGTTGGACAACATCTGAAGGTCCTTATGCTACAATTCCCCATCGCATTAACATTATCGACACTCCTGGTCATGTTGATTTCACTGCTGAAGTTGAAAGATCATTGAGAGTTTTGGACGGTGCAGTGGGCGTATTTACTTCTGTTGAAGGTGTCCAACCCCAATCTGAAACTGTTTGGAGGCAGATGGATAAATATAATGTACCACGCCTCGGATTTATAAATAAAATGGACCGTATGGGTTCTAATTTTCTGGCTGCTGTTGGCAGTATGAGAGATAAATTAGGTGCAAACGCGCACCCTCTGTATTTAGCGATTGGTGCAGAAGAGAACTTTCGGGGATTAGTCGATCTTGTTAAGATGGTAGCATATATTTATGATGAAACTGACGAAACTGGAGTTCGTTTTACTGTTGAAGATATTCCCGCAGAATTTGCTGATTTGGCAGACGAGTATCGTGAATCACTTCTTGAGGCAGTCTCCGACTTTGACGATGATTTCGCTACCAAGTTTCTTGAAGGAGAAACAATAAGCGAAGATGATTTCAAGTTGGGAATCCGAAAAGCAACTCTTTCATTAAAGTTTATTGGCGTTATTCCCGGTAGTGCATTCAAAAATAAAGGTGTTCAAATGTTAATGGACGCAGTTGTTGATTATTTACCCAGTCCGCTAGATCTTCCTCCGATGAAGGGTGAAGATTCTGACGAACAACCTGTAGAGGTTTCCCCAGATGACAGTGCTAAAGTTGCCGGCCTTGCATTTAAATTAATGTCTGACCCCTATGTTGGTAAATTAGTTTTTTATAGAATTTATCAAGGTACTTTGAGAAAAGGTACTAGTTTGTATAATCCTAGAACTCGCAAAAGTGAAAGGGTTTCAAGACTTATGGTCATGAAGGCTAATGATCGGGAAGACATCGAGGTAGCTTACTCGGGTGACATATGTGCACTTATTGGAGTTAAAGATGTAGTAACTGGCGATACATTAGCTGATAAGGATTTAGATTTAAGATTAGAACCACCTAGTTTTCCAGAACCTGTTATTTCCATGTCTATAGAACCAGCAACAAAGGCAGACCAAGAAAGAATGGGGATTGGGCTACAGAGGTTAGCAGAAGAGGATCCTACATTTGGGCTTTGTACTAATGAAGAAACTGGTCAAACCATTATCTCAGGAATGGGTGAGTTACACCTTGAGATAATCAAAGATCGTTTATTTCGTGAGTTCAAAGTCGATGCAAACGCGGGTAGACCACAAATAGCCTATCGTGAAACGATGCTCAATGCATCAGAAGGTAATGGTAAGTTTATCCGACAGTCTGGTGGACGTGGTCAGTATGGTCATGCAGTAATTAAAATGGAGCCTCTAGAAAAAGGAAAAGGTGTAGAAATTGAAAATAAGATTGTTGGAGGTTCTATACCTAAAGAATTTATTAAGCCTACTTTTGATGGTATTAAGGAAGCTGCTTTATCTGGGGTTGTTGCAGGTTACCCAGTTATTGATTTTAAAATCACTCTGATAGATGGATCTTTTCACGATGTTGATTCCTCTGAAATGGCATTCAAAATGGCAGGAATTTTCGCTTTTAAAGATGCGATGAAGAATGCGAACCCAATTCTTCTCGAACCTGTAATGAAAGTTGAAGTCTCTACTCCCGAAGAATATCAGGGTGAGTTAATGGGCGATTTAAATCGAAGACGAGGACAAATACAAGGCATGGAGTCTCGCGGAAACGCTTGTATTATTCAAGCATTTGTACCCCTTGAGAATATGTTTGGTTATTCAACTGACATGCGGTCACTTTCATCGGGTCGTGCAGATTATTCTATGACTCCCTCACATTTTGAACAAGTACCCCAAAGTCTTGTTCAAACAATCGTCGAAACTTTAAGCAGGGAACCTGCAAGAACTTAACTTACTTATTTTATAGATGAACGGACAACGCATACGGATAAAACTTCGCGGATTTGATTATCGTGTAATCGATCAATCGGCCATTGATATTGTTGATACAGCCAAAAGAACAGGAGCTCGCGTTGCTGGCCCTATTCCAATGCCTACTCGAATTGAACGATATACGGTTAATCGTTCACCGCATGTGGATAAAAAATCTATGGATCAATTTGAGTTACGTACTCACAAACGACTTATTGATATTATTGAGCCTACGGTTCAAACTGTCGATGAACTTAAGAAACTTAATCTACCCGCTGGTGTGGAGATTAACATTAACGTGTAATATAAGGTTATTTTATAAATTAAACCTTTAACGCAGGTTTCAAATGGGTAAAACCGCCTGCCGCTTAGAGAATGAAAATTGAATTAATAGGAAAAAAACTTGGCATGAGTCAAGTGTACGACGAGAACAATAACCTTGTTCCGGTAACGATAATTGAAGCTGGACCTTGTCCTGTCTTACAAATTAAAACCCCTGCGAAGGATGGTTATTCTGCGGCGCAAATAGGATTTAATCCTAATGGAAAGTCGCCCAATAAAGCCAATTCTTGCAAAAAAGGTCATGCGTCGAAAGCAGGTGCGAGTGCCCAACAAATCTCTCAAGAAATCCGCCTTTCAGACGATCATGATTTTAAGCAGGGTAATGTCATCACAGTCGAGGATTTTAATGAAATTAAGATGGTAGATGTTGTTTCTAAAACTAAAGGTAAAGGCTTCCAAGGCGTTGTTAAAAGATGGAATTTTAAAGGTGGCCCAGCTTCTCACGGGTCAATGTTTCATCGTCGCGGTGGATCTTATGGTTTATGCCAATGGCCTGGTCGAATTTTTAAAAATAAGAAAATGCCAGGTCATATGGGTGATGTAAGTCGTACAACTCAAAACTTACAGGTGGTCAAAGTCCTTCCAGAAAAAAACCTTGTTTTAGTCAAAGGGAGTGTTCCAGGACACAAGGGCTCTATTTTAACTCTGCGAGTTGCGAAGAAGTCCAAAAACTAAGAGGATATTTTACATGAAATTTAAATTATTTAAAAGCGACGGTTCTTCAGACGGAGAAAAAGATGTTATTGGATTCCCTACATTGGATGAAGGAAAAGGTATAGATGCCTTAAGGCAAGCCATCATTGCAGTGCATGCTAATAATAGACAGGGTAATGCCTCAACAAAAGTACGTTCTGAGGTTAGCGGTTCAGGAAAAAAGATTTATCGCCAGAAAGGTTTGGGAGTTGGACGGGCCGGTGACAAAAATGCTATTCAACGCAGAGGTGGAGGTGTCGCATTTGGACCAAGGCCAAAGTCCTACAACCAGAAATTAAACAAAAAAATTAAACGTTTGGCAATGGAACGTGCTCTAATTGACCAGGCCGATTCTAGCAACATTTACCTTATTGAAAATTGGACTGTTGCTGAACCCAAAACTAAACTCTTTAAAAATTTAATGGCTGCTGTTGCACCCAATTCTAAGAAAATTTTGGCTATCGGGGACGCTTTTGAGGATAATTTTGCATTAGCAGCTAGAAATTTATCTAATGCTAGATTGGGCAGGGCTCAGGATTTAAGCCCTCTTGATATTGTCCAATCAGACCAAATTGTATTTAGCCTTAAGGGTTTAGATGTTTTACTTGCAAAATTTGGTAAGGAGGAAAGTAAATAATGAAAGAATCAGTTACTATTCTTAAAGAGGCTCTTCTTACAGAGAAGGCAACTATGTTATCAGCAAACCTTAATAAGTATGTTTTCTCAGTTGCAGATTTCGCATCAAAATCAAACATTAAGGATGCGGTGGAGAAGACCTTTAGTGTCAAAGTATTAAAGGTAAACTCATTGATAGTTAAACCTAAAGCAAAGCGAGATCGTGCTCGTCGAAATAAATTAGGTTACAAAAGCGGAATGAAAAAAGCTATAGTAACTTTAAAAGCAGGCGATAGCATCGACCTAGCATAGGAGACTAATATTATGCCAATTTTACTACAAAAGCCAGTCACTCCATCTGGACGATTTTTCCTTAAGAACAAAGTGGATCTTGATACTAAAAGACCTGAGCGTTCTTTGACTAAAGGTGTGCATAGAAAAAAAGGTCGCAATGCTTATGGTCGTATTACATCAAGACGTCGAGGTGGAGGGCACAAAAGGTTATACCGTCAAATCGATTTTCGTAGAGAAAGATTGAATGAAGAGGCAAAAGTAATTGCTTTGGAATATGATCCAAATCGTACTGCTCATTTAGCATTATTGGAATACCCTGATGGTGTAAAATCTTACATATTAGCACCAACTAGTGTAGTTGTCGGAGACGTGTTACTGAGCTCTAACGAGATGATAGATTTTAAACCAGGAAACGCTTTACCACTAAATTTAATACCCCTCGGTACAAGAGTACATTGTGTCGAAATGCTTGCTGGTGCCGGTGCCAAACTTGCGAGATCTGCAGGGTGTGAAGTGCGCTTAATTTCCTGTGATGGCAATCATGCTTCATTGAAAATGCCTAGTGGTGAAATTCGCTTAGTAAAAGAAAATTGTCGTGCAACAATTGGTTCAGTAGGAAATTCTAGTCATCAGAAAGCCACCATCGGAAAAGCGGGCAGAAATCGTTGGAAAGGTCGACGTCCAAGAGTTCGAGGTGTTGCAATGAATCCTGTTGATCACCCGATGGGCGGTGGTGAAGGACGTACTTCTGGAGGCGGACATCCTAGTTCACCATGGGGCCAATTATCCAAAGGCTTTCCAACAAGAAAGAAGTCCAAGCTTTCAAACTCACAAATACTAGTCCGCCGAAACGGTAGAAGAGTTAAATAATTTTTCAGAAATAATAAATTTGTTATGACACGATCAATAAAAAAAGGTTTTTTTGTAGAACCAGGTTTAATGAACAAGGTTATGAAGGCACAAAACGCCGGTGACCGTAAACCAATTAAGACTTGGTCGCGGCGCTCGACAATTACACCGGACTTTGTAGGGCTTAATTTTACTGTTCATAACGGCAAAAACTTTTTACCTGTTTATGTCACTGAAAACATGGTTGGACATAAATTAGGTGAATTTTCAGCAACTCGGACTTTCAAATCCCACAACCCTCATACACAGAAATAAGTTATGGAAATAAAATCATATTCCAAATACATGAGAATATCTCCCAAGAAGGCCAGAGAAGTTGCCCGTATTTTACCAGGAAAAAAAGCAACGGAAGCTGTAGCATTGCTCAAATACATTCCACGCAAAGCGGCTCGTATGTTAGACAAAACTTTAAAATCAGCTATGGCTAATGCAGAAAACAATGCAAATTTAAATGCAGATGATTTAACAATTAGCCAGGCAATTGTTGAAGAGGGCCCTGCACATAAAAGATTTCGACCGTGTGCTCGCGGCTCATCTCATCCTTACAAAAAGAGAATGAGTCATTTACGAATTGTTTTAACAGACGAAGCTTAATTATTATGGGACAAAAAGTAAATCCAATCGGTTTTCGCCTAGGAATCAGGCGCAACTGGAGTGCAAGATGGTATGCAAATAAGCATGACTATGCTAAATTTCTTGAAGAAGATAATTTAATCCGAGGTTATTTAAAGAAAAAGTTGCGTTTTGCATCAGTACCAAGAGTTGTTATTGAACGTGCCTCAACAAGAACTAGAGTTACTATTTGGACTGCAAGACCTGGTATCGTTATAGGACGTAAAGGGCAAGAATTAGATACATTACGTGATTCGCTTAATCGTACAATAAGTAAGGACATTCGATTAGAAATTCAGGAAATAAAGAAACCTGATCTAGTAGCATCACTTGTTGCTGAGAATGTTGCCCTACAATTAGAACGTAGAATAGCTTTCCGTCGTGCTATGAAAAAAGCAGTTCAAACGACAATGTCGATGGGTGCCGAAGGTATTCGTATTCAATGTGCTGGTCGTTTAGGTGGTGCTGACATTGCTAGGACCGAGCAAACTCGTGAAGGTAGAGTTCCGCTTCACACTCTTCGGGAAAATATTGATTATGGTTTGGTTGAAGCTCATACTGTATATGGAATCATAGGTATTAAGTGTTGGGTCTGTCTTAAAGACGAAGATAAAATTTTCTAATATTGTAAGTTATGCCAAAATTACTTCCATCTCGAACTAAATATAGAAAAGTTTTCAAGGGTCGTGTCCGCGGTACCGCCTCTAAAGGTAATACTGTATCTTTTGGTGAGTTCGGAATTCAGTCTCTTTCACGCGGCCGAATGACTTCAAATCAAATTGAAGCAGCTCGTGTTTCTATTAATCGTCACTTGAAACGTAAAGGAAAAGTTTGGATTCGTGTATTTCCTCATAAACCAGTAACAAAAAAGCCTGCTGAAACGCGAATGGGTAAAGGAAAAGGACCAGTTGATCATTGGGTTGCTGTTGTTAAACCTGGTCATGTTCTTTTTGAAATTGCAGGTTGCTCTTTAACACTTGCTCGTGAGGCCTTAGGCCTTGCAGATGCAAAACTTCCCTTTCGCTGTCGTCTCGTTCAGCGTCAACAATCATTTTAGGTCTTTGTTTATGAAAATGTCAGAAATTAAAGAATTATCAGCTACAGAACTTAATAAGAAGTTCCGTGAGTTAGGAGAGGAGTTATTACAACTTCAAATTAGAAAACAAACTGGTCAAGTTGAGAAGCCACACCTGATCAAAAGTATTCGTAGGGAGAGAGCTCGAATACTGATGGTAATCACTACCCTTAAAACACAAACAGTTTAACCAAAAATTTTATGAGCACAAAAGAAATTAGAAATAACCGCAAGGAGTTAGTTGGTTTCGTCAGAGCTAAGACGGGTGACAAATCCATAAAGGTTGTTTATGAATACAAAACTCCACACCCCCTTTACAAGAAGGAAATACGTCGTAAAACGACAGTTCATGTTCATGATGAAGAAAATATTTCTTCGATTGGAGATAAAATTAAGATCATCGTTACAAGACCAATGAGTAAGCTAAAAAGATGGCGTGTTCTTGAGATAGTTGAAAAAGCTCCTGTAGCATAAATTTATTATGATTCAATTACTTAGTAGGCTAGAAGTAGCAGATAATACCGGTGCCAAGAAAGTTCGTATGATCAGGAGGATCGGTCAAAACAAAAAGACTGCATCTATCGGTGATATTATAGTTTGCCATGTGAAGGAGAGCACAACCGAAGCATCAGTTAAAAAAGGTACAGTAGTACGTGCTTTAGTGGTACGAACCAAAACAGCCGTGCGTCGTAGAGATGGTAGTTATCTGCGTTTTGATGAAAACGCAGTTGTTATTGTAAACGATGATGGCACACCTAAAGGTACTCGTATTTTTGGACCCGTTGCTCGTGAATTAAGGCAAAAATATATGAAAATAATTTCGCTAGCCCCTGAGGTATTATAATTATGTCAAATAAATTAAAAAAAGGTGATGAGGTAGTAGTAATTGCCGGTGACCACAAGGGAAGTAAAGGAAAGATTTTACAAATGCTACGTGAAAAAAACCGTGTTATTGTCGAAGGAGTTAACATGATAAAAAAACACGAGAAAAAAACCCAAGATAATCCAGATGGTGCAATCGTGGAGAGAGAAGCTTCTTTACACTTTTCAAATGTTACTCGATCAGCCACCAAGAAAAAGTAGTTTTTTACTATTTTTATTATAACGAATTATTGATTCATGAATATTCCCGAACTAAAAAAAATCTATATGGATGTAGTGGCACCGGCTTTGCTTAAAAGTCGTGGGCTCAAAAATGTTCATCAAGTGCCCAAAGTAGAAAAAGTTGTCCTTAATAGTTCGTTTGGGGTCGAGCTAGATAAAAATGGTATTATTGAACTTAAAAAAGATATGACCGCTCTATCAGGGCAAGCCCCTGTTGTAATTCATGCAAAGATGAGCGTTTCAAATTTTAAGTTGAGAGAGGGTATGCCGGTTGGGGTCAAAGTGACCCTTCGAGGAAATGTAATGTGGGAATTTTTATTACGTTTAATCGCTATCTCGTTACCTAACATTCGAGACTTCCGTGGTGTCCCTTCAAAACTTGACGGTTCTGGGAACTATACACTTGGTATTACGGATCACAGTATTTTTCCTGAGATTAATGTTGAACGTCAACGGACGAATACTGGTATGGATATTTCAATTGTAACTTCTGCTGATAATGATTCCGAGGGTGCAGAATTACTCAAATTATTAGGAATGCCTTTCCGCAAACATTCTTCAGAATCTTCAACCCGGCAGGAAGCAGCGTAAGCAATTTATTATTATGGCTAAGAAATCAGTTATTCATAGGAACAAAAAACGAGAAAGACTTGTTGCAAAATATGCAGCGAAACGCATGTCTTTAAAAAACATTTTGGCAGACCCGAACACTTCTGAAGAGGATTTTTACAAGGCTCAGGCTAAGTTAACTAAGCTTCCAAAAAATTCCTCCCCCGTTCGCCTTGTTAATCGTTGCACTTTAACTGGGCGCTCGCGTGCAACAATCCGAAAGTTTGGGCTTTCTAGAATTTCATTTCGCGAACTTGCTTTGCAGGGGAAAATACCCGGTGTAATCAAAGCATCTTGGTAATTATTTAACCACTAAAATTATGTCAGTTCACGATACAATAGGCGACTTCATTACCGTTATCCGTAATGCCGGAAAAGCGGGTAAAAGTACTTGCACTTATCCCCATTCAAACTTGCGCGTTGGAATTGCAAAAATTCTTAAATCTCGAGGTTTTGTTGAGAACTGCGATGAGCAGGCTGCGGATAATGGGCATAAAAATATTCAAATCACTCTTAAGTATATCGATGGAGAGCATGCAATTCGGGGCATCAACCGAGTTAGCACTCCAGGTAGACGTACTTACTGTGGTTATCGCGAAATACCTCGAGTACTCGGTGGACTCGGGATTTCTATTCTAAGCACGCCGAGTGGAATCATTGATGACAAAACAGCAAGGAAGAACAAACTTGGTGGAGAAGTCCTCTGCAGCGTTTGGTAACAATAATTTATAATCCCCCCATGAGTAGAATAGGAAAAGTACCTGTATCAATACCACCTGAAGTCGATGTAACCATTGACGGTCAAAGTGTTCGCGTTAAGGGACCAAAGGGTGACATCACCCAAGAGTTTTCACCCTTAGCTAAAATTTCAAAAGCAGACAACATTATCACAATAAGCCCATCTGACAGCTCAAGGGCTGCTCAAGCAAATTATGGTACTGTTAGGTCAATCATTTCAAATATGGTAAATGGTGTCATTACTCCTTACAGTAAAGATTTGCTAATTGAGGGTGTTGGATTTAGAGCAACTATCAAGGGAAGTAAAATTGATCTCGAACTTGGTTATTCTCATCCAATTTTACATGATATTCCCGATGGTGTAATTGTCACCGTTGCAGATAATGTCAAAATCCATGTCGAAAGTGCGGACAAACAAAAAGTCGGACAAGTAGCTGCCGAAATTAAAAGTTATTATCCGGTCGAACCTTACAAAGGTAAAGGTGTTCGCATACTTGGAGAGTATGTCCGTCGCAAAGAAGGTAAGAAATCTGCATAAATTAGAATAATGAAACTTTCAAAGAAAAAAATATTAGCACAAAAACGTCGTTGGCGGATCCGCAAGAAAATAAATGGTTCCGCAGATAGACCTCGTGTCGCAGTTCGATTTACAAATAAAAATATTCACGCGCAGTGTGTTGACGACGAACAGGGTCATACTGTTCTAGGTCTTGCAACGACTCACGCGGATTTCAAGGATTTATTACCTAATGTTTCAGGAGCTGAAAAACTTGGTAGTGCCCTTGGAGAGCAAATAAAAGCTAAGGGTTATTCAACAATTGTTTTTGACCGATCTGGTCGAAAATATCATGGCTGTGTCAAAGCTTTTGCTGATGCAATACGCGGAAAAGGAATAAAATTTTAAATCACTATGAGTAAACCTAATCGAAGAAATAAAAAATCCCCTGAAATTTCTCAGGATGGACCTGAACTTTTTGAAAAAGTGGTTCATATAAACAGATGTGCTAAGGTAGTTAAGGGAGGCAGACGGTTCAGTTTTGCTGCACTTGTTGTTGTTGGTGACCAAAAAGGAAAGGTCGGTTTTGGATACGGGAAAGCTCAAATGGTACCAGATGCTATCCGTAAGGGAACCGACAAGGCAAAGAAGGCTATGAAAAATGTCGCTGTTTATGGTGATACAATACCTCATCAAATTTTAGGCTCTTACGATGGTGGTAAAGTTTTGCTTAAACCGGCAAGACAAGGTACTGGGATTATTGCAGGGGGAGGAGTTCGTGCCGTACTTGAGGCAGCTGGTGTAAAAAATATATTATCCAAGTCACTTGGTTCAAACAATCAATTGTCTGTGGTAACTGCTACAATGAATGGACTTTCCCAATTACGAACCCCCAAAACAATCTCAATGATTCGTGGCGAAGAAGTTAAGGGGCCTGCATATATGGAAGCTTCCGCACCTGTGACAGTCGTCACTCCTGAACCAACTGAGATTACAGCCTAACTATATTTATTATGAAAGAAAATGAAATTCCAGCTGGTGCAAATCGTAAGAAAAGATGTGTAGGTAGAGGTGAAGGTAATGGACACGGAAAAACTTGTGGTCGTGGACACAAGGGTGCTGGCGCTCGATCTGGTTATTCATTAAGAGCAGGTTTTGAAGGTGGTCAAATGCCTCTTTTTAGAAAGCTTCCACAGAGAGGCTTCAATCGTACAAGGTTTCAAAACCCATGTGCCATCGTTAATCTAAATGAGTTAGAAAAGTTATCGTCTGATAAAGTAGATTTAAATTCTCTTAAAGAAGCAGGTTTAATCAGGTCTAATTCAACTACAGTAAAAGTTCTTGGTACAGGAGATGTTTCAAAAGCATTTGCTGTGACAGTTGACCAGATCTCCAAATCTGCAAAAGAAAAAATTCTAGCTGCCGGTGGATCGGTATCTGAGTAATTCTAACCCAGTCAAGCGAACATGCTTTCAGCATTTACAAATTGTTTAAAAATTCCTGAGTTAAGGCAGAAGATTTTCTTTACCTTAGCGTTACTTTTTATTGCGCGTGTTGGAGCAAATATACCTTTGCCCGGAGTCGACCCTTCTCCAATCAAAGAGTTCTTTGAGCTTAGAGAACAATCTAGAAGTGAGAGTGAAGGAAATGACATTTTAGGCTTTTATAACATGTTTACTGGTGGTGCTCTTCTAAACGGTGCATTATTTGCTCTTGGTATAATGCCATACATAAGTGCTTCAATCATTATGCAATTGATGGGTGCTGTGTTTCCTCAATTAGCAAGGCTACAACAAGAAGGAGAACCTGGTAGGCAAAAAATTTCTCAATACACTAGGTATCTTACAATAGTGATTTGTCTTGTTCAGGGTGGATTGCTCGCACTTGCTTTAAGAGATAGTCCGGGAAGTTTAATTCAAGGCTTCAATCCAGCTGAAATAGGAATGGATGGAAAACCTTTGGGTGATATTGTTATCGCAACATCACCCAGTATTTTCTTAATAACTACGATAATTTTTCTTACAACAGGTTCTTTGATATTGATGTGGTTGGGAGAGCAGATTACTCAACGAGGAATTGGAAATGGTATTTCACTTCTTATTACAGTTGGTATACTTTCAGACCTCCCTAAAGCCTTAGCCGATGCATATGCCCTTATTTTTCTAGCTCCTGCTGGTGACAATATGGTCATCGTTAAAGCCTTGTTGATGGTTGGATTATTTCTTTTAGTAGTTAGCGGTATAATATCTGTTACGCAAGCCCAGCGAAAAATTCCTGTTCAGTACGCCAAGAGAATGGTTGGACGGAAAGTGTTTGGCGGACAGAGTTCCTTTCTTCCACTTAAAGTAAATTATGCGGGAGTAATGCCAGTAATCTTCGCAAGTGCGATTTTAATGTTTCCAGCACAACTTCTAAGAACTCTTGGTGCTGCAATTGCAGATTCTCCATCTGAAACTAATTGGGCGATTGAATTAGCAAATGTCTTCGCGAGTCGAGGATGGTTTTATTATATAGTTTATGGAGGCTTGATTCTAGTATTTAGTTATTTTTGGGTATCTATAATGTTTAAACCAGTTCAAATAGCTGATGATCTAAAGAAGAACGGTGGCTATATTCCTGGAATTCGCCCAGGTGAACACACTGCCAGATTTCTCGATTTCGTAATGACTAGGTTGACATTGGCGGGAGCAATTTTCTTAACTGTAATAGCAGTTTTCCCAGACTTTATTTTTAAAACTGCCAATGTTTCTTACAATGTCGCGACCTTCTTTGGAGGTACCGGAATGCTAATTATAGTAGGGGTCGTATTAGATACAATGCGCCAATTGGAAACTTTTCTTTTACAGAGACATTATGACGGATTTCTGCGCAAAGGTCGGATCCGCGGAAGATCATCCGGTTCGAGTCACGGAATTGAATCCTTAGAGTTGAAAGACTTCGAAGCTCAATGGCGCCCTTTAATTTTTATCGCAATTGGCCTCTTTTTAGTAGGACTTTTTGCTTTCTTTTTTAATAGTTATTTTTAATTAGCTAAAAAATTTAACCCCAACAGATATATAATTATGGCTAGATTGCTCGGAGTAGATATTCCAAATAGAAAGAAAATAGAATTTTCTTTGAGATACATTTATGGCGTAGGACCAACTCGTGCCAAACTGATCCTTGATGTCACAGGGATAGATCCCAACCGGCGAACACAGGATTTGAACGAACAGGAAATTAGTCAAATTAGTAATTATATTATTGATCAAAAGATTATGGTAGAAGGCGACTTACGACGAGCAGTTACTAACAATCTTAAGCGACTACAGAGCATTCGTTGTTACCGTGGACTTAGGCATCAGCGCGGCCTTCCAGTTCGCGGACAAAGAACAATTACAAATGCACGTACGCGAAAAGGTGGACGTAAAACAGTCGGTGTAGTCAAAAAAGCATAAATTTTATTTATAATGAGTGAAGAAGATAAGAAACAAGATTCGGTACAACCCGATGAGAAGTTATTAGAACCTGAAAAGAGTGAAAAGGCAGAAAAGCCCAAGGCTGTTAAGAAGGAAGATATCATAAAACCTGAAAAGAGCGAAAAGGCAGAAAAGCCCAAAGCTGCTA
>CAYLIJ010000012.1:40073-55559 GCA_964383925.1 uncultured Puniceicoccaceae bacterium
CAGAAAAGCCCAAAGCTGCTAAGAAAGAAGATATCGTAAAACCTCAAAACAGCGAAAAAGTAGAAAAGCCCAAAGCTGTCAAGAAGGAGGAATCTGTAAAATCTGAAAAGAGTGATAAGGCAGAAATTGCCAAAGTCGATAATAATCCAGGTCAAGAAGGTACCGAAAAGTCAGAAAAATCTGAAAAAAAGGAGGAATCTGCTGCTGATTTACTCGGTGCAAATATTGAGCAAGTAAAGATTCGTAAGGCTAAGGGTAGTAAAAATATTACTTCTGGAATTTGTTATGTTGTTGCAACATTCAACAATACAAAAGTTTCTTTTACTGACATGAAGGGAAATGTAATTTCGTGGTCGAGTTCAGGAAAATGTAATTTTCGTGGATCAAGAAAGTCCACTGCTTATGCCGCACAAGTAGTTACACAAGATGCCGGTAAAGTTGCTATGTCTCATGGAATGAAAGAGGTTTTGGTCAAAGTAAAGGGGCCAGGAATGGGTCGAGACTCAGCCATTCGTGCACTTCAAAGCTTAGGTTTTAGCGTATCTTCTATATTAGATGTTACCCCGGTTCCTCACAACGGATGCCGCGCACCCAAGAGAAGAAGAGTTTAATTTTTAACAACAGATTTTCTAACTAAATTTTATTATGTCCCGTTACACTGGTCCAACCACAAGAATTAATCGCCGTTTTGGAATGGCGTTGTTCCCAGCAAATAAAGCTTTCGAAAGAAGATCATACCCTCCTGGGCAACATGGACCTTCTTTTCGTAGAAAAGTAAGTGATTACGGTCAGGGTTTGATCGAAAAACAGAAGTTAAGGATGATGTATGGCTTAACAGAGAAGCAGTTTCGTAACATGTTCGAGCGAGCTAAAAGGAAAAAAGGTGTTACTGGTGAGGTTTTTCTTACGATGTTAGAAACCCGCCTCGATAATGTTGTTTATCGATTAGGGTTTGCAAAAACTAGGCAAGCAGCCAGACAATTCGTTAATCACGGTCATCTATTAGTCAATGGCAAGAAGGTAGATATTGCCAGTTATTTTGTTTCAGCAGGAGATGTGATTGGAGTGCGTGAAAAAACATCATCACGCCAAGTTGCCACTCAAAACTTAGAAGGTTCTCAATATCATCCTAGTCCACCTTGGGTTGATGTTAATGTAGATTCTTTGCAAGGCACGGTCACTCGATTTCCTCAATCAGACGAACTCGAACAAAGTGTTAATGTTCAACTTGTTGTTGAATTTTACAGTCGTTAATCAATAATTTTATTTTTTTATTTAACCCCACAAATTATCATGGCAACAAAACTTGGAAAGTTTGAATTACCTAATCGTCTCATTAAAGAAGAGGAAACTGCTACAGACAAGTACGCTAAGTTCATTGCAGATCCTTTTGAATCAGGATATGGACATACTATTGGAAATGCCTTTCGTCGCGTTCTGCTCAGTTCTATTGAGGGTGCCGCCATATCTTCGATTAAATTAGAAGGTATACAACATGAATTTCAAAGTGTAGACGGCATTGTCGAAGATATTACTGATATTGTACTCAACTTAAAAAAAATCCTCATCGTTAGTCACAAAGCTGATCCAGTGACCTTAACTTTAGATGTGGAAAAAGAGGGCGAAATTACAGCAGGAGATATTGCCCCAATGGAAGGTATTGAAATTATTAACCCTGAACAATTGATTCTTACAACCGATCATAAGAAAAGTATTTTCGCAGAAATGACAGTATCTGTTGGTCGAGGATTTTGCCTTGGTGAGGACAGTAAAATGGATGATCAACCTATAGGTGTGATCAATGTTGATGCTCTTTTCAGCCCGGTAAAATTAGTTAAATATGATGTTCAGAATACCCGAGTTGGGCAAATGACAGATTACGATAAGCTAATCTTGGAAGTAAATACCGACGGTCGAATTACTCCTGATGACGCACTTAAGCAATCTGCAGCAATCCTTCGTCATCACCTAGATGTATTTGACCAGATTAGTGAGGAACAAATTGAGTTTGAAAGTCATACCAAAGAAGTAAGCGAGGAACAAAATCGTCTTAAGAATTTGCTTGGTATGAGTGTTAATGAAATTGAACTTTCAGTCCGTGCGGCGAATTGTCTTAACAATGCAAATATCACTACTGTTGGAGAACTTGCTACAAAATCTGAACCTGAAATGCTAAAGTATAGAAATTTTGGCAAAAAATCCTTAAATGAGATTAAAGCTAAACTTGAACAACTCGGTTTATCTCTCGGTATGAAATTTGAAAGTCGCTTACTTGAAACTATTTCCAACTAACTTATATATTATAATTTAATAAGATGAGACATAGAAAACACAATCATCTTCTTGGTGTAAAAACTGCCCACAGAATTTCGCTGGTAGCTAACTTATCATGTTCGCTTATCGAAAACGGGCGCATCAAGACTACTCTTGCAAAAGCCCGAGCATTACGCCCTTCTATAGAAAAAGCTATAACTTTAGCTAAAAAAGCTCATGTTTCTGATGACGCGGCAAAGAAGGTTCATTATCGTCGACAAGCTATTGCTCGCTTAAGGAGCAAGACTGCCGTAAAAAAGCTATTTGATGAACTGGTAGAGCAGTTTGTAGGTCGCAACGGAGGATATACCCGTATTTACAAGCTAGCTATCCCTCGACTAGGCGATGCAGCTG
Organism: uncultured Puniceicoccaceae bacterium; assembly: GCA_964383925.1. Lineage (GTDB taxonomy): Bacteria > Verrucomicrobiota > Verrucomicrobiia > Opitutales > Seribacteraceae > Seribacter. The sequence continues at coordinate 42,741 of CAYLIJ010000012.1, forward strand.
ATATGGCTATCATTGAGTTTGTTGAAGAAATCCAAAAGAAAAAACCCAAAAAGAAACGTTCTACTAAGAAAGCCAAGTCAAAAACTGAAGCTGCCACTGAAGTAACAGAAGATTTACCTGCGAAGGAAAAAGATTCTGAAGAAGACGACAAAATTGAAGCTGTCACCCCAGTAACAGAAGATTTACCTGCGAAGGAAAAAGGTTCTGAAGAAAACGAAAAAATTGTAGATAAACCTTTTGTTGAAGAAACTGTAATTGCAGAAGACGACGCTCCGATAGTTGAGTCATCTACAGAAACTATTGCGGCAAAAGAAGAGAAAAAAACTCCAAAGAAAAAAGCTGAAGAGAAAAAAACAGACTAAAGATTTTTTATTTATAGGTTTTATTCTATTTTGCCTGGAAAGGTTATCCCTTTCCGTTTAATATTCTCAGGTTTGTGTTGCATTATATAATCCTTATGATTTTGAATGTGCTATTCATTTTGTAACATCTTACATATCATTTGATTCTACCGATTTAAGGTAATTCGTCATGCCACAAACAATCATAGTTCTAGATTTTGGTTCTCAATACACTCAGGTAATTGCTAGGCGAATTCGCGAAGCTAATGTTTACTCCAAGGTTTTACCTTTCAATACAAATATTAGTGATATAAAAAAATTGAACCCCCGCGGTATCGTTTTGTCAGGTGGTCCTGCCAGCGTACTCGTAAGAGGTGCGCCAAAGCCCAAAGCAGAGATATTTGCACTGGGAGTTCCTATTCTTGGTATTTGTTATGGATTACAATTAATGGGAACTATGTTAGGCGGAGAAGTTAAAAGCAGTGAGTATAGGGAATATGGAAGGGGTAAACTTAAAGTTCTAAAAAAAGGTTCATTATTTAAAAATTTGCCTTCAACACTTACTGTTTGGAATTCGCATGGTGATTGCTTAGCTAAATTGCCAAAGGGATTTAAGGCATTAGCTCAAACTGAAAACTCAGACTTTGCTTCTATTGAAGACTCCGCTAGGAAATTCTATGGATTACAATTTCATCCTGAAGTTGAACATTCTGAAAAAGGAGATCAAATTATTCAAAATTTCCTTTTTACAATTTGTAAGTGTAAAAGTGATTGGGATATGGAAGATTTTACCCAGTCTGCTATTAAGGATATCAAAGAAAAGGTTGGTACTAAAAAAGTTATTTTAGGACTCAGTGGAGGGGTAGATTCTTCTGTTGCAGCAGCCCTAATCCATCGTGCGATTGGGAATCAACTGACCTGTATTTTTGTTGATAACGGACTACTTCGTTTGAATGAAAGAGAGCAGGTGAAAAATTTGTTTAAAAATCATATTCCTGGAAAATTAAAAGTAGCACTTGCGGGAAATTTATTTCTTAAAAAACTTAAGGGTGTAACTGATCCTGAAAAGAAGAGAAAGATAATCGGAAAAACATTTATTGAAGTTTTCGATAAGGAGGTCAAAAATTTAGGCAAAATTGACTTTCTAGCTCAAGGAACTCTTTATCCCGATGTCATTGAAAGTGTTCCCATAGCAGGCAACCCCGCTTCGATGATCAAGAGTCATCATAATGTGGGCGGCTTACCCAAAAGAATGAAGCTTTTATTGCTCGAGCCTTTAAGAGAACTGTTTAAAGATGAGGTTCGTAATCTTGGTCGTGCCCTTGGTTTGAGTGAAAATGTACTAATGCGACACCCCTTTCCAGGCCCAGGTCTTGGAGTTCGAGTGGTTGGATCCATTAACACAAATAGTTTAAGAGTGCTTAGAGAAGCGGATGCTATTTTCATAGATGAACTTCACAGTTCAGGTTGGTATCATAAGCTTTGGCAGGCATTTTGTGTGTTCCTCCCAGTCCGCAGTGTTGGGGTGATGGGTGACGAGAGAACTTATGAAAATGTAATTTCTCTCAGAGCTGTTACCAGTAGTGACGCGATGACAGCTGATTGGGCTCAATTACCCGACAAGCTTTTAAGAAAAGTTTCAAATCGAATAATAAACGAAGTCAAAGGTGCAAATAGAGTGGTGTATGATATTAGTTCTAAGCCCCCAAGCACTATTGAGTGGGAATAATTTATAGCTTTTACTTATGATTAAAAGCTTTTTGCAGGACGATAAAGATCTAATAGATCGACTTTCAGTTTTTTGTTCTTCGGCGCAAAGTGACGATTTAGTCATTAATACAGTTACAGAAATTTTAAGAGATATTCGAAATGGTGGTGATACTGCAATGCTCGAAAGAACTTTACTTTATGATCAAGCAAAGTTGAGCCCAAATGAAATAAAGGTATCTCAATCCGAACTAGAAGGGGCAAAATCTCGACTGACTTCATCCGAGAAGGAGAGTATTTTAGAGGCAATTGATAATGTTTCTTTATTTCATGAAAAAAGTATACCTGAGAATTGGAGTATGCCTAATAATCATGGCGCTGAAGTTGGAGAAAAGTTTTACCCTATTAACCGTGTTGGGATTTACGTACCAGGTGGTAATGTACCTTTGATCTCAACCGTAGTTATGACAGTGACGATAGCCAAAGTGGCAAAAGTAAAAGAAATTGTTGTGGTCACCCCGCCAGATTCAGATGGTAAAATTGCACCTCAAATGCTTGCCGCTTTAGAACTACTTGGGGTCACAGAAATTTATAAAGTCGGTGGGGCTCAAGCAATTGGGGCTTTGGCATATGGTACAGAAACTATATCTCCTGTGGATAAAATTTTTGGCCCAGGAAATTCATATGTGAACGAAGCGAAAAGACAAGTTTATGGAAAAGTAGGAATTGATTTACTGCCGGGCCCTAGTGAAGTAATGGTGATTGCTGATTCTTCATCTAATCCCGCCTTTGTCGCAGCAGCATTACTTTCTCAAGCCGAACATGGATCTGGTAAGGAGAAAATCTTTCTGCTTTTTTCTGAGAAGACGCATTTCGAAAAAATCACCAAAGAAATAGAAGTTCAATTGCCTAGTCTCTCCCATAAAGTAGCAATTAAGGCTGTTTTGGAGTCCGGATTCATGGCAATTTATCTTCCCGATTTTAAGAGAATTGCTGAAATTGCTACTTATATTTCTCCTGAGCATTTAGAACTTCAAGTTGCTGATCAACATATCGAGTTTTTAACCACTCAAATTACTACTGCCGGGGCCTTTTTACTTGGTCATATAACTGCCACTTCTTTGGGGGATTTTCTTGCCGGGCCAAGTCATGTTTTACCAACTGGGCGTTCATCTAGATTTTCTTCAGGATTACGATTAACTGATTTTTTAAGACGCTCTAGCTTTATACAGTACGATAAAAAATCAGCGATTCAGGCTGAGAAAGCCTTAAATGTATTTTCTGAAATGGAAAAACTGGACGGTCATGGTAAATCCTTTTCGATTAGGTTATAGATAAAACTTTTATAAGAAATGTCAGTCAAAGAACTTACCGCACAACCTATATCTGATCACAAACCTTATATCCCAGGGAAGCAACCAATCAATCTTGAGCGTACTATCAAGCTCAATACGAACGAGAATCCCTATCCCCCCAGCCCTCAAATAGGCGAGTCAATTTTAACTCAAATTAACGACCTTAATCGTTATCCTGATTCAACTGCAGAAGATTTAAGAGCAACGATTGCTAGTTTGCATAATGTTGAAGTAGATCAGGTCATTGTTGGTAATGGTTCTGATGATATTTTAAATCTATGCGTTCGTTGTTTTTCGGATGCATCAAAATCAATTGGAATGCTTGATCCAAGTTATTCGTTGTACGAAGTCCTTGGGTCTCTTCAGGGAACTGAGGTAAAAAAAATTCCATTTAAAGATAAAAATTTTACAATTGAACCAGATGTTATTACCCAATCGGGAGCAAATATTTTTTTCCTTACCAGTCCGCATGCACCCACTGGGAGGATTTATGATAATACAATATTTTCATCTATCCTGAAAAACTATCCGGGAATTCTTGTAATTGATGAAGCGTATGCCGATTTTGCACCATTGAATGCAATTCCTTTACTTGCAGAAAGCGAAAGGGTAATTATTACAAGAACACTTTCAAAATCTTATTCTCTCGCGGGCTTAAGAGTTGGCTATGCCTTGGCAAGTACGGAAATAATTTCAATATTAAATAAAGCAAGAGAAGTTTATAATGTAGACCGAATTGCCCAATTTATTGCTCAGGTTGCATTGAAAGACCGTGAGTATTTTAATGAATCTATTCGTAAAATTATTTCTGTACGTGAGAAAGTCTATCAATCTTTTATCAAGTGGCAGTGGGATACTTACTCAAGTGGTGCAAATTTTTTATTCACTCAACCCGTTGATTCTAAGGGAAACTATGGAATTGAGATAGCCAAAGATTTGTATAGCTTTTTAAGCGATCAAAATGTGTTCATTCGATTTTTTCCTTCGAACCAGTTAACCTCTTCGTTTTTACGAATCAGTATTGGCAAAGAAGAGGAAATGGATATGTTAATTAAATTGATAAGCCAATGGAAAATACAAGAACAGCCGAAGTAACTAGAAATACAAATGAAACTCAAATAGTAGTTTCACTTAATTTGGACGGTACCGGAAAGGGTAAGATTTCAACTGGGATCCCTTTCTTGGATCACATGCTTCAGTTATTTTCCAAACATGGTTTTTTTGATTTAAATATCGAAGCAAAGGGAGATATTGATATTGATTATCACCACCTTGTTGAAGATATGGGTATTACTCTAGGGCAGGCGTTTAAACTAGCCTTGGAGGATAAAGCAGGTATTAAACGTTATGGCTTTTTTGTTCTGCCTATGGATGAAACATTGGTAACTGTGGCTCTTGATTTAAGTAATCGGGCATTTTTAGTATTCGATGCTCCCCTTCCCTCTTCAATGGTTCGTGATTTCAATATTCAGCTATTTAAGGAATTTTTTCAAGCCTTTGCAAACGAGGCAGGATGTAATTTACATATTCGCTTGGAGCATGGAAAGGAACCCCATCATGTTGCTGAAGCTATTTTTAAAGGATTTGCAAAGGCATTGGATCAGGCAACAAATTTAGAACCGAGATTAAATGGCGGAGTTCCGTCTACAAAGGGTACTTTATCTTCATAGTTAATTTCAATGTCAATTGATAGTCACAAAATCGGTGTTGTTGACTATGGAACCGGAAATCTACGCAGCGTAGTAAAAGCTTTCGAACATTTAGGCTCTCACGTACAGGTCTTACAAAGTCCAGCAGGTTTAGAAGAAGTGGACGCACTTGTTTTTCCTGGGCAAGGAACTTTTGATCAATGTATGGAAGCGTTGAAACGTACAGGTTTCGCTTCCGCCATAAATGAGTGGATATCCATGGGCAAACCCTTTTTAGGGGTATGCTTAGGCCTTCAAGTACTCTTTGAGGGGTCAGAAGAAGGAAAAATGCCAGGATTGGGTCTGTTTTCTGGTTATGTGCAAAAATTCTCGTTGGACAGGAATTTTAAAATTCCTCACATGGGTTGGAATTCAGTACATTGGGGAGGGTTAAAAGATCATCCGATACAAACAGGTTTAGTAGATGGCGATCAATTTTATTTTGTCCATAGCTACCATGTGATCTCTGAGGATAAAACTTTTCGTTCATTATCTACCACTTATGGTTATCCTTTTATTAGTGGTATTTTACATAATAATTGCCTTGCTACTCAATTTCATCCTGAAAAAAGTCAGGCAAAAGGTTTGCAAATTTACCGAAATTTCCTTGAAAAGGTAGTTGCGAAATTTACTCCTTAAAGATTTCAAATTTTTTAAAATACCCCACAAAATATGGACAACGAGGCAACACTCACTATTGGCAACGATTCCTATCCCTTAAATATTGTTGAAGGCACTGAATCTGAAAAGGCTGTAGACATTAGTTTACTACGAAAGGAAAGTAAATTTATTACTTTTGACGATGGATATGGAAACACTGGATCCTGTGAAAGTAAGGTAACTTTCATCGATGGTGATAAGGGCATTCTTCGTTACCGTGGTTATGAAATTGCCGATTTAGCTACAAGCTCAAATTTTTTGGAAACTTCCTATCTCGTTATTTATGGAGAACTTCCCAACTCTACCGAATTAAATTTGTTTACTGAACGAGTTGCCAAATTTGCCAAATTGCCCGATGAGGTGGTCACAGCAATTAATTCTCAGCCCAAGAATTCTCACCCAATGGGAGTTTTAGCAACTGGTTTACAAGCCTTAGGAGGAGCCTATCCTCAGTTCTGTACCAACGATCGAAAAGCAGACCTGGAGAGCTTTGATGATACGGCTGCACTTATAATTTCAACAGTCCGAACTATCGCAGCGACAAGGCATCGTTTTCTTTTAAATGAGCAAGTACCCGATATTGATCCAGCCGAAAGTTATTGTAAGAATTTTCTTACTATGATGTTTGCAAATGAATCCGAACCCCAGGATATCCCCTCCTCAGTGATTAACGCTTTGGATCTTATCTTTTTACTTCATGCAGATCATGAACAAAATTGTTCAACCTCTACCTGCCGAATGATTGCTTCGGGCGGGGCAAACCCATTTGCTTCGCTTGCAGGAGGTGTCTCTGCACTATGGGGCCCATTGCACGGAGGGGCAAATATGGCGGTGATTAAAATGCTCAATCAAATCCACGATGCGGGAGATGATGGAAGTCGATTTATAGAATCCGCTAAACAGGGAAAAACTCGCTTGATGGGATTTGGCCACCGCGTTTACAGAAATTACGATCCTCGTGCTAAAATCGTTAAGGCTGCATGTGATGACGCAATTGAAGCGTTAGGTGTTTCGAGCCCAATATTAGAAATTGCGCGTAGACTTGAAGAGGAAGCATTGAAAGACCCTTATTTTGTGGAAAGAAAACTTTACCCCAATGTTGATTTTTATAGTGGGATTATCTTACAAGCACTCGGATTTCCTACTGATACCTTTACTGTTCTATTTGCAATTGGTCGTGCACCAGGATGGCTTGCCCATTGGAAGGAAATTGCAGAAACAGGAAAGAAGATTCATCGCCCCCGTCAAATTTATCAAGGTTCTACCCTGCGACCATACCAGCATCTAGAAGCCAGATAGGGGGTCTATTCGGCCGTTTTCTTGACAACTTGCCCCTGAGTAAGCACTTCTTCAAAGGTTAGGCCTGCTAGTTCCTTTATTCCCTTTATTAAGATCCAAAAAGCGTAGGCACTTACAAACATACAGGGAAGGCTGATTACAGGGAAACTCCAACCCATCATTCTTCCAACCTCATCATTGAATGCTAATTTATCGATCGAAGGTTCTGTAACTACTATCGCAAGCGATAGAAAGTAATTTAAACAGGCACTTAAAACAAATGTCAGTGCGATCAACCAAGTACATTTTTTCAACAACTGATTGAATGCTTCTGTATTACCTTTACTAGTAAGTGCCTGATCAACTAGATCGACTTGAATTACATCTGGGTTATATAAAAAAAGTTTAACTAATGGCTTCTTGGTTTTTAAAGTTAAGATAGTAAGAATTCCTAGAATTGCTGGTAAAGCCGCTTCCTTAATTGCGAACATTGAAACTGTCGCTCCAGGTAAAAGTCCGATTCCGCCGGTTAAAAATGCACTTAATGCTCCCAGTATCGAAAGGAAATTCCATTTCTTTCTTCTAAAAAAATCCCATAGTCCGTAACCAATAGGAAATGAGATGGCAAGTAACAGCATTACAGATCCAACTAAAGTACCGTCCTTGGGCGACTGTAGGAGCTCTTCAAGCGAGGGTCCAAACCACTCACCACCTTTCCGAAGGAAAACAATTGGGATAATAAGATTAAACCCTAGGTTTAACCACATGCTTTCTTTTTTTGGTTTATTATGATTAGGTGATTCTTGATTCATCAATTATTTATTTAAAACACGAATACAAAACAAAGTCGCTCACATTATAATATGGATAAAAAATTAAATTTTTTGATTTCAGCCGGCCCAACAAGGGAGTGGATTGATCCAGTACGGTTTATATCTAATCCGTCATCTGGAAAAATGGGATACGCTTTAGCTAAAGAAGCACAAAAAAGAAATTGCTCAGTTACATTAGTAACAGGGCCAGTTCATCTATCTGAACCCGAAGGAGTTTGCGTCAAGAGAGTGGAAACAGCAGAACAAATGAAGAAAGAAATGCTGGAAAATTTTGATAACGCTGACTTTGTTATCATGTGTGCTGCGGTTTGTGATCACCGACCCGAAGTTCAATGGGAGCAAAAGAAGAAAAAAGAAGATTTTCCTAATCAAATTAAATTAGTTCCCACAATTGATATTTTATCAGAACTGAGTAATCGAAAGAAAGAATCTCAAATCTTAGTAGGATTTGCTGCAGAAACAGAAAATTTTGAACAGAATGCAAAGATTAAACTGCGGAAAAAAAATCTGGATTGGATTGCCTTAAATGATGTATCACAAAAGAAAATTGGATTTAATTCAGATCATAATGAAATTACGATGTTTTCATCCAATCAAAATAAAGTTAAATTAGAATTCTCCACTAAGGAAGTCTTAGCTACTCAAATGTTAGAATTAATTATAAAGTGAAGGCTGGTAAAAGCCCTCTAGATAAAGTTCTTGGAAGACTTGATGATTTAGATGAAGTCAATCTTGGTATTTTGGTTCAGCGCCTTGCTCGGGAGAGAAAATTACTAGAAACAGTTTTCGATGTAATTCGAGATGGAATTTTGGTCTTGGATGGAAAAGGCGATATTAGCTATGCCAATATCCAGGGAAAAAAGTTAATTGGTTTAAAGGATAATCAAGCCACTCAAGTCTCCCTACAACGGGCTGCTCCAGAGATTGCACGCGCAATTGGACTGGATCACGGAAAAGAAGGAACGCAGGCAGAAGTAATCGTTCGTGAAATGGAAATTTCTTATCCTGAACTCCGGTATATCAGAGTGTATGCAGTTCCCATTGAGGAAGCATTTGTAAAACAGGAAGAAAAAGAAGAAGTAGGTATCGCTATTATACTAACTGATATTACCGAGGAAAAAGTAAGCCTTGAAGAACGAATAGAGAGTGAAAGAGTTGCGAGTATTATGGATCTAGCTGCAGGAGTTGCCCACGAATTAGGAAATCCGCTTAATTCAATCCATATTCATTTACAGGTATTAAGGAGAAGTTTAGATCTAGAAAAATCAAATCAGGATAAATCAAAAAAATCACTCACAACTTGTATTAATGAAGTGGAAAGATTAGATGGAATAATTGCTCATTTCTTAAAAGCTATTCGACCTCAAACTCCTGATTTTAAAAAAATAAATATTCTTAATATAATTGAAGAAACTGTACATCTAAAAAAAGAAGAATTAAACGCAAAAAAAATAAATATTTCAATGGAAGCGGGTGTTCGAGAACCCATTATAAATGGGGATTCAGAACAATTAAAGCAGGTATTTTTTAATATTATTGGAAATGCGATTGAAGCAATAAGCAAAAAGTCGGAAATTAGAATTTTAACTGGTCTTGAAGATAGGTTTGTATTCGTAAAAATAATTGATCATGGTAGTGGTATTAGCAAAGATGATCTCTCTAAAGTTTTTGAACCATATTATACTACGAAAAAGAGTGGTCATGGAATAGGTATGATGATTGTACACCGAATCATGAGAGACCATGGAGGAGATGTTGGAATTGATAGCAAAGTGGGTGCGGGTACTATCATAACTTTAAGATTTCCTCGAAATTCTGCTCGGAGTAAACTATTGGAATCAACTCCAGACCCTGATATTGGTCAATTATGAAATCAAATTTGCTTATTGTAGATGATGAACAACACACCCGTGAGGGCTTGGAATTAGCTCTCGAGGATAAGTTCGAGATTTTTTTAGCATCCAATCCTGAGGAAGCAATCAATGTGATGGAGGCAGAATCTTTGGAAGTTATTTTGACGGACCTAAAAATGGGTACTCATTCTGGCATGACTGTAATTGACCATGCAATTGCCTTAAAAAATCAGCCAATTTGTATTATGATGACTGCTTATGGAGAGGTTGATGTAGCAGTTGAAGCCATGAAGCGTGGAGCCTTCGATTTTTTAACAAAACCAGTAAATTTAGAAAAACTTGATCTTTTAATAAAGAGGGGGCTCGATTCAAAAAACCTTAAGAAAGAAAATAAGGAACTTCATCAAAGACTCGATAAAAAATTTAGTTTTCAAGGAATACTCGGAAAATCCCAGGCTCTTGAACAGGTTTTAGACAAGGTAAAACTAGTAGGGCCTTCAAAAGCCACTGTATTACTCACGGGTGATACAGGGACAGGAAAAGAATTAATTGCGCAATCTATACATCAAAATAGCGATCGTTTACGAGGTCCCTTTGTCCCTGTTCATTGTGCAGCTTTACCAGCAAATCTGCTTGAAAGTGAATTGTTTGGACATGAGAAAGGGGCATTTACAGGAGCATCTGAGCGTAGAATAGGCCGGTTTGAATCTGCTCATCGTGGAACTTTGTTTTTAGATGAAATTGGTGAGATAGATTCTTCCACACAAGTTAAATTACTCCGGTTTTTAGAAACTAAATCTATTGAACGGCTTGGCAGCTTGAATACCATAGAAATTGATACTCGATTAGTTTGTGCCACGAATAAAAACCTCCTCGAAATGATCGAAAAGGGGGAATTTAGGGAAGATCTTTATTATCGATTAAATGTTGTTTCTATTGAATTACCTCCATTACGTGAGCGCGGAGATGATATAACCTTATTACTCGATCATTTTTTATCTCAATTTTCTAAGGATAATAACTTTCCATTGCCTCAATTAAATTCCGAAGCACTTAATGTACTTTCAAATTATTCATGGCCGGGTAATATTAGAGAGCTTCGTAATTTTTGTGAAAATTTAGTTGTTTTGAATAGAGGCGGAAAAATTACTCAACATGACTTGGATCCCCGATTTTTCTCAGAATCAACTGAAAAGAATAATAGTTCTACAGGTCTTAGCTCATCATTATCTGTGGAGGAAAATGAAAAAAGAATACTACGTAATGCCTTAATACAAGCAGGTGGTAATAGAACAAAAGCTGCAGAACTAATGGGAGTTAGCCGTAGGACTTTGCACAGAAAACTCGTTCGCTGGCCTGACTTAGATACTAAGTCTAAGTAAAAAATGGCTGCTCGGGCTGGATTCGAACCAGCGACCAAGTGATTAACAGTCACCTGCTCTGCCACTGAGCTACCGAGCAACAATAGGACTATAATGTATGATCCTTTAGTTTCTGTCAATCAAGAGGAATTATTTTTGTTGGGAGTGTAGGAAAGAAATATCCTTAAGTATTTATCTTGAAATAACGAAATAGACCTCACCCTAAATTTAAATTAGGAGGAGATAAAAAAGCCCTGAAAGTTTTATATGAGTATCTACCTTTACGGCCTATTTATTCATTTTTCACCTCATATGCCTAATATTAATTGAGGGTTAAAATACAAAACTAAAATTTAAATCTTAGTCCTTGCTTAAAATTTAGTTATTAAACCTCAGTCAAAGTTTGAATTAGGAATTAACCAAATGGAAGACCTCTCGTGTCAATAATGATTCAAATATTCAAGCTCTTTTTATAAATTAACTTGCCAGCCTCATTTGAATATCCCTAATTCAATATGGATCAAAAAAAGGCCCCCGCCTTAAAAAAGACGGGAGCCAAGTGCATATTTATCAACTTCTGTTGCGTTGAAAGGGTCCTCGCCTCGTTAAGCCTACGAGGCGAGGGATTTTACTTTTGTTTCCTGCCCAAAAACAAAAGCATGAATCTTCAAGGCTTTTTAACCTGAAACAAACAAATAATCTAGAAATCGAATTCCATTCCGATGCTGGCAATACGTGGTGCACCAGCCCTGTATCCGCCTGGTAGGATACTTGCAGCGTAAACTTCATCGGTAAGATTGGTAACTTTAGCAAAAGTTTTAACCCCTTCGCTTATTTGGTAAAATGCAGACCAATCTAAGGTACCATATGAATCTATCTTATGATCATTAACTGCATTGGTAAAAACTGCAGATTGATAATGGTAGTTCAAATATGTGCTAAGTTTTGTGAATTCAAGACCCCCACGAACATTAAACATAGTGTCGGGAATGTATGGGAATTCTTTTCCCTTGGATGCTCCAAAGATGTAAGCATCTTTATCGCCTGTGGTTCCCGATGTACCCGATCCAGTTTCAAACTCAGTGTCTGTAAAGGTTGCACTCACAGAAAAAGGAATTCCAATCCCCGAGTCGTCACCAAAGTCTGTTGCTAAGGTAACTTCAATACCTTGAGTAGAACCTTCGCCAGCGTTCGCTGAAGTGGTAATACCAGAAGCTTCTGAAGCTAAGAAAAGCATATTTTCAAGTTGAGTATTGAAGTAAACAAGTTCGTACATCCATTTACCTGCATTACCTCTTGCACCAATTTCGAAATTAAGTGATTCTTCTTGTTTCATGTCTTCATCTGCTACGCTTTCAGCATCAGGGAAGTTATGTCCTTGATGAACGCCACCAAATAATGACAGATTGTCTGAGATATCATAGCTCGCACCGACACCGACAAGAACATCATCTAAGCTGACTGTGGTTCCACCTTTGTAGTTGTAATCGATATCAGAATATCTGATGCCAGGTGCTATAGTTAACGCACCTAGGCCAATTTCGTCAGTAAGATAGATTTCGAGAGCTTCTGCATCTTTATACGGATCCGTTCCTGCTTTAGTACCTGGCGCAAAAGTATAAGCTCCATTTGATTGCCATGTGTAAGTGTCTGAAGAACTAGTACCTTCAGCATTTTTAATGTAATGATCATCTTGATATCTAAAACCAAGATCAAAATTATGATTGTTTACGAGATAATCTA
>CAYLIJ010000013.1:0-54056 GCA_964383925.1 uncultured Puniceicoccaceae bacterium
TTTTTCCACCTTTCATTTTTTTCATCATTTTTTGCATTTGTGAAAATTGTTTAATGAGTTGGTTAACATCTCGAATTTGTACACCCGAACCATCGGCAATTCGTTTTCGTCTAGAACCTGCTATGATTCGAGGTAAACGTCGCTCTTCTTTGGTCATTGATAAAATAATTGCTTCGTGCCGAGCTAGTGATTTTTCTTCTTTGTCTCCGACTTGAATATTTCCCATTCCTGGGAGCATTTTGGCAATTGAACCCATAGAACCCATTTTCTTCATTTGTCTCATTTGCGAGAGAAAATCTTCAAAATCGAAATCTGCCTTAAGCATCTTTTCTGCCATCCGTATCGATTCTTCTTCATCAAGATGTTCCTGAGCTTTCTCAACAAGAGATACAACATCTCCCATACCCAATATTCGAGAAGCTAAGCGATCAGGATGGAATACTTCAAATTCATCAATTTTTTCTCCAACCCCCATGAATTTAATGGGAGCACCAGTCACTTTTTTCATGGAGAGTGCAGCACCACCTCGAGCATCTCCATCCATTTTAGTTAGGATTATACCGGTAAGGTTCAAGCGCTCGTGAAAAGTTTTGGCTACATTGACTGCTTCTTGTCCCAAAGCCGCATCAGCAACTAATAGAATCTCGTGTGGGCTTATTTGTTTCTTTAAATCTTCAAGCTCTTGCACGAGTTCATCATCGATTTGTAATCTACCAGCCGTATCGAAAATGACTAAATCGGAGCCATTTTTCTTTGATTCTTCCCAACCACTTCGTGCAATAGCGGGAACATTCTTATTAGTACGATCAAGGTAACATGGAAAACTTTCATTTTTTGCCAGAATTTCCAATTGATCAATCGCTGCAGGACGATAGACATCACAGGCTACGAGCATGGGTTTTCGTCCATCCTTCGCCATCCTTTTAGCTAACTTGGCAGATGTGGTCGTTTTTCCGGCACCATGTAAGCCAACCATCATCACCCGAAGAGGTTTATCCTCTTTTAATTGAGTTGTCCCCTCTCCAAGCAGCTTAACGAGCTCATCATTAATAATTTTTACTACTTGTTGTCCTGGGGAAACCGACTTAAGAACATCCTGCCCGAGGCAGGCTTGCTTTACTTCGTCAACAAATTCCCTTGCTGTACGAAAATGAACATCAGCTGAAAGCAGAGCTTTTCTGACTTCGCCCAATGCTTCACTTATGTTGTCTTCAGTGAGTTTTCCCACGCCTCTTAAATTTCTGAGGGTATGGCTTAATTTTTCTGTTAGTGATTCAAACATGATTAATTTCTATAATGCCTGTAGAATAACTCTTGGGGAAGTAAAAATTAAGAATTTTCTTTACTCATTGCCTTTTTTTCAAATTTAGGCATGTTTGTAGACTTTTTATATAATACGATGAAAATTCTCGTTGCAGACCGTATATCCCCTTTAGGTGTGGAGTTTTTGCAAAAGCAAGATGGTTTTGAAGTAGTTGAAGCTTACGGATCATCTCCAGAAAAATTGTTAGAAATATCTAAGGATGTTTCTGCAATTATTGTTCGAAGCGATACTCAGGTAACTCATGAAGTTATTGCTGGAGCACCAAACCTGAAAGCGGTTGGTCGTGCCGGTGTAGGAGTCGACAATATTGACATCGAAGCTGCTACTGAGGCGGGTGTAATTGTAATGAACACGCCTGGTGGAAATACAATCGCAACTGCAGAATTGACTTTTACTCATATGCTTTGTGGTACTCGGCCAATCGTCCGTGGCGTGACAAGTATGAAGGAAGGGTTGTGGGAAAGAAAGCAGTTAAAGGGCGCTGAATTAAGATTTAAAACATTGGCTGTTCTGGGTCTTGGCCGTATCGGAATTGAAGTGGCAAAAAGAGCGAAAGCATTCGAAATGGAAGTTATTGCTTATGATCCTTATTTGACCGAAGAACGAGCTAAAGAACTAGAGGTGGAGAAAGTCGAACTAGGAGATGCCTTTGGCCGAGCTGATTACATAACAGTTCACATGCCTCTAACTAAAGATACCAAAGATATGGTTGATGAAGCCGCTTTTGCTCAAATGAAGGATGGTGTCCGCATTTTTAATTGTGCGCGGGGTGGTATTATTAAGGAAAGTGCTCTCGCGGAAGCTTTAAAAAGTGGAAAAGTAGCAGTAGCTGGATTAGATGTGTATGAACAAGAACCTCTTCCTGAAGATCATGAATTTCGTGGGATTGAAAATTTAAATTTAACCCCACATCTTGGTGCATCGACAGCAGAAGCTCAGGAAAGTGTTGGGGTTGAAATTGCAGAGGCGATTGCCGAAGTTTTACAGGGTGGTCGTATTCGAAATGCGATTAATATGCCTTCCATTGACCCGAAGGATCTAATCACTCTGCGTCCTTACCTTGATCTTTGTCATAGATTAGGAAGCTTTGCCCGTCAATCTGCCCAAGAAAATGTTTCATCCATTCATATTTCCTACTGGGGAGGAATTGTAGATTTTGATGCAGTTCCTCTCACTCGAGCAGTTCAAAAAGGTTGGTTGGTTGGAATTGCAGGAGATGAGGGAATAAATGATGTTAATGCACCACATAAAATTAAAGCACTTGGAATAAAATTAGAAGTTACTAAATCCTCTTCTGTTGTTGATTACAATGAACTCATTGAGGTTAAAACCATTGCAAGTGATGGAAGCGAAAGATCGGTAAAGGGTACGCTTCTAGGTAAAGCGAATGATCCTCGAATTGTAGAAGTTGACGGACAAGCGATTGAAGTTCGTCCAGTTGACCTTTTATTAGTTTTTCGAAACGTGGATAAACCTGGAATTGTTGGAAAGCTTGGAACCATTTTGGGTGATCATGGGGTAAATATTGCTAATATGTCTTTAAGTCGTGCAGATTGTGGCGAACTTGCATTAACCATATGCGAACTTGATGAAGAACCTAATTTAGATGTACTTCGCCTGCTTGAAGCTGACTCAGATATCAGGGAAGCGAGAATCTCTCGGCAAGGATAGTACATATATTTTTATCCTTTATTTTATTAAATATGCTTACTGTTGAAACCGTTGGAGTTGCCCTAGTCGGTTATATTTTAGGATCAATTCCCTTTGGTGTTCTTGTCGCAAAGCGAGCTGGAGTAGATATTTTTTCTGTGGGTAGTGGTAACCCTGGTGCAACTAATGTACTAAGAAGTGTTGGCAAACCAGCTGGATACATCGTTTTTATATTGGACTTTATTAAAGGACTTATAGCCACTACCTGGTTTCTTTTCCCCTGGATTTCTTTTTCTGGAGATTCAACTCTTGGATTATGGGGATTACCCGGCGCCGTCCTTGGGCATACTTATCCTATATTTTCCCGTTTTCGTGGAGGAAAAGGAGTTGCTACTACCATGGGTGGTTTGATTGGGGTTATGCCAGGCTGTCTCTTTCTAGGATTAGTCACTTGGGTGATTATCTTTTTAGCTACCCGATATGTCGCACTTGCTTCCATTGGATTTGGAGTGAGTCTTCCTGTTTGTGCTATTGTGAATGCATGGTCTAATGAAGATTCCTCTAATGTAGCGGGGATGGTGATATTAGCTTTTGTGATAATGGTGTGGATTTTGTGGAGGCATCGCTCAAATATTATTCGTTTACGAGATGGAACGGAAAATCGTTTTCAGAAAAAAAGCAAAATTTAAAATTAGCTCAACTAAGTTTGTTATGAATGAAAAAAAAGTCTTAAGGGTCGGTATTCTTGGATATGGAACAGTTGGGCAGGGAACTTGGAAGCACTTGCTGGAAAACGAAAAAGCATGGGAAGAGATACTAGGAGTTAAACTTATTCCTACCCGAGCATCGGTGCGTACATTATCAAAAAAAAGATCTGTAGAAATAGATGCAAGTTGCTTGACCACAGACTCTCTTTCAATTGTCGAAGACCCTAATATTGATATTATCTGTGAGTTAATCGGTGGTGTTGATGAAGCAAAAGAATTAACCCTTAGAGCTTTTAAAAAAGGAAAATCCGTAATTACCGCAAATAAAGCATTAATTTGTGATCACGGGGATGAATTATTTCGATCCGCCGAAGAAGCAGGTGTTAGATATGCATTTGAAGCCAGCGTTGCAGGAGGCATCCCGATTATAAAAGTTCTTCGTGAAAGCTTGGTGGCTAATGAATTTCCTTTGATTTATGGAATAATGAATGGCACTTCGAATTATATTCTTACTCGAATGGAAAATGAAGGTGCATCCTTTGATCAAGTCCTCGGAGATGCTCGAGAACTTGGCTATGTGGAAACCGATGAATCATTAGACTTAGATGGAGTCGATGCAGCACATAAAGCAGTTATCCTTGCCTACCTTGCCCATGGAATTTGGATAGATTTAAAAGACACTACAGTTGAGGGTATTCGTAGAATTTCAAATGAAGATTTAGCGGCCGCACGAGAGCTGGAATGTAAAATTAAATTAATTGGCGTGATTCGTCGAAGCTTTGATAAAAACTATGTTTCTGTTGGAGTTTATCCTGCGTTAGTACCAATTAATGAAGTTATCGCACAAACAGATGGAGTTTTTAATGGAATTAGCCTAACAGGAACAGTTGTTGGTACAGTCGTTTTGACAGGTAGAGGGGCGGGGCAGGACCCCACTGCTGGCTCAGTAATAAGTGACATTGTAGATGTGGTTAAGGGGATGCAGGGTTGTGCTTCACCCCCTAAGCTTTTACATGTTACACCAGACGAATGTAAACCTGCCCCCTCTCAGGAAATATTCGGCCGTTTTTACTTGAGACTCTCTGTAGATGATCGTCCAGGTCAACTTGCCAAAGTGGCCGAAAATCTAGCTGTGCACGAGGTTAGTCTGGCTACAGTTTCTCAAACTCCAGATGACCTGGATCAATCTGCGTCGATTATTTTGACAACTCATCAAACAAACGAGCACTCGATTGCTTTAGCGATTGATTCATTAGAAAAATTAGATGGTGTAAAAGAAAAGCCAGTCTTATTTCGTATGTTTGACCCAAATGGTTTTGAAAAAAAATGAGTATAGTAGTACAAAAATTTGGAGGTACATCAGTCGCAGATGTTGATTGCATCAAGCAGGTTGCGAAAAGAGTTAAGCGTAGCTGGGCAGAAGGAGACCAAGTGGTTGTGGTGGTATCAGCCAGAGCCGGTGTAACTAATCAGTTAATTGAGCGTGCAAGTGCGATTTTAAAAAGTCCGACCGAACGCGAGATGGATGTTCTAATGACCTGTGGCGAACAGGAAACCATAGCTTTGATGTCCTTAGCACTTCATGCATTGAAAGTACCCGCTGTTTCCCGAACGGGTTGGCAGGCAGAAATCTTAACTGAAGGAATTCACACCAAGGCTCGTATTCGTGAGGTTAAGTGCGGAGATATTCGAAAGCAATTAAGGGCAGGAAATGTGGTAGTGGTGGCCGGTTTTCAGGGAGTTAATGATCAGGGAGATGTGACCACTTTCGGCAGAGGAGGGTCTGATTTAAGTGCAATTGCACTAGCAGGTGCATTGCGGGCAAAAAGTTGCCAGATTTTTACTGATGTGGAGGGAGTTTATACAGCCGACCCTCGTATTGTACCAAAAGCTTGTAAGATTCCTGCAATCAATTATGAAGAGATGCTTGAATTAGCAAGTAGTGGCTCTAAGGTAATGCAAACCCGAGCTGTTGAATTTGCACAAAAACATAATATTCCATTTGAGGTTCGCTCAACCTTTTCTAATAAAACAGGAACGACCGTGAAAAAAAAAGTAAAATCTCTCGAGGATACGCTGGTAAGTGGCGTAGCCATAGATAAGAACCAAGTGCGTCTAAGTATTACCGATTTACCCGACCGACCCGGTGCGGCAGCGGCAATTTTTAAGATCATGGCCGAATCTGGTGTGGTGGTTGATATGATCGTTCAGAATGTCGCTCGTAATGGAAAAGCAAATGTTACATTTACTGTTCCTTCAGAAGATGCGTTTCGGGCAGAAAAAGCATTAAAAGCTCACTTTCAGGATCAATCATCAGGTAAGCTGGGCAAAAGTACTAATATCGCCAAAATTTCTGTGGTTGGTGTCGGAATGCGTTCCCACTCTGGTGTGGCCTCGAAGTTCTTTGAAGCGTTAGCGAATGCGGGAATTAATATGCTAATGATCAGTACTTCCGAAATTAAAATTTCAGTCGCTGTGAACCCAGAACATGGTGATGATGCTACTAGAGTAGCTCATCAAGCGTTTGATTTAGGCAAGTAGGAAGAAGATCTTATGAAATTCGTCAGTACCCGAGGACAGGCGGATTCGGTTTGTTTTTCTGAAGCAGTGGCGGAAGGGCTTGCTCCAGATGGAGGGCTTTATTTACCGGATGAATTTCCCGATATTAAACCTTATCTTTCAGATTGGGAAGGGATGTCTTATTCTGAACTATGCTTTTCTTTCTTCAGTTTATTTGCCTCTGACATAGAAGAAAATAATCTTCGAAAAATTATAGAAGATTCCTATTCTCGATTTTCTCATCAAGCTATTGCCCCTATTGTTTCATTAAAAGAAAACCTAAAAGTACTAGAACTTTTTCACGGACCAACCTTGGCATTTAAGGATTTTGCCCTTCAATTGTTAGGGAATCTTTATGAGGAACAAATCAAGAAGAATGGTAAACCTTTAACTATCCTTGGAGCTACTTCAGGAGATACAGGAGCAGCCGCTATATCTGGACTTCTAGGAAAAAAAGGGGTTACAGTCTTTATCTTATTTCCTGATGGAAAAGTTTCCCCTTTGCAGGAAAAGCAAATGACTTGTACGGAAGCAGACAATATTTATCCATTAGCAATTCAGGGAACCTTTGATGACGCACAACGTGCGGTTAAGGAAATTTTTTCAGATCTTGAATTTAAGAACAAAGTGGGGCTCTCGGCAGTTAATTCAATTAATTTAGCACGAATTCTCGCTCAATCTGTCTATTACCTTTTTGCATGGTTGCAATTAAAGAAGGAAGATCGGATTGAAACAACATTTGTGGTTCCTACTGGAAATTTTGGAAATGTGTTTGCTGGTTGGTTACTCACTAAAATGGGCTTACCTGTAAAGAACTTCCGTGTAGCTACCAATCAAAATGATGTCTTACATCGACTCTTTCAATCTGGTGAATATTCACTTAAAAATGTTCATCCAAGTCTGGCTCCTTCGATGGATATTCAGGTTGCTTCAAATTTTGAAAGACTCATTTATTTTATTCTTGGTGGAGATTCAGAGAAACTTCGTCAGGTAATGTCAATCTTTAGTGAGACGGGCAAATATTCTTTTGAACATTTTAAAGTGGATGGTTTTACAAGTTCTTCAGTTTGTGATGATGAAATTCCTCAAATCATTAAGGATGTTCAACAAAAATTTGGCTACTTAGTCGATCCACATACTGCCTGTGCATTTAAGAATTTAGATCCAGCTGAAAAATATCTTATTTTGGCAACTGCCCACCCAGCGAAGTTTCCTAGCGTTTATGAAAAGTCGTCTTTACCTAGACCGACTTCACCTATTCTGGAAGCATTGAAAGATAAAAAGAGTAAAAAGTATTTCGTTGATTCAAGTCCCATGGCAATACGTACTTTTATCGAAGAAAATATCGAGTAAACTTGGTTTTCTTGAAGCTCCAAAAAAATAATCTTTCATTAGGCAATCTTAGACCTCGTGCCATTCTTATAAGAGGAGGAGGTTTAGGAGATTTCATCCTTACCCTTCCATTATTATACCAACTTCAAAGTTCCTATGATGAGGTTCTAGTTTTGACAAAGCCTTCTTATTTTTGCCTCGTTGAGAAGAAGGCAGTGAAGACTCAACTCTTTGATTTGGATTCTGGCATCGTACAGCTCAGCGACCGAATGATTGGCTCAGATATTTTTACTTTTTGGAAGGATAAGGAATGGGTGAATGAGCTTAGAAATCAGAATGTTGAAAATATTTTTGTTCTTCCGGCTAAGCCTTTGAATCCACCACATATTATTGAATCTATCTTTAAAGTTGTTGATTTTGTTCTTCCGGCTTCATTTTTATCAATACCAAATTTGAGGGATCAATGGAGGGAGAATTTAAATCTTTGGATCCACCCAGGAAGTGGGGCTGGTAATAAAAATATACCCTTTTCATTTTATAAACGAACAGCTGAAGATTGGTTACACAAAAATAAAGCAAACCATGTTACTTTTTCATTTGGAGAAGCGGATCAATCTGTCTTAAGTTCTTTTAAAACTAAGAGTTTTATCAATTCTGACCGAATTCAAATTGTGTCTCCAAATTCGATAGAAGATTATAAAAAACTTTTAATAATGGGAGTATCGGAATTTTGGGGAAACGATTCAGGACCTAGTCACTTAGCAGCCAATTTAGGAATGCCCACCAATGTCTGTTTTAAATCGACTGACTCCAAAATTTGGAGACCCACTGGTCCTCGTGTACGGGTTCATGAATTCTTTCAGGATGCAAATTGAATTTTATAAGATACTGAATCAACTAAAGCTTCCCAACTTGCCGTAATTACATTATCACTCACTCCCACTGTGCCCCAAGTTTTCTTACCATCAGTCGATTCAACATGAACTCGGGTAATCGCATCGGTGCCCAGATTACTTTCTAAGATTCTAACCTTAAAATCGACGAGACGTACTTCCTGGATGAAAGGAAAATCTTTTTCCAATGCATTTCTAAGGGCATGATCTAAGGCCGAAACAGGGCCATTTCCCTCGGCTACAGTGTGACGAACCTCATCTTTAACCATAAGTTTTACTGTAGCCTCGGATTTGGACTCTTCATCACTTTCATCACTCGATACTCCGACATGATAACGAAGGATTTTAAAGGCAGAATCTTCTCCCCGGAGAAATCTTCTCAACAGTAAATCAAACGACGCATCAGCTGCTTCGAATTCATACCCTTGGAATTCCAACCTCTTTAATTCATCGAGAAAGGATTTCATTTCAGGCGAGCGACCATCTACTTCCATTCCCATTTCCTTGGCTTTCATCATGATACTGCTTCGGCCGGACATATCGGAAACCAAGACGCGAGTTCGATTACCAATTAATGCTGGGTCTATGTGTTCATAACTACGAGTTGACTTAGAGGCAGCATCAGCATGAACCCCACCTTTGTGTGCAAAGGAGGCTGCACCTACATAAGGAGCTCGAATATCGGGACGCAAATTAGTCGCATCATCTATAAAGAAGGAGAGATCTCGAAGTTTAGAAAGGTGAGCATTACAATTTGTCTTATGCTCCATTTTGAGTTCAAGGTTTGGAATGATTGTGGTGAGGTTAGCATTTCCATTTCTTTCTCCGTATCCATTCATGGTTCCTTGGATCATTTCTGCACCGACTTCAACCCCAGTAAGGCTAACCGCGACCCCAACCCCTGAATCGTTGTGGCAATGCATGCCGATTTTACTAGTAGGGAATGTGCCAACAACAGTTTGAGTAATTGACCTAACTTGGGGAACTAGTTTCCCCCCATTAGTTTCGCAAAGGACTAAAAAATCAGCCCCTCCTTTTTCTGCTGCCGCTAAAGTAGATAGTGCATAATCAGGATTATTTATATAACCATCAAAGAAATGCTCCGCATCGTAAATCACCTCTTTCCCTTGTTCTTTTAGGAAACGAACTGAATCTTCGATCATCGCTAAATTTTCTTCTGGGGTAGTTCGTAAAACATCAGTCACATGCAACAGCCAAGATTTCCCGAAAATGGTAACCACTGGAGTGTTTGCATCCAAAAGAAGTTTGATCTGTGCATCCTTTTCGACTGGTGAGGATGCCCGCCTCGTCGAACCAAAGGCGGCAATTTTTGCATGGGTTAGATTAAGATCGTTCGCTTTTTCAAAGAAAGCCATGTCTCTAGGATTGCTTCCGGGCCAACCTCCCTCGATGTAATCTACGCCAAATTGATCAAGCTTTTCAGCAACTCGCAACTTTGCGGTTACGGTAAAAGAAACACCTTCGGCCTGAGAGCCGTCTCTCAGCGTGGTATCGTAAATAAGAGTGTGTTTTTTTTCTGATTGGTTCACAGTAGAAGTTTAATTAAATGAAGTTGAAAATGAGAATGAGAGTCACGATTTCTCGGAGAGAAAATAAAAAGCTAACAAAATGATAAAAAGCCTGTATCTCAAGCAGATAGAATCACCCAAGATACGGGCTACGAAATTCGGTTGGACTTTTCAGGGTAAGCTCTTTTATAGCAGTGTATATTAGAGAATATGTTCATTAACTATTAATTATCTTCTTCGATATTTTTATGGCAACCACAAAGGCAGACTCAGCATCTTCATACTTTATTTAAAATGAAAAAGAAAGGTGAACATTTGGCTATGGCTTTTTTTAAGGCTTTAAAGAAGAAGTCTTCGCAATTCGCAGTTATTGATTATGGGTTACCTCAGCCCTTTCCTTGTTCCCGGCAAAAACTCCTTCTTTTATCGCTCAAGTTGGCGATTCAAATAAGAAGATCATCAAGAGCGAATAGGGTAGGTATTGTACTACCTCCAGGACTAGGGGGAATAATCGCAAACCTTGGAGTTTTCTTCGCAGGTAAGGTTCCGGTAAATTTGAATTTTTCTTTAGGTCCTGTGGTTACACAAAAGCTTATGGTGAGAGCAGAAATAGACACAATTATAACTGCACAGAAAATGATGGATAAATTCCCCTTATTCCCATGGACTAAGAATGTGGTTGAAATTTCTTCTTGGTTAAAGAATTTAGCCAAGAAACCATACCTTTTACTTGGTGAGTTTTTTTTACTTCTTTTGCCACTTACTCTTTCACGAATTCTTCTCAGAGTACCCAACAAAATATTTTCCGAGGAAGCTACTCTTTTATTTACAAGTGGAAGTTCAGGTGAACCTAAGGGGGTTGTTCTCACGCACCAGAATATCCTTTCGAATTGTCGTCAAATTCAACAGCTTGGACTTTTTGAAAGTGATGCAAAAATATTAGCGAACTTACCACTTTTTCATAGTTTTGGCTTTACTGTGGCAACTTGTTTTCCACTGCTTTATAATATACCCATTATTTGTGTTTCTTCTCCCCTTGATGTAAAAAAAGGATTGGAGGCAATCTGCGAAGAAGAAATTACATTCTTACTGGGAACCCCTACTTTTCTTCGGGGTTTTTTAAATAAGGGGAAAAAAGAAGACTTTAAATCTATTCGATTTGTTATTGCTGGTGCGGAGAAAAGTACAGATTTATTTAAAAATAAATGGGAGGAATTTGCCTCTTGTTCCTATCTTGAAGGTTATGGTCTAACTGAAACCTCCCCTGGAATTAGTTTTAATTTACCAGGATCTGGAACACGAAAAGGTTCTGTGGGTCGATTATTTTCTGAAATTGAATGCAAAACTATTCATCCTGAATCTCAAGAAGATTTAAAATTTGGGGAGTCTGGTCTCCTTTGCTTTCGTGGACCTAATATTTTCTCGGGATATTTAAATGACCGGCAGAAAACAGAAGAAGTTTTAATGGAGGACAATTGGTTTATTACAGGAGATTTAGGCTATTTAGATGAAGATAAATTTCTATTCATAGAGGGTCGACTATCAAGATTTTCAAAAATTGGGGGCGAAATGGTTCCTCATGTTACAATAGAAGAATCGATTCAAGAAATTCTTTCCCAACAAAAAGGTGAAGAATGCAACTTGGTAATCATTGGTCAGCCCGATCAGAATAAGGGTGAGCAATTAGTTCTTTTAATCGAACAAGAAATTAATTTTGTAAATTTACGCAGAGAATTAAGTGAGAAAGGTCTCCCGAACCTATGGATTCCCAAAAAATATCAATTAGTTAACGAAATCCCCATGCTACCTAGCGGAAAAATTGATTTTGCAAGTTTGGAAGATTTGATTGAGTAGTTAAGAAGTCTAAGGTTGACCAATCATAATTCCACGGATCAGGTCTCTTATCCCGACATTCAAGTTTTTTGCTTGAGCAAGAATTGCAATACTTGCTTTCATACGAACTTGGCTTGAGGCGAACTGAGTGCTCTCCTTAGCTATATCAGTATCCTGAATTCGTCCAACTGCCATCTCCCCAGTCATGATCTTTCCATTCAGATTCTGAATTTCTTTTTCCAAACGACTTAGATTGGCACCCACATTTGCTCTTTCTGCCACTAGGTTTTCTGTCCAAGTGGTTAATTGAGTCAAGGTGCCACGTGCATTGGTAATCGATTCTAAATTGTAAGTTGTGGTATCAGAAATCGTTATCGAATAAACAGGCTTCAAATCATAGGTTGCCCCAGTGCCATCAATCGATGCGGCTAACGAACTTTCCTCGACCTCTTCGATGTATTTTCCATCGGGAGCCCCTGCAATATCATCTATCACCGTTTGCCCGTTATAAGCGGTTGCACCCCCAGCATCACTTCCTCGGATCGACCCCGTGTCAGCATTATTAAGATTTGGAATAATGTCAGATTTTATAAAATTCCGTCCGTTTACGCCTTTAAATTCTGTAATAAAGCTATCATTTGTATAGCCAGCACCTCCTATACCGCGATTGGCAAAATATTGATTAATCCCACTGTTTGTTGAGCCTGCATTAGCATCATGCTGAGCTTTCATCCAAACAGTCATATCTTTAATTCCATTGGCTATACCAGCATCTTTAATTTTTTTATGTAAAAACCTGGTTGCCAAATATGCAGCCGAATATTGATCACTTGCAGTCCATGCCTCATTACCAGTACCGATTTTAGCTGTAAGAGCATCAATCTCCGCATCGGATTGGCCGCCGAGGTGTCCATTTGCTCTTGAATCTGCACCGTAAATAAATTCTGCCAAACCTTCCATGAACCAGCTGGCATTACTCGATCCATCACCAGTCAAATCACCAATATAATTATTTTGCGCTTGCATCAAATGAACCATCTCATGTGCAACTATTTGATCAGCTTGCGAAGTGGGTGAAGTATGAGGAGCTGTAAAATCAGGCAAATCGAATTGCATTTCTACTACATCCCCTTTTTTGTCAGCCCCCCATGAAAATCTAACAAAAGCTGCATATCCCCCGGTATCGTTTTCGTTTACAATCAAGTTCCAATCATCGGTTGCATTTGTAGCCCATCCGTAATCGGACTTTATTCTTTCCTCTGAAGCTTCGAGCCAATTATTTTTAAGGGATTCAATAAATTCTTTTTTTTCCGTACTGAATGCACCTGCTCCAAAAAGTTTCTTTCCATTAATATCCTCTTTTTCAATTTCTTCTAGTTGTGCGACTAATTCAATGAATTCTTTATTGTAATTTTCCCGATCGGCATCGGTCGAGGTTACATCCAAAGCCCGAACAGTAATTTCGTCCATTCGATTAAGTATTTTCCCTACTTGTTCAAGCAGTCCATCTTGCGTCTGAGAATAAGAGACTAGATTTTGTAAATTTTGCAGGCTAACTAAATCTCTCTTATTTTTTGCACCTAATTTAATAGCTTGGCTGAATGCACCAGTGTCATCACCAGTTCTAATCAGCTTATTGCCTGAGGATAGTTTAGCTAAAGAATTCTCAAGATCGATTTTATCATTGTGAGATTCAAAAACTAAACCCGTTAGATTGTTATTAACTGATGGGATCATAAAATTGAAGAAGTCAAATGTTCAATTTATATAATCGGCATTTAGAGTCATTTTTTTAACAAAAATTAGATAAATGCTAAAAGTGGTAGGCCGGCCGGGACTCGAACCCGGAACCAATGGCTTAAAAGGCCACTGCTCTACCGATTGAGCTACCGACCCACTTTAAAGGCTATTATTGATATAGAAGATGATTGGACTCGTCAATGATCAACGAGTGGATTCGCAATTAGTACTATTTTAGTTAGTTTTGTTTCTGCTTGAAAGATAGTTGTTTAGGATTTATCTAGGTAAAATATGAACAGAAGATCATTTTTGACAACCAGTCTTGGTGCAACGACCTCTTTTCCTTTGCTGGCTAAAGAATCTAAGCTTTTAAGTAAAGGTTCTTTACAGCCTGAACCTTCTTGGCAAAACGGTCGAAGTTTTTGGCCGATATGTCTAGATACTGCAACTTTAGACAAATCAATCGGAATAGAGAAAAAATTACAACTTGCGGCAGAGGCTGGTTTTGACTGTGTCGAACCTTGGGATCGGGAACTTGAGAAATACGAAAGGGAAGGAGGTAACCTTAAGGATATCAAGAAATTGGCAAGCGATCTTGGGCTTTACATACCAAGTGTGATTGGACTTTGGAATGCCTTGGATGTAAGTGAGGATAAATTTGAGTCCCGAATAGAAGAGCATCGTAATAGGTTACGTATGGTCTCGGCCATCGGTAGTCATCGGGTACAGGTGATTCCAAATATGAAAGATAAGGAATTATTCGATCAAAAGATTGCCTCTTGGTGCTACCGTCGGATTTTAAACATGGCAATTGAGGATTACGGCTTGAGGGGAGCAGGGGTAGTCTTTCTCAATTTCTTTTCGCCTTTATCAACGCTCGCGGAAGCGACTCAGGTAGCGTTCGGTGCTGATCATGAGAAAGCACAAGTCATACCTGATACTTTTCATATGTATTTGGGCAATTCAAAACTTGAAAATTTCCACCACTTACAGGGTGACTTTATTACTATTTTTCAATTCTCCGACTGTCCGGCTGGAGTTGAACCCCACGACCGTCATGAGGATAAAATTCGGGTTCTTCCCGGCGATGGGGTCCTACCATTGGTCGATTCCCTCAAGACTCTCAGAGAGATTAATTACAGGGGACCACTTTCCTTAGAACTCTACAATCCGGAATTTCGGGCCCGTGAACCTAAAGCATTTCTTGCTGAAGCCTTAAAAAAGACTGTGCTCGTTGCCGAAAAGGGCAGTCGCTAATTAGTTCAGTCTTCAACAAACCAAGATTTTATCTAAAGTATATAGGATTGTATCAAATAATGCTTCGATTTAGCAAAGTAAGTACAGTTGCTATTCGACGATTCCTTAGATTAATAGTTTTTGAGAGGTGATTAATTTTTATAGAGAATGTATTCCCTGTTTAAATAAAAGTTTTAAATATATAAACACTTATAATCCACCAAGAGCTTTGACTCTAGTACAAAGTTTTGAATTTCTTTGAAAAAAACGAATTTAACAAGTTTTAAAACGGTAGGGTAGGGGAGTAATCAAGAACTTAAATAATCTTAAAACTATGATATTCAATATCTTAATTAAATTAATAGGTTTATGGGTTCTTTAAAGGAATGAATTAAATTCCCTCATCATTCCTTTGATGGATAAAATCATTATTTGATGAGAGCTAAAGAGTTGATTCGTAGTTCGATCTACAGATTTGATTTCTGGAGTGCAAACATATCCTTTATTTGCTGAAAGATGAAACATGGAAATTAATAAATTTCCCAGTATATTCGAATGATCCACCATAGAAGGGCAAATTAGAATCGGGTATCGTTGTGCATTTTGCCGCAAGACTAGATCGGCTTCCCTTAGACCTTTAGGGCGAGAAATTTCATGTCCCTTACTCAATAAGAGTGTACTGATTTCAGAAGTAAGATTTTTTTTCCTGTAAAGGTAGTCCTCGTGTTCCTTGCGTGAAGTTCGAAAACGTTCCAAATTAATCAAATCACGAAGTTTTTTAGATGATTTTTCGGACAGGGATAATGCGTTACAAATATTTTCTAAGGTTGATTTTCTTGGCAAGGTTTTACCATTGATTAAATCATATAGTGAGGGGCGACTGAGGCAGGCATTCTGAGCAATTCTTGAGACACTATCCGAATGGTTCCTGACGAACGAATTGAGGTACTCAGAGAAGGAATTCATTGAATGAATAAGACTCGCATATGAAATGGATGCAAGTTAAAAAACCTTACATTTAAAATTTTAGATTAAATATAATAAATGTAAGTTAATTTGCATTACACTACTATTATTTCTTTAAAGGATCTTTATTACCGTAATTGGCAACATCAGAAATTATGGAATTGATAGAAAGTTTATTTATAAAATAAATCATGATGTAGGGTTTTTATGCTTACACAAATTCCCTTTAAAATGATATGGTATAATCGGAGTTTAAATTAAACATTTAAGCCTAGAAAATCTTAGTTCTAAAATGATTTTAAAAGCTTTTTATTAAAGATTTTTATCTTATCTAATTATTACTAAATTAAGAAAATCTTATACAGATTTGCTATTCTTTATTTTACTAGCAAAAACCATTTCTAATTCCTAAAGGTATTTTTTCTTACTGATCCTGTAGACAGTTTAAATCTACGGGACTCAATTTGGATAATGTAGTAAATTTCGGGAAGGTTTTTACCACCAATTCAATCGACTAGCTAAAAAACCAAACACAAGTGCAAGTACTCCAATTGTCCCAAGGGTGTAAAGAATGAGAAGTGGAGCAAGCATTGGCCATTTCTCCCTATGGTCGAGATCATCATCCTGATTCCTATCAAGGTTAGATTTACGATGATTATAAATTGCCAATGCACGCAAATTATCTCCTTCCGCTTTTTCAAGGCATTCTTGAAAAAGAGGATCATTTACACTGGGGTTGTTTGATTTTAAGGCCAAATTAATGATATTTAAAAAAATATAAGTTTCCTGTTGCTTCATTACCCATATTCGGGCGCAATTGCACGGCTCAAATGTATCGATCTATAGAAATTCTTAAAATACTACGCACTGGAATGGAGTCCATGGTTGCAGAGGAACCTGATGTTCAAATTCATTACACACGAATCTTTAATTTTTCTGAAGGACGAGTTTCATTACGCATGGAGGTTGAGAATGAAGAAAATAGTTTGGTTCCGATGGGACGGATTGATGTAGTAGAGATTCCTTCTAAAAATGGTCGAACTACCTGCAATTGTACCTTGAGGGAACTTCAAACAGGACAGGAACAGAGAATAGTGTTACGTCTCAAAGATGCTGGTCAACGTGAAAAAGAATGCGATAAGGTTTTTAGTTTTTTTCGCACCATTTTATCTATTTCCGAGAAGAAACCTTTGGATGGTGGTTTTTCCGCGACCCGAGGGGCTCAGGGAAATATTATTAACGAGTAAAGAGTTGTTCCCTTTTAATTTGGGTAACCGGACCTATTTTTCCTAATTCTTTTAGATCGATTTTTGATGAATCTCCTACAATGGAGAGTAATTTTGCCTTGGGTTGAATGGAATTGAGATAAAATTCACTCAGAGTGTCTATGGTTGCTCTGCTCATTTGTTCAAACCTTTCTTTGCGAGGGTCCCCTTGAAGACCAAGTGCATTTGCATCGTATACAAACCCCGCAGTTCCCCTGTAAGGGATAGGGCTGGTACGGTACGCACTAAGAATTGATGATTGTGCAGATTCCCATCGAGTTTTATTAATTGGCATATCTTCCAGTAACTCCATAAAAGCAAGAACAGCATCAAGTGTTTTATCCGCTTGGCAACCAATTGAACCCACGAGGATATTTTCTTCATCTGGGCGAGATGGAGTAAAGAAATGTGCCCATGCGGAGTAGGCTAGAGCACGTGCTTCACGAAGTTCCTGGAATACAAGTCCTGCCATACCCCCACCAAAATACTCGTTGAATAATTGCGAGGCCGCTACTTTTTCTTCGTTATACATACCCACTGCAAATTCCAATCTGACTTGTGCCTGAGCCATTTCTTTCTCAAAAAAGTATATTTGATTCTGCTCCGCTTTTAATGAACGAAGATTTTCTATAGAATCACTTTTATTGAATTCTTTCATATCGCCAATGAATCCTTTCTTTACTGATTCAATAACTTCATCAGGAGATTGCGGGCCATAGTAAAGGACAGTTCTTTCAGTTTGAAGAACCTCTTTGAGAATTGCACCAAGACTATCTACAGTGGATGCATTTATATCAGAGTCCCTCGGACGCTCAAGATAACGTGAGCGTTTGCCATAGCGGTGAAAGTGAGCGAGTGCATTACTGATTGCTCGCGTGTCTTTTTGCTCATCATCTCGTTCGGAAAAGATGA
Source organism: uncultured Puniceicoccaceae bacterium (assembly GCA_964383925.1). Taxonomy (GTDB): domain Bacteria; phylum Verrucomicrobiota; class Verrucomicrobiia; order Opitutales; family Seribacteraceae; genus Seribacter. The sequence continues at coordinate 17,947 of CAYLIJ010000013.1, forward strand.
TACTCTTGGTTTCATCCCAAGTTTCGTTAGATATATTCGGTTTTTCAACTAAATCACGAGCGAGTTTGAGAGAGGCTTCAAAGTTTTCATCTAAGCCAGTCATAATAAGCGAACATAAACGTTCTCGAACTGCAAATGCGAAGTCAGTTCCTAATTTATACCATTCAATTTTTAAATCTTTGGATGAAATTCCATCCGCTCCAGAACGATCGAGCATTCTCTTAGCGAACGGAAGCATTGAGTTGTGTCTAGAGCCAACTTCCATCCGCATTTCAACCGTAAAGAGGTCATTGAGAGGATTATTAACATGGATAAGATTGAGACCTGGTGAAATTTCTCTCAGAGTATAATTTTTGCCTTCCTCAATAAATTTTGGATTGAAGGGATCGAAAGGAATTTCGTTTATTTCCTTCATAAAGGAAGATTCCTTATCAGGATCAATTTTGAGAGGGTCGATTTTTGGCTTCTCTATAGTGGGTAATTTATGTTGGGCATCGATTCGAAAGCCCGCGACATAATTTTCGCCAAAATATTTGTTGGCCACACGGATGACATCCTCTTTGGATAAATTTTCAAGCTTTTCGATTTCACTGTTTGTTGTCTCCCAATCAACAAATGAAAGATAAGTATCACGTAACAATTCGACTCGTTTTGCATTATTCTCACGATCTTCTTTTTGTTGTTTCTTAAAATCGTTGATGACCGCGGGAATGATCCAATCGTCAAACTGACCATTTTTTACACGGTTAATCTGAGATAAAATCAATTTTTCGACCTCTTCCAAACCTTGACCATCCTTGGGTATCCCATAAAATAAATGAACCCCATGGTCATTATAATTTTGTGGATAACACCCTGCAGAACGAACCAGTTGTTTTTCGACCAGGTCCAAATTGATGAGTCCAGCTACTGAATTATCAATGATCATATCCATCAGACGGATAGCGTGGTAGTCAGGATGGAATCTTGGTGCGGTTCGGAATGCGAGTATGACCTGTTCTTCACCAAGGTATTGAACTTTTACGAATTCCCTGCCAGAAAGCGGCTTTTCTTCCCATGTGGGTTCGGCTCTTAATGGGGAGGAAGATTTCCAGGATGAAAAGTGTTCTTCAATAATTTTAATCGTTTCATCGGGATCGATATCACCAGAGATGCATATGGCCATATTCTCTGGTACATAATGCGTAGAATAAAATTCCTCAATTGCTTGGATAGAGGGATTCTTCAAATGTTCAATCGATCCAAGCGTGGGTTGTTGTCCGTAGGGGTGAACTTTGAAAAGAAGTGAATTAATTTCACGATTTAGCAGCCGGTCCTTGTTATCAATTGAGCGGTTTTTTTCTTCATAAACTGTTTCAAGTTCGGTATGAAAAAGCCTAAAGACAGGATTCGCAAACCGTTCGCTTTCAATTTTTGCCCAATGAATTAAGCGATTGGCCGGTAAATCGACTTTGTAGACCGTTTCTTCGTGCCATGTATGGGCATTGATACCCTGTCCTCCCATATTGCCATAAACCCGATCCATTTCATTGGGCACAGCGAAACTGGAGGCCTCAATGGAGAGTTTATTTATCTGGGTATAGATTTCCTGCCTTTTGGTCTCGTTTTGTTCCTTCGATCGTTGTTCGTAGAGACTGGAGATTTTATCTAGTAGTGGTTTTTCTTTTGCAAAATCAATAGTTCCAAAAGATTGGGTTCCTTTGAAAAGCAGATGCTCAAGATAATGAGCAAGGCCAGTATTTGTCTCAGGGTCATGTTTACTTCCAGCACGAGTTATGATTTCGGCATAAAAGCGCGGCGTTTCATGATTAGGGCTTAAGTAAACGGTTAAGCCGTTATCCAGGGTATGTTTTATAACTTGCATAGAGGAAGAAGATTGAGACGAATTTAAATCGGAGGAAGATTCAGATTTTTGAATGGAGCAAGAAAATGAAATCAGAGCAGGAAGCAAAGTTAAAATCAATTGTGATGACCTAAAGTATTGAGTGGGCATTTTCTGTTTGGGTTGATTAATGTGTTAAGAATAGTTTGTTAGTAGTTAAACGATATTTAGCAAATAAACGAACATGAAAATATACCAGTATGAAAAATGTGACAGCTGTCGAAAGGCAGTGAGGTGGTTGAACGAGCACGGAATTGAATTTACTTCTTTCCCAATTCGGGAAAAAACTCCGAACAAAAAAGAGATTCTACAAATGATCAAGTCACATGGAGGCGAAATAAAGAAATTGTTTAACACTTCGAGTAAAGATTACCGGGATCCAGATGTGAAGGAAAGGGTGCCCCATTTAACTCAGGAAGAAATTATTTCTCTTTTGCAAGAAAGGGGAAATCTAATCAAAAGACCATTCGTAATTAGTGAAAGTGTTGCATTGCAGGGATTTAAGCCAGAATTATGGACGAAGGTTTTTCAGATTTCCAATTAGCCAATATTCAATTGGGATTGAGGAAATCTATCTTTGCCTTTACAAGGATGCACTTTTATTATGAAAAATAACCTTTTAGAAAACTGGATTGGTAATATAAATAGCGGAAATCTTGAACAATTGGTATCTATGTATTCCCAAAAAGCCTTATTATTCGCCACTTTCGAAAAAGTACCTCTTAATAAACCATCTTTAATTCGAGAATACTTCGAGAATTTTTTATCCCGCGAAGGCGCAGGTGTGGAAGTTGATTCTTCAAGTGTTTCAAACTCAGAATTGGGAAAAAATATTATTTCTTCTACGGGACTCTACATATTTTTTTTTAAGGATGGTGATCAACTCGTTCGACAAAAAGCTAGATTTACTTTTATATTTAATTTTCAAAATTCAGGATCTATTTTGCATCATCATTCTTCCGTTCTCCCCCACTAATTTTACCAAGCCAAAAGGATTAATTTATAAAAACTTGTCATGTTAACGCCCAAAAAAACACTTGATACCTATTATTTAGAAGCCCGAAGAGACTTACTTGAGGTTGCGGCAATGTTGGATCGTTATGATCGATCAGTTGAGCAAGTCGGAGAAAAGGCAGAAGATGAATCACGGTTGAATTCTCTTCTTGAGGCCTTGGCCTTACTTTCGGAAAAGAATCATGCCGAAGCCAATCGTACCGAGCAGTTATTGGTTCATTTTTCCAAGGTCTCTTAGCTCTTTTTGTTATGCAAATTATACAACCACATTATCATGCTATCGCTCGAACTGCTCAGGATTATGAGAGAATGGCGATGTCTGGAGTTGTCGCGGTATGCGAACCTGCCTTTTGGGCTGGTTTTGATCGTCGCTACCCGGAAACTTTTATTGATTATTTTGCTCAGATTTCTGAATTTGAGCCCACCCGTGCGGCAGAATTTGGGATAAAGCATTATTGTTGGGTGGCGGTCAATCCCAAGGAAGCAGAAAATACTGAGCTTACTGAGGAGGTACTCCGTAAAATGCCTGAGTTTTTGAAAAAACCGACTTGTTTAGGAGTAGGTGAGACTGGTTTGCATAAATCGACACAGAACGAAATTGATTCGCTCCAGGCTCATGTGGAAATGGCGATGAAGCACGACCAGCTTGTTCTTATTCATACCCCTCATCTTTCTGATAAAGCCCATGGTACCAAAACGGTACTTGAAGTATTAGCCGGTATGAATGTAAATCCCGATAAAATTTGGATTGACCATGTTGAAGAGCAAACCATTGAGTCAGTTCTAGATGCAGGTTATTGGGCGGGAATGACTCTTTATCCGGTGACCAAATGTAGTCCTCGTCGAGCGGTGGATATTTTAGAAAAATATTCCACAGAAAGACTCTTGGTAAATTCCTCTGCCGATTGGGGTCCAAGTGATCCGTTTACTCTCCAGGAATCTGTTGTTGAATTTCGTCGTCGTGGACACAGTCTACAGGAGGCGGTTGAAATTTATCACAACAACCCATGTCGTTTTCTAGGGCAAAACCCTAAGTGGGATATTAAGCCAATCATAATTAACGAAGAGTAGCTCGATGCCACTCAAATTGTATGACACCTTAACCCGTGAGGTGCATGAGGTTTTTCCTATGGATGGAAAAAGCGTTCGATTTTATGGATGTGGTCCTACCGTTTATGGGCCCGCACACATTGGGAATTTTAGGACTTTTGTGCTCCAGGATGTTTTTCGGAGAATATTAGAGACTTCAGGTCAGCAAACCTTTCATGTTCGTAATTTGACTGATGTGGATGATAAAACGATAAGGCAGTCTCAAGAAGAAGGAGTTCCGCTGAGTGAATTCACTAGTCGTTGGACGGACCATTTTGATAAAGATTGCAAATCTCTCAACCTTCTTTCGCCCCATGTTCAACCCTCCGCAGTCGGCCATATTCCTGAACAGATTTCTTTAATTGAAAAATTAATCGAAAAGGAAAAAGCTTATCAGGCAGGCGATGGATCGGTTTATTTTAATGTTAAGTCGTTTGAGGATTACGGTCGTCTTTCCAGATTGGCAGATCGTGAAATCACCACCTCTGCAACTGAGCGGGAAAGTTCTGATGAATATGATCGTGATTCCGCTGCTGATTTTGCTCTATGGAAGGCTCGAAGGCCCGAGGATGGGGAAAATTACTGGGAATCTCCTTGGGGCCAGGGTAGGCCGGGGTGGCATATTGAATGTAGTGCAATTTGCTTGAAACATTTGGGAGAAAGTTTTGATTTGCACTCGGGTGGAGTCGATCTTGTTTTCCCTCATCACGAAAATGAGATTGCCCAGGTTGAAGCTACTACAAATAAAACTTTTGCCCGTCATTGGTTTCATATCGCTCATCTAATGGTGGAAGGAAAGAAGATGAGTAAATCACTGGGCAATTTGTACACGGTTAAAGAACTAGTTGAAAGGGGCTACAATGCACAACAGGTTCGATATGTTTTATTGTCGGGCAGCTATCGACAGCCCTTGAATTTTACTTTTGATTCAATGAATGCTGCCCGCAAGGCTCTTTCGAAGCTGAGCTCTTTCGCTACGAAATTTAATTTTCAACCGAGTCGGGGGAATGAACTACATTTTGACTTTGGGCCGTTTGCTCCTGTCCAGGAAGCCTTGCTTAATGACTTAAATACACCTGAAGCCCTTGGACGTTGCTTCATTGTGATTCGCGAACTTGTCGAGGCGTTTGATCGCGGGGAATATGAGGGTAAAGAAGAAGCCTTGAATGAGGTTCGCCTTGGATTCCAGGCGACTTGTGATGCGTTTGGCTTTGTAGTTCATCCAATTGAAGAGAATATCGAGCGGGCACCGCCTGAGATAATAGAAATTGCACATCGTCGCTGGGAGGCTAAGCAGTCCAAAGATTGGTCCTCCGCTGACCAGTTACGAGCCGAATTACTTGCAAAAGGATGGGTGGTCAAGGACAGCAAGGATGACTATAGGCTCACCAAGTCTCTCACGTAAAGCATGAGTTGACCTTAGCCCGAGAAGATGCTTATGGACTTGGTTATGAAAAATTCGATAGACTCCACACTTAAGCTTCTTCTTTTAACATTGGCTTTACTCGCTTCGGTTTCTTTTACCAAAGCAGTGGAAGTTCCCCAATGGGTGGATTTGTTTAACGGCGAGGATTTGACGGGTTGGGTTGATGTAAATACTTCACCAGAAACATGGACCGTTAAAAATGGTATGTTGATTTGTAAGGGAAAGCCGATTGGCGTTATGCGAAGTGAAAGGCAATACGAGAATTTTCTGTTGCATGTTGAATGGCGACACATGGAACCAGGTGGTAATTCCGGAATTTTTGCTTGGAGTGACGCCAAGCCATTCGGCAATCGTTTACCCAAAGGTCTAGAGATTCAAATGTTGGAATTGGATTGGGTAAAACTTCATACTCGGAAAGGTAAGCCAGCTCCTCCTATTGCCTATGTACATGGCGAGCTTTTTGGTGCCGGTGGGCTAAAAGCGACTCCAGACAATCCAAGAGGTAGTCGCAGCAAATCCCTTGAGAATCGATGTAAAGGGAAGGGAGAGTGGAACATTTACGATGTGGTCTGTGTCGATGGTGTGGCAAAGCTCTCGGTTAATGGAAAGTTCGTCAATGGAATACGGAATGTGCAGTACAAAAAAGGGTACCTTTGCCTCGAATCAGAAGGTGCTGAAATCCACTTTCGAAATATCAAGATTATGGAACTTGCCCCTGGCATCACTTTACCTGAGCAAGTAGCTCCCTTGCTAAAGTAAGGTTTTTACCTAGTCGGTTAGAGGATCTTATGACGGTAATCGAATAGTCTGATAGGTAAGTTCTACAAATTATTAGATATTTGGGTAGATTTCATACTTTTATCCTATTAAATATAATGTTTTGCCTTAATTGTAAAATTTGTATTAACAATAATATTTTCTATAATAAGTTTATGAAATTCCTGCCCATATTTTTAAATGCCCTAATGTATATGTACTCTGGCACTTTTTTATCAGGAAAAATTGTATTTAAAGATGATGTATTACCGTTATTGCAAGATTACTGTATTGATTGTCATGGTCCAGATAAACAAAAATCTGGGTTTCGAGTAGATCGTAGGGTACACCTGCTCAAGGGGGGAGATTCAGGTCTTTCTGCGATGATTCCAGGCAAACCAGAAAAAAGTTATTTGGTGGAAGTAATTAAAAGCAACGATCCTGAAATTAGCATGCCACCCAAAGGAGATCGTTTATTCGAGGATGAGATCGAACTTCTTGAACAATGGATTGCCGAAGGTGCTGAATGGCCTGGTCAAATGGACGAGAAAGTAGAAGAGGGCAGCGATCATTGGGCATTTCAAACGATCAGTAGACCCATTGTTAAAGATAAAGGCCATCCAATTGATACTTTTTTGAATCGACGACTGTCTAATCAAGGAATTCCCGCCAATGAACCCGCAGATCCTTTAACACTTATTAGAAGAGCCTCAATTGTACTGACTGGATTACCGCCTCAACCATCTAAGGTGAGTGAGTTTTTAAAAGAATTTAAACAAAATGCTGATAAGGCATATTCCAGACTGGTAGATGATTTACTAGCTTCTTCCCATTTTGGCGAGCGTTGGGCTCAGCATTGGTTAGATGTGATTCGTTGGGCAGAGACAAATGGTTCGGAATCTAATTTGTACCGTAAGATGGCATGGGTCTACCGGGATTATGTGATTAGTGCCTTCAATCGTGACCTTCCTTACGATCAATTTGTAAGTCAGCAATTGGCGGGGGATGGTATGGGAGTGGGGGAAGCATTAGGCTTCTTGGTTGCTGGTCCTCATGTCCCTGCCGCCACAGTGGGGCAGGAACCATCGGCTATTCGACAAGCACGGGCCGATCGGATGGATGAGATTATGCAAACCGTAGGGGCATCGCTTATAGGGGTAACCATGAGTTGTGCTCGTTGCCATAACCATAAGTTTGACCCTATTTCCATTCAAGATTACTACTCCATGACCGCTGTTTTCGAAGATATTGAGTTTGGAAGTCGCTTCCCAGAATTTGCGCAAGAACACCCCCGAAGAAAGCGAGCCAAAGAAATTTGGAAAGATATTGCTCGGAATCGTAAGGTAATTCGTGAAAAAACCGAGATTTGGGAGGAAGATTGGGGCGGCTATAAGGAATTTCACTGGAAGCCACAGATGGCAAAGACAGTAAGAGTAGACTTTAAGTCCGGATTTGTAGGATTGGACGAATTGGAAATTTTTGGTATGCCTAACGAGGATCGTAATCTTGCTTTAAAGTCCGGAGGGGCAAAAGTTCGAACGGATCCGAATTTTCTTCAACAGGGCGATCGCTTTCCTGTTAGCCGAGTGATTGATGGCAAGTACGGAACTCAACGCTGGCAGGCCAGCTACAATAAAAAATTGAATATTCAACCTTGGCTAGAAATCTCTTTTCCCAAGCCCATATTGGTAGGTAGGTTGAGAATGAGTACGAATCGGGAATATTATTACGAAACTGATTACCTTGAAAATAAGAATAAATTTAACTTCAGCGATTATGTAGTATCCGTCAAAACTGAATCTGGCACTTGGAAAAAAGTTGGATCAACTAAAGAATTTTCAAGTCTGAGAAAATTGAAATCTGAATTAGATGATGCAATCAAAGAGATAGCTCATTACACTTACAATTTATCGGAGGATGGACCACGACCGAGTTTTGTAGGAAGTTTTATAAAACCTAAAATTACTCATGTACTTCACCGTGGAAGCCCAGAGAATCCCCGTGATGTTGTCCTACCAGCAGGCCCTAAAGTCCTTGCTGGAGATTTGGGTATAGGCAATGAGGCCACGGGTCACTCTCGGCGGGCAGAATTTGCGGAATGGGTGGTTGACCCATCCAATCCACTTACTGCACGGGTGATGGCAAATCGTGTATGGCAACATGTTTTTGGAGCTGGATTAGTGGTGACAGGAGGAGATTTTGGTCGTGCAGGAGCACCGCCCAGTCATCCCGATTTACTTGATTGGATAGCAGCAGAATTTTCTAATCCTTCACGTCCTGAGGCAACACCCTGGTCAATGAAAGAATTGATTCGTTTATTTGTGACTTCCGACGCGTTTAAAAGGTCGAGTAGTCCATCTGACATAGGTTTAGAAAAAGATGCCACAAGTTCACTTCTTTGGCGTTTCCCTCCTCGACGAGTGGAGGCAGAGGTAATTCGCGATGGAATATTGCTTTCAACGGGTAAGCTTAACAGAGAGATGGGGGGTAGGAGTTATCGAATTCATAATATAAAGAAAACCTATGCTCAATGGAAAGTGGTTAACAATTTTGGTCCGGAAACTTGGAGAAGAATGATCTACCAGGAACGTATGCGCCGAGTGGATGACCGAATTTTTACTGCTTTTGATTTTCCTGATTGTGGTCAGGTTCGAGCGAAGAGACCGGTTTCTACGACTCCCTTACAAGCACTAAATTTAATGAACAGTGACTTTGTAGTCGACCAGGCTAAACATTTGGCAGAAAGGGCCACCAAGGAGTCAGGTGGTGATCTTATTGCTTCAGTTTCCCGTGCCTTTGAATTGATTTTTACCCGTAAACCTACAAAAGATGAATTGGACGCATCTGTTGAAGTGGCCAAGGATCGTGGACTGTTCATCGTGTGTCGAGCGTTGATAAACTCCAATGAATTCGCCTTTCTACCCTGAGACCTTTTAACATGAATTATAACGAAGAAAATATTTCTCCTATCGGCCGATCCCTTTTAAACCGTAGGGGGTTTATGAAAAATACTGGTTTTTCACTGGGTGCACTAGGCTTGGCTCAACTTTTAAGCAAAGATGGATTAAGTGCATCGGATGATCCCACTAGTTTTAGCGGAAAGGCACCGATTCGACCCGATATTGACCCTGATAATCCTTACTCACCCCGTAGTGCCCATTTTGAAGCTGAAGCCAAGCAGGTATTGATAATTTTTTGCCCGGGCGCGGTGAGTCATGTGGATACTTTTGACTACAAGCCAGATTTGATAAAATACCACGGAAAGAAACCGCCGGGTATGCCAGCAGTTACTTTCGAGGGTCCATCTGGTAATATTGCGAAACCATTTTGGGATTTTAAACCAAGGGGAAAGAGCGGAAAGATGATTTCTGACCTTCTGCCCAATCTTGGAAACTTGGCCGATGATTTCTGTTTTGTTCATTCACTACACACTCAGACAAGTGCTCATCCGCAGGGAGAAAACTTTCTAAATACCGGTTTCACGATGGAAGGCTTTCCTTCTTTCGGATCGTGGGCGACTTATGCATTGGGTTCTGAGAATGAAGAACTACCTTCTTTCGTGGCCATAAACGACCCTCGTGGTCCTGCCCGCTCGGGCAAAAATAATTTTGGTAATGGATTTCTTCCAGCTGCTTTTCAGGGTACTGATTTTAATGCCAAAAATCCACCTGCTAATTTGGCTCGACCTAGTTCCTACAACTCGGCAGATGATCGATCAACTGTAAGCCTCCTTCAACGATTAAACGGGAATCACCTCGAAAAATATCCTGGAGATGCCGACTTAGCGGCCCGAATTGCAAGTTATGAACTTGCTGGAAAGATGCAGACTTCTATTCCTGATGTGATGGATATTTCTACTGAACCTTCCTACGTTCATAAAGAATATGGTACGGATTCAGGAACCGCTTTAAAAAAGGAGTACGCCAAAAACTGTATCCTTGCCCGTCGATTACTTGAAAAAGGGGTTCGTGTGGTTCAACTCTTTAATGGGAGTGATCCATCAGGTGGAAATGGAATTACTAATTGGGATTCACATAGCAATATTGATAAAACTCATGCAATGCAGGCTGAAATCATGGATCAACCGACTGCTGCATTAATAAGTGATATGAAACAACGGGGTTTGCTCAAAAATACCCTGGTCGTTTGGTGTACTGAATTTGGGCGTATGCCTTTTCTTCAAGGAAACGGTACGGGGCGTGATCATAATCCTGACGCATTTACCTGCTTCTTTGCTGGAGCAGGAGTTAAAAAAGGCTATTCCTATGGTGAAAGTGATAATTTTGGATTTAAAAGCGTAAAAGGAAAATCGAGTGTGTATGATTTTAACGCTACTATTCTTCATTTGATGGGGCTGGATCATGAACAATTAAGTTATTATCATAATGGTCTGGAGCGTCGATTGACCAATGTTCATGGACATGTGATTAAGCAAGTACTTGCTTAAATAAAAATTCGACCTTTTGTTACCCATTCCACTATTCGAGTTATGAATCTTTTAAGATTTAGTTGGTTTAACATTCTTTTTCTAATTCCCGCGGTTATTTTAGCCAAACCTTTTGCGGATAAGCCTCCCCAGTCCGAATCAGTACAAAAACTCTTTGCTAAAAAAGTTCATCTTGAACCTGGAGTTCAAGGTAAACCATTACCTACGAATGACTGGTGGACTTCACTTTTGGCCAACGAACCATTCCCGGGTCGAATGTATGCCTATCCATTTACTGTGAGTGCAGATGCCATGGCAGTCAAAATATGGTACCCTCTAGAGTGGAATGAAAACGGTACAGAAATGGTTGCTGGAGAACCTTTGATGATCGAACCAATTGACCCCACGCCGGACCCTAATCCGGTTGAACAGATACTATTTGATTTTGAGCAGGATTGGGATTCCCTTGGCTGGGAAATTGAGGGGGAAGCCTTTGGGGATGCACCTATGACCCATGATCAGCACGGGACTAAAGGTATTGTGGGTAAGCAATATGCAGCCAGTTTTTACGGCCATGATGGCGCACTGGGGAAGGCAACTTCTCCAGAATTTTTAATTGAGAAAGACTACCTACATTTTAAAGTTTCAGGTGGGATTGAAAAAGAAATTCTTGGGGTTCACTTACTTGTGGATGGTCTGTCAGTTTATCAGGAAGTCGGGAAACAAAACAATGATCTGGAATGGCGAACTTGGAATTTGAAGAAATATCGCGGGAAAAAAGCAAAGATTCAATTAGTAGATCAATCAAAAGGAGGATGGGGTTTTATCTCTGCCGACCACTTTGTTCTTTCCAAACTTGCCACCGCACCCAAGTCAGGGCCTTTTTCGCATGCATCCACATTGGATTGGGGAGATTGGCATGTTGCGATGAGGCTACATCTGGACGAAAATAAAAAGGCGGATGTTACATTCGGGCGGGGGATGCCTTATGTATGGATTGAGCCAAAAGGAATAGACCTAAAGATTTCGGGAGAGTTATTAGAAAATGGCACATTGATCCATGACAGAAGAACCTTTGGTATTTTTGCACCACAGGGCACATTGAAAGCATCGGATGGATATGTTCGGTTTAGCGGCCCGGTACTTTCTATCTGTGCCCTTAATGATGACCCCAGTAAGGCTGAACTTTTTTCCAAACATGCTGGGGCTATCCCACGGGATACTCAATTTGATTGGAAATATGAAAAAGAGAAGGGTAGAGTTAGTACCACTTGGAAAGTGGTGACCGAGGGTGGGGGAGAGACTCTACATGGCTGGGTCCCTCATCATTACCGAACTACCAAGCACAATCTCAATCTTACCGGAATGGAATACAAAACAAGACGGGGGAAAATGGTTGTTGCGAAAGGAAAGGAATTTCAGATTGCCTGGCCATTTACCGGAATTATTCCCCTTTTTCCTCTTCCTAAGGACAGTGAGTTTCGCAAAGATGTTTTAGCCAATTTTATTAATCGTTGGGGCGATGAGCTACTCAAAAAGCCGGAACAAAACCGACAGGGTGGAGATACTTATTGGGGGGGGAAGTCCATGTTAAAAACTTGCCAAGCATTTAATATGGCCTGGCAATTACAACTCCCTATCGCCAAGGATTTGTACAAAGAAGCTAAGCGTGTTGTTGAAGACTGGCTTACTTACGATCCGGGAGAGAAAGCATTCTATTATGCCCGTTACCCCCTTCCTTGGTCTGGCTTAGTTGGATTCAATCCATCTTATGGATCCGAGCAGTTTACTGATAACCATTTCCATTATGGTTACCTAGCAATGAGTGCGGCTCTGATCGGTATGCATGATCCGGGATGGCTAAAGAAACACGGTCCCAGTGTGACGGATGTAGTGAAACAATATGCAGAATGGAAAAGAGATTCTACTCGTTTTCCACGATTACGTACTTTTGAATGTTGGGGCGGTCATAGCTACGCAGGGGGAATGTCTAGTGGGTACGATGGAAATAACCAAGAATCTTCTTCGGAAGCGGTCGGTTCTTGGGCGGGCATGTTCTTTTTAGGGAACGCACTGGGCGATGAGGATATGATGGCCACTGGAGCGATGGGCTATTCAATTGAAACTGAAGCTGTTCATGAATATTGGAATAATGCTTATGGGTGGGAAAAACCGGATCAATCAAACTGGTCGACTAATTATAAGCCCACAATTTGTTCGGTAATGAGAGATCGTGATATGGGCGCATGGACCTGGTTTAGCGGAGAACCTATCCATATCTATGGGATTCAATGGCTTCCCGCATGGACGCACATGAATTATTTTGGTGCCCATTCTGAACATTCTATCTTTCAGCTCAATCAAATGTTAGAAAAGCAGGGGAAGGATAAAGGAAAAATGACCTGGGATAAAATAGATGGCGATTGGGGGCAAGTCACAGCTGCTTACGCCGCATTTTGTCAACCCGATGAAATATGTCGTATTTTGGATGAGGCTATTGAAAAAAAATGGAAGATTTCAAGTTCTAAGCATGCAGGTATTCCCTATTATCTTGCTCATGCAAGTCGAGCCTATGGTTTAATAGATAAGGAATCTCATACAGACTTACCCACATCTGTAGTTCTCAAGAAAGCGGATGGTACGCGAACTGCATTAGTTTATAATTTATCGAGCGAATCTAAGGCAGTCACAATTTATGTAAAAGGGAAGATAGTATTGAAGGGCAAACTGCCAGCCAAGGTATTGATGGCAGTTCCACTTAAGTAATAAACCATTCTGTTATTACATAAAATTTCCTTAAGCGTGGAAATATATAGAGCCCAAAATATTTAAAAGGAAATTATTTTAATTGCATTTGAGACTGAGTCTCAATAATAAAAATTACTATGATAAAAGTAATTTTCTTACAACTTACCGTCTTAATTTCAATCTTTCATTTTGTTCAAACTGAAGCAGTTGCAAAAGATGCCATCATAAAGCGAATGCAGCAAGGGGGCTTAGTTCTTTATATTAGGCATGCCTCTACTGAGACCGACTATGCTGATCAGGTGAAAGCCAAGGTTAATGATGGCTCCACGCAAAGAGTATTGAGTGAAAAAGGGTGGCACGAAGCGGTGCACATTGGACGAGCTTTTCGATTTTATAATATCCCTATTGAGAAGGTGCTAAGCAGTGAATACTTTCGGGCTTGGCAAACCGCTTGGCTTGCATTTGGGGAATACGAGAAAAGAGCTGAATTTAATTTTTTGCCTCACGAAGATTTTTCCAAGGAACATATGGCAGAAATGAAGAGGCGAATAGCACCTTATCTTTCCAAAAAGCCTGCTAAGGGAAAGAACACAGTAATCGTTGCCCACGACGATCCTTTTGAAGCAGCCACGGGTATTTATCCCGAACCGATGGGTGTTTGCTATGTCCTTGAACCAAGTGGTAAAGGAAAATTCAAAATCTTAGGCCAGATTGCACCAAGTGAATGGAAATCTTTGAAGTAAAAGGGATATTTAAGAGTCATTTGTAAATTTTTGGGGTTATACTGTTTTTTTTAGTTTTACATATTTTCTAAATAGAGAAATGTCATTTATATGGCACTTCGAAATACAGTCTTTAACTTTTCAATCTTCGGCTTTCTACTAAGTTTTTTAGCTGGTTCCGCACGACCGCACATTCTTTTCATCTCAATTGATGATTTAAGACCTGAATTAGGATGTTACGGCTCGCCGGTTGCAAAGTCTCCTAATCTAGACAAACTCGCGAGTGATGGATTGCGGTTTGATCGGGCCTATTGTCAGCAAGCCATTTGTAGTCCCTCACGGGCGAGTATAATGACGGGAGCCCGCCCAGATCAGATCGGGGTGATTGAGAATACGGCCTATTTTCGCGAATTAAACCCCAAAATCGTAACCTTACCTCAACACTTTATACAAAATGGCTATGAGGCTGTTTATTGTGGGAAAATTTATCATTCCCGAATGACAGATGATCAATATTCCTGGAGTCGCAAACCTGCATTTAAAAAGTGCGCAGTTGAAGCAACGCGATTGGCCGGGGGATATGCTTTGTTGGAAAATCAGAAACTTTGGGCTGCAAATAAAGAGAAGATGCTCGCACAATATGGAAAAGAAGGCTCGGGTGGATTAATACATGGCCCTGCCTATGAATCGGCTGATGTCCCTGATCATACCTACTCGGACGGTTACAATACACGCCTTGCGATTGCGACATTGAAAGACCACCTTGAAAAAAAGTCAGACCAACCACTCTTTCTTGCCCTCGGTTTCAAAAAGCCTCACTTGGATTTTGTGGCTCCGAAAAAATACTGGGACATTTATGACCGCGATGAAATCAAGCTTTCGACGCAAAGGAGTACACCGACGGGGGGTGCGGCGACTGGTTTGCATGCCTCTTTTGAGTTACGTACAAGGCATGGAATCCCCAAGAAAGGACCGATTGGACCTGAATTGGCTAAGACTTTGCTACACGGTTATTATGCCTGTGTAAGTTATGTAGACGCCCAGATTGGGCTAATGTTAGATGCCTTGGATGAAGCAGGTATTCGTGAAAACACAGTGATCGTAGTATGGGGCGACCATGGTTGGCACTTAGGTGACATGGGCATTTGGGGAAAGGCAACTAATTATGAGATTGCGACTCGCGTGCCTCTTCTTATTTCGACTCCCCAGATGAAAGCACGTGGTCAGGGAACCAATGCTCTCGTTGAATTGGTGGACATCTATCCTACTTTGTGCGATTTGGCTAAATTACCAAAACCTGAAAGCTTAGCGGGGAAAAGTTTTTCCCCACTCTTGGATAACCCGCAAATGAAATGGAAGGAATATGCGATTAGTCAGTTTCCGAACCCTGCACTGCGAGAGTGGGCAGCTAACCCATTGACTGTGGGAATGCGTCAGACTTTTTTTGGTCCTTTAATTAAGGAAGTAGAGAGAGGAATTATAAAGCAACAAGGAAAATTATGGGATCGAGAACTTTTTGAAAACCACCTCATGGGCTACACAATAAAGACAGAGTCCTTCCGCCTTGTAGCCTGGCTTGATTATCGAAATATAAAGGCAAAACCTTTGTATTTGGAACTATTCAATCACAGTAAGGATCCAAACGAGACTAAAAATGTGGTAAATAAATATCCGAGAAAAGTAGACGATTTACTAAATAAGTTATTGGCGAGTGGAATCGGCCAAGGAGCGAGTGAGTAAAATGAAACGATATTTTTTCCTTAATTTGTTTCTATGTTCTATCATTGTACTCTCATCTGAAGCAGTAAAGCGGCCTAATATAGTTCTTATTTTTGCCGATGACATGGGCTATTCAGACCTCGGTTGTTATGGTGGCGAAATTAAAACCCCCAACCTTGACCGTTTGGCGGAGAAAGGAATTCGTTACACCCAGGCATATAACACATCAAAGTGCTGGACTTCCCGCATTAGTCTTCTGTCAGGGTTGTATCACCATCGGAGCGACCGAGAGTTTAGCAATACCGCCCTGATCGGTGAAATCCTTAAACCAGCTTGTTATCGGACTTGGTGGTCTGGTAAGCACCATGCAAACTTCAACCCGTACGAGCGAGGATTCGATCATTTTTCTGGATTTTTGGGAGGGGCGATTAATTTTTGGAACCCTGGAGACAAAGCAAGACTGGGTGAGCATGAACCCGGTTGGGGAGCAGTCTATACTTGGGCATTTGATGATAAGCTGGTGAAACCCTATGTTCCTAGTGACAACTTTTACGCGACCGATGCCTTTACCGATTGGAGCCTTGAATGGTTGGATGAAAAGGAAAAGGCTGCTGATCCGTTCTTTCTTTACCTATCTTACAATGCACCGCATTGGCCCTTGCATGCTCACACCCAGGATATTTTCAAGTATGATGGTTTCTACGATGAGGGCTATGAAGCCGTCCGTAAAGCTAGGTATACTAAACAGTTGGAGATTGGTTTGTTCGACGCGAGTACGACCGCCTTGAGCGCGCCGGAGCATACAGCTTGGTCGGTTCTAACCGATAAAGAAAGAAAAAGTGAAGCCCTTCGAATGCAAATCCATGCCGCAATGGTAGATCGGATGGATCAAAATATTGGTCGCCTTATTCGAAAGTTGAAAGAACTCGGAAAGCTAGAAAGTACACTTATCCTTTTTTTGGTGGATAATGGAGCGAGCCATGAGAGACCAAAAAGAGGAGCCAAGAATTCCAAAGCGAAGTGGGGAAGTGTGGGATCTTTTGAGGCGATTGGGCAGTCATGGGCCAATACAATCAATAGTCCTTTTAAGAAATGGAAGGTCCAGGGAATGGAGGGGGGGATTTGCACACCGCTTATCGCACACTGGCCGGAGATAATTAAGTTACCCAAGAATTCAATTTCTCGTGAACCCTGTCACTTGATTGATTTTGTACCCACTTTTATAGAATTAGCTGGTGGTGGGACCGAGTACCCGGAAAGCCTTCCTGCTTTGGATGGCATTAGCCTGATCCCGACCTTTACCGGTAAAAAGCTCGAGCGTGAAAAGCCTCTCTTTTTTCAATACGGCGGTTGGAAAGTGATTCATGAAAATCAATGGAAATTGGTGCAGCGTAAGGAGGAACCTTGGCAGTTGTATGATTTAAGCAACGACCGAACGGAAACCCTGAACCTTGCTGCCAAATTTCCCGTTCGGGTAAATAAAATGAGGAAGGCCTGGGAATATTGGGCGAGGGAAGTTAGAAATATAAAAGAAAAAGAGGGGTGAAGAAACGAAGCAGTGGATAAGCTGTGCGGAAAAGTGTAGAGAGTAACTTTTCTTTCTGTTTTAGAAAACGATTGAATATTTTCGAGAATTTTGGTGTGAATCCAATTATCCGATCATGAAAAAACAATCGCTCTCTATCTTTTCATTTTTTTGCTTATTTGCAGTAAACTATTTGGCAGGTGCGATTGTTCCTACCCATGTAGATCTAAGGTATAGTCAAGAATATCAACGAAGTCGGCTAGACTTATGGTTGGCGGAATCAAAGAAGCAAACTCCCTTGGTGGTCAATTTTCATGGGGGAGGATTTAAAAACGGCGATAAAAGATCCTTCCAGAGAAATTCCATATTGCAAAAAAATTTATTAGAAGGTGTCTCTTTTGCCAGTGTAAATTATCCTTTTATTAATCAAGTGGAGGGTGATCACCGAAAGTTGCTTAAGCATTGCGCTGAATCGATTCGTTTCCTTACGGAAAATGCAAAGAAGTACAATATTGATGAAAACCGAATTTCTGTAATGGGGAATTCAGCGGGTGCTTTGATTACCGTTTACCTTGGGCATGCCGAAAGATTGAGCATCCGTTCACTTTTCCCCATTCAGCAGGCCAAGGGAACCCCTTATTTGATTCCATATATTAGGGCGGACGGTCCGCCCATTATCGTCTATAATCGGTCAGGTCTGGATGATCAGGTACATCATCCAAAATTTGCGGTTATGTTGCGAAACAAATGCGAAGAATTAGGTGTGAAGTGTACCGGTTATGGTGTTGGCAATTCAGGTTTGAAAACTCTGCCTAAAGGTATGGATATTAATGATTTGGCGATAGAATTTTTTAGGAAATCATGGAAAAATCAAAAAAAATGAAAAGGCGAAGTTTTATGGGTGCGGGTCTCGTGGGTTCAGGTCTTACAGTCGCCACATCGGTTACTTTGGGCAAACCTGCTACACCTTTTTCAAGTGGATCGAGCTTCTTAAATGCCGAATTGCCAAAGTTTGAAACCGGATCACGCCTACTTTTTCAGGGTGATTCGATAACAGATATGAAATGGGGAAGGAATCAAAAGGATCGAAATCATTATCTGGGGCATAGTTATGTTTTTTTAATTGCGGCCCGTCTTGGTGTAGAATTGCCCAATTCAAAATTGGAGTTTTTGAACCGGGGGGTGAGTGGGAACAAAGTCGGGGATTTAAGGAAGCGTTGGCAGAAGGATGCCATTGAAATGAAACCGGATTGGTTGAGTATCTTGATTGGCGTGAATGATATCAGTCGGGGTGAGAAAAGTGGAGTGCATTTAGAAAAGTGGGAAGAGGATTATCGATTTATTCTTGAACATAGTCGGAAGGAAAATCCGAAATTGAAAATTGTTTTAATGGATCCGTTTGTTTTGAGAATGACCCGTTTGTCTTCGGATGATGCATGGAAGTATTGGCGTGGAGAAATTGATAAACTTGGAGAAGTAGTAAAGCGGATTTCAAAAGAGTTTAAAGCAGTTCATATTGAAACCCAACAGATTTTTGACCAAGCGGCCCAACAAGTAAGTCCACAACATTGGATATGGGACGGTGTTCACCCTCTTCCTCAGGGGCACGAGTTGATTGCTCGTAATTGGTTGCAAGCAGTCGGTGGAGCGAGCAATAAGAAGGGATGAAAGTAAGCAGCTCAATAAAAACCATTGGTTCTCGTATTTCGAAATGGGGGGAAGGTCCAATATTTTGGCAAGGTAGTCTTCTTTATGTTGATATAGAAGGACATGCATTGATTCAATTGAACCCCGATACTAGTGAAGAGAGAGTTTGGGAAATGGGTGAGCGAATTGGAACGGTGGTTCCCACTCAGAGTGAAAATTTGATTTGTGCGGGTGATTCGGGGATTTATCGCTTCGATCCGAAAACCGGTCAAAAAGAAAATCTGGCCGATCCGGAAGCGGATAAAAGGTCAGATAATCGATTCAATGATGGGAAATGTGATCCGTTCGGGCGATTTTGGGCAGGTACCATAAGCACGGTTAAGAAGACGGGTGATGCAAACCTATATATGCTCGACTCCGATCATAAATTGAGCCTGAAGGTGCCTGAAGTCACTAATTCCAACGGAATTTGTTGGAATGCAGAGTCAAATATTATGTACTATATTGATACCCCCACTCAAAAAGTGATGTCATATGCCTATGAAAACTCCACAGGTGTCATAAGTCAACCATCCTTGGTGGTTGATACTGGGGTTGCCGGGTGGGTTGGATCGCCCGATGGGATGACTATTGATTCGGAGGGAAATCTCTGGATTGCAATGTGTCACGGTGGTGCAGTTCTTAAAATTGATCCGAATACGGGGCAGCTTCTTCAGCAAATTGAGTGCCCCTGTGTAGAAACCACAGCTTGTGCATTTGGGGGTGAGAACCTTGAGCGTTTGTTTATCACTACTGGGCAACACAAATCACTAAAGGAATCCGATGCAGGAAAGGTTTTGGTAGTAGATGGTTTAAATGTGAATGGCGTACCAGCCTTTGCCTACAGGGGATGAGATTACTTTTTTCTCAAACTCCATTTTATTGCATTGGTTAGAAGAGTTTGGAATGCCGGTTTTTTAAAATCGTCCACATGACCGAGGGAAGTGTAAAATACCTTTCCTCCGAAGCTTGTTTGATGAGTCCACGCGATCGGTTCGGCGGGAAACCCTTTTACTTTTCCACTGAGCAGGGGGATCGACTTTTGGGGAAGGGGAGAATTTCGGTAAAGTGAAGCTGGGGTTTCGAAGGGAAATTTGATTCCGCTAATAATGGGGTGTGAGACTAAGTTGGGATATTTTTGAACGGTACAAATCAAATTTTTACCATGATGTCCATTGTAGTTTCCACCCATGATTTCATTGTCCCATTCCGTCCATATTTGATGTCCATTAGGAAGAGGAGATTTTTTAAGATCAAATGCGTGTGAAGAAGTACGAAGTCCTATTATTGGCTTTGCTGAAGAGACATGTTCACGAATCAGATTCATCGTTTCTTCTTTGAAGGCTCGCCGCCGTACACTGACTACAAGAAGGTGAGCCTTTGCGATAAATGAAGGATTACTTAGCAGATTACGTTGAGGTCCTTCTTGTGGGGCATGGCAGAATTTGACTACAAATTGTTTTGTTAGGTATTGCTTGGCAAACTTGGGTAAAGTTTGCTCAGTCTGGTATTCGCGTTCGGCAAGAATGAAGATGATATTTTTTTTCTGATTTGCAGAAGAAATCAAACAAAGTGATATTTTAAAAAAGAGAATGAGAAAAATAAACTTCATTTCGCATCAATACAAAAGATCGGGAAATAAAGAAAGAACATCTTTTATATTTCGTCCAGTATTATTAAATTTGAAATATCAACTTGTGTTGAAATATAATAAATGTTTATATAATATAAATATTTTGTTACAATTCTTAATCAATAATGAATAATTTATGAAATGAATTTCTCTTTATCACAAAAAGTTGCATTAGTCACCGGAAGTAGTCGAGGCTTAGGGCATGGAGTAGCCCGTTCACTTGGAAGGGCTGGTGCAAAGGTGGTACTCAACTATTTAAATGACAGAGAATCGGCTGAGCGTGCTCAAGAAAGCTTAAAGGCCGACGGTATTCATACAATGCTTGTGCGAGCCGATGCGTCTGACCCCGATCAAATAGGTGCATTAGTAGAGGCAGTGGAAGAAAAATTTGGATCTCTTGATATCCTAGTGCCTAATGCAACTCCCGATCAGCCCCAAAAACCAATTGAGGAGTATGATGCAGCATTTTACCGTCAAATGTTCGATTTTTTTGTGATGAGTCCATTTTATTTGGCTCAAGCTGTCTTGCCAGGTATGAAAAAGCGAGGCTATGGTCGAATCATTAACATAACCAGTGAGGTCTTTCATTGTGCGGTTCCTCAATTCAGTGCCTATGTTGCGGCAAAGGGTGGACAAATTGGCTGGAGTCGGAGTATGGCTAATGAATTAGCTCCATTCGGGATTACAGTTAACACAGTTGCCCCAGGTTGGATTCCAACCGAACGGCATGGAGATGATCCACAAGAGGACAAAGATGCCTATTTAGAAACTATTCCTTTGGGTCGTTGGGGAAAACCTGAGGATGTGGGCAATGCAGTTTCCTACTTTGCCTCTGATGAGGCTTCCTTTATCACCGGACAAACTTTGTGTGTGAATGGTGGACGTACTCCTTGGTAATAAAGATTTAATCCTTAATTAAAAATCAATATGAAGATCTATTCTAAAATACTCTCTCTTTTATTTGTACCAATCCTTGGTTTATTTTTCGGTTGTAGTGAAAAGCCGAGTGGAGAAGGTGGCGATTCGGAAGCTTCCTTTGCTTATGTGACTAATGGAGTGGACCCATTTTGGGATTTGTGTGCCGCTGGAGTACGGATTGCGGAAAAAGAATTCGGTGTCAGTTGCGAGATCCTAATGCCTCCCAAAGGAGTGGTTGACCAAAAGAGAATGATGGAGACCTTGCTAGCCAAGGGTATATCCGGTATCGCGGTCAGCCCGGTGGATGCAGAGAATCAAACTCCCTTCTTAAATGAGGTGTCTGAAAATACTATTCTTATCACCAACGACTCGGACGCCCCCAAGAGTAAGCGTCTGGTCTTTATCGGTACGAACAACTATAAGGCTGGTCGAGCCTTGGGAGGGTTAGTTAAAAAGGCTCTGCCTGCTGGCGGCGAGGTGATGCTCTTCGTTGGACGCCTTGAGCAATTGAACGCGCGTCAAAGAAGGCAGGGCGTGATTGATGAATTATTGGGTCGTCCCGTACAAAGTGTGGAGCAGGTAAAATACGATCCGGTGGACGCAACCAATTTGACCTCGGAAGATTTAAAGTACACCGTTCTCGACACTCGTACGGACAATTTTGACAAGGCGAGAGCCAAGAGTAATGCCGAGGATTCGATCGCAAAATACAAGGACTTGAAATGTATGGTGGGATTGTTTGCATACAACTCCCCTTCGTGCATTGATGCAGTTAAAGAGGCAGATAAGCTAGGAACCATCAAAATTTGCGGTTTTGATGAGCAAGATGCCCTTCTAAAGGCGATCGTTGATGGGCATGCTTATGGTACCATTAGCCAGCAACCTTGGGAATATGGATATGAATCAATTAAAATGCTCAAGAATATTTGGGATGGGATTCAACCCTCAACCACTTACCAGGAAGTTTCTTTTCTCGAGGTAACCAAAGAAAATGTCGATGAGTTTTGGGCCAAGAAAAAAGAAATGGCGGAACTTGGAAAAGCCCAATAAATGAGTGACGACCCAGAGTTGCTTCTCGAAGTCCGAGACTTAAAAAAAAGTTTTCCAGGTGTTCTTGCCTTGAAGGGGGTCTCCCTAACTCTGGCAAAGGGAGAAGTTATCTCCCTGATCGGAGAGAATGGGGCAGGGAAGAGCACCCTAATGAAAATCTTGGCCGGTGTGCAACCGGCGGATTCCGGCGATTACTACATTGACGGGAAAAAAGTTGACTTTAAGAATGTCCGGGAGGCCATGGATTTGGGCATAGCCCTCATTCACCAAGAGCTTAACCTTGCTTCAAATCTTGACTTAGCCTCCAATATTTTTCTGGGTCGTGAGCCCGGGAAGAAAGGTTTTATCAATGAAGAAAAATTACATGCGGATGCAACCAGGTATTTAAAAAGAGTCGGACTGAACCTGCCCTCTGACACAATTGCCGGAACACTCCCGATAGGAAAGCAGCAGTTGGTTGAGATTGCCAAGGCGCTTTCCTGCGATGCCCGGGTTTTGATCATGGATGAACCGACAAGTAGTCTTTCTCAAAAAGAAACCGAGACCTTGTTCGAAGTGGTCAAGGGCTTGCGTGACCAAGGTATCAGTGTGATTTACATTTCCCATCGACTGGGCGAGGTCAAAGAGCTTTCGGAACGGGTAACTGTATTTCGGGATGGTGAAAATGCGGGTGATTTGGCCAAGGATGAAATTAATCATGATAATATGGTTCGTTTAATGGTGGGGCGCGAATTGAGTGAATTTTATGACCGTGACATTCATCAACCCGGTGATTCCGTCCTCAAGGCGGTGAATATAGTTTCTCCGACCTATCCTGAAATTCCAGTTTCGATTGAGGTTCGGGCAGGAGAAATCGTGGGTATTGCCGGTCTCGTCGGGGCCGGTCGCACGGAATTATTACAAACTTTTTTTGGCGTTACTCCCTCCCTTGGTGGCGAGTTGGAAGTGCAAGGGGTTAGTTTTTCTCCCCGTTCGCCAGCAGACGCGGTTAATGCCGGTTTGGCACTGGCTCCTGAAGATCGAAAACACCATGGGTTAGTCCTACCAATGACAGTCCGTGAGAATGCAAGTCTACCCAGTCTGGAACGGGATCAAAAAATGGGTTTTCTTGATCATTCCAAAGAAAAAATAATTGCGGACGAGGCGGTCGAGCAGATGAAGATCAAAACTCCAAGTATTGAGCAGCCAGCTCGTTTTCTTTCCGGAGGCAATCAACAAAAGATCGTCCTAGGGAAATGGCTGGCCATGAATCCCAAACTTCTGATGCTTGATGAACCCACCCGTGGTATTGATATCGGAGCGAAAAGGGAGATTTACAAGCTTATGGAGAAACTTGCCGGCAAAGGTATTGCAATTCTTTTTGTTTCCAGCGAAATGGAAGAGGTCTTGGGTATGGCAGACCGGGTTTATGTGATGCACGAAGGACGAATTTCAGGAGAACTTCAAAAGAATCAAATGTCAGAGGAATCAATTATGCAACTTGCCACGGGAGGCTCATTAGCGGCTTAACACTATGAAAAAAAATGTATCTGGAATCTTCGGCCTCTTGGTCGCGGTTTTTGTAATTACGGCAATTGCAGACCAAAATTTTCTCTCAGCGTACAACATGCAAAACACGGTTAAGTGGTCCAGTCTGTACGGTGTCATGAGTATAGGGGTTGCCTTTGTTATCATAACGGGTGGAATCGATTTATCTATTGGCTCGGTTGTTGGGCTGGTTGCGGTGGTGCTTTCTTTTTTTACCAAAATTCAGGGTCTCGATCCGATTGTGGCGATTGGGTTAACCTTGCTCATGTCGGTATTGATTGGATTGATTCACGGCTTGCTAATCACCAAGGCGAAGCTTCAACCTTTCGTGGTGACTTTGTGTGGACTGTTGATTTATCGAAGCTTAAGCCGGTGGTTGACCGATAATCAGTCTTTGGGACCGGTACCCTTGGAGGGTGATCTGGGCTTTGAAAATCTGGAACAGATCCTGATGCTTGATTTTATCTTTAGTGGCCAAATTCCAATTGGTGGATTTTTCAAACTTCCGACACCAGCTATTTTTCTTTTAGTTCTCGCATTAGCCGGTTCGATCTTTTTACGGAAGACAGTCTGGGGTCGATATTTATATGCTCTGGGCAATAATGAAGATGGTGCCCGATACAGTGGAATCGATACTGATCGCATGAAAATTCTAGCCTATGTACTGTGCTCATTTTTTGCCGGAATTGCGGGAATTCTATTTGCTTTTGAACTTGGTTCAGTTCAGCCAGCCCAAACGGGTGAGTTTTATGAACTTTTTGCGATCGCTGCGGCCGTTCTCGGGGGTTGCAGTCTGCGCGGAGGAGAAGGTTCTATCCTAGGGGTTATAATTGCCGCGGCGGTAATCAGGATAATTTTTAACTCTATTAATATCGTCGGAATTTCAACACACCTTGAATTTGGAATCCTTGGCTTGGTTATTCTGCTCGGCGTCATCGGGGATGAAATGTTGAAAAAGAAAATGGCTGAACGACAGGCGGCGGCCAGCGAGAAACTGGCCGCAGATTCAGCTGAGGAATGAAATAATAACGGGAGTGGGGCTTGCCGTTATCATAATTATTTGGTGACATTGCCTTATTTTTCCATTTGAATGTGAGCTATGAATTCAAACAATTTTAAGTCTTTTGACTATTCTTCGATAAACGCCTTCCTTACTCGGAATTCTATTTGGATAAAAAACAACCCGTGCGTAAGTCCAGATTTCTGCCTAAATTGGGACCGTTTTACAGACGGAATCAAAGGCGGTGTGGAGCTTACTGAACATAAATCAAGTTCCTTTTCTTCGGTGCATGGCGAATGGATTTTGGTTGAAGATCAATGGGGAGATCATGCCTGGAGGTTAGTCATGTCGGGTGGAATTAATGAGGATTTACACCCTTTGAGTAATGGATTCGAAGCGGAAGAATTTACTTATTTTCCTGCTTCATTTGAAAACCTCGTTCGACTGAAGAATTTGGTTCAGGAAAGTGATCCTGAAAATAATGCTTTTCCCACATCCCGTGGAAACCTAGGGAAATCAACTTTGGGGATTGGAGCTCGATTTACCACCCTGCATTGGGACGGGGTGGACTGGGCGATGACCCGATTAGGCATGGGGTTGACCGCCAATCAAAACAGCATTCCCCGCGAACTGGTCTATGATGTGAATGAAATGCTTGCGGGTAACTTAGATACTGTACCCTTTCCTTTTATTGGTTGTGATGTACCCGAGGGGCATCAGGGCCAAAGTGTTGAAGGGATGACACATGGGTGTATTTTGGCCAAATTTAAGAATGGTTTTCACAAACTTGGTATCCCTTGGAGTTTCAACGCCGACCATCAACCTATTGGGGGCAAGTTCGATAAAAGAGAAGACCAATTAGTCGCTGGTTGTATGTTTGCCAGTTACATCACCTTTGATCTTTCCCCGGAATTGGCTCAAACTGATATCCCGGAATCGGAAGAGAAAAAAGCCCGTTTTGTTGAAAAGGAAGTTCCTGTTGATTTGGTTCATGCAGCACGAAAGCGAGTAGAAAATGCGGGATTATTTCCCAGCGAAGATGAGTTCAACGGGTTACTGGCTTATGTTTGGCCAGCCCTTAAAAAAATGAAGGTTCGCGATGATAAATACAAGACCTTCCGCAAGAAGTATTTCACCACCGATTTAGGATGTGATTTTCTCAGGGAGTTATCCATTGATGAATTGCCCGGTTTAACCACGCCGGAGACAACAGCAGTCATGTTAGCTTTATCTTTTGAGATGGGAATGCCGATTCATTTTGTGGCACCAGCGTTCGGATTTCAAAAGAATATTCCTTATCCCGACAACCATCAGTTACGGGAAATGATAAAACCCATCTGGGCGGTATGCGAAAGTTTTGGGGTCTCCATTGGATTCCATTCAGGATCAGGTAAATCAGCGGAAAACTATCAAGTGGCCGGAGAGGTTACTGGGAGCAACTTGGAGGTTAAGACAAGCGGTAGGTACACTTATGAAATGGGGGTCGCTCTGCATGGATCTACCAATCAAAAAGATCAGGAATTATGGAGGGATTGGTATGCATTCACTGTAAAACTTGCGTCCAACAGTTGTTTTTCAACGGATGAAACTGAGCAAAAAATGGCACGGGAATTTGTTCGTTTAACTATAGGCCCTGAGAAAATGGAGGAAGCCACAAAGAGTGAAGAATCATGTAGGTATATTTTGAACAGTTTGGAACCCAGTCCGGAGCATTTCTTTTGGTTCGAATATAATTTTTTGTATGTTTTGGCCGCTGATGGCTCATCCGAGAAGAAAGCACTGGGTGATCATTCCCCAAAGGGGTATCAACAAAGACAGAGGTTTTATTCAATCAGTGATGAGGGCCGACTGCTCTATGCAAAAAGAGTAGTGGAGTACATTCTCTTCTTGGCAGAAAATACCGGTTTAGCCACTGGCGATCGATGTAAGAAGGCAAGGGAGGAACTTGTTCGAATAAAAGCCTACAGGGAATTTATAGAGAGTATTTCAAAATCTTAAAAATAGAATATTTCGAATTTAAGCTTTTCAGGTCATTAGGAACGGTCGATGTGCCCGAGTACTTTGCTCGGTTTGATTAAATCCCTTACCCTTTTTTTGAGCTCCTTGACATCAGGAAATCCACCCTCAATCTTTCGGCACCAGATTAAACCCTGATTGCAGGTAATTTTAAATGTTCCACTCACTTCTTTGTTTGGCTTTAGGGTAACTTCATCAATTTCCTGTTCAAAAGTAGAAAGGAGTTCCTGAGCCATCCAGCTGGATCTCAGAAGCCATCTGCAACCGGGGCAATACTCAATCGTGATTTTGAATTTCATAGGTTTTAAAAATTTAGATATATTTTTGTTATTTATTTTGTAAGAAATTTTCAGGAGATACTCCGTATACCGATTTAAATGTTCTTGAAAAGTGAAAAGGGTTTTCAAATCCAAGCTCAAACGCAATTTCTTTTACCAATCTTCTCGATGAAAGGAGAAGGGATGCCGCATGTCCCATTTTTAATCTTATTAGAAACCTATAGGGTGAATCATTATGAAAGCGCCTAAAAACACGCGACAGATAGGCAGGATCTACATTCAGTTCTTCGCTTAATTCTTCAATGGTCTTGATGCGAAAGTAGTTTTTACGTAAGTGCTGATGAATTCGATTATAAGTATCCCATGCTCGAACTTGTTTTTTGGAAGTGGTCTGAGAATGCTCGGAGATTTTAAGGACAATAGTATGAGCCAGCAGGTTACAAATTGAGTTTGCATGAATTGTTCCTGAATTCGTGTTACCCAAAATCAATTCGAATAATTCTACAATTTCATTATGATCTCGAATAGTTTGAAAGTTAAAATTTTCTCTGATTATTCTAGAATCAATTTCAGTATTTAGGGAATGTGCCAAGACCATGAAATATTTAATCATCGGTTTATTCGGAGAACTTGAAATTCTATGATAATGACCTCTTTTATAGCTAAAAAGAGAGCCGGGGTATAGTTGGTAATCTGATCCTTCCAAATGTAGTTTTCCTTCCCCTGCCATTATCAATTCGATGGTGGTACATTCCATGGCCAAAGTTAACCTTCCCGTTTCCGGATATGAATCTCGCTCAACCAAAAATTCAGGCAGACACTTTTCATAACCTACGCTTACCAACGAAACATAATTGGGTTTACCCTCAGGGTAACCCATAAAAACCTGCCTGGCATCCGTGACCTGCTTAGAAAAGTGTTCCATAATTAATTTATAATTAAAAGTCAAAAAAAGATATGCATTTGTCAAGGATATGAAGTCTTAATTTACTGCCTGAAGTCTATTATATATAAATGATGTAATCTAAATTAAACTATTCCATGCAGTTGACTTGTCCTATCCTAATTTTTTTCTATGTATCATATATTGTTATGCTTAATATTTTTTCATTGGACAAGCGAGCGGTCCTACTTAACGTTTTAAATTACTTGCCGACTAAAATTTATTACCCAAGCTGAAATTTTAATGAATTTTCGATTTTTCATTTTCCCTCTTCTCCCCATCATCAATTTAGTTGCTGATGAGAGTCAATTTTTTGAGTCGAAAATAAGGCCCATTTTATCTGAGAAATGCTATGAATGTCATAGTTCCAAAGTTAAAGGTGGTTTACGTTTGGATCATATCGAATTGATCATGCAGGGAGGAGATTCGGGCCCCGCCATTATTAAAGGGAAACCTCAAGAATCTTTAATTGTCCAAGCAATCCGCTACGATGATCAAGATTTCCAAATGCCCCCCAAGGGAAAATTGTCCAAAGAGACGGTACAGGATTTTGAGAAGTGGATTTCGGACGGAGCATTTTGGCCGGATGAACCAATCCCAATTCCCTTATCTTCCAAAAAACGGACTTCCTTTAATTTGGAAAAGCGAAAAAATTCGCATTGGTGTTGGCAACCCATAAAAAAACCTTCTATCCCTCAGCAGGTTGATAACCAAGATAATCAGATCGATTATTTTATTGGAAAACGATTGATCGAAGCGCGTCTCCTTCCGGCACTAGCGAGTGATAAAAGAACATGGTTGCGCCGAGTCACATTTGATCTGATCGGGTTACCCCCCACAATGAAAGAGATCGCTAGTTTTATTTCAGACGAATCGGAGAATACTTTTAAAACTGTAGTGGATCGTTTGCTTAACAGCGATCACTTTGGGGAAAAGTGGGCACGCCATTGGATGGACCTAGTTCGGTATGCAGAGACTTGCGGTCATGAATTTGACTTTCCACTGGAAAATCCACATGAATATCGAGACTATTTGATTCGTGCCTTCAATCAGGACATTCCCTACGATCAGTTTCTCAAAGAACATGTTGCTGGTGACTTGATAAATAAGCCTCGCCTCCACCCAGAGGAGAAATTCAACGAGTCGATTATTGGCACTGGATTTTGGTACTTTCATGAAGCCGTGCATGCCCCGACCGATCCAAAGGTCGATAATGCGGACCGTATGGAAAATCAGCTGGATGTATTTGGTAAAACCTTCCTTGGATTAACGATTGGATGTGCCCGTTGCCACGATCATAAGTTTGACGCAATTTCTGAAAAAGATTACTATTCGCTGGCGGCGTTCATGCAGGGTAGTAACAGGCAGGAATATCCCTTGGATGTTGGTGGGGAAAGGAATGAAATTGCCAATAAAATTGAAGCATTATGTAAGTCGGCATTTTCCTCTTTGCCCGCTAAGCAGGAGGATTTTCATTTAACACATCCTCCCAGTAAATATTGGAAAGGTTCTCTACAACTTACAAGTTCTAGCTTTGTAGATATGAGAAAAGAGGCTAATTCTACCGTAAAAATCTTTGTAGATTTTGAAAATGGTTTTGGTGATTGGAAACCTAATGGGAAAGCTTTTTCAAAACCACATTTAAAGGGCTCAAATGGCACTAAATCGATAACTGGTTATACGGGCTTAGGCTGGGCTTCCTCATTTAACAAGGACCCAAAGAAATCAATTGGATCGCTAGTATCTCCAAAAATTAAGGTTGAATATCGTTTTCTTAATTTTTCCGTGGGAGGAGGTCAGTTTAATGAAGTGGGGGTGGAGTTATGGGCTGACGGCAAGAGGGTTCTAGTCTCTCGTGGACAAGACAGTGATGAGTTAGTACCAAAGAGTTGGGATTTGGTGGATTACCATTCAAGGGAAGTTGAAATTAGGATAGTTGACAATGCAGTGGGTAGTTGGGGACATGTGCATGCAGACCAGTTTGAATTTGCTAAATTTCCGGCAATTCCAAAGCCTGATAAACCAGTGCCTCCGATTTCAGTAGTTGAAGGTTATGCTCAGGCAAACGGGTTAAATGTCAAAACTCTTCGTGCATGGTGCATGCACTTTAATCAGTTAAACAACCTTCAATCTTTATCACAAAGAATAATAAGTGAAAAAAACTCACATGTTGGAGCCGTCAATGCGGAAGAGAAACTCTTTCAAAATAGTCAATCCTTCGCTAATTTTAATTCTTCTGAAATTCCAAAAGGCTGGAAGATCACGGGTGAGGCTTTTAAACCACGAGGACATCGATTAATTTCGTTCGATGGATCTAATCTTTTTCCTAATCGAAATGTACTCTCCTCTCATGTTTTAGGAGATCGACGGGTGGGCAACCTGCGGTCGCCGCATTTTAAAATTGAGCATGATCAAATTTTAGTTAAGGCCAAAGCAAAGAAAGGTTTTATGCGAGTAGTGATTGATAATTACCATATGGTTAAACACTCAGGCTTACTTTTTGGCGGTACTGTTATCAAGGAGGCAAATTCCGAGGGTGATTTCAAATGGTTTAGTTTATCGCCAAAAAAATACAAAGGCCATTGGGCCTATCTTGAATTTGTGGATCGGGGTACAGTTGCTTACCTGGAAATTGATCAAGTTAGGTTCGCCAATTCCGGAATTGGAGGAAAGCCTGATTCAAGATTTTCTCTTTTGCTGGGGGATGATAAAATTGAGGCAAGCAATCTCCCTAAATTCCTTGATGGTTTCCTCGAAAAATCATTCGATAAAATTAATACGGGCAAGTTTTCAGGAGAAGAATATGAATTTCTTAATTACCTGTATAGCGAGGGACTTATTCCATTCGAGAATCAACCAAATATTACTGAACTATTGAGCCAAGCCGAAGCCATTGATTCTAAAACACCCCGTGAAAGATATACATTGGCAATGGGGCAGGGGAGTCCTTTTCAGGGGAATGTTTATGTGCGGGGAAGTCCGCATAAATTGGGTACGTCTGTAGTCGGACGAAACCTTACTGCCTTGGGTGGACAATCCGGGTCTCGTCTTGATTTGGCCGAACAATTAATCTCCGAGGATAATCCACTAGTGTCCCGCGTTATGGCGAACCGTATATGGTTACAGTTTTTTAGACGGGGTATCGTTCCGACTCCCGATGATTTTGGTCCCATGGGTCAGATGCCCAGTCACCCTGAACTGCTGGATTGGTTGGCCAACGATTTTCGTGAAAACAGTTGGTCTGTTAAAAATCTGATTCGAAAAATTGTACTTTCTAAAACCTATCGACAGTCGAGCACCCAGAACCCTTCTAACAATAAGAATGAAGTCAGTTTAACAGATCCCCAAAATATTTTGCTTTATAAGATGCCGGTTCGACGATTACAGGCTGAATCCATCCGAGATTCTATTTTGTCATTCTCCGGTCGAATTGATAAGAAGCTCTACGGTCCGTCGGTACCCATTTATAAGACTGCCTTTATGACGGGAAGGGGTGGAAAGAAAAATGGACCACTTGATGGGGCTGGCAGACGAAGTATTTATGGTTCGGTCTATCGAAATTTTCTGTCGCCCCTGATGTTAGCATTTGATCAACCTGCTCCTTTTGGAACTAAAGGAAAGAGATCGGTATCCAATGTACCGGCACAATCTTTGGCTCTTTTAAATGATCCATTTATAATTGGACAATGCAAGCTTATGGGCAAAAAAGTTATCAACACCAAATACTCGAAAGGCGAAGCGGTTCATAATCTATATGAGACAATTACGGGAAAGATTCCCAGCAACGAAGTACAAGAAAAACTTCTTAATTTTTTGGACATCCAATCAAGTGCTCATGGGGGCATGAGCGAACAAGTGTGGGCTGACCTCGCACATGTGTTAATTAATTCAAAAAGTTTTCTTTTCCTTAACTAAACTACAAAGCCATGCATTGTAACCAATTTAATAAGCCATTTTCTCGTAGGTCTATGCTTCAATCCTGTGCCATGGGATTTGGGGGACTTGCTTTCTCTGCTTTGTCCAAAGAAGCCAATGCATCTCGCTCGGACCCGAGGAAACCTCATTTCATTCCCCGTGCTAAAAATGTGATTTTTCTTTATATGGACGGTGGTCCATCCCATGTTGATATTTTTGATTACAAACCCGCATTGGAAAAATATAACGGTAAAGATCCCAGAGAAGTAATTGGTAAGTTAGCACCCACCCAATTTGATAATATTGGTAAAATTTTAAAGAGCCCCTGGGAATTTAAGCAAAGAGGACAGAGTGGTCATTGGGTATCCGATCTTTTTCCCCATATCGCACAGGATGATGTGATTGATGAAATTTCTATGGTTAAGTCCATGACCTCCAATTTTTCCGAACATACATCGGCAAACTATTTCTTGCACACGGGTAGTGGTTTTCAGGGTCGTCCAAGCATGGGTGCTTGGTTCGGGTATGGGTTGGGGACAGAGAATCAGAATTTACCTGGATTTGTGGTCTTAAATGGAGGCTTAATTCCTCCTGGTGGGTTAGATTGTTTTGGTTCGGGCTTCCTCCCTGCATCCTACCAAGGTTCTGTATTTCTACCTCAAAAAGAACCGGTTGCTAATATCAAACCCAAGGAGGCAAGCGATATACTACAAAAGAATAAGCTTTCTTTACTCGGAGATTTGGATGAGCAAGCACTTGAACAGATGGATTATGATCCACAGGTCGAAGCGGCTATCCAAAATTATGAAACTGCATACCAAATGCAAACTTCAGTCCCGGAATTGATGGACTTAAGCGGGGAGTCTGATGCAGTAAAGAAATCTTATGGAATGAATTCAGACTTTAAAAATACCCGAACATTCGGCACGCAGTGTCTGCTTGCCCGTAGATTGGTCGAAAGAGGAGTTCGTTTTATTGAACTAACCTGCCCGGGTGGAAATGGAGACCGGTGGGATCAGCATAACGGATTAGTCGCTGGTCATGGTAAAAACTGCAAATCAGTGGACCAACCAATTGCAGGTCTGATTCGTGATTTGAGAAAATTAGGTATGTTGGATGATACCCTAGTTGTATGGAGTGGAGAATTTGGTCGTACTCCCTTTGCTCAAGGAACTAATGGGCGTGATCATAATCCATTTGGATTTACGACCTGGTTTGCAGGGGGTGGGATTAAACCGGGTGTTACTGTAGGGGCAACCGATGAATTTGGTTACAAAGCAATAGAAAACCGTTATGAGATCCATGATTTGCATGCCACAATGTTGTATCTGTTAGGTGTTGAACATACTGAGAGTACCTTTCGTTTTGGTGGAAGAGATATGCGTTTAACAGAAGTTTTTGGACATTTGATAAAAGAGATTCTCTAGTTTGAAAATTATTTATTGAGTCGGGTTAGTAGTTCTTTGGTGATCAAAATAGAAACATTGATTTCCTGTTTTTCTATTTTTTTCCTCTTTCAAAAGGAGCCTAACAAATTTATCTGTTATCGATAAAATCGAAGATAATCATAAAAGAGCTATTGATAACCATTTTTATCTAGCGAATCCATTGTTCTTGGGTCACTAATATTAATTAAATTAATAATATTAATTTATATAATTTATATATTGCACTTATGGGAGAGGTGTAACTAAATAAAAGGATCGAGATATTTTTAGTATAATTTATTCAATTGTCCAAATTCTACTGTGATCAGCAGAACATTTATAAAGTAAATAATTTTTCCTCAATGTCCCATTTAGAAGATACTCAAACTCACATCCATTCCACGGAGATGTTGGAGAGTCCATTTTCTAAATACCTTAGGAATTATCGATTACTTAATAGTTTGTTACTGGCTCTATTTTGTATGGTGGGAACTTTTTCTTTTTTATGGAATATGATGATGGGAATTCCACTAAGTGACGATGCTGGGTCGGATTTTTCAGATGCCGGTAAACCGAGTGCCGCTCCAAAGAAACAGGAACAAAAAGTGAGACTTATGCAGAGGCAAAAACAGGCAAAGCCTTCTCAAACTTTTACTTTTCAGGCAAAAGCTATTTCCGAAATCTCAGCCCCAGTAGTAGATATCGAAACCAAGTCACTAAATCCCGCAATTGCATTAAGTCCGATGGGTAATTTGGGAGATGTAAGTGTGAGTGTTGACATGTCCGTTTTAAATAAAGCGTTTGCATCCAATTTTATGGGAATTAAATCGAAAGCGAATAAAATACTATTCATTATCGATTATTCCGCTTCAATGAAAGGTCGGGACAAGGTGATGAGAAGTGAACTGAGTAAAGCGATTGAAAAGCTACCCGCGGTTGGTTCGGTCGCAATTATCTTTTTTTCTGGACCTACTTGGGTGGCGGGGGAAGACGCACGCGAATTACATAAAAGTTGGAATGGAGCTAATAATTCCGGCTGGAAGCCTAATGACGGATATCAACCAGTTCGTCCGAAATGGCTACCAGTGACCCCGTCTACTAAAAAACGACTTACCAAAGCCGTTCATGATACACCACTTACTCTTGGCACAGTTTGGAATAATTCTTTTGAGTGGGCTTTTTACCTAAACCCGAAACCTGACATTATTTATTTTATGACTGATGGGAATTCGAAGAAGGAATTTCAGGGAATGGAGATTATAAAAACTAAGAGGGGGAAAACTAAAATTTACACCATTGGGTATGGAGCTCCAGATGGTGCAAGGCAACCTCTGGAAGAAATTGCGGCAATGACTGGTGGTAAAAGTAAATTTGTTGATATGGATGAAATTAGGTTGATGGAAAAAGAAATCGATGCGAAATAATAAAATTTAATCTATATGAAACTATTAACTTATTTTTTCTTTCTTTCAATAACTCTGCTTCCGTATGAATTTGCATATGCCAAGATCAAAGTATTACTATTGGATGGTCAGAATAATCATAATTGGAAAGCCACTACTCCCGTATTGGTGGATGCACTTCAGAGTTCAGGAGATTTTATGGTAACCGTGTCAACTTCTCCTCCCAAAAAATCGGTTGCTTCTGAATGGGCTAAATGGAAACCCAACTTTGATAAATATGATGCTGTATTAAGTAATTATAACGGAGAGTCTTGGGCTGATACGATTCAAAACAGCTTAGTTCAATATGTCAAAGGCGGCGGTGCGTTCATTGTTGTGCATGCCGCTAATAACTCATTTGGAAATTGGCTAGAATATAATCAAATGATTGGTTTGGGAGGGTGGGGTGGAAGAAATGAAAAATCTGGTCCTTATTTATTTTATAATGATTCGGGTAAGTTGATCCGTGACCCACGACCCGGTCGAGGGGGAGGACACGGCCCGCAAAGTGAATTTACGGTTCAGATTAGGGACCATAAGCATCCAATTACTAAAGGGATGCCTAAGGTTTGGTTGCACACAAAAGATGAACTTTATGACTCATTGCGCGGACCTGCGAAAAATGTTAAGATTTTAGCAACTGCATACAGTGAAAAGAGTAAAAAGCACGAACCTATGATCATGACCATCGCTTTTGGGAAAGGCCGTGTTTTCCACACCCCTATGGGACATGCTGATTATTCTATGAAATGTCATGGCTTTCAGGAAGTTTTGCGAAGGGGAACTGAATGGGCAGTGACTGGAAAAGTCACCTCTGAAATACCTAAAGAGTTCCCCTCAGAAAAAGAGGTTTCTTCATTATAATTTTGAATTAGACCAAAAAAAAGACCATCAAAGATGATCTTTTTTTAAGTTCCTTACGGAAAAATTATTCAGTTGCAGTTGCAGCATCAGTTGCATTTGCATCA
>CAYLIJ010000014.1:0-53210 GCA_964383925.1 uncultured Puniceicoccaceae bacterium
TCGAAAATATTCCCGGGCGATCAGTCGAAGAAAGGCACGATCCCTTGCCTTGCCTGCCTTTATTTTCGAGGAAGAGAGAAACTGGCGGTAAGCCAATTGGCCGGGTGCGTCCTCCGGAAGGTTGCGAATGTAATCAACCCAGTTCTTACCCGCAGGGTTTTCCAATGGCCACGAACCTAGGTCCGTCCAGCAATAGCCTATGGTATTTGGATTATCCCTGCTCCGTAGGCAAATAAATTTGACGCCGTTTACGATTTTAACTTGTTCCTTGGGATCAAATATATCGACAAATCGAACCGCATCTTTCCCACGATAGTAAGAGATGGGTACCAGGTGGTTCCAACTCTCGATGAATGGCATATCGTTACGAAGAGGTTCAGGACACCCGTATCCATATGCATTAAACCCAATGTTTTTGCAGGCTTTGGAGAACTTGTCCAATTCTGGCTCGGCTTTTAGGTTCCGTACATGGGTGATACCGTGAGCGAAGAATGGCTGTCCGTTCGGTTTGATCAACCAGGGACGCCCATCGATTTCCTGAATGGTGATGGGAGAGGCTTCCCCGCAGAATATGTTCGAGGTTAATAAAAGGAATAAAAACAGATTAATAGCCGAGTTTCTGATCATGGTTATTGTTTTTAAGTCTTTAGTCCAGCGTTTGCATATAAGCACTTTGTTTACTGAGGATCTTTTTGCTTTGGTGCACAGGGCTCACCGTCAAGGTAGCTTTGCAAAAGGTCCCGCATCCCCCGGACCCGATCGGGGTGCTCGGTGTATAGGTTGTTGGATTGGCGCGGGTCCTGTTTAAGGTTGAAAAGTAGTCCCTCATTTTCCTTTCCGTACGCTTGGAGTCCAAAGTGGTCGAGGTAGGCATCTTGTTCCTTCTTTGCAGACCCGGTCGAGGTATCAATTAGGACCCAGTCACCTTGTCGGAGAGCATATTTTTTGGGTGAGGTATTCTGTACGGTGGCAGTTCGGAGAGGTCTTTTGTATTTTTCTCCTTTAAACACGGGTAGTAAATTATAGCTGTCGATCGCTTCCTTTTTTTCAAGGGGATAGCCTATGATATGGGCAAAGGTAGAAGCTAAATCGACCTGACTGATCACTTCATCAGATACAGTTCCTTTTTTTATTTTCCCTGGCCATCGTGCAATAAGCGGGACCCGATGACCACCTTCGTAGATGTCACGCTTGACCCCTCGGAATTTCCCAGAACTCCACTGATTGAATTCATCGAGTCTCTGAAAGGCATGAGTTTCAGGACCGTTATCCGCAGAGAAAACGACGAGGGTATTATCGGCAAAGCCGTATTTCTTAAGGGCTTTTAAAACTTGGCCCACCATTGCATCGGTTTCGATAACAAAGTCACCGTAATACCCGGCTTTGGATTTTCCATGAAATTCTTTATTGGGTACGATGGGGTAATGGGGGGAGTTGAAGGCAAGGTAGGCAAAGAACGGTTGGTCGGCTTTTTGCTTAGCGATCCACTCGACGGTTTTTTGAGTAATCGTAGGCAGGATATCATAGGGATTCCAACTTTTTGCCATGGGGCCCGGGCGGAAATTTCCACTACCGGCAAGGGGTTGTGATTTAATTACCGATTTTGTGGGAATGGTAATGAAGCGATCACCTTCAATCCAACAATAGGGTGGGAAGTTAATGGTACCGTCTCCAAAGTAGTAATCAAATCCTTGATCAAGCGGTCCATCTGGAAAGCGCTTGGTCCAGTCATAAGATTCTGGTCGCACATCTCCTTTTTTGACTCCCGGCTTACGGATGGCATCGAAGTCCCACCCAAGATGCCATTTGCCGAAGCAACCGGTCCGGTAGCCTTTTTTCTTGAACATCTTGGCAATGGTAAAATCGTTGGGTTCGAACACAGTTCCTCCGAATGCACCAACAATTCCATGAAACCTCCGCCAATGGTGTTGCCCGGTAAGTAATGCAAAACGGCTGGGTGTACAACTCCCCGCGCAACTGTGTCCGTCGACAAAGGACATACCCTCAGAGGCTAGTTGGTCTATATGCGGGGTCTGAATTTTGGCCTTGGGATCACCGTAAGAAACATCGGCCACGCC
The DNA here is from genome assembly GCA_964383925.1 of uncultured Puniceicoccaceae bacterium. Lineage (GTDB taxonomy): Bacteria > Verrucomicrobiota > Verrucomicrobiia > Opitutales > Seribacteraceae > Seribacter. The sequence continues at coordinate 2,079 of CAYLIJ010000014.1, forward strand.
CATATCATCTGCATAAAGAATTACGATATTGGGTCGATTTACTGAGTTTAGAAAAGTCGAAGTCCAGGTGAGGAGGATGAAGCAGAATTTGAATTTCATGTTTCTTTTACTTTGGGCGGTTCTTGCACTCTTGGTTCCAATCCTCCCACATCTTCGAGAGTTCGTCCGTTTTCTCGGGCCTTTGCTTGGCCAAGTTGTTCATCTCGGTGGGATCGGCTTTGAGGTCGTAGAGTTCCCAGACCTTCCCAGCACGGACCACTTTCAAGTCGCCTTGGCGAACGGCGTTGGCCCGATTGAATCGCCAATAGATTTCATGGTGTATTTCTCTTTCTTTACCCTTGAAAATGGGTAGCAGAGATTTGCCGACGGGAGTCTTAGTTTTCTTACCATTAATGATTTTAGGATACTTTGCCCCTGTGATGTCGCGAAAGGTGGCGGAGACATCGATGAGATGCCCGACCTGATTGGTCATGGCTGGCTTGATTACGCCCGGCCAAGGAGCAATGAAAGGGGTACGGATACCTCCCTCGTAGGCGGTGGACTTGAATTTCTTGTAGGGCGTATTGCTGGCGTTGGCCCAACCTACAGAAATCGTACGGTAACTTTCCACGGGCCCAGGGGGAATGTCGGGGGTGGTGTTGGGTTGTTCGGAGCAGGCTCCATTGTCGGTGAGGAACATAATCAAGGTGTTTTCCCATTTACCCAATTCCTTGACTTTGGCGAAGAGCCGTCCGAGGTTCTGGTCGACCCGGTCGATCATGGCGGCGTAGACTGCCATCTTTAAGTCCTCGGCATCCTTTTGCTCCTCGGACAAGTCTTCCCATGCCTTGGAGGCCCGGGGGGTGAGTTTGTGATTGGATCCGATGATGCCCATCTCCTTCATTCGCTTGAAGCGTTGCTTACGAATTTTGTCCCAGCCGACCTTGTACTTACCCCGGTACTTGGCGATATCTTCGGGCCAGGCATGTAGCGGGTAATGAGGAGCGGTGTAGGGAAGGTAGAGAACGAAGGGTTTCTCCTCACCTTTGTATTCATCGAGGCGGTCGATGGCGTAGCTAGTAAAGGCGTCGGTATGGTAGAACTTCTTATCGGGACTGGTATAGCCCATGATTACCTTGTCCTCAATGGCCCAGCGTCGTGTACGGGTCTTTCCTTTTCTCCCAGGAAGGCCCTCGCCTGGACGAGCTTTAATGCCGGGATTAAAAAAGTTACTGCACCCGTCGGCCAGCCCGTAGTAACGGTCAAACCCACGGGTGGTGGGCAGGGGAGTCTGGTGCCACTTGCCAGAAATGAGGGTTCGGTAACCGATGGGGCGCAGGACCTCCCCGAAGGTGGCTCCGTGTTCCATATTGTTGTCTCCAATCGAGTAGGCGTAGTTACCGGTAAGAAGCTCGGCCCTTGTGGTATGACACTTGGCGGTGTTATAGAACTGGGTGAAACGCAATCCATTCTTAGCCAGTTTATCTATATTAGGCGTTTTTACTTCCCCTCCATAGCATCCGATATCGGAGTAGCCCATATCGTCGACCATAATGAGAATGAAATTGGGCCGACTGCGGTCTGGTTCAGACCAGATGAAATGTGTGCACAGCAGAAATAAGGGTAGGAGGCCAATGGGGTAAGATCGTTTCATCTTTAGAAGGATTGGAAGGGGGATTATCGGTTGGACTTATTTTTGAGTCCCATGATGCGGCCCTCTTCACTAGCAGTGGACAGGCGGGTTTTGGCCAATCTGTTTATAGTGGCTATGAATTTATTCTGTAGATTTTTTTCTTTTTTATCCATCGAATTTTCATCTATTTCCCCGCCCTCAAATTGGCCTTTGTATCGGGTAAGCGAAGCATTGGTTCCATCATGGTTGGCCAAGAGGGAATACTTCTTGTTACGAACCATTACCTGATTCCGGTACCAGATGTAGATCCAATCTTTTTTACGGGCTTTGGAATTGTTCTGAAAAACGGGCAGCAGGCTGGTCCCGTCGTTGGGATGTCCTTTGGGTAGGTCTGCATTGGAGACTTCACAAAGCGTGGGCATCATGTCGGTAAAGTCGGCTAGGTCATCAACGACTCGGCCGGGTTTTTGGATACCTGTGGGCCAGTTGGCAATAAGGGGAACTCGCGTTCCCTCATCTGTCATGGAACCTTTTCCACCCACTACTTTTCGACCGTTCCAGGGTGTCACGATGGGCTTGTCCGTTCCGTTATCTCCGGTAAATACGATAAGCGTGTTGTCCCGAATACCTGATTTTTTAAGTTGTGCAACAATCTGCCCGACCGACTTATCGGCAAAGGCGACCATGTCGCGGAAGTGACGCTGTGGATCATTACGATCTCCTTTATAAGAGGTGGACCCGAGCCTTTTCGGATCCCAGTCAGTAGAGTCAGGCGTGGGATCAAACGGGCAGTGGGTAAGAATCATCGGATAATAAACAAGGAATGGCTTCTTCTTGTTCTCGTCTATAAAGTCACAAATGAAATCGGTACAGACCTGTGGCCCGTATTCTCCATTGGTAAAATCCTTTTCCTTGCCATTGAATTCAAGCATTGGATTGACGAATCTACGGTCAAATTTCGTCTTGCCTTCATTGGATCGTCCGGAGCGGGTGTGTTGCCAGAGGCAGGATTGTTCGAATCCGAAATGTTGGGGCGAATCCGTCTGATTCCCGAGTTGCCACTTGCCGGCGATCGCAGTCGCATACCCAACCGCCTTGAGCTGATGGGCAAAAGTGGTCTGTCTACGGTCCAGCATACCAAACTTAACATAGTTTCTGACATTGTACTGACCTGTCATAATTTTGGTTCGGGACGGCGTACAGATTGGATTGGAGAAACAATTGGTGAAACGGATACCTTCTTTCGCCAGTTTGTCGAGGTTTGGTGACTTGCAGGATTCACTTCCGTTCGAAGATAACGCTTCATAGCCCATATCATCCGCCATAATGAGGATAATGTTAGGGCGTTCCTGCTCGGATATCGCATGAACCAATGGAAGGAATAAAGAAAATAAAAGGATAGGATTTAGAGTAGGTAGGTTTTTCATAGTTAAAGTCTAGGATTTGAAGTCATCCTTATATTGGATGCAAAATAATTCGAACCCAAATCTGAAATTATTTTCGCGGGATCGGTTACGCTTGAATACAGAGTGATATGGAGCCTTGATAAAAGCACTTTTACCCATCCTTAAAAACAAAGCTAATTCGAATGATTGGTAAGGGCCTAATGGAATTGGGGTTACCAACTAATTTACCGTTATTTGAATTGTAACTCGCTGTGCTGAACCTCAAGGGAATGAACGGCTTCCCCGTCGATGCTTATGACCGTATACTTGAAAGTCGGGTCCTTCGTTGTTAAGTCGAAGTCGACCCGTCCGAAGGACTGCTTCTTGTTGTAGCCGAATAAGGAGTGTTTGATCAATGGATGCACATGCTGGTTGGTCAGGCGCGAAGACTGACACTCGTAAAGGGGATACATTCCCTCGATGCCAGCATCGATTTTGTATGCATCCGAGCGGTGACGGTCGGCGGAAAGAATGAGGACCCCAGGGATTTTTTTGTTCGCGATGAACTCGAAGATTTGCCTCCGTTCGTTATCATAACCATCCCAAGTGTCCTTGGAACCGGGCTTTACCTTGGGGGCTATTGGTACATTCGAGCATAAGACGGTAAAAGTAGCTGGCTTCTTGAGGGTCTTCTTTAACCATTTCATCTGAGCAGGTCCGAGCATGGAAGGTTTTTTTCCTTTGGGTGATTCACGGTAATAGCGTCCATCAATCAGAACGAAGTGAACCTTTCCAATCCAAAAATCAAACCAGCAACCGGGTTGCTTCTCGCCGCCTCCGTAGTAGGGGTTGTCCCAATTGTCCTTGAACACATTCCATACATCACGCTTCCACTTGGGTTCTTCGATTGCTGGTCCGCCCCAACCGTCATTGGTGGTGAAGTCGTGGTCGTCCCAGATTGCATAGATCGGCACTTTTTTGGCCAGCTTGGCCCACTCGGGCTGACTTTGGCGACGGTAGTAGTGGAAAAGTTGCATTTCAGGAGTCATGGGGTCGTCGATGTAGACATTGTCTCCTAGCAGTAGTAAGGCTCGCGGGTCGATTGCTCCGATAGTGTCCCACATCCTCTCGTGGGGTGGCACGTATCCAGCCCCACCGCCAAAGGCGATGGTAAACTTGTCGCTTGGGGCTTCCTTCTTGAGGGAGTTATCAGGCAGGGTTCGCTCGAAAGGCCAAGTCTCGGCGTCGAACTTCCAAGCGTTCGGCTTATCGAGGGCGAGATCAATCAGCATTTGGGTCTGCTTGGGGTTGACCTTGTTATCCTTATGTTTTTCCAAGTAGGAAATAGCTTCCTCTTTATTCCCCTGCAGGATCAGCTTCAGTGCATGGGGGTGAATACGCTTGGCCTGACCCCCTTTTTCAGGTTTTTCATTATTGACTTTCGGATTGGAGGCCTGACCGAAAAGTCCGGTACTGTTAGCAAGTACCATGGCTAGCAAAAAGGGGATTAATGCTTTTAAAATTGGTCTTCCTTTTGTTATTCTCATTAGTAATATACTTTATTTTAGCATTTGGTCTGGCAACCCATTTATGAGTTGATCGCCTATTATATATTCTTGAATGAGCCAGAAATGTTTCTCTCGTTTTCGATTTGAATACTATCTCTTTTATCTTCGATAGAATTTAATAATGGGATGTGCTAAGAATCTATATTTCTAACAATTCACCCCGCTACTAATGAAGAGAAATTTCCGCAAGCGAACTAATCTACTGAGACTCGTCTTTTATCGGATTAAATTGTGCTTTACTTGGTTTTTCGCTTGGCAAGTTGAGTCTTGATTCCTTCTTTGTTGTTATGAACTCCTTTTTTCTTTTTTTTCTATTCCTTCTCTTTCCCTTTTTTCTTTTTTCTGAAAAGCCCAATGTAGTGATTATTTTTACCGATGATCAAGGGTATGGCGATTTAGGATGTTATGGAAGCAAGACTAATAAGACTCCGAGGCTTGACCAGTTGGCTGAGGAGGGAACGCTTTTCACATCCTTTTACAGTCAGACGGTATGTGGTCCTTCCCGTTCGGCTTTACTTACGGGGCGATATCCGTGCCGGAGTAGGGGATGGGGAATGCCGGCGAGCGAGATTACATTCGCTGAATTAATTAAGGGAGTTGGGTATCAGACTGCTTGCATTGGTAAGTGGGATGTTTCGAATCGGAAGGCAATCATTGAGCGCATGCCCAACGCTCAGGGTTTTGATTATTTTTACGGTGCTTTGGGTGCAAATGACTCGGGTAAAATTAAATTCCATGAAAATAATAATGATGCAGGAATGTCTGATAATATGGGAGAACTGACCACCCTTTATACTGATAAATCGATTGACTTTTTAAAAAATAAGCGTGACCCCCAGAAGCCTTTTGTCCTATATCTTGCACACACCATGATGCACACGATTATCGATGCATCAGATCGCTTTCGTGGGAAGTCGAAGGGTGGTCTTTATGGGGATGTGGTTGAAGAGTTTGATTATGAAACGGGTCGACTTCTCGATGTGTTGGATGAACTTGGATTGAGTGAAAATACTCTGGTTATATACACATCCGACAATGGGCCGTGGAATCAGGATAAGTATACTATTAAAAAGAAGGGGCATCCTGAAGGATCAGTTTTTTGGGGAGAGTCTGGCCCCTTGCGTAACGGAAAAGGTTCGCCTTATGAAGGTGGATACCGATTGCCCTGTATCATACGCTGGCCCGGCAAGGTCCCTGCAGGAAGGGAATCGGATGCAATTTTTGCCACCATTGATTTTATGCCCACTTTTGCAAAACTTTGTGGATTTAAGGTGCCTGATGACCGGGTAATTGACGGGGTTGATCAAACGAATTTATTACTGGGGAAATCAAATAAAGGTCGGAAGACATTTTACTTTAACCAGGCAGGTATTCGACGGGGTAAATGGAAATATCTTCAGTCCGATGCGTTTTTTCATGGCTATGCTCAGGAGACAGATCGTGTGAAGGAAGAAGAACTTTACGATTTAAAGAAAGACTTGGGCGAGACTAATAATTTGGCCGTAGAACATCCTGAACTCGTGGCTGAATTGCGTGCGTTAACTCAAAACCTGCCCAAGACCGAAAAAGAATGGTCTAAGCGTTAATTTTAACTTATTTGAAACTATGAAAATTATAAACAGCCTGCTTCTCCTATCTTTTATCTGCTTTACAGTAAGTGCCAAGAAATCGACCAATGTTGTTCTTATCCTGGTGGATGACCTCGGCTGGATGGACCTCTCGTGCCAAGGGAGTGACTTTTATGAAACTCCCCACTTGGATCGTTTGGCCAGTGAGGGAGTGCGTTTCACAGATGCATACGCCGCATGTGCAGTATGTTCGCCTACTCGGGCGGCGATACAGACTGGTCGTTATCCTGGGAGACTCGGTGTGACTGATTGGATTCGTTCGCGATTTCAGGGAGGTACGATTCCATCTGATGGGAAAAATCCGAGCGGATTTACAGGAGGTAAGAATCGTAAGTGGTTAGTTCCTCAAAATGCCTTATGGATGGAGTCGGAGGAGGTTACGATTGCGGAATTATTGAAGCCAATGGGCTATGTATCCTGCCATATTGGAAAATGGCACTTGGGGGCGAATAAATGGTATCCCGAAGAACAGGGCTATGATTATAATTTTGGCGGATGTGACTATGGGCAACCTCCCAATTATTTTGATCCTTTTAATCAACCCAAACATAAACACGAGATGATTCGGGCAGGAATCCCCTCTCTGCCTGGTCGTAAACCTGGGCAGTATTTGTCGGACCGTGAGGCTGAGGAGGCGGTTGGTTTTATCAATAAACACAAGGATAAACCTTTCTTTTTAAACATGGATAATTATGCGGTGCATACACCGATTCAGGCAAAAGAAGAAGTGGCCGAAAAATATAAGAAAAAGACCACGCCTCTTCAGAAAAATCCGATGTATGCGGCTATGGTTGAATCGATAGACGATTGTGCAGGCAGAATTATGGAGGCTCTCGAGAAGAACGGGATCGCAGATCGCACTATGATAATCTTCACATCCGATAATGGGGGTTTGTTAGGAGGGGGAAGAATTACTAACAATGCTCCCCTGCGTTCGGGGAAGGGGTATGCGTATGAAGGCGGGATAAGGGTACCTTTGATTATTAAGTGGCCCGGAATGGTAGACGCAGGAAAAGTGAGTAGTGAGCTGATCACAAGTGTTGACTACTTTCCCACTATTGCTGAAGTTTCTGGTGCTCAATTACCTGAGGGAAGAGAGATTGACGGGGTGTCCTTAGTTAAACATCTTAAGTCTGGAGGTAAGAAAAGGCTGCCGCGTAAGGCAATTTATTGGCATTTCCCCCATTATCGACACAACCCTGGACCCTACAGTATAATACGTGAGGGTGCGTGGAAACTGATCAAGTTTTATGAAGGTCCGATGGAGTTGTTCAATTTGAAAAAGGATTTGGGAGAAGAAAATAACTTGGCGGTAAAAATGCCCGAAAAAGTGAATGAACTTGATCGAAAATTAATGTCTCATCTGAAATCAATCGGAGCGAAAATACCCAAGCCGAATCCAGAATTTGGTAAACGATAAAACTTCGCACCGATCAACCTCCGTCTAATTATTAAAAGTTTTTTTACAATATTCTTTTTTATTTCTGTGGATGATGGCAGGAGTGGAGGAGATTCATGGTGTTAAGAAAAGATTAGCGAAACATTTACCCAAGACCAGTGCTTCCGATACCCTTAAGGTGCAGAGTCCAGAAAAGTGAGGAAGAAGAAAAAGAAAGTTGGACTTGAGTAAGCCTCAGATTGATTTTATGCGATCAATGATTTGACCACATGTGAATGGTTGACCCCGGTGAGTTTTGAATCGAGACCCTGATGCTTGACGGTGAAAAATTGGTGATTGATTCCGAGTAGATGAAGCATAGTCGCGTGCATATCGCGTACATGAACCTTATCCTTGACCGCATGGTATCCGAGTTCATCCGTTTCTCCATATCCGAAACCTCCTTTGACTCCTCCTCCTGCCATCCACATGGAAAATCCTTTGATGTGGTGGTCGCGTCCAATTTCCCCTTTCCCCTGGTACATGGGAGTACGACCAAACTCTCCACCCCAGACGACTAAAGTGTCTTCTAACATACCCCTTTGTTTGAGATCCTGAATGAGTGCCCAAGTCGGTTTGTCGGTCAGACCACAGCAGGTATCCATATATTTTTCCAAGCCTCCATGATGATCCCATCCCCGATGATAAAGGTGTATGAAACGCACGCCCTTTTCAGCAAGCTTACGAGCGAGAAGGCAATTGGATGCATAGGAACCGTCGCCTGGTTTAGCTCCATACATATCCAGGATGTGCTGTGGTTCCCTGGACACATCCATCAGTTCAGGCACGGATGCCTGCATTTTAAACGCCATTTCATAGGCGGCTATTCGGGTGTCAGTCTCAGGGTCATTGATCGTCTTATTACGGTGCCGATCAAGAGAAGTGATCGTATTCACTAATTTTCTTTGGTGCTCAGAGGTTACCCCATCGGGATTACGAACATAATGAACGGGATCGCCGGTGGAATTAAATTCCACGCCCTGAAATCGACTGGGTAAAAAGCCTGAAGACCATTGGCGGGAAGCAATCGGTTGAGGGTTACGTCCGCCCACACTAGTCATGACCACAAAGCCGGGTAAGTCTTCCGCTTCGCTTCCCAAGCCGTAATTTACCCATGACCCCATGGAGGGCCTCCCGCTGATGGCGGTCCCCGTATTCATAAAGGTATGGGCGGGATCGTGATTAATTTGCTCCGTTACCATCGATCGAATGATGGAAATATCATTCGCCATTTTCGCTGTCCATGGCAGGTAGTCACTTATGTACTGTCCACCTTGCCCATATTTTTTAAACTTGGTGAGATGCCCTTGCACCTTAAGTTCTTTGCCTTGTAACTGGGCAATTGGTTGGCCCTTGGTGAAAGACTCGGGCATGGGCTGACCATTGAGTTCATCAAGCTTGGGTTTGTAGTCAAAAGTTTCTAAATGAGAAGGACCTCCCGCCATACTTAGAAAAATGACACGTTTCGCTTTTGCCTTGGGGAGCATGTACAAGGGCTCGTTGCTATCTTTAGCCAGGAGCATGTTAAGAGCGGCACTGCCGAGACTGAGCCCGGACCCGGCAAGAAAAGCCCGGCGATTGATCTGAGCTGGGTTGAATGGTATGTTCATCGTCTTAAATTGGTTTCAGCCAGATTAAGAATCGCCCGGGCGAGGGGTGTCCATGATTCCACAGAAGCGGAATTTTTATCGTCGATTAATTGAGCCAGTGTCTTTTGTTCAAAACCATCGGGTCGTCGGGATAAAGCCTCCTCGAAGGCATAAGTGATTCGGTTTTTATAAGTAGTACCGCCATGCTCAGCAATCTTGCCGGCAAAAGATTTGGCTGCCTCTAGAAAGGTTGGATCGTTCAAGAGCACAAGAGCTGCGAGAGGAGTGTTTGATTGTGGTCGCTGGGTCGTACACTCTTCACGACTGGGTGCATCAAAAGCTTTCATCATAGGGTGTAGGAACTGCCTTTGCCAGTGAACATAGAGGCCACGTCGCCACTGCGCTGTTCCTTGATCCTCTTTATAACTTCGCTTGGGAAAGTTTAGGTGACGATAATATCCGCTGGGTTGAAAAGGTTTTACACTGGGACCGCCAATTGTAGGGACAAGCAAGCCACTAATTACCAGAGTGTTATCGCGCACGAATTCAGCGGGCAGTCGACGGGCAATCTGGAAACTTTGGTATCCCTCACCGGGTAGAGTCGCCTGTCGATAGGTACGACTTAAGAGGATGTCTTTAATGAAGGCTTTTAGGTTCCATTTTTTGTCAATTAGGGAAAGTGCAAGATTATCAAGCAATTCGGGATGCTCGGGAGGAGTGCCTTGGCTGCCAAAGTCGGTAAGATCGGGAGCGAGTCCTTTTCCAAAGAGTAAATACCATGTACGATTGGCAAGTACCCGAGCATTAATCTTCCCTTTTCCATCCTTTGGGTCGGTCAACCAATTGGCCAGATCGAGGCGGGTAAGACGTTCACTGTCCGATTCAATTTTACCCAAAAATGCAGGAATCGCGGGGAGTACTATGGGGCCGCTATCGTCCATCCAATTTCCCCTTGGTAACACACGCATAGTTCGGGGTTTGACTGCATGTGAAATCATGGTCCATCGACCTTGTTTTTCTAGGTTAGCTCTGTTTTTGATGTATTCACGATATTTTTTGATAGTCCCTGCTTCAGCTAATTTGAGGTATTGCTTGTTGAAAGATGCGTGCTTTTTTTCCAACTCGACCTTCTGTTCGGGTTTGGCTTTTTTGAGGGCGTCTGAAAGTTTCTTTCGGGTGGTATCAAGTTTGGTGAGTTGAGATTGTTTTTCCCGGGGTAGGATCTGATCGATTTTTTTGGCCACTTGATCGAGTTTTGACTGCTGCTCAGCTGAATAGATACGAATTTCAGGGGGTCGTTTGGTGGGTAACGAATTGCCGTTAAATCCACGATCTGCGATATCCGCAAAGAAAGCCGCCAATGCGTAGTTATCTTTAATCGTGTATGGATCATATTTGTGATCATGGCACTGGGCACAGCCCACAGTGGCCCCCATCCAGACCTCGGAAATATTACGAACCCGATCAGCCGCATAAATGGCATCGTATTCTTTTAGTTGTAAACCACCCTCGTGGGTAGTCTGGAGTAGACGATTGTACCCTGACGCCACCTTTTGTTTGGTGGTGGAATCGGGCAGAAGATCTCCAGCCAGTTGCTCGCGAGTGAACTGGTCGAAAGGCATGTTTTGATTGAATGCATCAATAACCCAGTCGCGATACGGGGATATGTTATGAGGCTGGTCGCCATGGTATCCGACAGTATCTGCATACCGAACTAGGTCTAACCAGTACGCGGCCATACGTTCCCCAAAATGCTCGGATAATAAAAGCTCATCGATAAGCTCAGAATAGGCATTGGAACTGGGTCGTTCGGAAAACTTTTTTACTACATCAGATTCTGGAGGAAGCCCGGTCAGATCAAAGTGAAGTCTTCGAACCAGGGTAACTGAGTCACTGTCGGGTGCCGTTTTTTTCCCATTTCTTTCTATACTCGATAACACGAACTGATCGATCCAATGATTGGACCAATTCTTATTTTTAACTTGAGGCTCCGGATGATGCACGGGATCGACATAGGCCCAGTGATCGGCCCAATTGGCTCCTTCTTTAATCCACTCTTCGAGAATTTTCTTTTCCTTTTGGGTGAGCGGTTTTCCAATTTCTGGAGGGGGCATGAGTTCATCCTCATCATCGGAGTGTATCCGGTATATCATTTCGCTGTCTTCCGGTTTTCCAGGGACGATAGCCAACAGGTCTTTGTTCTTGGCTTCTTTTTCGATATCAAGGCGAAGGTCTGCCTTGCGACCATGCTCGTCGGGGCCGTGACAAGAAAAGCACTTGTCTGAAAGGATTGGACGCACATCCCGATTGAAGTCTAAATTATTCGCGAGGCAAATTGAATGTACGAGTAAAAGTGTGAGGATTTTTTTCATTAAATGCTTTCACCCACAAAGCAATGTTGCATGATTTTGGCAAACCAAACTTAGGCTTTTCAAAGAAGTTTAATTAATACTACCAACACAACCACTGAGAGTTGAAAGAAAGTTAGCTACCTCATTGATTAAATATCAGTTGGATAATACTAAAGGTATTTCAATTTAGTTTAAATTTTATATTATAGAATAACGAGAATTCCTTGGATCATAATTTGAAATTTTCTCTGCTCTTTCCAAATTTAAATCAATTCGATTAGGGGAAAGAAAAACACTTTGAATTTTATTAGTTGGAAATGATGATGATTTCGTTTTTTGTACGGATGTGAATTTATTTAAAGCCCTTTTCATTTTGAACTTAATTTCTTTTTTTTCGTTTCAATTAATTTCAGTTGAAGCAGAGTCATTTTCTCATTCGGTTACGACGGAAAAAAAACCGTGGACTGGAAAAAGTTTTCTTAATAATCCATCTGATTTCCAGTTCGCAATTGTGTCCGATCGAACGGGTGGAGTGAGGGAGGGCGTTTTTCCCCGGGCGGTTGATAAATTAAACGAATTACGTCCCGAGTTTGTTATCACAGTTGGCGATATGATAAAAGGGGGTGCGGGTAATCGGGATGTCGAGGAGTTGATCCGCCAATGGAAGGAATTCACTTCTTTCGTCAAGGGATTTGATATGCCTTTTTTCTATCTTCCCGGAAACCATGATTTGGGCAATGAGGTTGCGGATCAGATATGGGACGATCTGTATGGAGTTCGTTATTATTCCTTCGTCTATAAAAATGTGTTTTTTTTATGCCTCAACACTCAGGGAGGACCGGGTTCAAAACCGGCCCTACTCGAAGATAAACAAATTCAATGGGCTTTGAACGAACTCAAGAAGAATGAAGATGTACGCTGGACACTTGTTTTTATGCATCAGCCGCTTTGGCTGATGGAGGAGGGGATTTTGATCCGTAAGAATGGGAAGAAAGAACTCCGCCGAACCGATACCGGGTGGCCGAGGGTGGCCAAGGAATTAAAAAAGCGATCGCACACTGTTTACGCGGGTCATGTCCATCACTATGGTAAATATCTAAGAAATAGGACTAGTTTCTACACGCTCGGTACAACCGGCGGGGGAAGTAAATTGAGAGGGCAGGCATTTGGGGAATTCGATCATGTAACTTGGATTACCATGACCGATGAAGGTCCGAGAATGGCCAACTTAAGCATCGACGGAATCATGAAGGACGATGTGACTACTGAGAGTCATCAAAAGTTTTGGCGCAGCCTAGTGTTTGAAGAATATTTCAAAAGAGAGGCCAAGCTAGATGGAAAGTCACTTACCTTACTTTTGAACAATCCGTTTGATTTTGAAATTAGCGGAAGACTAACTTGGATTAATCGAATATCTACGAGTTTGGAGATAAGCCCAGCTGTAAAAAATGTCTCAATAGCTCCTAATGCTGAAGAAGAAGTAGTATTCAGAATCCAAGGCGATAATGATAAAAAGAATAATTACAGGTTGATGCCTAAGCTGGAAGTTCGATTTAAGGCGGAAGGTCACCCATTGGACCTGCAAATGCTCCTCGATATTCCCTTTGAGAAATAAACCATGTCCGATTCACTGATCAAGGCCGCCAGGAAATTGTCGGAAGCAGTAAATTCCCTCTCTTTTGGCTCACCCACTTCATTTATTTACAACCCGTTGGACTACGCACGGGGGATTCATCAGCAGTATTTACAACTGGCGGGGCAGGGAAAAAAGAAGGTCGTCTTACTCGGAATGAACCCGGGACCGTTTGGGATGGCCCAGACCGGGGTTCCTTTTGGGGAGATTCCGGCGGTGCGCGACTGGATGGGGTTGCGGGGAGAAGTGGATAAACCTAGTCCGGAGCATCCGAAGCGTCCGGTGGAGGGTTTAGCCTGTACCAAGAGCGAAGTAAGTGGACGGAGGTTATGGGGTTTATTTTCGGAGAAATTTCCGGATGCCAAAGTTTTCTTTAAGGATCATTTTGTGGCGAATTACTGTCCATTGGTGTTCATGGAAGAGAGTGGCCGTAACCGGACGCCCGATAAATTACCGGCTTCTGAAAAAAAGCCTTTGGAAGAGGTGTGCGATCAACACTTACGGGAGATCGTTGAGATTCTGGAACCCGATTGGGTCATTGGGGTGGGGGGCTTTGCCAAAAAGCGAGCGGAAGAAGTTTTTAATAACAGGGACATCAAAATCGGTACTATCTTGCATCCCAGTCCGGCCAGTCCGGCGGCCAATCGTGGATGGGCAGAGGCGGCAACCAAACAATTAATCGAGCAAGAAATCTGGAAATAGAAACCTATCAAGTGATCAAGAATTCGAGACCTGAAGACCATCCAACTACAATGAAAAATCTATCCGTCCATCAGAGTGCAAAACTAATTAGCCAAAAGGATTCAATCTTTTTGATCGATGTCCGTACACCTGCTGAGTATGAATCGGTTCATGCTGAAGGGTCAGTCAACCATCCCATGGAGTCATTTGATGCTAAAAAGATTCCTTTTGGACAGGATGAGGAAGTCCATGTTATATGCCAGTCGGGAGGTCGGTCGGTGAAGGTTTGCCAGAAGTTGGAGGGTGTCGGATTTACCAAGGTTGTGAATGTGGATGGTGGAACTTCCGCCTGGCAGTCTGCGGGACTCCCGGTTGTTGAGGGAAAGGAAGCGATGTCTCTTGAGAGGCAGGTTCGGATTGCGGCTGGAGCGCTTGTGGTGATCGGAGTGGCGATCGGCCAGTTTGTTCATCCGGGCGGATTTGGATTATCCGCTTTCGTAGGAGCAGGGTTGGTATTTGCTGGAGTTACCGATACCTGCGGTATGGGAATGTTGATTGCGAAAATGCCTTGGAATCGGGCCTAGCAATTATTTTTACCAGACTTCTACAGGACCTTTAGGCACACCTATGGCTTTTCTTTGCTTTGCCTGATAGGCATCTTCTTCTTGCATGAAAGAGGCAACCATGGGAGCTAATTGATAGCGAGCCAGTAGTTCACCAGAATCATTGGTAAACTGTTTTCTCCATTCGAGGTAATCAGACAAAACTTTATCAAAATCTGCTCTTGAACTTATTCGAACTACAGCTGTATTGAACGGCTTAACTGGACCAAACCGTTTGGAATACCATGGGGCGACTTTACGGAACTGCAGAGATCCACGCTCCTCCCCAAAAACTTCCACCATGAGATCATAGTGTCTACGCATTACCCGAATCCTTTCCTCAAAGCTAGGTTCAGTAGGAAGGTCTCCTGTTTCTAAATATTCCTGGGTATGAACAAAAATCCATGGATTGTAAAAAGCACCCCGTCCGGCGGAGACTCCATGGCATCCCGTTTTTTCAATCATATGCTTGGCCGCTTCGGGGGTGGTCACATCTCCATTGCCAATGACCGGAATCTGATCAACCGCCTCTACGACCTTACGGATGCCTTTCAGGTTCACAACTCCATCAAATCCCTGTGCACGAGTGCGACCATGTACGAAGATCGCTGCCACTCCGGAATCTTCCAATACTTTTGCTAGGTCGGGAGCTGTAAGGTTTTCATCATCCCAACCAAGGCGCATCTTGGCGGTAATGGGAATATCTACGGCCTCGGCCATTGTCCGAATCAACTCGCGGGTTTTTGGGAGCTCGTTCATCATGCTGGCACCACCTCCGGTCTTGGTAACCTTGGGGACGGGGCAGCCCATATTGACATCAATGGAATCAACACCGCGCTCTTGCAATAAAATGGATGCATCCCTCATTTCTTCTTTTACTCCTCCAAACAATTGGACAGAGAGGGGGCTGTCCTGTTCGTTCGTCTCAATCAATTTGAGTGCCTTGGGGTTCTGTTCAATAAGTGAGCGGGCATTCACCAGATCGGTGGTGCAAAGGTCAACCCCTCCGATTTCACGAATGACGAGACGGAAGGGCAGGTTGGTGTAGCCCGCCAATGGGGAAAGGAACAGGTTGGACTTCAAGGCCAGTGATCCCAAGTTAAACATTTATGTCATGATGTTTGAATTAGACTACTTTTTCAATCCGAGAAATTATATTTAGCTTAATAAGCTTCGATTAATTAAAGAAAATACTTGTCAATTTTCCAATTGCGGGTGAGAGGCCATATATGGAATTGATTTTATATTTATAGTCGTTACTTAATAAATTTACACATATGACCGACAAAATTCTTGTAATTATTATTAACGGATCCAGATTATAGATTAAACATGTTTGAGGTAGCAAAAACATCAGGTTCAATCAGAAGTTGGATATTCTTTTTCCTCGGGGCTTGCTGCTTATTTATTCTACCGACTGCTTTGTTAGCTGAGAAAGTTTCCATTCAATCCGTTTTCAAGGCTCACTGTATCGAGTGTCACGGGGCGAAGGGGAAGGTTAAGGGGGAAGTGAACCTTCTTTCTTTCACTCAGGGTGAGGATATTAAAAGCGATCCGGAACTGCTGCAGACGGTGATGGAGGTGATCGACTTTGGAGAAATGCCTCCCGAAGAAAACCAGCCTATTGGCAAGACCGAGCGAAAATTGATTGTCGCCCAGTTGAAAAAGCTTTTAGAGGAATCGGTTTCAGGCGCTAATGAGGAATGGGCGAACGCTCCGATTCGTAGAATGACGCGATTTCAATATGCCAATGCAGTGAAAGATTTACTTGAGTTGAAGGTGGAGGTCTTTCCATTACCTGAGAAAATGATGCGGGATCGGTCCGGTTACTTTAAGCCGGCATCCGGCAAAATGCCGGCGAAGATGACGGTGAGCAGTCGACCGCTCGGGAAGTCCGGTCTCATTGAACCGAGAATGGATGGAGTGGCTCCTTTCCCTCAGGACCTACGGGCTGAGCACGGCTATGATACCCAGGGAGATCACCTTTCTCTTTCCCCATTGCTGATGGAAGATTTCTTCCGGTTGAGTCTGAGTATTGTAAAGAGTCCTTCTTTTAACCAAAGAAATGTAGGCTTATGGAAAAAATATTTTGAGGAACCCAAACCGGAGGTTAACCAGATGGATGAGCTGAAGGCTCGGTTACGAAGTCTGCTGACTTTGGCTTTTCGCCGCCCGATACAGGATAAAACCTTTAAGAATTATTTTTCCTATGCAAAGCAGCAACTAGATCAAGGCCTTGGGTTGGGGGATGTAATGAAGGAAGTATTATCTGCAATTCTGGCATCCCCGCGTTTTTTTTACCTTTACGATCAGGATGGAAAAGAGAGTGCTACACCTGAGTCTAACCAAAACTTGGACTTGGCATCACGACTATCTTTTTTCCTTTGGGGTAGCCTACCGGACGAGGAGCTTTTACAAGCAGCTGAGCAGGGAATGCTTGTTGAGGATGAGCATCTAAGTAAACAAGTGAATCGAATGCTAGCCGACGTTAAACTGAAAAGATTCTGTGATTCCTTCCCTACTCAGTGGTTGCAGTTGGACCGGATTATTTCAGCCGTACCGGATGAAAAGAAGTATCGTGATTTTTATTATGCTCCCCCTTTGTACCGCACGACTATGGATATGATGATGGAGCCGCTTCTGCTTTTTGAAACGGTTTTGATTGAAGACCGGTCCGTTCTCGAGCTGATTGATTCAAATTATACTTTTCGTTCTGCTCGACTGCGCAAATGGTATGGTGAGGAACCTAAGGGGAAACTGGGTGGCCCCGTCTCAATCCCCTTTGCAAGGCAGTTAGTGGAGGATCGTCGACATGGCGGCGTGATCACTAATGGAGCGGTGATGACGATGACCTCGGGTCCATTGGAAACGAAACCGATTACCCGGGGAGCCTGGGTTGCGGGGGTTATTTTTAATTCCCCTCCACCACCTCCTCCGGCGGAAGTGCCTCCTCTTCCTGATGAGAAAGAACTCGACGAAAGCCTGACTTTGCGGGAGCGCTTTGCAGATCATCGAAAACGGGCTGATTGTGCGGGATGTCATGAAAAACTCGACCCGTTGGGTTTTGCCTTGGAGAATTTTGATCCGGTAGGGCGTTGGCGGAAAAAATACCATAACGGTCGGGAGGTGGATGCGAGTGGAACTCTTTTTCGAACCCACGAATTTTCCAATATAATCGAATTTAAGGATGCGATTCTTAAGGAGAAAAACCGCTTTGTCCGTGGGCTTGCGGGACATCTTCTGGCCTTTGGGCTCGGTCGTGAAATGAATCCCTCTGATACCTTGGCTTTGGATGAGATTGTTGAAAGGGTGGAGGTGGAGAACTATTCGATGAAGTCTTTGATCCACGCAGTTGTGCAGTCGAAACCTTTTCGTGGTCCAAGTGGTAAACTTGCCTTGCGTAAAACAAAGTAAATTTTGAAAATATGAAAACGATGACAAATATAGGCCGCCGTACTTTTCTTCGCGGAATAGGAACCTCCGCTCTTGCCCTGCCATGGATGGAAAGCTTGGCGGCTGGTACCAAGAATTATCAAATCCCTCAGCGTGCGGCTTTTTATTATGTGCCCATCGGGGTGGTCAGGAAGACTTTCTTTCCGGGTGAGGAAAAGAGTGCTTTACAACAAAAGTTCAACAATGATAATTTTGATGCAGAGAGTACACGGTCGAATATCGAAGTCGGTCTGCATGACCTGCAGTTGACTCCAACCATGAAGCCCTTGGATGGGCTGAAAGATAAGATTACTTTGATAACGGGTTTGGATCGTACTTTCCAACCGGGTACGGATGTGCATGCCCAGTGCGCTTCCTGTTTTCTTTCCAGTGCCAGTCCATTTAGCCTTAAGCACACGCCTTATCCTCAGGCACGGAGCTTGGATCATATTATTGCAGATAAAATTGGTAAGGATACTCCTTTTAAGACCCTTGAATTTAGCTGTAACAATCACAAGGATAACAAGGAATCGATCCAATTTGATAATATATCCTGGTATGGAACGGAGCATGTGGCTCCCTCGATGCGGGATCCCTTGCTTGCGTACCGCAGACTTTTTAAATCGGATGAACGAAGTGCCTACCAGAACATCACTGACTTGGTGCTTGATGATGCCCGTGCGTTGAAAAAAGACCTTGGCTATTCTGATCAGCAAAAATTGGGTGAATATTTTGAATCAATCCGTGCGATCGAGACGCAGATTTCACGATTGGATGGTATGAAAAATGAACTGAGCAAGGTCGATCTTGACATTCCGATGGACGGTAAAATGCCTAGGGGTGAATATATTCGGTTGATGGGTGACCTGATGGTTGCATCCTTGCAGAGCGGACTCACCAATGTGGCTACTTTTATGGTGGGGCCCGAAAGATGGGATACGCCTTATTTGTTCGAGAGTTTGTTCGATAAGCCCAAGAGTCATCATATGATGTCCCATAACCAAGGGAAATTTATTAAGGACCTGATCAAAGTGGATCAATTCTATATGGAGCAATTTGCTTACCTTTGCGAAAAGATGAATCGGATAGAGGAAGCTAATGGCAAGAGCTTACTCGACAATATTTTATTTACCTACGGTTCAGGCTTGGGAGATGGATCCACTCACCAATATAGTGCGTTGCCTATTCTCGTTGCCGGTTCCGGGGGAGGGAAATTCATTACCGGTAAGCATCTGAATGTCTCGGCCAAGTCCGGACTGGTCAAAAAAGTCGGGGGTACATACGGAACCCCTGAGGGCGGGGTTCCCTTGGCAAATCTTTGGCTTACACAGGCAAAGGCAATGGGCCTTAAACTTGATCGATTTGCGGACAGTACTGGAATGATTTCCAGTTTGTTCGCCTAGCCACTTGAGAAATCTCTTCGTTTTAGGATGAGGTTTTTCTCTTTAACCGAAATCCTTTCTTTTAATTTATGAAGTATTCAGAATATATTAGTAAGCCCTTAATAATTTCATCACTTCTCTCCTCGACTCGGGAATAGTTTTCCCTTGTGCCGTGCCAAAGGGTAAGCAACTTCCCTCCGGATACCAGAGTGAAATCTCGGACATTCGAAGTGGTGGGTCTGTAACACCATTCGGAAAAAGGGGTTTACCGTTTCCGCAATATCCGAATTAGTGAGATTTAAGGTTCCAATTTATTGAGTTTTTTATCGGTAACAAAAGTACCAAAGGGAATAAGAGTTGCGATAAATAAGTAGAGACCGAATCCGAACCTCCATTTGAATCTTTGCATACATAATGCGAGGAGTAAGCAGTAGACTACGAAGAGGACACCGTGAGTCATTCCCACAAATTTTACCGCAAGGGGTAAACCCATGAAATACTTCATTGGCATGGCGATAACTAGTAAAATTAAGTAGGATATTCCTTCAATAATTCCAAGAATGCGCAGGTTTTTAATCATCGTGAATCAATACTGCTAACGGATTAGAAGATGGCAAGTGTTTCGCTGACTATTTAAGCCCTAAGATTCAAGTTTTCCTAGCTTTTATCTTCTCTTTAGGCGAAGCCGAATTTGTAAAAACAGGGCAAGGCAAAAGGAGAGAATGAGACCGAACACAATTGCTTCTTCTACTGGGGCATTAAATTCCTTGGGAATTTTAAGCATATTTGAATATTCTAAGATTAAATGCATCGGGATTATTGAAGTGGGGCAAATGGATAAAAGTTTCATGATCCCCTTAATGAATTCTTCTTCCCATCCTACAGCCAGTACCAGACAGGTGAGCAAAGGGGTAATCCAAAGTAGCCCCACGAAGCCCCAAAAGCCCAGGTTGAACCATAGTTCTCGGGCCGCCTGCAGGTAAAGGCTGACGGTTACAATCATGAGGATGGGAATGGTAATGGTATCAAGAACAGAAGGATATCCATTCCAAACTTCTGAACTAGCAATAAGATGGGTAAAAATTACATGCACGATTCCAGTCAATACTGCCAGTGAACAGGCAAACCAAGCACCACTGCCTTCATCGGCAGATCGGGGAACTCGATCAAGTTGTAATTTTTCCGATCGTTGGATTCCTTTGAGATAAAGATGCTGATTGGGGCAGCAGATGTTAATAAGGGAAAGAATTGCAAATAAGGAAAGTCCCCAAAAAATAGATTGGACTAGAATTAATTCATTCGCGAGCTCGCCGGTATTTCCCAAAGTATTAGTTGAGAATAAATCCCCGAGTAATCCACTGGCATTCCCCTTGGTGAAAAAAGTCCAAAGTGAACCGAGGAGAAGAAATTGAAAGATGGTATAAAGAATTAATCCAGCTGGTTTGGAAAAGGCGGGTAGTGCCTGATTTCTCCATTTTCGATAGGCGGTGACAAGGAGAGCGAGGATAATCAAACCTTGCATGAAGAAGGTGAAAGATGTGGGTGAAATTAAGAAGTCGAAAAAAGGAACATCCTCCCAAAATTGAACGGCTTTCATTTCGAATCGCCCCAGTTTTTCAA
This sequence comes from uncultured Puniceicoccaceae bacterium, assembly GCA_964383925.1. Taxonomy (GTDB): domain Bacteria; phylum Verrucomicrobiota; class Verrucomicrobiia; order Opitutales; family Seribacteraceae; genus Seribacter. Next base: position 23,000 of record CAYLIJ010000014.1, read on the forward strand.
CTCCTTCAAATTTTAAAATAGGTAGGATTTTACCAAAATAAGTCGGGAGAATAGTAAGGAAGGAAAGAAAGGAAATTCCCGCCTGGCCCAATCCTGGTAAGACAACATAGAGCCCGAGGACGGTAATGCGAGAAACCCATGAGGCCGCCCTAGGCTTGGGGACAATTAAACCGACTCCATGGGCAGTGAGGTGGTAGAGAAATACAGAGCAGAAAAAGACCGCGTAGAGTTGCAAAATATTGGCCCAAGGGAGTTGGCCTACAATCACGCAGTGTAGAAGAAAGGGAAGGGTGAATAGAAACATGTAATATTCCCGAGCCGGTAAACCAAATACATAACCCAAAATTTTTGAAAGTGGATTCATCGGGGTCATTCGTTGGTAATCAAGCAGCCCAGACTCGCGCTCCTCAGCGGTAATGGCCGCCACCCGCCCAGTTCCAAGAAACATTAAGTAAAAACCTTGAAGTACAATTAGAAAAGTGAATGCATTTCGTGCCCCATTGATCTCGGAGGGTTCTCCTTTGTTCCAAGTCTTGGATATTGGATCGGGTTGATATTGTGGTTTTTTTCCATCCAAGTAGGCACTCAAATAAATAGTGGAGCAAATAATGAGGGAAAATAAACCGGCTGCGATTAGGTGTTTGGGGCGTAAGCGTTCCCGAATACCTCTAATAATAAGTGGATTCATAATGCCTGTGTAGAGTGGGGCGAACCCGATTCAATTTCCAAAAAGAGATCTTCGACCTTGGATTGCTTGGTTGAATAGGAAACCACTTCGATACCTTCTCGCACCAAGTTGGCAAGAATGTGGGCGGCGTCGGATTGATCACCGCAGTGAATTACTTCGAAAATCGTTTCGGATTGATCTAGCATGCGAAGGTCGGACAAGGAAGGAATTTTTTCAATTACTTCCATAATATTGGAGGAAGGGGAAACCAGTTCAATTTTAAGTGTCTTGCTTGGGTTGTTTTGACGCGTAATTTCATCAATCGAGCCGGAGATGACCATTTTTCCATCGCGCATGATCCCAATTTCATCACAAAGATCCTCTAGTTCTGTCAGTACATGAGAGGAAACCAGAATGGTTTTTCCTTCGTTGGCTAATTGTCGAAGTAGTTTTCTTAAATCAATTCGTGCTTTTGGGTCGAGATTGGCTCCAGGTTCATCCAAGAGTAGAATAGATGGATCATGAACGAGGGTTTTGGCGAGAAGTGCCCGTTGTTTCATTCCTCGTGAAAGTGATCCGCAGAGTGCCTTTCTTTTACTGATTAAATCAGTTTGCACTAAGACCTGATCGATTTTTTTCTTCCTTTTCTCATTAGATGCCCCGTAGGCATGGGAAAAGAGATCGCAAAACTCTTCGACTCTTAAATCGTCATAAACGGGAGGAAAGTCGGGCATATAACCAAGCATTCGCCTTGCGGACTCAGGATCGTGTAGAACGGAGGTAGTGCCTAGTAAAATTTCCCCATAAGTGGGTTCGATCAGAGTGGCAATTGCCTTGATCGTGGTGGTCTTACCGGCACCATTGGGGCCAATAAGTCCAAAGACGCTTCCCTGTTTTACAGAAAAGCTTAGGCTGTCCACGGCGACAAACTCGCCATAGTGAATTTTAAGATCAGTAATTTTGATCATATCTTGTCTATTGGGAAATAAATTTGCTCATGCGTCAACTTTTCCTTGCTTAAAATTCTCAATATTAGACATTAGATTGTTACATCCATTATTTAACTATGAAATTATTCCACATTCTTCTGACATCTCTCCTCCTCCTCTCTAATGCTAATGGGGAAAAAAACCTCTTCGATGGGAAGACTCTCAAGGGGTGGAATGGAGATCCGAAATTTTGGAGCGTGCAAAATGGAAGCATTGTGGGCCAGACCACGAAGGAGAATCCAACCAAGGGAAACACCTTTATTATATGGAAGGGTGGAAAAATGAACGATTTCGATTTGACCCTTGATTATAAAATCGAGGCCGGTAACAGCGGGATTCAATACCGAAGTTTTGTCAAACCGGGAAAGAATGATGGTTGGAGAATAGGTGGGTATCAAGCCGACTTAGAAGCAGGAGACAAATTTTCTGGAATTTGCTACGGAGAAGGTTTTCGGGGAATTCTATCGATGCGCGGTCAAAAAACCACTCTCACTGTCGATGACAAAGGTAAGCTTATAAAAGATGCCAAGCAGTTTGGTGACTCTGCTGAAATTGGAAAGGCGGTCAAGAAAGGAAAATGGAACCAATATCGTATCACTGCAAAAGGGTTTCAATTTAATCATTATATTAATGGAGTGAAGACGACTGAATTAATTGATAATGATGAGACAAAGCGTCGCAAGGATGGTTTGCTTGCCCTTCAATTACATGCGGGGCCTCCAATGAAAGTGTATTTTAAGAACATTGTTCTTCAATAAATTCTTAGAGAGTGCTTCAGGGTTATTCATTGAAGCGAGTCGATCTACGCAGCGATACGGTTACCCAACCTACGGACGAGATGCGTGCGGTGATGGCCGCTGCTCGGGTAGGAGATGATGTTTTTGGAGAAGATCCCTCGGTAATAGAATTGCAAAATCGAATGGCAGCTCTGTTGGGGAAAGAAGCGGGGTTATTTGTTCCCAGTGGTACCATGTCAAATGCCATTGCTATTCGAACTCATACTCAACCCGGGGATGAAATTATAACCGAGGAAAGTAGTCATATTTATGTGTATGAAGGGGGTGGCTATGCCGCCCTTTCTGGTTGTTCTATTGCACTAGTGCCAAGCCAATCAGGAATTATGAATGCAACTGAGGTAGCGCAAAAAATTCGCAAGTCGGCCAATGGAAAAAGTCATTACCCGAACGGAACTTTAATTTCCATAGAAAACACCTCAAATCGAGGTGGGGGTACTTGCTATTCACAGGCTGTGATTGATGAGATTGCAGGAGTCGCTCAAGAACAGGACTGTGCCCTTCATATGGATGGAGCCCGATTGTTTAACGCGGTGGCCGCGACTGGGGTGGATGTAAAACGAATGGTGAAAGATTGCGACACTATCTCAATCTGCATTTCCAAGGGACTAGGTGCTCCCGTGGGGGGAGTATTAGTGGGGTCGAATAAGATTATTGAGCAGGCACATCGATGGCGAAAAATGTTTGGAGGGGGAATGAGGCAGGCGGGCGTACTCGCGGCGGCTGGTTTGTATGCTATGGAACATAATCGTGAAAGATTGATTGAAGACCATCGCCGCGCTTATCTACTAGCTGAGTCTTTGTGTGACGTGGATGGCTTGGAGGTTGATTTGAACTTGGTGCAGACCAACATGATCTATCTTCGAACCAATGGTTCTGCGGAGGAGGTGGTAAAAAAATTAGCAAGGCAAGGAGTTGATGTCCTTGCGATTGGATCGAACCTTATTCGTTTGGTAACTCATTTGCATATCGGAGACGAAGATATAGAAAATTCTTTACATGTATTCCGAAAAGTTTTTGACCCTGATAATTAAATGAAAAAAGTGGTTTTAGCAGGAGGATCTGGTTTTTTAGGTCAGGCGTTAGCCAAATCTTTGATCAGTGACGGGGTTGAAGTCGTAATCCTGAGCCGAAGTAATGCATCGAACGGATCTACTGGTTCGTTTGTGGTGTGGGATGCTCAATCGAAGGGGGATTGGACAAAGGAACTAGAAGGTTCAGATGTATTAATTAATCTGACTGGTCGCTCGGTTGACTGCCGTTACACCGAGGAGAATAGAGCTCTAATTTTAAATTCCCGGGTTGATTCGACTCGGATTTTAGGGCAGGCAATCGCAGAATTAAAGAGACCTCCCGCACTTTGGCTCAACGCGAGTACCGCGACTATATATAATGATTGTCGTGGTGAATCGGAGCCCCATGACGAAAAGAGTGAAGGTAACGCAGAGGGGTTTTCTGAAGAAGTGGGCCGGGCATGGGAAAAAACTTTTTTTGATGCAAGACGGGATGGCGTCCGCCAAATCGCGATGCGGATCAGTTTTGTTTTAGGTAGAGAAGATGGAGCATTTCCAGTGCTGCGAAGATTTGCCCGTTTAGGATTAGGGGGAGCTCAAGGACCAGGTACTCAATGGATGAGCTGGTTACATATTGATGATTGGATCGGGATTGTTCGTTTTCTTATTGAAGAACGATCTATTAAGGGGCCAGTTAATTTAACCGCACCTAATCCGATAAAAAATGCTGATTTTATGCGGGAAATGAGAAAACACTTTGCTCCCATGGGAATTGGACTACCGGCGCCAAGTTTTGCGGTTCATATCGGTGCGGTCTTTCTTGGCACAGCACCTGAACTTATACTAAAAAGTCGAAAAGTGGTTTCAAGGGTGCTCAAGGATAATGACTATGAATTTAAATATCCTAATTTAAAATCTAGTCTCGTCGACTTAGCATAGATTAAAACATAAACTTTTTTTGGTATTTTTATTATCTTACTGTTCAGTTTTTTTCTTTTGGGGAATATCAAAATCTTAATTTAGAAGAAAACCAATTTGTTATTCACATAATTCCTTTATGATTGAACATATTCGGTTCATCTTAATCAAATAGAGTTATAATTCCTAGCTCATGAATCGATTACTTTTTTTACTTACATCCTTTTTAATTCCTTTCTTCTGTGCTCTGGCACAAAAGACCTACTCGCGTGATGTTGTAATTTATGGTGGAACATCGGCCGCAATTAGTGCTGCGGTACAGGTTAAAAAAATGGGCAAATCCGTGGTGGTGGTCTCCCCAGACAGGCATCTGGGTGGGCTTTCAAGTAGTGGGTTGGGATGGACTGACAGTGGCAAAAAAGAAGCAATTGGTGGGGTTGCCAGAGATTTTTATCATCGAATTTGGAGACATTACCAAAGTGTCGATTCCTGGCGGTGGCAAAAGATGGATGAATATGGAAATCGTGGACAGGGAGCACCTGCTATTGATGGGGATCGTAGAACAATGTGGATTTTTGAACCTCATGTTGCAGGATTAATTTTTGAATCCTGGGTGAAAGAAAATGAGCTAGAGGTATACCGAGATGAATGGCTGGATCGAGAGAAGGGGGTGAAGAAAGAAGGGGCAAGAATTCGCTCAATTTCAACGCTTTCTGGAAATACCTACCAAGGGGAAGTTTTTCTTGATTGCACTTATGAGGGAGACCTTATGGCATTGGCAGGAGTAAGCTATTTTGTAGGCAGGGAATCGAATTCAGTATACGGCGAAACTTTAAGCGGAGTACAAATTAAACGGGCCCGCTCCCATCAGTTTAAGGGTAAAGTCGATCCCTTTGTAATTGAAGGAGATCCAACCAGTGGATTGCTAGCACGAATTAGTGATCAGTCGCCTGGTAAAGAAGGGCAGGGAGATTCCAAAATGCAGGCATACAATTTTCGCTTATGTTTAACCCAAGTGGCGGAAAATCGGATCGCATTTCCTAAACCTGATCAGTACGACCCATTACAATATGAATTATTACTTCGAACTCTTATTCAAGATTCGAGGCATGTGTTTGGTAAATTTGACCCGATTCCCAATGCCAAGACGGATACTAATAATAATGGGCCATTCAGTACTGATAACATAGGAATGAATTACCTTTATCCTGAGGCAGATTATGAGGAGAGAAAAGAGATCATACTTGAGCATGAACGATATCAAAAAGGATACTTTTATTTTTTATGTAACGACCCACGAGTACCGGAGGATGTTCGTAAAAAAATGAACACTTGGGGACTGGCCAAGGACGAGTTTGAGTTTAACGGTCATTGGCCCCATCAAATTTATGTAAGAGAAGCCCGTCGCATGGTAAGTAATTTCGTCATTACTGAACTGAATATTCGTGGGCAAGCAGAAACTCCTCGTTCTGTTGGTATGGGTTCATACACTATGGATTCACATAATGTACAACGTTATGTGGCAAAAGACGAAAATGGAATGGCCTATGTTCAAAATGAAGGAGATGTCCAAGTTAAACCAGGTGAGCCTTATCAAATTTCTTACGGTTCCATTATTCCCAAAGTGGATGAGTGTAGTAATCTGCTAGTTCCAATCTGCATATCCTCTTCCCATATTGCATTTGGATCCATTCGGATGGAACCGGTTTTTATGATTTTAGGACAGTCTGCGGCAACTGCGGCAGTTTTAGCAATCGAGGGTGAAATACCTGTTCAAGAAGTACCTTATGATAAGTTAAAGACTCAATTATTAGAGGATGGACAGGTTCTTGAACTAGCTAAAACAAACCGAGTCGCAATTGGTCGGGGGATTGATCCTACGAAAATGAGCGGTCTTGTGATCGATGGTGAACAATTAAGTTTTGAAGGGGAGTGGGTCGAAAGTACTTCACTACGTCCTTTTGTAGGTTATTCCTATTTCCATGACGGGAATGGAGGAAAGGGCATGCGTTCGGCATGCTTTCCTTTCAATGCACCTAAAGAAGGATTGCATGAAATTATGGTTTCTTATGTAGCATCAGGTAATCGAGCAGGAAAAGTTCGTTATGAAATTAAGGATGAGAAAAAGCTAGCCAAGTTGGTTGTGGATCAAAGAAAGAAAGGAAGTACGGATGATTTATGGCATTCATTAGGCTCTTTTGTTTTTGAGAAGGGAAAAAAATATGATTTAAAAGTCTTTAACGAGGATACAGAGGGCTATGTAATTGTGGATGCTGCACATATTATCCCCCTTGATTAATTATAGATTAGAAGTTTTTGAAACTTTTCTTCATTTTGTTCGTTTTAAAGTTTCAGAATCATGGAAAATGTACGAAATCTTTTGCTTCCTCAATACACATTTTCGGCGATGAGTAAGAATGCACCCTCAGAGAATACTAATCTGAGTGATGATCAGATACTAATTAAACAGGTGGCAAATGGAAGTCATGTTGCGATGGAGCAAATAATTTCAACATGGAAGGATGGTTTATTTCGTTTTTTTGATCGTTCGCTTAGAAATAAGGCAGATGCAGAGGATTTAACTCAGCGAGTTTTCATTCGGGTATACCAATCGGCATCAAGATATCAACCAAAGGCAAAGTTCTCGACCTATCTTTTCACGATTGCCCGTAATTTACTTATCGATGAGATAAAGAAAAATAATCGGCAGCAAATGTCGATATACTCGGATGAATTATCACAGGGGCAAAGCAATGAACAAAATGATGAAGTAAAAGAATGGAATGAAATTCTGGATTTGGCGATGAAAGAGATACCGGAATACTATTCTACCGCTCTACTACTTCGTGTTCAGCGGGAACTCACATACCAGGAAATTGCCGATATTATGAAAGTATCGGAATCACGAGTGAAAACCTGGATTCATCGTGCACGAAGTCATTTAAAAAAGACTCTTTTAAACTTTAGGAAATAAAATGAAAAAAGAAAAAGAAATCGAGAGAGTAATTACCGAATACTTATCGAACAAGAATGCGGTTCTGAAGGATGACTTTACTGAGTCCTTAATTCATGAAATTGAGGAATTAGGAGCAAGTCGTAATAAAGGAAACCGGGGTGTAGGTTATTTAATACCTATTGTTTCATTGGCCTTTGTAGCTTGTGTAATGTTTTTTCTACCTGTCTTTTTTTCGCAAGAAGAGTCAATTCAAGAGGGGAATCAATTGGCAATTAGGAATGCTTCTGTAACGCCACAACTGGAAGAGTCGGAGAAAATCTTAATCGAAGACTTGATGGCGATTCCTGAAGATTTGAATGTGCCTGGAACATTCCTGAGCGAGCAAGCTTATGATCTGTTAGTATTGTTAGATACATAAATACACTGAAGGATGAACCAAAAATTTAAAAAAATTATTCTACTTTCTCTTTTTTTTCCTTTGAGTCTAAGTTTGGGAGAGGGGGGGGACGATAGAAAGAAATTATCCATCCAAAAGATGGAAAGAACGAAGCACTTATCCGATAAGAATCAGACTAAAAAGAATTTACGGGGAATTCCTATTTTTCCTGGAGCAAACCAAGTCGAATTACTTCGTGCGTTGTTAGACGCCCCGCCCGAAAATCTTAGGATATTAAGGAAGACCATTGAACGTGTTGAAGGTATGAGCCTCGAACAAAAAAAAGACATTAAACATCGACTGAGAAATTTAAAGAATTTACAACCTGAGAGGCGAAGTAAAGAACTGCGCGCACTCCGTCATCGTCAAGATGTACTGAGCAAGTATTGGAATTCATTGGATCTAGAAATCCGTAAGGAAGAAATGAGAAGCTTTTATAAGCTATCGCTTTTAGAACGAAAGAAATATTTTGAAAAAATCAAGTGGCCAAAATAATATCACACATTTTTTACAAAAAAATAATCATCCCACGCTTTCTTCGAAAATGTTCCACGGAACTTTGTTTTAACCTTGCACAAAGTAAATAAAATCTAATTTGTTATTTTTTTAACATTATTATTTCTTTTGTACCATGACTAAAAGCTACCAACAAACTTTTCATTATTCACGCCGTGCATTCTTGGGTGCATCTGCATCTGCTGCATTTTCATTCACTTTTTTACCATCGAGAGTTTTTGGTGCGAATGATCGATTGCAGATTGCGGGTATCGGAGTCGGTGGAAAAGGGAAAAGTGATTTTGACCATGCTGCTGTTCATGGCGATGTTGTAGCCGCTTGTGATATTGATTCCCGCCGATTGGATGTCGCATTAAGAAAGCATCCTGATGCGGTTAAGTTCTCTGATTATCGAGAACTAATTAATCAATTTGGAAATAAGATTGATGCGCTTACTATCAGCACGCCCGACCATACTCATGCCCCTGCGGCGATGATGGCGATGCAAAAGGGTATTAATGTTTATGTTCAAAAACCGATGACTCATACCATTTGGGAAGCTCGACAAATGACAACCCTAGCAAATAAAAAAGGAATTTGCACCCAAATGGGAAATCAAGGGACTGCAGAGGATGGACTTCGGGAAGGAGCAGAATATATTCGTTCGGGCGGATTGGGTAAAGTAAAGGAAATTCATGCCTGGACAAACCGTCCGGTTTGGCCACAAGCACCCGCTATAACTGCTCGACCTACTGAGGTAATGGATGTACCCACTCATGTTGATTGGGATTCATTTGTTGGTCCTGCACCGATGAGACCTTATAATTCGTGTTATGCTCCTTTTAAATGGCGTGGATGGTATGATTATGGAACTGGTGCTTTGGGGGATATGGCTTGTCATACTACAAACTTGGCTTTTATGGGTTGTGAACTTACCCAACCCACAAAGGCGGAATCAGTAAATACTGGTCCAATCAATGACGAAACTTATCCTTCTTGGGCAACTATTAATCTTTATTTTCCTAAAACCGAAAAAAGAGGTCCAATCAAATTTCATTGGTATGAGGGGAAGATCGGTAATAATGGAAAAGATAACAAAGGGATTAAGAATCTTCCTCCAATGGATCTTTTTCATGGTCAAACCCCAAAGAACAGTGGACTTCTTATTGTAGGTTCAGAGGGTATTTTGTACTCCCCGAATGACTATGGAGCCGATTGGCTTGTTTACAAGGGCGGGAAATGGCATAAAAGAAATGAAGTCGAATTACCTGAGCAATCGATTCCAAGAAATGGTAGAGGAGATGCTGGTATGAAAGAAGAGTGGGTAAAAGCAATCCGAGAAAGTAAGCCCGAAATCGCAATTTCTAATTTCAATTATGCGGGAAATCTAACCGAGTCTATTTTACTCGGTAATGTAGCGATGCGTGTGGGAGGTAAATTTAAGTGGAATGCAAAGAAGCTTTCAACCAATAGTGCTGAAGCAAACAAATTAATTTCTAAAGCTTATCGTGCCCAATGGGGTTTTGAACCCGCTTGATTAAAAGATTTAGAATGTGACGGAAACTTTATTTTCCGTAGTGATATTTTGGCTGTAAGAGCGATAAAGAAATAGGTAATTCATTTATTTAGTTTCCCTTAATAATGCTCATTTGATCGGCTTTCCACTTGTATTCTTTTATGGGAGTGTAGTGTATTACTTTTAAAAGAGTGTTGTGATGTTGCAACGGTGTGGACTTATGTAACTAGATTTACTTTACTGACATTATTTTGATGAACATACCCTATTTCCAAGTAAATGCATTTTGTGATGGTTCCTATTCCGGAAATCCAGCTGGGGTGTGTATTTTAAAAGATTGGTTGTCCACAGACGAACTACAAAGTATTGCTGCTCAAACTCATTTACCCGAGACCGTATTTCTTTTTTTAAATTCACCCAATAAATGGTCAATTCGATGGTTTACCCCATTACTCGAAATTGATTTAAGTGGTCATGGAACATTAGCTGCCGCTCATATTCTTTTTGAGAAAGGCTTTTCTGAGGGGGACGAGTCGATTTTCTTTTCTTCTAGTGCAGGTGAACTGAATGTGGAAAAGAAGGCTGATGGTTTTCTTTACCTGGAGATGCCTTCTTTGAAATCACGTATCTGCGTTGCATCCCCTTTGCTGATAGAAGGCTTGGGAGCTTACCCAGATGAGACTTACATCGGAATGGATTGCTTGTGCGTTTTCTCGGATGATTCAATTGTGACAGACTTACAAATTGAACCCAGACTCTTGATGCGAATTGGAAGTGCCCGTGGAATTATTGCGACTGCCTTATCTTCTGATTTAAATATTGATTATGTTACCCGCTTTTTTGCTCCACGTTATGGCGTGATCGAGGATGAGGTAACGGGATCAATCCAAAGCATACTAGCTCCTTATTGGAGTAAGAAGTTGGGGAAACAGGAAATGAAAGTAAGGCAACTATCTCCACGAGGTACCTCTTTCAAATGTGGATTAAACAATGACCGTGTCTGGGTAGAAGGAAAAGCAGATGTTTTTATGCAGGGTCAGATTGTGATTTAGTCAGACAGAAATATATTTAGTCACAATCTTTTTGGATGAATTTTCATATGCTGGACTTGTTATTTTGTTTCACTCTCTGAGGTTGTGACGATGCTTTTAATATTTTAAATGCACATCTAATCTTTTAGTTTTAATTTTTGAAAATAGCTAAAGTGGGAAAGCTCATTTGATTAGTCGAAATTATCGACTGCATCCTCCAAATTTTTAATCTATTAAATATCGTTTTGACCCTTGTCACATAATAAATTGGAGGCAAAATAGGATAATGAACTTTTCCTTTCGAAAATTCTCTCTGAAGTTTTCTTACTTCTTTTTAGCCTATTTATGTATATCAGGCTTACGGGCAGAAGAAGATATAAAAGTTAGTTTTTATAAGGAAATTCGACCTATTTTTCAGGCCAATTGTAATGGTTGTCACCAACCTGCGAAAATGAAGGGTGATTATTTAATGACTGACTTTCTATCCTTGATCAAGGGAGGAGAAACAGGAGAACCCGCAATTGTACCCGGGAAGCCCTTAGACAGTTATCTCCTCGATCAAATCAAGGTAGATACAGAGGGGTTTGCTGAGATGCCGAAAGGGAAAGATACCAAACCATTGCATGCAACCCAATACGAAAAAATTGTCCGATGGATTAAGGAGGGTGCGGTTGATGATTCTCCTGAAGGCTCGGGAGCAAAATATAGTATGGATAATCCTCCTCTGTATACCATTCCCCCTTCAATATTGTCGCTGTCCTATTCTTCAGATGGAAAACATCTTGCATTAACTGGGTTTCATGAAGCAATTGTACACAAATCTGATGCTAGTTCTATAGTTGCTCGATTAGTGGGACTTTCTGAACGAATAGAATCGGTGGCATTTTCCCCAGATGGTAAGAGTTTAGCCTTGGCAGGAGGTCAACCGGGAAGGATGGGCGAAGTCCAAGTATGGGATTGGAGTGCTAAGAAATTAAAACTTTCACATTCGGTAACTTATGACACGCTGTATGGAATCTCCTGGTCTCCAGATGGTAAATTTCTAGGGTTTGGTGGGAGTGATAATTCTGTTCGAATCGTTCAATCTAATGATGGTAAGAAGGTGTCCTACATGTCGGGGCATGATGATTGGGTGAGGGGGACAGTGTTCTCGGCGGATGGAAGTTCAATTTTTTCGGTAAGCCGCGATAAAACAGTTAAAAAAACCGATGTTAAAACCGAGAGGTTTATTGGTAATGTAACCACACATACCCCTGGAATATTAAGCGGCGGACAAAATTCAATTGCAGTACGTCCTGGTAAAACTGAGTTGCTTGTTGGCGGGGCTGATGGGAGACCAAAACTGTTTAAACAATCGACTAAAGCTGCACCTGCAGGTGGAGGTAATCCGAACCAGATTCGTGAATTTAAGTCTCAACTCGGACGAATTTTCTCCGTCTGTTTTAATCCTAAAGGGAATCTTGGCTTTGCGGGTAGTAGTTTAAACGGAAAAGGAGAGATTGCTTGTTTCGAGATTGATACGGGGAAAGAACTTTGGAAAAAGTCCATGCCTAGCACAGCAATATATTCATTGGCTTGTTCGCCGGATGGAAAAATATTGGCTTCTGGGGGATATGACGGATTGGTTCGTCTACATAAAATATCTACAGGTGGAATTCTCCGAGAATTTATCCCTGTTCCAATAATGCCAAAATCTAGTCAGGAAAAAAAACCGTTATTAATCGGGGAAAAACGAAAAGAAGAACTTTTCGGTATTGAATCTTTAGCGAAGGGATCAATTGTTAAAAATCTAGTTATTGAGCCTAAGATTATATCAATTTCCAGAGCGATTGATTACACTCAACTTCTTTTAACTGCCCATTTAGGTGGCGGAAAACATGCAGATGTTACTCGTATGGCCAAATGGACTGTTCAAGGAAGTACGGGTTCGGTCAGTCAAAGAGGGTTATTTTCTCCGAATAAAAATGGATCTGGACGCATTGTCGCACGCTTGGGTGAAATGGAAATATCAATCCCTGTGAAGGTGGATGGTATGCAAAAGAAATGGTCACCAGATTTTATTGAGGATGTAAATCCGATCATTTCAAAACTTGGTTGTAACTCGGGTACTTGTCATGGAGCCAAGGATGGAAAAAATGGTTTCAAGCTGTCACTACGCGGTTATGACGCGGTTTATGATGTACGCGGATTTACTGATGATATGGCTTGCCGTAGGGTAAGTGTTGCTTCACCTGACAGTAGTCTGATGCTGCTTAAAGCATCAGGACGAGTACCACATGAGGGGGGGAAGTTAATTGATTCTCAATCAAAATATTATCAAGTGATTCGAACTTGGATCGCACAGGGTGCCTCGCTTAATAAAAAAGCAGTACGAGTAAAAAAGATTGAATTATTTCCGAAGGATCCAGTGGTGCAGGATATTGGTTCGACTCAACAGATGAGAGTGGTGGCTAGTTTTTCTAATGGAAAAGTTCGTGATGTAACCCGCGAAGCATTTGTTACCAGTGGAAATGGCGATGTGGCTGAGCATGACAAATTTAGTTTAATGACCACGCTACGTCGAGGTGAGGCTCCGATTTTAGCACGATATGAAGGAAACTATGCGGCAACGACTCTTACGGTTATGGGAGACCGAAAGGGTTTTCAATGGAAAGAACCGAAATTTCATAATCAGGTTGATCAATTGGTGGCGAATAAGTGGAAAAGGATGAAAATTCTATCTTCTGAAATAAGTGGAGATTTAGATTTTCTTCGTCGAGTGTATCTCGACTTAACAGGGCTTCCTCCGACCATAAAACAAGTTTTGGCCTTTACGGACCTAAAGGAGACTTCCAAATTGAGGCGGGATCAATTAATCGATCAATTGGTGGGGAACGAAGAATTTGTTGAACATTGGACGAATAAGTGGGCGGATTTGCTCCAGGTGAATGGAAAGTTTTTGGGTCGAGCAGGTGCAACTTCATTGCGCAAGTGGATACATGGAGAAATCAAAAAAAATACTCCTTATGATCAGTTTGTGAACAAGGTATTGACTGCATCGGGTTCAAATAAAGAAAATCCGCCCGCGTCTTACTATAAGATTTTGAGGACTCCTGAAGATACGATGGAAAATACGACTCATTTATTTTTGGCGACTCGATTTAATTGTAACAAGTGCCACGACCATCCTTTTGAGAGATGGACTCAGAATCAATATTATGAAATGTCTGCCCATTTTGCCCAATTTAAATTATCAAAGGACCCGGCTTCGGGGAAAAGTGAGATCGGAAAGACTGCGGTGGAGCGCGGTAAACCACTTTATGAATTTGTAAAGGATGTTAATGAGGGAGAGGTGAAGCATGAACGTACGGGGGTAGTAATTATGCCGAATTTTCCTTATCCAGCCAAATTTGTTGAGAAACCTGGAATGTCCCGTCGGGAGAAATTGGCGGCATGGATTACATCGCCCGATAATGCTTATTTTGCCAAAAGTTATGTCAATCGGATTTGGGGCTATCTTTTCGGGATTGGAATAATCGAGCCAATTGATGATATTCGAGCGGGTAATCCCCCCAGTAATCCAGAACTTTTAAGTTACCTGGAAGAGGAATTTATATCCAGTGGATTTAATGTTAGGCATATAATTAAATTAATTTGTAAATCCCGTACTTATCAACTGTCCATCGCAACTCATTCATGGAACGAGGATGATACGATTAATTTCTCTCATGCTACTCCAAGACGTTTGCCCGCGGAGACTCTCTTGGATGCAGTGTATCGCGTGACTGGTTCGAAAAGTAAGTTCCCTGGTGTACCAGTTGGCACTCGTGCGGCATCCCTTCCAGATGTGGGCATTAGCTTGGCGGATGGATTCTTGAGTACTTTTGGTCGACCCGCTCGGGAGACTTCTTGTGAATGTGAAAGAAATGGGGAGTTACAACTTGGACCAGTTATGGCCTTGGTGAGCGGGCCCACAGTTAATAACGCCATTTCTGATCCAAGTAATGCGATTGCAAAACTAGTCAAAGAACAAAAAGATGACCGGCAATTGGTCAATGAGTTATTTCTTCGTATTCTCAACAGACCCGCAGTTAAAAAAGAAATTGAACAGAGTTTATCTTTATTTGGTGGCCAGATAGATAAGGATCATAAGGAATTGACTCAAGAGTTAAACCGAGCCGAATCCGACATAACAGATTTCCTTGCAGGCAAGGAGGAGGAAAGGAAGAAAGCAATAAAACATGCTAATTTTGATCTTGTTGCTTATCGCACACAAAATGCTGATGCGGTTCAACAGGCTAAGAAAAATCGAGATGCGACCATTAAAAAGGCAAAAGAGTCTTTGCTTTCATTCGATAAGACACTTGGCGATAGACTAGTCACTTGGGAGAGGGATACTGCTTCAGGGAAGAGTGCTTGGCGGGAACTAGATATAAGCCAAATTAGCTCCAAGATGTCGGGCGTCAAATTTGAACCACAAAAAGACGGTTCCATTTTTGTGGGTGGGCGAAGTGCAAAAGGGAATTATGTAATTAAGACTACATCCCAAATTCCCAACCCAAGTGGCGTACGTATAGAAGCCATGACTGATTCTCGATTGCCAAAGAACGGACCTGGGCGATCTCCTGGCGATGGTAATTTCGTGCTGAGTGAAATGGAAGTTTTTGCAGAGCCCACCAAAAACTTGATTCATTGGAAGAAACTCAAAGAGTGGAAATTTCGAAAAAGCACGAATCTTCATCCATGGAAACCTAGTTCACATTCACTTGTACAAGATGGAAACGAAAGCCTACTTTTTTCAACAAAAGGAAAATCGCCCAAGGTAACTGCGAAAGATTTTTACCATCTCGGTCCATTTACCGGTGTAGGTCTTAGCCAAAAAGCTGGTCCTGAATTAGAAAAAGTATTTGATCCCAACAAATCTTTTAAGCATCAAAATAAAGAAATTCGCTGGCAGGCAAAACCAGAATGGAATGAGGGTAAGTTGTATGGTAGCGTTTTTTCTGGGGATAATACATCGAATTACCTATTAAAAGAAATCACTGCTACCGCCCCGATCGATATTCCATTGAGCTTGGGAAGCGACGATGGCATACGGGTTTATTTAAATGGTAAAATAGTTTTGGATAACAATGTGGGACGGGGAGCTGCACCGGATCAAGATAAAATCATTCTTTCACTCGAAAAGGGTCTAAATTTAGTTCTAGTTAAAATCCATAACGGAGCTGGAGCTTCAGGATTTTATTATCAATCGGGAGCTGGTAAACCTCTTGTGCCTAGTATGGGAATTGATTTGAAACAGCCGAAAGGAAGCTTCTCTATTGAACTAGAAGCCAAATCAACTATGGGAAATACCATGAAAGCCAGATGGAAAACGGCTCAACAACCAATATATTCTGGGCAAAATGAATCTAAAAGTGTGCAGATTGCTAAGTCGAGTGAGTGGAAGACTTATCGATTGGACTTTGTTTCTGCTCACGACCTGAAGGGTCTTTCTTTACTACTTGGCGATGGAGTTTCACTTCGTACGGTTAAATTTTATCATAATGAGCTCTCACAAAAACTATCCTTTGAAAACTCACTCGCCACCTTCAGCCAGAAAGGGTACCCGGTTTCTTCTGTAGTCGATGGCAAGGTTTTTCCGAGTAAAAATGGTTGGGCCATTGCTCCGCAAATGGGCAATGTTCACTTTGCTTCGTTCCAAGTTAAGCAAAAGTTGTCTTTTAAAGGTCCAGTGCAATTAACTTTTACATTAAAACAGGCATTTCAAAGTGGCCAGCATTCACTAGGACGATTTCGTTTGGCCGTTACTGATGCCCGGGCACCAATATCTTATGGTTTGCCTAAAGAGGTGAAAGCCATTTTCGCGATTGCAAAGGATAAGCGAACTGCAGAGCAGAAAAATAAGTTGTCTAATGCTTTCAAGAAATCAAACCCAGAACGAGCTCTCTTGACTTATTCATTAAATGAAGCGAATAAGCCGATACCGAAAGATCCGAAATTAGCGAAATTAGAAAAAAGTTTAGCGGAAGCAAAAATTCCCGTTGTGTTGCCTCCCGAAATTGCACGTTTACGAAGAGCTCTTGGTTTAAGTAAGAATCATCTTACAAACAAGAGGCTTGTTGGAGCACAGGATTTGACATGGGCTTTAATTAACACACCTGCCTTTTTGTTTAACCGTTGAGTTGACTTGATTGAAGCCCCGTAGATAAATTTAAAATTAAAACTAAGGAAAAAATATGATTGGAATAGCAGGAGAATTAGGAATAGACTTGTGTGATTCACATTTATCCATGAGTCGAAGAGATGTGTTGAAGGTAGGAGGTTCAAGTATGTTGGGACTTTCTTTGGGTGCGATGCTTCAGATGAAGGCTTCGGCTAATCCAAAGCGTGGTGGTGGACCTGGTTGGGGACAAGCAAAAAGTATAATAATGATCTATCTTCAAGGAGGGCCGAGCCACTTGGATCTATGGGACCCTAAGCCTGATTCACCCGATAATGTAAGGAGTATTTTTAAGCCAATTTCGACCAAGATTCCAGGCGTTAATTTCACCGAACTTCTACCCAACTTAGCTAAGGTTAATGACAAGTTTACCATGATGCGTGCGGTCAGTTATACCCCGAAGGGTTTATTTAATCATACTGCAGCCATTTATCAAATGATGACTGGTTATACTACAGACAAAGTCAGTCCATCTGGCCAACTTGAGCCACCGAGTCCAAAGGATTTTCCAAATTTCGGATCGAATATCATTCGAATCAAACCAACATCTGAACCGATGCTTCCATTTGTTATGCTCCCGCGTCCGCTTCAGGAAAGTGGGGTGGTAGGAAAAGGTGGCACCGCTGGATTTCTGGGCAAGGCATATGATCCTTATACCTTATATCCACCTGGTGACGATATGGATATGCAAAAAATGGCAAAGATTCGGGTCGATGATTTGCAAATGAGACCTGATATGTTTGGCGTTCGCTTGAACAGGCGAGCTCGATTGCGAAATGCGATGAATGACGCCATGCCGGTGATTGATAAGGCGGTTCAAAAATACAACCTGAATGAACATTACGATCGTGCCCTAGATCTGGTTGCATCAGGACGGGCACGGGAAGCTTTTGCTATTGACCAGGAAACTGAGAAAAATCGGGAATTATATGGTCGTAATACTTTTGGCCAGAGTTGCTTACTGGCACGTCGTTTAGTAGAAGCGGGCACTCGTGTGGTCGAGGTCATTTGGCCCAAGGTGGCGAATTCGAATAATCACTCATGGGATACGCACAAGGATTTACCCAAGAGAATGAAAGATCAATCAGCACCCATGCTGGATAAAGGATTGTCTGGATTAATGACAGATTTGGACCAACGCGGTTTACTTGATGAAACTATGGTCGTGTGTGTGGGAGAATTTGGTCGCAGTCCTGAAAAAGGGGTAAGTACCTCTGGGAATGGAAATGATGGGGGAAGTCGTGATCACTGGCCCTATTGTTATACTGGCGTAATTGCGGGTGCGGGGATCAAGCGTGGATATGTGCATGGTGAGTCGGATAAGACAGGTTCTGCACCGTTGGATAAACCAATCCACCCGAGAGAATTATTGGCGACGATTTATCATGGTTTTGGGATTGATCCGGAAACCATCGTTTATAATCACCTAAATCAACCACGTGAATTGGTCAAAGCACAGGCGATCACTGAACTTTTCAGTTAATCGACCTATTGGTTTAGATTTATTTTTTGATGAAAAGAAGTAGGGGTGCACTTAGTGCACTATTGATTATTATTTTCAGTTTGGGTGCATGCCGTTCTAAAATTGACCCGAAAAGTGCAGATCGGGAAGTCCGTAAGCTTTTGCAGGATGTACCCGGATTTAATTGGGATCTAAGTAAAGAATCTCGTTTAAATGCTCCTCAAAGTAGTTTTTTTCCATTAGTACCTAGAGATGATTCTAATTCACGAAAAATCACCGAGCGTATTCAAGAAAAGAATGCCTATGCTGATGGAAATACAACTAATTTACTGGTTGGTATTCAATGGAAGGATTCGCTTCCACTAGACGATAATGGGGTAGTGCTGTTAAATTTAGAAAATGCAATGTCTCTCGCAGTCTTGCATTCTTCCGAATTTCAAAGGCAAAAAGAAAACCTTTATCTTTCCGCCCTTGACGTAACTTATGAAAGATTCCGATTGGAACCTAATCCATTTGCAGGTATCTCAGCCAAGGCGGATCGAGAAAGTGACGAGGAAGAGGTGGGTGTTCAGACAAGAGCCCAAGTAGGTATTCGTGGAGTCGCCGGACAGGGAGCAAATTGGGTGGTTTCTTTAGCCAATCGTCTTAGCTTAGAGTTAAGTAATGGGGACACCAAAGTCGGGGGTTCATTAGCGAACCTAACTATTACCCAACCACTTCTTCGTGGTGCGAGTAAAAGAATTTATAAGGAAAGGCTGACCTTGGCCGAACGAAAGTTATTGGCAGACGCAAGACGATTGGAGCAATTTAGGCAGGGCTTTTTTCTTGATGTAACTACGGGAAGTAATCCATCGGAAGTAGTAGGGGCGAGTGGTATCCCCAGATCGTCTTCTTTTTCAAATGGAGTATCAGGATATTTGGGACTGGTGCAGGAAGTTCAGAGAATAAGGAATCAAGAAGCAAATGTGGTCAAATTAAAGGATAGTCTCGCCCAGTTGGAAGCTGCATTTGAAGCGGGCCGTATCGGAAATCGATTACAAGTCGATCAGGCTAGACAAGCGCTTTACAACGGACAGAGTGGACTTCTTGCCGCAAAATCAGTATTTGAAAATAAGTTAGATGGATATAAGATTTTTTTAGGTTTACCTCCTGATCTAACGATTCGCGTTGAAGATGACTATCTCGATCATTTTCGTCTTACTGACCCCACACTGGTTGATGTTCAGAATCAAATTAACGAATTGCTTCGGACAATACGAAGTGCGGATCTAAAAATCGATTTTGCTCTTTTAGAAGACCTTGGATCCCAGATAATTGAAATGAAGTATTCTTTCGACCAGAGTCAAGGTGGATTACAAAAAGATTTAGAAATTCTCTTTAATCAATTACCGCAACGAAAAAAATGGTATAAGAACCTTCGCAATCGTTCTGATTTAAAAGATTTAGGGATGGGGAGTAATGCATTTGAGGATAATGAATTAGATCAACTTGTTTTGGATTTGAATAAAACGAGTACTAGGTTAAACAGCGAGATCGGTAGTCATTGGGTCCAGTTCAATAACTGGATTGAGGAATTACCTTCCCGCTCAATTGAAGATTCTCGAAGAGTACTGAGTACTCGTTTAAATGATTTAGCTGGCGTCGTTCTTGAATTTTCCCTTACCCGGGCATCGGTAAGGCTTGAGTCGATTGTAATGACCGAGGTATCGGTTGATCCACAGATTGCCCATCAAAACGCATCCAATGCTCGGTTGGATTGGATGAATGCACGCGCTGCTTTAGTTGATTCCTGGAGAACTGCTGACTTAGCTAGAGATGATTTACGAACAGATTTAGACTTGGTATTATCAGGTGATTTAGGATCAGATTCATTGGGTTCTAGTCACTTTAAATCAAGTGAAGGAGGGGTACAGGTGGGACTCGAATTAGATACCCCACTTTCTAAGGTTCGTGAACGTAATAGCTATCAAGCTTCGTTAATTCAATATCAGCAAGCGCGTCGTCAATATTTAGCGTTTGAAGATAATGTTTTAAGATCTCTTCGCCAGCATACGCGGATGTCTAGGCTTTATCAGTTGAATTTTGAACTTAGCCGTGCTGCGGTTCGGGGTGCGATTGCACAAGTCGACTTGGCTCGACTACGCCTTAATGAGCCCCCCAAGCCAGGTAAAAGCTCTCAGTTTGGTGCTACTACTGCACGTGACTTGGTGAATGCATTAAATGATTTATTGGAAGCTAGTAATTCATTTTTAAATGTCTGGATTGGATATGAGGCAATGCGAATGAGACTTACCTATGATCTAGGCTCAATGCGGCTTTTAGAAAATGGTCTATGGATAGACACTGGCCCTGTAATATCGCTGGAACCTTCTTTATAAAAAGTGAATGATCTTCTGATCCTAACTTGCGCAATTTTGTAGATAACTTATGCTATAAAATAGTATGTTTTTTAATTCAAAAGCAGGTTTCGTTTCAACCAAGGCATTGCTAGGGTTGGCAGGGGCAGGTATGTTGTCTTTGGCTTGGTGGATTACCGGAGATGAAGTAAAGGATAGTCTTGCGATACAACCCCTGTTGCAACAAGTTTCACTAGCTGAATTTGTGCTTGAGGTCACAGAGCCAGGTGAAGTTGAAAGTGCAGAAAATGTTGAAATTCGATGCGAGGTGCGCGGTAGGTCTTCACTCGGAGTAAGTATCCTAGAAATTGTACCCGAAGGCACAATTGTCCAAAAAGGTGATTTTTTAGTTCGGCTTGATGATGCCTCACTTCAGAAGGATTTGCTGCAACAGCGAATTTCAGTTCATCAATCCCGTGCATCTTTAGTAAAATCGAAGGCGGATTTGGAAGCGGCTCAATTATCAATGGAGGAGTATCTTTCTGGTTCATTTCGGCAAGAAGAGGAACAACTTGAGAGTTCAGAGTTTGTCGGTATTGAAAATCTTCGAAGAGCGGAGGAATATTTTTCATACAGCAAACGGTTAGCTTCTAAGGGGTATGTATCTGACGCTCAATTAGAGGCGGATCAATTTGCAGTAGAGAAAGCACGTAAGGAGTTGGATCTTGCTCAAACTAAATTGGAGGTACTTCGCGTACATTCAAAAAAGGCCAAGGTCAATGACCTTACCGCATCTATTCAAACCTTAGCCGCAAAACTTAAATCAGTTGAGAATTCCTATGAGTTGGAATGCACCCGTGAAAAAGAAATTAATGAACAGATAAAAAAGTGTATTATAAAATCTCCTGCTAGTGGGGAGGTTACTTATGCTAATCATTCGAATTCAGGCTCCGAAGATGGTATCTTAATCGCGGAAGGTAAGTTAGTCCGAGAAAGGCAAAAAATTATTCGATTACCTGATGCATCCCTTATGCGAGTCATTGCTAAAGTGAATGAGAATCGAATTGAACAGATAAGGGAGGGAATGATTTGCTCGATTAAAATCGATGCATTGCGAGGAATTGAACTTATAGGAAGGGTTGAATCGGTAAGCGATTACCCTCTTCCATCAGTGAGCCGTTACACCTCTCATATTAAAGAGTACGCCACTCATATTTTAATTCATAACCCACCTATTGGGATTCGCTCAGGGATGTCTGCAAAGGCATCTATTTTATCTGAGAAAATTGATCAAGCATTACAGGTTCCAATAACCGCAATTTTTCGTAGAAATGGAAATGATTATTGCCTTGTTAGTATTGCTGATAATAACAGTTTTTCTGTTCGTGCATTGGAACTTGGATCTAATAACTTAACTATGGTTGTGGTGTTGAAAGGATTAAAAGAAGGAGAAAATATTTTAGTTAATCCCGATTCTTTTATTGAAAAGTTTGCGTCTGAAATCGGAGAAAAAAAAACAGCCGTATAACCTTATTTCGTACCCAAAATAATTTTGGTGTGCGTTATCTTTAGCCAATGAGCTTTGCATTTTCTGTTCGATCTTTGTCCAAAATTTATCAAATGGGGGACGAGGAGGTTCGTGCACTTGATTCAGTCGATTTGAATGTTCCCGAAGGTGATTATGTTGCTATTATGGGACCTTCAGGTTCAGGGAAAAGTACATTATTGAATTTACTGGGCTGTTTAGATCGTCCCACTAATGGAACCTACGAAGTTAATGGTTGTGAGGTTACCCACTTAACTGATAACGAACTTTCCAATGTAAGAGGTCAATCAATTGGCTTTGTCTTTCAATCCTATAATTTGATTCCTTATTTAAATGTAGTTGAAAACATTAGAATGCCACGTGCTTATCTTCGTGGTGATAATAATAGCCTCTCAAAAGTAGAAGAACTAGCTAAGCGAGTGGGGTTGGGTGATCGATTGAACCATCGCCCTCAGGAACTATCAGGTGGGCAACAACAACGGGTTGGAATTGCCCGTTCATTGTCTAGTAATCCTGCCTTTTTATTGGCTGATGAGCCGACTGGTAATTTGGACAGCAACACGACAGAGGAAATTCTCAATTTATTGGAGCAGTTAAATGAGGAGGGAAAAACCATTGTATTGGTAACCCATGAAGATGAGGTTGCTCGTCGGGCTCGTCGTGTGATTCGGATGAAGGACGGTAAAATCGTAGAGGATGTTCGAGTTGAAAAAGCAATCGAGCTGAAACCAATTGAAGCTCAATCAAAACCTCGAGTGGTTATTTCTTGGCGACAAAGAATTTCGCGATTCTGGCACAATCTAGGAAAAGCCGCTTTGTTGAGTATTTGGACTCATCCGATGCGCTCATTACTTACAGGCTTAGGAGTATTTATTGGAGTCGTGAGCGTGGTGTGGTTACTTGCGATTGGAGAAGGAATTGCTGAAAAGGCAGAGGGTGAGATTATGGCTCTAGGTGCGAATAATTTGATTCTCTCTTCGAAAAGACCGCCCGAATCGGAACGAAAAAGTAAGGGTCAAAATTTTTATTCTTACGGTATTACGGCCAATGACTTAAGCAAAATTCATGAATTAATACCTCATTTATCCGCGATTTATCCCACTCGTGAACTTGATAATCGTACGGTTTTTACCAAAGCAGGGAAAACCCGTGCAGAATTACTGGGTTGTAATCCGAATTATCAAAAATTGCATAATTTAGAAGTATCTAAAGGAAGGTTTTTATCGAAATTTGATAATCAAGAAGAAGCAGAAGTCTGTGTTCTCGCTGCTGGATTGGCCAAGGTTCTTTTCCCATTTGGTGATTCAATCGGAAATACGGTTAATATTGCGGGTAATTTATATACTGTGGTGGGCGAAGTGAGCCCGAGAACTGAATTGAAGGATACTGATAAACTCGGCTTCAAGGAATTATTTGAAGATAATGTCTATCTGCCCCTTCAAACTGTTTGGAGTAAAGTATTTGATTATTATTACCGCGGGTATGATGGGACGCCTTTACTCTCAAAGGTAATCCTTACTTTAGAGGATCCAACAAAATTGATGACGGTCGCTCAAATGCTACGAGATTTTCTCGATAAGGAACATGAAATGGAGGATTATCAACTCACCATTCCTCTGGAATTAATGGAGCAGGCAGAAAAAGCCAGACTCACCTTTATTGCATTAATGGGACTTGTTGCTGGGATATCCCTCCTTGTCGGAGGAATAGGTATTATGAACATTATGATGGCCACTGTGACGGAACGAACTCGAGAGATTGGGATTAGACGAGCATTGGGTGCAAGAAAAGCGGACATTACCATGCAATTTTTAATTGAAACAATTGCCCTGGCTGGTTTGGGTGGGTTGTTGGGAATCGCGGCTGGTTTTCTTTGTGAGCCTGCTTATGATATAGGTCTTCGTTTTTTGGAGGATTTTACTCCAACTATTTTTGAGTCCCTTCCGCCTTCTATGAAAAATATGACTCCAGAATTAGTCTTATGGTCTTTACCTCTTGTTTTTTTGATCGCTGTTTTGACTGGTATTATCTTTGGGATTTACCCAGCCAGAAAAGCTTCAGAGATGAGTCCAGTCGATGCATTAAGGCATATTAGCTAATTTTTATCTTCAGGGAATCCTTGTTTACATAAGGGCCTAACAAATCTCTGATATGCTTCTTTACCGATTGATGTGTAGCCCGAATCAGTGGTTGCAGGCCAAGGACCCCCGTGATGTGTAGCTGGACCAGGTGTAACTCCGGGTGGAAACCCATTCCACAGCAAACGACCTACCTTTGATTCGAGTATCGGGAATATTTTTTGCCCTAAAGATAACTCTTTTTTTGAACAATGAAGACTTGCGGTCAAGCTACCTTCAAAAGATTCAATACAATTGAAAAGTTCATCTTCATTCTTGCATTCTATGAGTAAAGAAGAAGGACCAAAGGCTTCAGTTCTTAATTCAGGTCTTTGAATGAATTCTTCTGAATTTAATCCGAAGATTCTGCAATAAGCTGGGTTTGTAACTTTATCTTGATTGGATTCATTGGTAGCAAGTAAGGGGAGAACTTTTTTGAGGTAATTGCTACTTTTTTCATAATTATCGTATATGTCTCCATTTAACATGGGCAGGATCTCTTGTTGATTAACAGTATTCTTAATGCATTGGAGAAAGGATAAATGGTCAGATGATTGTAAAATAAAAAGTGCTCCTGGTTTTGTGCACATTTGCCCTGCGAAAAGATTGACAGCCTGGACATAATCAAGTGCAAGTTTGGCAGTTTCGTTTTCAACCTTGTGGGGTAGTGCGATGACTGGGTTAAGACTACCCATTTCCGCATGAAAAGGGATTGGTTTTTCTCGTTGAGATATAATTTTTGATAATACAGTTCCGCCTTGTAGTGATCCTGTAAAGGCAACACATGAGGCGCTGGGATGGGCCACTAAGCTTTGCGTAACTTCATAACTCTCGCCATGAATAAGCTGAAATGTTCCAGATGGCATTTCACATTCCTCCATCGCAACTTTAACCAAGTCGGCAAGTATTTGACAGGTTCGAGGATGAGCAGGATGAGCTTTAACTACTACGGTACAACCTACTGAAAGTGCGGACGCGGTATCCGTTCCTACCACAGATATAGCTAATGGGAAATTACACGCTCCAATTACTACTACGGGGCCGACAGGTATATTTTTTTTTACGAGTAGGGGGCTCGATTCTTGGAAGTTCGCTTTTTGGGAAGATCGACAATGCCATTCTTCATTTATTGCTACTTGCGCGAACACTTTAATTTCCTCTATTGTTCGAAAGAGTTCCATCTCTAGGCGCTGCTTGCCCAAAGAAGTTTCCTGGTCACAGATGGAGATTATATCTTGACGGTTATTTTCTATCTTTTTCCCAATCTGTATGAGAAAATTAGCCCTCTTGGAACCGCTGATTTTACGGAATTTATAAAAAGCTTGTTCAGCAAGAACAAGAGCTTTTTCGATTTCTTTATTGGAGGCGTCCGAGAAAAAAATGGGCACGGATTTTACAAATACATACTTTCGTAGAAATCTGCTATATTACGTATGGCAAGAGCATACGCGGCAGTTCTACGGTCATTAATTTTACTATTTGAAAGTTCTTGTTCTTTAATCTCCGAATAAGCAACTCTCATAGTATCATCTAAACCCGAACGAACGAGATCGATTTCACTGGGACCGGCAAGTAATTTGTTTTTGGCGGTTTCTGCAAGAGATTTCCCTATCCCGCTCTCTATGGCTTCGATAATTTTTTGACCCTGAGCTTCTACAAACCTTCGATCCATTCGACCAAATCGAACATGTGATAGATTTTTGAGCCATTCAAAATAGGAAACGGTCACTCCACCGGCGTTAAGATAAGCATCGGGTATAACAAATACACCTTTTTCGTTGAGGATTTGATCTCCCTCATAGGTAACTGGTCCATTAGCAGCTTCAGCGACTACTTTTGCTTGAATTCTTGGGGCATTCTCATGAGTAATTACGCCTTCCATTGCTGCAGGAATTAGAATATCGCAAGGATGTTCAAGAACATCCTGCCCATTCTTTACAAACTGAGAACCAGGAAAGCCCTCCACTTTACCATTTTCTAATTTATATTTTGAAACGGATTCTACATCCAAGCCCTCTTCATTAATAATTGCACCATCTCGTTCAATAATGGCGATAATACATGCATCGTCTTCTTCTTGAAGAAATTTGGCCGCGTGGTATCCCACATTTCCTAATCCTTGAACGATGATCTTTTTACCGGCTAAAGATCCTTCTAAATTTGCTTTTGTAATATCGTCTGGATGTCTGAAGAATTCTTGGAGACCATATTGAACACCTCTTCCAGTTGCTTCCATCCGACCTTCCACTCCTCCAAAATGAACTGGTTTTCCAGTTACGCAGCCCTGAGCGTTAATATCAGAAGGATGTAGTTTTTGGTATTCATCTGCAATCCAAGACATCATTCTTTGCCCGGTACCCATGTCAGGGGCAGGGACATTAATTCCTGGTCCAAGTAATCCTCTTTTATCAAGCTCTTGTGCAAACCTTCTAGTAATATGTTCCAGTTCTTCAATGGAATATTTTTTTGGGTCAATTCTGAGAGCTCCTTTTGACCCCGCGTAGGGAACGCTCACGATTGAACACTTATAAGTCATCAGTGCAGCCAGTGCTTCAACTTCTTGCTGATCAGCGAATGGTGCATATCGAATACCTCCCTTGGCCGGTAGAACATGTTCGCTGTGTGTTGCACGCCAACCAGTAAAAATTTCATACCCTCCTTGTATTTCAACTCCAAATTTCATTTCACAAATTGCGTTGCAAGTCCGAATTTGTCGGGCAAGCCCTTTAGGTAGTTCAAGTGCAGATGCTGCTCGATTAAAACAATGGTCTACACTCTGAAGGAAACTAGTTGGATTTTCTGTACTCACATGAAAAGTCCTGAAGCAATTTATTAGCACAGGCAAACTCGAAGTAAGAAGACTTTATAATAAAGCCAAAAAAAATCCGCTCTACGCGGATTTTTTTGTTTAAAGATTACCAGTTATCCTGGCGAGGAGGACGATCCTCACGAGGACGAGCCTCATTAACTTTTAGATTCCGTCCAGCCATTTCGGTGCCGTTCATTGACTCGATAGCTTTGTTAGCTTCATCTGCGTCTTCCATAGTCACAAAGCCGAAGCCTTTAGAACGACCTGAATTACGATCAGAGATGATCGAAGCCTTTTCAACTTTTCCAAATGCACCGAATGCATCTGTTAGATCTTGGTCACTTGTTGACCAAGGGAGATTACCCACATATATTTCCATTTTACTATTTTCTTTGATTATCCTAGATCGTTCGTAACATTTTGGATCGAGAGTGTCGTAATTGACATTCCTAATCTGTCTATGAATAAACGAATAAAGAACTTAACATGACGTGCTTTGTGAATAAATCAATAGCCAAACGAGCAAATACTTGCTTTTTAGGAAGAGTTTTATTTGTATAGAATTGATGAAATTTTCCATCAGTCTCCTTTTCCTAGTTTGTTTCTCTCTCTGGGGAGAAAAACCTAATGTCTTAATGATCGCGATTGACGACCAAAATGATTGGATTGGGTACTTAGGTGGTCACCCTATGGCCCAAACTCCGCATATTGATCGTCTTGCTAAATCGGGTACTGCTTTTACGAACGCTCATTGCCAATCCCCCCTATGTAATCCATCTCGAACTAGCCTAATGCTTGGGTTACGCCCCTCTACTACTGGTATCTACGGATTAGCCCCGTGGATTCGAACTCTTCCACAATACAAGGACCATCTCTCCCTACCTCAGTACTTAAAGAAACATGGTGGGTATGAAACTTTGACTGGGGGAAAGATTTATCATGGTCGCAATGGAAGAGGGAAAAATGACAGTGAGTTTGATGAAATAGGACCATCCTCTGGTGTAGGTATTAGACCCAGGAAAAAGTTGATTACTACCCCATTCGGGAATCATCCTTTGGTCGATTGGGGAGTATTTCCACACAAGGATGAAGATAAACAGGATTATAAAGTCGCAAGTTGGACGATTGAGGAACTCAAAAAGAAGAGGAATGAACCCTTTTTTATTTCCACAGGTTTTTTCCTGCCTCATGTCCCTTGTTATGCTACGCAAAAATGGTTTGATCTTTTCCCTGATGACGATTCGGTTTTACCTAAAATACTACGCAACGATCGGGAAGATACTCCTCGATTTTCTTGGTATATGCACTGGTATTTACCCGAGGTTCGTTTAAAATGGTTGGAAGAAACAAATCAATGGAGGAATCTCGTTCGCTCTTACCTAGCCTGTACCAGTTTTATTGACGCACAGGTCGGAAGAGTTCTTAAGGGACTCGAAGAATCGGGTCATAAGGATAATACCATTGTGATTCTTTGGTCTGATCATGGATGGCATATTGGAGAAAAAGAAATTTCTGGAAAAAATACGCTTTGGGATGATAGCACTCGCGTTCCTCTAATTTTTGCAGGACCTGGCGTACAAAAGAGTGGGCTGTGTAAAAAACCTGCTGAACTTTTAGATATTTATCCGACTCTGATTGATCTCTGCGCACTTCCACAAAATAAAAAATTAGAAGGATTGAGTTTGTTACCTCAACTGAAGGATGAGAATGCCACACGAGTTCGCCCAGCTATTACCACTCATAACCAAAATAACCATGGGATTCGTTCAGAGGGTTGGAGATTTATTCAATATGCAGATGGTTCAAGAGAATTATACGATATGCGAAATGATCCTAATGAATGGAAAAACCTCGTACAGGATACAAAATTCAGAAAAGTGATAGATGAGCATGTTTCTTTTTTACCAGAAGTAAATAATGCACCTGCTCCTGGTAGTCGTAGTCGTATCTTAACAGTAGAGAAAGATCATGTGATTTGGGAAGGAAAAAAAGTTCTTCCTAGTGACCCAATTCCGGGGATTTGATGGCTATTATTCCTTTCTTCTTAACTAGCAATTAACCTTCCTTAAGATTTTAGAGAATATCCCAAAAGTATTTGTCGGGAATATTTTTGGCAACTAATCAAACACGATGGAGTGTTCTGAATTAGAGATAAGAAATCAATACCAAGAATAATACAAATAACTCTAACGCTCAAAATATCCGATTTTTTTGTCTAATATAGTTCCCACGCAAATTCCAATATCGCCTTCTTTTGTGCATACTGTATCCACAAATTAATTGTTTAAACCCCCATTCTTTTATCCTGCTCGATAATGAAAATTCGCTTTTTTATCTCCATTTTAATTTTTGGTTTAAGTAGTTCTTTCGCAAAATCTGTTCAGATTGACTTTGCCCGCGAAGTTTTACCTCTCCTTTCTAACAAATGCTTTGCTTGTCATGGACCAGATACTCAAAAGAAAGACTTAGTTCGGCTGGATACAGAGGAATTAGCCAAGAAGGATTTAGGAGGTTATCATGCGATTGATCCCAAGGATTTGAAGGAAAGTGAGTTGCTTTATCGAATTATCGATGAGGAGGATCCAATGCCTCCTGTAGATTTTGGCAAAACTTTAACGGCAAAAGAAAAGCAATTGATCAAGGATTGGGTTATATCCGGTGCAGAATACGCTGAACATTGGTCTTTTGTTCCCCCGACTAAGAATGAAGTTCAGCCTGCGATTAACCCGGTGGATCATTTTATTGAGAAAGGGCTCAGCGACGCGGGGCATGGATTTGCAACGGAAGCCGATCGAACGACTTTGGCTAGGCGTGCATCCTTGGTGTTGAACGGGTTGCCTCCGGAAACTGATGAGTTAGAAAAGTTTCTTAATGATGATCGTTCTGATGCGTACGAGCGGTTTCTTGATCAATTATTTGCCCGT
>CAYLIJ010000015.1:0-22691 GCA_964383925.1 uncultured Puniceicoccaceae bacterium
GAAGTTAGTTTTTTCACTCAAGCCATCGAGAACATTGCCACATTGCGAGCTGAAAACGGTGGCACTGTATCGAGATTTAACTTTGCCTTTGAGCAAGCTAATCGGACAAAAGCAACTCTGGAGGCTGCAAACGGTAGAATCATGGATGTTGATATTGCCACTGAGAGTACAAACCTAGCCAAGTACAATATCTTAGTCCAGGCCTCTGCATCAATGTTAGCACAAGCTAACACTACACCCAATGCAGCTCTAATGCTACTTCGATAGGAAGTTAAAAACTTAATACATAATTTATTAATTTGGTATCATTTTCAATCGAGTAATTTAAGTGAACATTCATTCTTTTCAGGCGAAAGCAAATCATCACCTTTTCAAGGCGAGTAGAAATAAAGATAATTCTATAGCTAGCTTATCTTCTGGTAAAAATGAGAATCTTCGCTCGGAAGATGGTGGAGCGTTTGCTATCTCGTCAAAGCTTTCTCACCTAGGGCTAATTGAATCAAGTTTGTCTACAAACTTACAGAACCTTTCCTCTTTTATTAATGTACAAGATGGAATACTTGAAAGTCTTGCATCGGTGGTAGATCGAATGGGTGAAATTGCGTCTAAGTCTACAGATGTAATGTTATCCGAAAATGAAAGAGAAAACTACAATCAAGAATTCTTACAATTAGTTGATCAATTCACATCCATTCAAAATGAGACATTTAATGGAAATAAATTATTCAGCAGTAGTTTTAGTGATGAAAAACAAGAGTTTATAAATTCGCTAAAGAATAATTGGTTAAAAGCAAGTGAGGACCTAATAACACAAGAATATGGCTGGTCCACAAATCCTGCTGACTCATGGGATCTGATTGTAAACGAAGAAGACACAGGAGGATATGCGGCCTTTGTCCTAACCTCTTGGAATGGAAGTGTTGCCGATGTATTAGAAATGCAGTTCGACCTGCCTGACTTTACTGCGCCTCATACTCAACCCGCTTCAACTGCGGACGGAATTGTCGCTCATGAAATGGTCCATCTGATGCAGGCTCAGAATTCTTACTTTGGCGACCTAACTGGTGATGGTACAAGTTCTGCCACATGGTTTAAAGAGGGTCTTGCTGAGCTTATCAGAGGAGCAGATGATCGAATCAAGCATATCCTAGGTACTAATCCATCGGACTCTGAAATTGACGCGTTACTCACGAGCATCGGTACAGGGAATGAAAGTTGGACAACATCAAATCAGTATGGTTCGGCTTTCCTTGCTGCCCGCTTCTTACATTATGAGATAAAAGCGGCGGGTCAATCGGACGGCATCAAACATCTAACACAATGGATGAAGTCTCAGTTCGATGCTGGTGTCGGTGCAAGTGCTGGGGGGTTAGACCAATATATCAACAATAATCTTAGTGGTCGTGGCTATACAGATAACGCCGGATTCATCACACAGTTTAAAGGTACTATTGGAAGGGATTTCGTAAAAGATGTCGGCAAATATGACTATACAAATAATGTAGAAAGTGGTGCTAATTCTGATACTGGCTCAATTCGTGGTAGCGATGCTGGTGGAGGTGGAGGATCCTTAGATTCACAAAGTGTAATCCCCAACGCAACAGGTTTGCCTCAAGGTTCCTTTATTGAAGAAGTCTCATCTGGAACAAGCGACCCAAAGATTTCAGCAGATGGTAAGACAATAAATCTCGCTAACATTTCACCGATATCATTTGGGGATACAGGCTATTATAATTTGTCTTCAATTAGTACTGCCTCACTTACTTTGGAAAGGGTTAAAACTCTTACTGAGAGCATTGCAACAAACCGTGCAAGTGTAGGTAGTAACTTAACATTAATTGAGCATAACATTAAAAGCCTTGGTAATCGAAATAATGCTTATCAATCAAGTATCTCTAGGATTCAAGATACAAAATATGATGAAGAATCAATAAACCTGGCGAAAGCCAATATACTAAAGGACTTCAATTTAGCCACACTGTCGCAAGCTACGAGGATTTCAGGAAAAATTACAAATATTTTACTTCAACCCTAATATGTCATTTTCACAAAATAAAAATCAGGTTTTCGATACCTGCTTAAAATCGGACGAGCAACAAGAAGTTGCGGGACAAAATACTAATCATGGAGGATTATCCCTATGTCATTAACAATAAACACAAACCCGGCGGCAATACGTGCGTCGTTTAACCTAACGGAAAACAACAAGCAACTACAGCAAAGCCTAACTCGCTTATCGAGTGGCAAACGCATCACTAAACCAGCAGACGATGCAGGTGGACTTGCGGTATCAATGAAACTCAGTTCTTCGATCAGTCGAACAAAAGCTGCGATTTCAAATATCCAAAATTCACTATCATTCGGTGAGGTGCAAGATGGTGCATTGCAAGCAGGGGCGAGAATTGTTGATCGATTAGCCGAACTTAAATCACTCAGTCTAGATGTGATGAAAAGTTCTGCAGATATATCAAACTACAATACTGAGTTCAGGGCTCTCCAGCAGCAATTGTTTGCAATCACTGCAGAAACCTTCAACGGAGTAAGTTTATTTGCTTCCACTACCACTTCAGGTGCCGCCATGACCTTTGGTAATGCGGCAACTGGCAAGCATACGGTCAGCGTATTCACATCAGATCGTGGAGCCGCTGGTTCGGTAGTGAGTTTGAATAAATCTGCACTCATGTCTGCTCTTACCTTTACCAGTCTAACGGATGCAGCAAGTGCAGCGACAGGTACAGGTATCACAATAGCTGCTTCGACTTCTGCCACAGCTATAGACATCGGCGATATTTCAGTAAGCTTCTTTACATCAGCTTTGGAAAATATTGCCACATTGCGAGCAGAAAACGGAGCCACGATGACTCGTCTTCAATTCGCTGAAGATCATCTCAGATTATCTTCGGCTAACCTTGAAGCGGCCAATAGCCGAATCATGGATGTCGATGTGGCCACTGAGTCCACTGCATTAGCCAAGTATAACATATTATCCCAAGCATCTGCTGCGATGTTGGCTCAAGCCAATTCATCACAAAATACAGCACTAATGCTACTCGGATAAAAACTACCCTAACCCATATAAAGAAAGGAATTCGAAATTATGGCCTTATCAATACTATCAAATGCAGCCGCAAACAGTGCTGCCTCCTCACTCAATAAAAATAGTGGGAAACTACAACAAAGCCTGACCCGTCTCTCGAGTGGACAGAAGATTACTTCTCCTGCAGATGACGCTGGCGGACTTGCAGTATCAATGAAACTCACCTCCGCAATTGGACGGAACCGATCTGTGATCGCAAATATTCAGAATGCGATCTCATTTGGAGAAGTTCAAGATGGTGCACTACAATCATCTGCCACCATCATTAACCGGATGTCTGAACTCAAATCAATGAGCTTGGATGTAATCAAAAGTCCGGCTGATGTGGCAAACTATAATGTTGAGTTTGAAGCCCTCCAACAACAATTGCATGCGATCGCAAGCGAGAAGTTTAATGGGGTAAGCCTGTTTGGCTTAGGCCCTTCTGCAGGGGGTGCAAACTTGGTGTTCGGTACTAACATAGTCAATGTTACCATCTTCACCTCAGATCAAGGTGGTTCTGGTGCAGTTGTGAGTTTATCTAAGGGCTTACTTCTTAGTGCTCTTACATTTACTAGTGCAACTAATACAGCAAATGTTGCCACTGGTGCTGCCAATTCCAAGTCTCTAGCTAATGCTAGCGGGACGACAAAAGTGGCAGTGTCTGAGTTAAGTATAGGCTTCTTCACTAAAGCTCTTGAAAATGTGGCCACCTTGCGTGCAACCAATGCCGCGGGCATGGCTCGACTTCAATTGTCTGAAGATCACGCTAGGCTAACCAAGGCTAACCTGGAAGCAGCTAATAGTCGGATCATGGATGTCGATGTGGCAGAAGAATCTACTCGTTTTGCTAAATATAACATCCTTACGCAGGCCTCGGCGGCAATGTTATCACAAGCAAATCAGTCCTCTTCTACTGCTTTATTACTCCTCTAAGGCCTACGAGATGCACATTACAATAAAATCTAACCCTAAGGGCATTCTTTCCCTTATCAAAAATCAGGTTTTCGATACCTGCTTAAAATCGGACGAGCAACAAGAAGTTGCGGGACAAAATACTAATCATGGAGGATTATCCCTATGTCATTAACAATAAACACAAACCCGGCGGCAATACGTGCGTCGTTTAACCTAACGGAAAACAACAAGCAACTACAGCAAAGCCTAACTCGCTTATCGAGTGGCAAACGCATCACTAAACCAGCAGACGATGCAGGTGGACTTGCGGTATCAATGAAACTCAGTTCTTCGATCAGTCGAACAAAAGCTGCGATTTCAAATATCCAAAATTCACTATCATTCGGTGAGGTGCAAGATGGTGCATTGCAAGCAGGGGCGAGAATTGTTGATCGATTAGCCGAACTTAAATCACTCAGTCTAGATGTGATGAAAAGTTCTGCAGATATATCAAACTACAATACTGAGTTCAGGGCTCTCCAGCAGCAATTGTTTGCAATCACTGCAGAAACCTTCAACGGAGTAAGTTTATTTGCTTCCACTACCACTTCAGGTGCCGCCATGACCTTTGGTAATGCGGCAACTGGCAAGCATACGGTCAGCGTATTCACATCAGATCGTGGAGCCGCTGGTTCGGTAGTGAGTTTGAATAAATCTGCACTCATGTCTGCTCTTACCTTTACCAGTCTAACGGATGCAGCAAGTGCAGCGACAGGTACAGGTATCACAATAGCTGCTTCGACTTCTGCCACAGCTATAGACATCGGCGATATTTCAGTAAGCTTCTTTACATCAGCTTTGGAAAATATTGCCACATTGCGAGCAGAAAACGGAGCCACGATGACTCGTCTTCAATTCGCTGAAGATCATCTCAGATTATCTTCGGCTAACCTTGAAGCGGCCAATAGCCGAATCATGGATGTCGATGTGGCCACTGAGTCCACTGCATTAGCCAAGTATAACATATTATCCCAAGCATCTGCTGCGATGTTGGCTCAAGCCAATTCATCACAAAATACAGCACTAATGCTACTCGGATAAAAACTACCCTAACCCATATAAAGAAAGGAATTCGAAATTATGGCCTTATCAATACTATCAAATGCAGCCGCAAACAGTGCTGCCTCCTCACTCAATAAAAATAGTGGGAAACTACAACAAAGCCTGACCCGTCTCTCGAGTGGACAGAAGATTACTTCTCCTGCAGATGACGCTGGCGGACTTGCAGTATCAATGAAACTCACCTCCGCAATTGGACGGAACCG
The DNA here is from genome assembly GCA_964383925.1 of uncultured Puniceicoccaceae bacterium. GTDB lineage: Bacteria > Verrucomicrobiota > Verrucomicrobiia > Opitutales > Seribacteraceae > Seribacter. The sequence goes on from CAYLIJ010000015.1 coordinate 5,299, forward strand.
ATCTGTGATCGCAAATATTCAGAATGCGATCTCATTTGGAGAAGTTCAAGATGGTGCACTACAATCATCTGCCACCATCATTAACCGGATGTCTGAACTCAAATCAATGAGCTTGGATGTAATCAAAAGTCCGGCTGATGTGGCAAACTATAATGTTGAGTTTGAAGCCCTCCAACAACAATTGCATGCGATCGCAAGCGAGAAGTTTAATGGGGTAAGCCTGTTTGGCTTAGGCCCTTCTGCAGGGGGTGCAAACTTGGTGTTCGGTACTAACATAGTCAATGTTACCATCTTCACCTCAGATCAAGGTGGTTCTGGTGCAGTTGTGAGTTTATCTAAGGGCTTACTTCTTAGTGCTCTTACATTTACTAGTGCAACTAATACAGCAAATGTTGCCACTGGTGCTGCCAATTCCAAGTCTCTAGCTAATGCTAGCGGGACGACAAAAGTGGCAGTGTCTGAGTTAAGTATAGGCTTCTTCACTAAAGCTCTTGAAAATGTGGCCACCTTGCGTGCAACCAATGCCGCGGGCATGGCTCGACTTCAATTGTCTGAAGATCACGCTAGGCTAACCAAGGCTAACCTGGAAGCAGCTAATAGTCGGATCATGGATGTCGATGTGGCAGAAGAATCTACTCGTTTTGCTAAATATAACATCCTTACGCAGGCCTCGGCGGCAATGTTATCACAAGCAAATCAGTCCTCTTCTACTGCTTTATTACTCCTCTAAATTAGGCAAAAGTTATGAGTCTAAATCTAGGAGGAGGTAGTACGACCTCAAATTATAACGCCCTTCAACTCGGGAACGCACAGTCTTTGCTCAGTAAAAGTCTTATGCGCCTTTCCAGCGGAAACCGGATCAATAAACCATCCGATGACCCAGGGGGCCTAGCTGTATCAATGAAACTGAAACATGCTATAACTGTAACCAGTGCCACCAAAAATAATGTAGATAACGCTCTTTCTTTTACGGACACACAAGATAGTGCCCTAGAATCAATAGCGAGTATCCTCGATCGAATGTCAACAATTCGAGTAAGTTATGGAAGCGGTACTGCCACCTCATCTGACAAATCAAGTTACGCATCCGAGTTCAAGGAGTTGCAAAAGTCTCTAAACAGCTTTACTAGCGAAACTTTTAATTCGTTAAGTCTGTTTACTACTGGCACCAACTCAAAGAATGTGTACATATCAACCCGTGGTGAATCAGGAGCTTCTATTTCAATCAGTTCTTTGAATATTGATGAAGCCTTAAGTATTAGCGGAGCGATTAACTTAGGGGATTCTGCAACGACAGCTGCAGCTACTAGTATATCAGCGGTAAGTATTGGTAATATTACTTCAGTTATAAATAATGTAGCAAGCTTACGTGCAACAAGCGGAGCGACTTCGTCAAGACTTCAGTTCTCCTCTGACTTCCTTGCAAGCAGCAAGACTAATTTGCAATCTGCGAATAGTCGGATCATGGATGTGGATGTAGCCGAAGAGGTTACTAATTACGCAAAGTATAATGTCCAGGTGTACGCAGCAAGTGCTGCATTGGCTCAGTCTAATCTAAACATGGGGATAGTGTTAGACTTGCTAAATTTTGGCCGAAAATAAGTCAACGGCTTAAATGATTTGGCGCTACCACTCATGATTCAAATTGATGAGTGAGTGGAGCGCCAAGTTGGCCAGAAGCTAATAACATAAAAATTTAAAATGTCTTTAATCACTCCAACCTTAGATAACCGCCATCAAATCAGGCAGTCTATTCGTCGGCGACAAATAGTTGATTCGAATGAAAGAATTTCTTCAGGCAATCGTCTTACAAATAGTCAATCGGTTGACTCTGGTGCTTTGCGTATATCGAAAAGACTGGAAGTTGAAAACAAGATTTCCCATTCCGCCAAAAAAAACCTCGAGAATGCTTACCATCTAGCTCAGTACCAATCTGACATCCTTAGCTATGCCGATAACACAATGAAAAGGATGAATGAACTAGCTTATGAAGCAACTGACATGATTTACTCTCAAAATGACCGTGAGAACCTCAATACTGAATTTCAATCACTTTCAGGTCAACTTACGGACTTATTGTACGATCGGACTTACGATAAAGTAATGTTCGACCCACTTTCATCCACTAACATCGAGACCATTGATTTACCTCCACCAGAAGCCGGAAGTTCTTCTAGAGTATCAGAGAAAATTGATATAGGTGCTCTTTCCTCAAAAGTTAAACTTTGGTGGGATCCGCTAACCGCTAGAGATCGATTTCAAATTTATGTTGGAGGGAAAAGAATTTTTGATACTGGTGAATATCGCTCGAATGTAGGGGGTAGACGCTCCGAGGTCGTAAATGGAGAAACAAGAACAGGTGATTATTTTGAAGTTGATTTTGGACCTGGTCAGATCTCTGTAACTGAGGCAAATGATAATCGTGGAAATGGCGATTTCCTTGACTACTATGACAATGTCCCGACATCAGACTATCCTTTCACAGATACACCAAACGGCGACAGTTCAATTGTTGAGTTTGTGATTAATGATGAAGGACCTGAAGGAATAGCGAAAAGTAGTGGGACTGTTTGGTATAGATGGCTTGAGATTGAAAAACAAGCAATAGAGGGACCCAAAGGGGTAAAGAATGAAAAAGGGGACTTATTACAAATCGAACCTGTGGGATTCTCGACATTGTCTGGCTTAAGCTTATTAACCCGAGAAGATGCTAGTAATGCCCTCACTAAAACTCGTGAAGAGACTGATAGTATACAAACACAAATTTTCACACTTTCCAAAACATTCTCCGAGATAAAATTTGAAACTGAAAGAGTCGAAAGCAAAAGCCAAAGCCGAAAAGTTAGCCTAGGAAGAATCCAGGATACTGATATGGCATCTGAATATACCAATTTAGCAAAGAATCTTCTTATTCAACAGACTAGTGATCATGCGATGATCCACTCTAGGATTTCGGCTGAAAATGTCTTTAATTTATTAATGTAATTGGGAATGTCATTATTTAATCAATTTTATCTGTAAGTGAATTTTATCTCTCCAGCTATGTCCTCACGGTTTGAAACTCTTCATTCAATCCGCCAACGAGAAATTTCTGAATCCAGCAACCGAATTGCATCTGGTGATCGTTTTACAGCTAATCCATCAAAAGATTCTGGTGCCTATCGAATTTCCAAAAGGCTGGAAATGGAAAGTAAATTTTCAGGTTCCGCTCAGAAAAACTTAGAGAATGCATACACGCTTGCTCAACAACAAGCCGATATTATTTCCTATGCGGAAACAGTAATTAAACGTATGAATGTTTTAGCATATCAAGCCACTGATCCCACATCTAGTAATTATGATCGAGAAGTTTTAAATCGTGAATTCCAAGACTATTCTAAGACTTTAGAGTCTTTAATGTTTGATCGTACTTTTGAAAAGCAATTATTGGATCCTCAATCTGCCGACTACATTGATAAGACAATCGTATATCCGGATCAAGAAACTGCGGCCGGTGTTTATTCCAAAAAAATTGATATTTCCGCAATTGGTGGAAAAGTTAAACTATGGTGGAATAGCTTTAATTCTCGGGACAGAATACAGCTAAAGCAAGGAGATCGTTGGTTCTTTGATTCAGGAGAATATTTATCAGATAATGGAAATGGTGTACGATCAGAGAATATAAATGGGCAAACATACTTTGGTGACTACTTTGAAATCGATTTTCAACCTAATCAAATCTCTTACTCTGCCGCATCAGACAACAAAGGAGATTCCAACTCGGGTCTTGCTCCCGGATATCCTAAAACGCAAGCTCCACTTGGTAACAGTACTGTAATTGAAATTTCAGTTAATGATTCAGGACCCGAAGGGATTGTAAGGTCAGGTACGATCGATTGGTCATGGGCTGTATCAATTGACCCCCAACAAATCGATGGTCCTAAGGGTATAATAGACGAAAAAGGTTCTTTATATGAACTTTCTCCACTCGGGTTTTCAACACTCAAGGGTTATGATATTAGCACGCGCATAAATGCGGGTAATGCATTGGAAAGATCAGAGCAAGAGCTTGATAGCCTAAGTACTCAAATTTACAATCTAGCTAAGACTTTTTCCGAAATCCGTCTCAAGGCGGATCAAGTTGGTCATAAAAAAGTTGCTCAAGATGTTGCTCTTGGACGCATTAATGATTCGGACATAGCAGTGGAGTATACAAATCTAGCTAAAAATCTGCTTTTACAGAAAGCATCAAATCATGCACTCATTCATTCACGCATATCCGCAGAAAGCGTGATCAACCTTATTACTTAAAATGATCGGTAGAGAAAAAGAATTGCAGTTTATCAAAGATGGATTTTCAAGGTTTGGTCATTTAAGGTGTGCCATTGTACTGGGCCCTGAGGGTATTGGAAAAACTGTCTTCCTAGAAAGAGCGAAAGAACTTCATTCATCAAAAGAAAATAAATCAATTTGCATAACCCCTGACTCTGACCGTTATGCCGATCTCCCTTCACTTTTATCTTCAATGGCAAGGAATATATCATGCGGAAGCCACATTGAAGGAAATCAAATAAGCAAATTTGCCCGTTTTTATGGATCTCAACTGGTCCAAATAGAAGCAACTCATCGGACTGAGAACAACTCTGAGGATTTTAATACTAGACTTGCAGAAACTTTTGTTACCGGTCTTGAAGATGCCATCATTCACTGTGGTTTAGATTTGGACGAAATAGTCCCGTTATTTGTAATCGATGACATTGATAAGATAGAAGATTCTGCACTTGAATGGTTATGTGTTTCATTTAACAAAAGGATACGAGAATCTAGCTTATTTAGTAAATGTAGGTTTCTTTTCTCTGCAAAGAATATTACCGAAAAAATAGAACAGTTTTTTTCCAGATTCGGATTTGATAAAACTTCTGAGGTTAACCTATCCCCTTTTACAGCTAAACAATGCGTTCAACTCGCTAAAACCGCAGGATATGAAATTTCAAACGGGGAAGACTACAGAACTAAATCTCAAGGTAATCCATTGAAATTGTTGAATATTTTAAAAAAACCTACTACTATATTAAAAGAAGATATAAATGCTATGAGCAACATCGATAAAACTAACATTCCAACATTTTCTAATTTTTCAGAAAAAGAGTTAAATTATCTTCTCTTTGCATCCTATCCAAGTGTCATTAACCGTTACAACTTGGAGTTTTTCTGTTCAGCACGAGATGCTGCCTTTTGTTTCAATTGGTTAAAGCGACAAAAGAAAATTGCCCAACTCCAACCAGGCGGTGACATAGTTATGGATGAAGAATTCCGTAATCAAATGCGTGATTTCCATAAACAAGAAGAACCCGAGGAGGCAGAGAAAATGTCTAATACTGCCACAATTCTCGACACTTTTACCTCCATATTCCCAAACCCAAACCAGCATTGGATACCTGTAAACCTTCAACTTTTTGATTCTTTCACGAAAAACCTTTGTCGCAAACTTTTTAATGAAATGGAGTGCGATGAAATTGATTCAATTTTAGAGATAAGGGATGATGTTTTCAACATATCAAACAAGCAATATGTGCTAAATGACGAAGTTAAATTAGTTACTCAAAGGTTTATTGAAATAGGCGGCGGCAGTCCTAAAGAAGATATTTGTGAAAAAGCCAAGGATGAATGGTTAAAGTATCAGGAAGATTCAACCGAAAGAAGAAGTCGCCTAGAACACGAAAGGACAAATTTTGAAGAGGAGGCTTTTGATGCAGAAAAACAGATAATTTCTTTAGACGAACTTAGAAAACAACTAGCCGAAAACCACAAGCAACCTTCTGGTAAAAAGTCTAAGCGGGAATATTCTTTTAGTACATCGGCTATATTAATTGCAATTGGCTTGGGCACTACAGGTGCAAGTCTGTTCTTGGACTCATTGGGTACTTATCATGCCGCTGCAGGGCTTATCTTAACCATATTTGGGTTCTTTTGGCCAAGTGTGGAGACCAAAAAGCAAGCAGTAAAGGCCACCGCAAAAGCTCCAAAACTTGCTATTGAAACACAACAGAGATCCTTATCGCACAGGATCAGTGGTCTAGCCACAAGAATTTCTTCAATTCGGGGCAACCTTGAGAACCTCAATTCCGACCTAGAGAACTTGGATCATGGAATGAATGTACCTTACATCTCAGATTAATCTTTTTAGCAGATCGTTAGGTTTGTTCACCATCATCGGCAGTAATAGTCGAAAGTTTTTTATTAATACGAACAAGGTAAGATGATAAATTATTTACATCATAAGTTTTCAAATCGGCAGTTATTTTATCCTGTAATCCTATCGCTATCTTTTTACTTTCATAGAAGATTTTAATTCCCTTTGATGTAATGTTTATATTGTTTTCTCTTTTATCGATAGGGTTTGTCGTTAGAACAACGTACTCAAGACCTTCAAGTCGCCTTACAATTGAGGATAGATTATTCTTATTTGATGAAATTAATTTTGCTAATTCTCTCTGGTTAAGTTTTTTAGATCGAGATTCATATATTGTTCTTAAAACTGTGAATTGAACAGTAGTTATAGGAAGTTTAGAAATTCTTTGACGAAAAAGATGATTTAACCCAAACCAACAACACCGGAGCATTACGGGAAATCTTTCGGTATTCATCTAAACCAGATTGAGGTATGAAGTTTTCATATTGATTATAAAATGAAGAATTAACCTATCGACCGAAGCATTTCCCTCAGAATATTTATATAATAAAGAGATAATATTTGATCAATATTTTCAAATCTAAAATCCTCATCTTTATAAATGGCGAAGGCAAGTCTGAGCGACACTTGTAGGATTGGTTATTTCGAGAAGGTTTTACCATTCCATCCCCAATGGTGTCGTTCAGATGCTTGAAATTCAATATAGATTCTAGACGGTTCGACATTTAAAACATTAACGAATAACTCTGTGATTTTAGATGATAAAATGCAGGTAGTCTCTGGATGAAGAATTCCAACATTTTTTAATTCGACATAAATCGAAGAAGTTATCGAGTCGTTTCCGAAACTTTGCAATTCAGTCTTTTGAAAAACTATCATCACAAAATCTTCAGACTTACTTAATGATTCCGCAACTACCTGAGATAAGGAAACCGAAAGCGAATTTAGAATTTCTTTTTTAGGATTTTCTACATAATGAATTTTGACCAATGGCATAGTTTTATTTCGTGATTAGTAATGTTACTGTCAAGATTACAAAATTCTATAGCGTTGAAATCGAATTCCAAATTATCTAATTTTGAAATAAATAAAATCTTTGTGACAATTGACTGAAAAATAGTTTCACTCTATTAAAATTATGCTTAACCATTTAGACATTTAAGAAAAGTCAAAAGTCAAAATGTTAATTAAGATATAATGTTCAAAAAAAACTGGTACTGAGTATAGCCTATCAAAAACTAAAGCTCATAGAATAACCTCGATGCTTAAAATAGATCACTTGACGAATTATTATTTTTTTGGAAGTTTTAAGTACATGATCAATAAGTTTCTATTATTACTATTTTGTTTAGCTTTAAGCAGTTGTGATCTATCACAATCGACGTCAAATACCGAACCACCTCTAATTGAAGAAGAAAAAGATACTGATAATCTTTCTATAAAAGTTAAAAGTAAACCAGCTGTTAATGAACCAAGGAATCAACCCTCGACTCGAGTTCAAACTGGGCAGAATCGATTAAAATCTTTCGAGGATGCTCAATCACGATTAATTAAGGGCAAACCGATGCACCCATTCCCATCAGAAAATATCCTTGAGTGAATAAGCATGAATCAGAGGATCCAGTACAAATTCCTATCAATGGCATATTAGACCTACATGGATTCAATCCTAAGGATATTAAGGAACTCGTAATTGAATATCTCCATGAATGCTCTAGGCAAGGAATTAAGGAGGGACGAATTATTCATGGAAAAGGTATTGGTACATTAAGAGAAATAGTCCACTCGATACTAAAGACTCACAAAAATGTGGACACTTTTTCTTTGGGAGATTCAAATTCAGGTGGCTGGGGCGCAACCACATTTGCTCTCAAATAACTCGCCCAACAAAAGCAGGATATAATTCCCAATGCGATTCCACATTATATTTGTTGTCTTGTAATATTTTTCAATTTCAGATTTCCAACTGAATCAGCATTACTTGTAGCACTCATTGTATATGAATGTACTGAATTTGTTCCACTAATATTTTACAGTTACACGAATCGACAATTCAGGTTTTATAAGATTTTTTTTGATTTTGAATTATCTTCTCTATCAAATTTACAATTCAGGTAGCAGAAACTGGCTTTTGTGCACCATAAAAGTATGTAAATTTAAATATAATTTTGAAGCACAATAAAATACAGAGATTAAGTTTGCTTTAATCACACAACGCTATGATTGATAGGGCTCGTCCTTAGATGAATTCTAGATAGTAGTTTTTCTTTTACGACTTCCATAACTACACACGCTAGGAAATATCAAAAACCTCACCAACTTAATATCCTCAGAGCATTCTACCGATAAAGTATCGCAGGTTTTACAGCCTACTATACTTTCATTTTTAAAAGACCTTCCTAACCTTTGCTCACTAGCTGGTTTGGCCTGTACAGTTATTGCGATTCATTCGAGTATATTAGGTTATTACCCCATTGCCATGATTGCCATGATTTGGGCAGTTGCATTTGACTGGGCTGATGGTCTCATTGCCCGAAAAATGAAAAGTCGAAACAAGTCCAAGCAAACTTTTGGCGGACAACTTGATATCTTAATTGATATCGTGAGTTATGGAGTTGTCCCCGCCATACTTCTTTCAAGTTACGGAAATTATCACTTTATATTTGTTGCAACCTCATTTATTATATTATCCGCAAGTGCGATTCGATTAAGTTATTTTAGCACATTTGGCCTAGCTGGAGGTACAAAATATACCGGGTTAGCACTCGACAATAATAATATAATAATTGTTTTCCTATTTTTATTTGAAAGTTTTTTTAGTCCTGGAAATTTTTCCTATATTTTACTCTGTAGCTGTCTAGGGATTGCGATACTCAATGTTTCGCAAATTAAAACGCCAAAATTATCTTCAAATCCAATCAATGTATATATGCTAGGCATTTATACACTAGTTCTTACCTCTATTTATGGGTGGGCTTATCTTTTTCAGACATAGAGTAAATATGCTTATATATACTGTTGGTACATTTGATTTATTACATGTGGGGCACCTCGCTCTATTAGAATACTGCAAGACGCTTGGAGATGTTTTAGCAGTAGGCGTCGGATCTGATGATGTAGTAAGTTCTTATAAACCGAACATGCCGATCATCCCGTTAGACCAAAGAATGGAAATGCTTAAAGCTTTACGCTGCGTGGATATTGTTCGCCCATACCACGAACTCGAATATGTTTCTGGTTGTAAAGAGTTAAAACCAGATATTTTCGTAATTGGAGAAGACTGGGGAAATAAAAAACATAACATTGATGTGGAAGGCTACTTATCTACTGAAGGTAAAAAACTCATTCAAGTAAGCTATAACCCCCAAGCATCCTCCTCCAAAATCAAACAAATTGTATTGGACCAATCTCATCGTGGCAAATACCTAGCGCAAGAAATTCCCCTAAAAAAATAGAAAATAGTTATATATTTTTTTGGAAAAGACGGCATAGCAAATCTGAAAATGAGAACACCATTCGTTTTCTATTGCCATTCAGCTTGGGTAATAGATTGATATTTAGACATGGCTATTAATGACATAATTCCTTTAGACGTCCTTTTTGGAAATGAAAACACCAAAAAGAAAAAGAAGAAAGTTGACCGTATTGCTCTATCCTCCCCTTTAATGCGTATCCCTAGAATGGATGTACTCGTTGCGAGAGATTTAATTGATATTGGAATAAAGGAATTATATGAAATGCAAGGTCGGTCTGCTGAAAGTTTATTTGAAGAGATTAAAAAAATGAGATCCGATACTCCAATATATCGACTAGCATACATAAGAATGGCCATCTACTTTGCTGAAAACGAACCCGCTGACCCTAAAATGCTTCATCCCAGTTTATGGGAGGTGTAAGAGTTATGTGATAAAGCCTATCCGTTTTGTTTATCTATATTTGAAAGTGCTTTCTTCGCTTGCCAAACCATAAACAAGCCATATCCAAAAAAAAGTACCCCGTTTAGAATGACCATAGGTGCTTGCATATTATTTAACCCGACGACGGATAAAATTCCACCTACAATAGCAAACAACCAACCAAACCAGGATCTGTACTTAATCACACGCCGAAAGTGAACAGCTTTATTAGCTTTTTGCTCCTCAGTTAATTGCTTCATTAGAAATCAATTAAAGTCAAAATCATCATCCTGCTTTCCACCTAGTGCTTGTTTGATTAAATCAAGCCGATCATTTTCCCTAGTGAGGTCACTGAGCAGCATTTTCGCCCTTTTACTTAGACTTTGCACCTCAAGCATAGCCTGCTTCCTAAGAGTGTGCTTACATAATGTATAGGCAGCTAAATCAACAAAGGCGATATCATCATCCAGTGGGGTAAGGAATTCAATCATTTCTTCAGTAACATCCCCACCCAAGCCTTGATTTCTCTCAAGTTGAATATTGATTTTATCCCTAAGACCAAAAGAACTTTCATCTACAATTGTTTCAATGGGTTCAACTTCCAATATACGATAAGGAATTTCCTGGGGTATTGATACAATCCTCACTCGACTCAACCCCTGAAGAAGAACAAAAGAGGTTCCGTCAGAGTTTTCCTTTGCCACTCGTATGAGCCCTGCAGTGGCTACTCCAAAAGGTAACTCCAAGTGCCCCTCGTCTTCCGAAACATTCTCTCGCTCACCAACAATGGCGAAGATTCGATCTTCATTTAATCGATCTGAAAGCATTGCCTTGTACCTTTCCTCGAAAATCCTAAGAGGCATCATTGCTTGAGGGAATAGCACAACCCCACTCAAAGTCATCGCGGGGATTTGGTTGGGAATAGTAAAGTTATCTGTCTGCATACTTACCTTAGTTTGTTCGGTTTTAGGCAAAAGGTCAAATCACCAACCCAACAACGCTAGCTGTAAGTAGACAGGCAAAGGTACCTCCAAGCAAAGCCCTCCAACCCAACTGAGTCAAATTTCTACGTTGACCAGGTGCCAAAATCGCAATTCCTGCTACTTGTATCCCAACCGATGCAAAATTTGCAAACCCACAAAGTGCATAGCTTGCAAGTATAATTGAACGTTCATCTTGAATAAGGCCAAGCTCCTTAAACTCACCGAGATGTGAATATGCAACAAATTCATTCAAGACCAACTTTTCGCCAAGTAATTGGCCCACCAAGCGAATATCATCGGATGAAACACCCATTAACCAAGCAACGGGGGAAAATATCCATCCAAACAAATATTCTAAAGAAATATCCCCACTTTGTAGACCGAACCAACTCTCAATCCCTAGCGGTATGATAAATAAATCTCCCAAAAGAAAATTCCCCAACGAGACTAAGCCAGTAAAAACAATCAAAATCGCACCTACATTAAAAGCGAGAAGCAAACCTTGACTGGTCCCAGTGGTTAAGGCGTCAAACACATTAAGGGTAGAATCATCCTGAGTCAGGTCGATCTCCTCTTCTCTTTTTTCGGTTTCGGGGAGCAGGATTTTCGAACAAATAATAGCAGCCGGTGCAGACATAAGCGATGCAGTTAAAAGATGCTTGGCAAAAAGTGCCTGTGATTCGGGGTCAGTGCCCCCCAAAAAAGCGACATAAGCAGCAAAGACACCCCCAGCAATGGTCGCAAACCCACCAGTCATTAAACATAAAACTTCAGATTTGCTCATCTTCTCTAAATAAGGCCGAACTAACAACGGTGCCTCAGTCTGTCCTACAAAAACATTAGCGGACATTGCTAAACATTCTGCACCAGAAATTTTCATAGTTCTTTTCATTAACCATGCAAGGACGTAGACAATGCGTTGAAGAATACCCCAATGATAAAGCAGGGCAGAAAGGGCTGAAAAGAATAAAATAGACGGTAAAACTCGAAATGCCACAACAGTCCCATAAGTAGGCGCTTCACTTGCCAAATCTCCAAAAACAAAACTTGCACCCTGATAAGAAAATTCCGTCAACTGGACTACTCCTTGAGATATACCATGAACTAAATTACTTACAAGTGGGGCTTTTAACAAAAGAAGAGCGAAAGAAATCTGCAAGGCAAGACCCGAAAAAATAAGACGGGGTGAAACAGCCTTACGATTACTGCTTGCTAACCAAAGCAAAAATAAAAGGCTAAAAATTCCAAATAAGCTTCGTGATAAATCCATTCTAACTTTAATCAGATTGTAAAGCTGAGCTATCAAGTGCAACCCGAAAGAGAAAAATTGAATTTATTGATTGATGATCAATGGGAAAAAAATGTAGATCGTTTAATGATATATTTAAAAACTATAGTTTTGGCATTAGTATTTTTTTTACAGAGTTGTGGGGTTCCACTAATTCCAGGAATATAATTTCTAACAAATTTAAAATTTATATATTTTATGATTACAATGGAGAGTAAAAATCTTGGTAAAAAAATCCTGGTCATTGGTGGCGGTACGGGAATGGGAAAAGCAATTGCACTCAGATTATCGAATGAAGGGGCAAATGTTTTAATTGCCGGGAGGCGAAAAGATAAATTGCTTGAAGTTGCGGAAGATAGTAATCAAGCGATATCCATATTTCAGGCCGATATTACCGACCGTAATTCAATCACAGAGTTGTTTGCTTGGTTTGATAGAAAGGTGGGCGAACTCGATGTATTAATCAATGCCGCGGGAATCAATATTGCCAATCGAAGTATGATGCAACTCTCACCTAATGAGTGGGATAAGGTTATCAATATAAACCTTACAGGTGCTTATAATTGCATGAAAGAAGCATTGGACAGAATGCGACCACGAAAGTGCGGTTTGATTATATTGATTAATTCAGTGGCTGGAAGACGTGCAGTTCCCCTAGCCGGAGTCGCTTACAATGCATCAAAATTTGGGATGGCGGCACTCGGGATAAGTGTGAGTGAAGAAGAACGGGAAAATGGAATACGCATAACCAATATTTATCCGGGCGAAGTCAACACACCCATTCTAAATGAAAGGATTGTGCCCCCTACTCCAGAGCATCGAGCCAGTATTTTACAACCAGAGGATGTGGCAGAGGTTGTTTCAACTGTTGTATTTTTGCCTGCCCGGGCACACATCCCAGAGTTGGTAATTAAACCAAGCAAACAAAGTTTTATTTAAAATACCTCCTCTAGCTGTATGTTAAGAAGTATTAAATATTTAAGTTCTCTTTAATCGAAGCAACTGAAGCTTCAACATTTTCCCGGTGACCAAAAGCACTTAGTCGAAAAAATCCTTCGCCTGCTGGACCGAATCCCGAGCCTGGAGTACCGACCACATGGCATTCACCGAGCAGTTTGTCGAAAAACTCCCAAGAGCTTAGGCTGTTGGGAGTTTTTAGCCAAACATAAGGGGCATTCCCCCCACCATAGGTCCGAATGCCCTTAGCCTTAAGTCCGGAGTTAATGATTGAAGCATTTTCCAAGTAAAAAGTAACCTGCTCTCCAGTCTGTGCTCTACCTTCAGGACTAAGGACAGCAACCCCACCTGCTTGTACTACATTAGACGCACCATTAAAAAAAGTATTTTGACGACGCGTCCACAAACTGTGCAATACACCTGCCTCAGTATCCTCTGCAATACATGCCTTTGGTACAATTGACCACGCAAGACGAACTCCAGTAAATCCTGCTGTTTTCGAAAAACTATTCATTTCGATTGCACAATCGTGAGCACCTTCAATTTCATAAATACTTTTGGGTAATTTCGGGTCAGTTATAAACGAAGAGTAAGCGGAGTCATAAAAAATGATCGCCTTGTGCTCTCGAGCATAATCAACGAAGGTTTTGAGCTGCTCTTTAGTGGCAACCGCACCGGTCGGATTGTTTGGACTACAAAGATAAATTATGTCAACTTTTCCTTTTGGTAATTCAGGAAAGAAACCATTTTCTTCAGTACAGGGCATGTAAACTAATCCATCGTAACCATTGTCACCATACAATCCAGTTCTACCAGCGATCACATTGCTATCGACATAAACTGGATATGCGGGATCTTGGACGGCAATCACGCAATCTTCTGAAAAAATCCCTTGAATATTTGCCGAATCTGATTTTGCCCCTTCACTCACAAAAACTTCACTCGGATCTATCGAAGCACCTTGTTCATTGTAAAGATCCGCTATTGCTTGTCGCAATGGTGTGATGCCTTCTGATGGTCCGTATCCAGAATAAGTTTCAACTTTCCCCAAATCATCGACCCCTTTGTGCAAACCATCTAGCACTGAGGGCACTATTGGTTCCGTTGTATCACCGATTCCAAGTCGCATTACCTGAACACCGGGGTTCTCGTTTAAAAAAAGGTTTGTCCTTCGGGCAATCTCAGGAAACAGGTAACCCGCAGAGAGCTTTAGGTAGTTTTTGTTAATTTTAGCCATAATAAAAAATAGTAATATAGAAATCCAAGCGATTTTGGCAACGGACAATCATTATTCTCCAGTTTGTAAAAGCAAACCATGCTTTCGGGCAGAACGAAATGCCAAAAGAAAGACGCACAAACCACAGACAAAATAGAAGCAATTCAGCAAAAATGCTTTCTGTAGGAGATCTCCCCGCCATTGGCCATCAAGGACGAGTGCACGCATTCCTTCAAACACATAAGATGTAGGAATAAACTGAGCAATTTCCTGTAGCCATGGTGGAAGCGTTGAGAGCGGGTAATAGATACAGGATACTGGTGCAATCATGAAAGGGATTACCCAAGTTAAGCTTTCAGCACCCAAGCCATAACGAATCAAGATTCCAGTCACTACTTGAGAAATTGCCCATCCGGTGAATACTAAATTAAAAAAGAAAGCTAATAGAGGGAAACCCATATCAAATACGGATACGCCAAAAAATGGAATGGCAAGTAATGCAGCGGGGATCATCCCAATTAAAGTTCGAATCATGCTGATTGATGCGAGTGCAAGCATTAGCTCCCAAGGGCGAAGGGGGGCTACAAATAAATTCCCTAAGTTCCTCGACCACATCTCCTCTAAAAAAGAAAGTGTATAGCTAACATGAGAGCGAAAAAGAGAGTCCCATACTAAAACGACAGAAATCAGGATGCCCGAAGCTGTAATCTCAGGTTGACTCGCACCGAAATGAAGAGATACGAACCCCCAAATGATTAGTTGCATAGTAGGCCAATAAGAGATCTCAACTATGCGCGGCCAAGAACTCCTCAGGACATACAAATACCGAAGTAAAAGCCCTTGAATACGAGAAATGGACTCCGAGGTCACTCTGTATTACCCCTGCTTACATCTAAGAAAACTTCTTCCATTGTTTTGCGATCATACTTTTGCAATAAATCTTGGGGAGAACCCTCTTCCACTAATTTTCCACGACGAAGTAAAAGAACATTTTCACATAATTGCTCAACCTCTTTCATATCATGGGAGGCAAGTAGTATCGTTCCCTTTCTTTCCTCTTGATATTCTTTCAGGAACGCTCGAATCCAGGCAACAGTCTCAGGGTCTAAACTTGCAGTTGGTTCATCCAATAGCAGAAGTTCAGGATGATTTATTAATGCTTTAGCCAGAGAAACTCGGGTTTTTTGTCCCGCTGATAGCTTCCTTAATCTACGGTCCGCAAATTCGGAAAGTCTAAATGTTTCGATCATCTCCAAGACTGAATTTTTTATATTTTTTAATCCGTATAGCTTAGCATATACGGTAAGATTCTCACGCACAGTTAAACGTTGTGGTAAATCAACATAAGGAGATGAAAAATTCATTCTTTTTAGGGCAGGATAACGGTCTTTAATAAAATCATAATCAAATATACTAATCTTGCCACGACTTGGTGAAAGCAAACCAAGCAACATAGATAACGTAGTTGTTTTACCCGCGCCATTCCCCCCAAGAAGAGCAGTAATGGAACCTTGCTTAAGTTCCAAACACAGATTGTCAACTGCACGAATAGTACCGAAATCTTTACTTAGATTCTCTGTTTTTAAGACAACACTCATTAAATTATTTAAAAAAAAGTATTCAAAGAAGAGTTTTCTATCGATCAAAGCAAGACGATTAAAACTCATTTATAAACTTTCAATTTTGATCCTTAAAGTTTAATCAAATGTAAGTTTCATCAATTTCTTACTAAGCACATCTGCCGCTTCTTCAATCGAACAATTATTAATTAGATCTCCGGCACTTAGAACTTGGGTACGTACAAAAACAGATGAAAAAGGAAGCGGAATCACAAAACGATCCCATGAATTCAGTTTAAAATGATGACCGTATTCAAAAGTTACTAGTAACAGGGGTACTTTAGAAAGTTTTGCCACCAAGATGCCGCCTGGTTTAGCCACATAGGAAGGACCTCTAGAGCCATCCGGGGTAATTCCAATATCATTTCCACTTTTCAATTTCTTGACCAAGTCTCGAATCGCCTTGGAGCCTCCACGATTACTCGAACCACGAACAGAATAAATTCCCGACCATCTATAAAACGCTTCAAGCCAAGCTCCGTCACGACTACCACTAATCAAGCCGAAGCATTTTCTTTTTTTTCTGTACCTCCTTTGCCACTCTCCTGCAAGAAAAAGTCGATTATGCCAAAGAGTAATTATTACTGGATGAGCATTTTTTTCGATCTCTTGCTGACTTGTAGAATCAGAAAATTTGAATCTAATCGTCCTGACCCATAAACGGTAAAATAAACCAAATGGAAAAAGAATAAATCTATACCTAAACCCCAATGAAAATGGAGGCTGCGGGGAATCCCGCTTAGTATCAGTCATTTAGTAAATCAAAAATCAAAGTTAGCGCCTAGTTCAGCAATATGAGCTGGAACTTCATTTTCATGAAAATAACGGTATCCAAGACTGAGTGCAAATAATTCACTCATTCTCCAAGTAATTCCAGTACTTCCAGTAAGATAAACACCATGATCTTTTCTAGAACTCGTATCTTCTTTGTCTTCGATGAATGATAAATAATATCCAAGACCTACGCCGAAGTAACCTTCCAAGCTTTGATTGATAGGGAAATTATACCCCAAATCTAAGTGTCCAGAAAATGTTTCACTTTTCCCGTTTAGAGAAATAGAGGATGATTTCAGAATAGAATTATCAGCAAAAGAATGAGATTTATAAGACCCGCCCATTCCGATTTTAAAATTATTAATCTGAAAACCACCAGCAATTGCAGTCAAAAAGCCAGGGGCATATTTTTTGTAAGCCCGTGTAGTGTCATGCCTTTTATGAGCAAAAGAAATTCCCGAGTTTATCAAAAAATAATAGCCTAATCC
>CAYLIJ010000015.1:22701-49771 GCA_964383925.1 uncultured Puniceicoccaceae bacterium
TTTGAGATTAAAAGTACTTACTACTTGGTCGTCTTTTGTAAATGTTCCAGGTGAATTAACATTAAATGCAAGTTTATTTTCAGAAGGTTGGGATTCAACGGAAGCAGCTTCATTGTTAACGGACTGTGCCGTTGGATAAGTGGGTAGTTGCTCAGTCCTTGGTTTAATAGCCGGTCTTTTTGGCTGATTTGAAGTATCGAATGGTGTCTTAAAGTTACCCTTCGCAGACAAACCGTAGAAGATCTTATCAAATCGGTCTTGTAGGCTGTGTAATTTTTCTGAGTAATTATTTAACTCACCCTTCATTCCATGAATTCTCTTTTGCTGATAAAAACTTTTATCATCAATTTTCTCGTAATATTCGACCACTGGTTTCCTCGGTGACAAGGGTTGGTAGTCAGAATCGTATCGACTCTGAGCTGTCGCAGTTACACTTAAGGTAAAAAGCATTAAAACAGAGAATGCAGACAAAACAAAAATGGATTTTAACAAATGGTTCATATTTTAAGTATTAATGAATGCAAAAAGTTAATTGCTACATAGCAACACAAAAGATTATTTTTTTTCAAAATGATTTGTTTTTTGAACAAGTGTTCTCTTGAAATAAAAATATAAAATATGGAATGCCAAAAAGTAAAGTATGTTCACAATTATTCCTCCCATTAACGCAACCCGTATCCCTTTTTCTTGACGGGCCGCACGACGATGAGCCACTAAATTTCGGGCCAAAACTTGATCTGATGTCATTGCTAATCGAGCATCATAAAATTCAGCACTTATATTTCGATCAAGAATCGCTGTTGGGATTTCAGGTTCAACTTTCAGAATGATATCCCAATAATCACGAGTAGGCATACTAAGGATGGGACCTACTTGTATTTCTCGATGAAATGTAAATTGAATAATTATTGCTGTGATGATTAAAAGTCCTTGTGATACTAACCATGCCTTGGTACGAAGTTTCATTTTGTAGAGAGTAACTCTTTTTTGATTTGTAGCAAAAATAAAGAAGTAATTTAGTCCACACTTCAGTTCTTTGTTGCCAAGCGAGATGCTTTTTCAAAGAAAAGACATTGGTAGATGAGGTTCTTAATATTTTTAATATCTTTTTTCGGTGGATCAATTTTTGCTTTTGCAGAATCCATTCATGTTGTTCGAAAGAACGAAACACTCAGTGCGATTGCACAGAAATATGGAGTATCAGCAAATGCCATTCAGGCTTACAATGGAATTTCGAATCCCAATCTTCTTTTTGTAGGTAAAAAATTAAAAATTCCCAGTGGTGCCAGCCTAGAAATTCCTTACAAAGTAAAAAAGGGGGACAGTTTAGGAAATATTGCTTCTCGATTTGGAGTATCGATAAGTGCCCTATCCACTCGTAACGGAATTACCAGTCCTAACCTAATTAAAATTGGTCAGAAAATCATCATCCCTGTGAAAGGTTCCAGTCAACCATTCCCTAGTTTGCTTCCAAGTTCGCTCCTCAAAACTTTAGCGTCTACTCGACCAAAGACAGGAAAGTGGAAGAAGATCATTATCCACCACTCCGCGACTCCAGTTGATGATGCTATGAATATGCACCGAGTCCACAAAGCAAGAGGGATGAAGAACGGATTAGCCTACCACTTTGTAATTTCTAATGGATCACGGAAAGCTTACGATGGTGAAGTTTTTATTGGCGAACGATGGAAGGGACAACTAGACGGTGGGCATGTAAAAAAGTTGAGTTGGAACCAAACCTGTATCGGTATTTGCTTGATTGGAAACTTTGAATTAAAGCCACCATCTTCTCGTCAACTCAAAGTATTGGAGGGACTTTGTGAATATCTAATGAAGCGATGCTCAATCACAAAAAGCCAAGTAACGACTCACAAAATTTTACATAAAGGTCATACCGTTTGCCCAGGGAAATATCTATCCCTACCCTCTTTTATCAGTCGATTGAATCCTTAGCTTTTTTAAACATTTCTTTATCCCTGACAAATAAGACTTTCCCTAAACGTGTTTCATTGTTTCTGGAAAAGGCCTTTTTAAATTCATTCAGATTGAATATTGAGTCTATAGGATGACGAATTTCAGCCAATGCAAGGGGTTGCAAAACATCTTCAATTGCTTTTCGGATATCATTTAAATCTCTGCTTTTCTTCCACCGATCAAGCCAAAAGCCGACAAAGCGAATATCATCAAAAATTAGGTTTCGGGTAGGAAATCGAATCGCCTTACCGTCCATTGCACCAAATGTGACATGTATCCCCCCATTTGATAAGCATTTTGCTAATCGGAGTGCACTCATGCCCCCAACTGAATTCAACGCCAAAACACATTTCCTTCCACCGGTTAAACTTATAATTTCTGCCACTGACTCATCTTTATCCAAGAAAACATCGGTCTTACAAAATGATAAAAGCTTTTGCTTTGCATTCTCACTTCGAACCAAACTGATACATCTGACGCCTAACTTTTCGGCAAATTGAATTATTGAAAGTCCAACAGCCGAGTTGCCCGCATTCTGGATTATAAAGTCATCGGGCTTCAAATACTCAAAATCGTTCAATAATCGCCAAGCTGTCATTGGGTTTAAAATAGAAATTGCCAGTTGATCTAGGGGGATTAAGGAGGGAAGAAGAATTATATGATCTGCTTGTTCTTTGATAAATTCTTGCCATGATCCACCGGAGAAAGGCAAGGCAACTGGACGACCAAGCAATTTTTCATCGACCCCCTCCCCTACAGAATAAACAGTACCAACACCCTCCCTCCCTGCAACTGCTGGCAATTCTCGAAGTTCTCCATAGGATCCATTAATCAAACCAATATCCGAGGGGTGAAGTGCAGTCGCTTGCATCTGAATCACGACTTCTCCTTTCTGACAAGTTGTCAGAGATTTTTTTTCTAATTTTAAAACATCACCAGGTTTACCAAATTCATGATATTGCAATGCGTCAAATAACTCAGGAGTATTCATTTCTTCAACCACCCCATTGCATCCATCCAATCCTTTGCGCGATTCGGCCAAGTGCTCACAAAATCATTTGATTTCTTCATCCCATAGCCATGCCCACCAAAAGGATAAAGATGAAGTTCATTCCCCTTAACGCCCGCTTTCTCCAAGGCTAAATAAAGAAGGGCACTCCCTTCAGCGGGTACATGATCATCTCCGGCGTGAGCAAAAAAACAAGGCGGGCACTCAGGAGTAATCTTAATCCCGGGAATTAATTGATTTCTTTCTTTTCGATCTACCAAATATGCTGGGTAAATCAGTATCGCAAAATCGGGCCGACAAGATAATTCATCTGCCGAGTCAACCTTGGAATATGTTCTTTTATTAAAACTGGTTGATGCCATGACCGCTAAATTACCGCCAGCTGAAAAACCCAAAATACCCAATTTGTTTGGATTGATATTATATTTAATTGCATCCCTTCGAATAAGCCCCATTGCCCGTTGTACATCCTGTAATGGAGCCTCGTGTTTTTCTCGCCCCTTCCTCCTTGGAACCCGATATTTCAATAGAACTCCAGTAACGCCGAAGGAGTTCAACCATTTGCACACATCAGTTCCTTCATGTTCATAAGCTAGAATATTGTAAGCTCCACCAGGACAGACTAAAACCGCAGCTTGGTTCGTAACCTTGTAGTCTGCAGGGAAGAACTTGATGCTTGGGTTGGAAACATTGGATATGCGAAGAACATCCTTATCGTTTTTAGGTGGCAATTCTGTTTCGGGTCCCACCTCATCTTTTTTTTCTCCTGGTGCGATAATTGGCCATATCGAAATATTACTCAATGATTCACCAAAAACAATTAGGCTTGGAAGAAGAAAAAAGACTTTCAAGAAGAATTTCATGCCTTCTAATCACCGAAACTTACACAACTATGCAAAACAAAAATAAATTTTAATATTCATTTTTCTTTTGCGAAAAGGTTGATCTTCTTAGAAGTGTATTAGTAATGACCAACAAATTCTTACACTTATCCTGCCTATTTCTATTTCTTTTTGAACTCCATTCTAAAAGCTCACCCACATCGCGTAAACTCATCCAGCCTTTAATCAACATTCAAAGCCATGGTGAAGGGAACAGAGAAGCAATTGAATCATGGTCGGAAATTTCTCAATTACCTGCTTCTGCCATACTGGACTTACTAAGTGCAATGAATCTTGCAAATAATTTAGGAGATAATTGGATTCGAGCTGCTTTGAACAAAATATGTGAAAAGAATATCAAAAGTATCCCGATTAAAGAGATTATTAAATTCGTAAACAATGTATCAAATCAGGGAGAAGCACGTCAGATGGCTTTTCAAATAATTCAAACCTACAAGCCACAAAGAGCGGATAAGCTCATCCCCACTTTTATTGACGACCCTGCTCCAGTGCTTAGGCGAGAAGCTGTAGAAATGATTCTCAAACAAGCAAGAAAAGCCGATCTAGAATCAGAAAAAATCAAACTGTACAGTAAAGCGTTACAGAAAGCTCGGGAAGTTGATCAAATTCAAGAAGCGAGCAACCAGCTTAAAGAGACTGGACAAAAAATTAACTTAACACGATTGATGGGGTTCTTGGTGAATTGGCGTACTATAGGTCCCTTTGATAATTCTGGTAGAAAGGGCTTCTCTGCAATCTATAGTCCTGAAAAAGAAGAGGACTTTAACGCTCAGCATGACGGGATGGATGGAACCATTTCATGGAAAAAGTTTTCCACCGAAGATGAATTTGGTATGCTTGACCTCAATAAACAATATGGAGAGGTAAAAGAAGTATGTGCTTATGCACAAACTACATTTAATTCCAAATCTGAACAACTGGCTCATTTTCGTATTGGCTCAAAAAATGCCTGGAAAATGTGGGTAAATGGCAAATTACTTTTCGCTAGAGATGAATACCACCGAGGAAAAACTCGAATTGATCAGTTTGTAATCGAAGGTATTTTGCAAAAAGGGACGAATCGAGTTTTACTTAAAATCTGCCAAAATGAACAAACTCAATCTTGGACAAAACAATGGGAGTTTAACCTTCGCATAACCGATCCTAGTGGCTCAGCCATTCACTCAACTAATTCAGTTTCCAAATAAATACTTTATGAAAACTTTTTTCTCTCTTTTAATTTTATTATTCCCTACTCTTTTGCTGAGTGCAGATTGGCTCAATTTTCGCGGTCCTCAAGGAAATGGAGGAACATCAATTACTTCGATCACGCAATTATCAATTGAAAATAAACATTCGTGGAAATCAGAATTACCCGGACGAGGCTTATCGAGTCCAATTTTGGTTTCCGGGCAGATCTTCTTAACCTCATCAAGTGGTCCAAAACAAGACACCTTGCATATCCTTTGCTTCTTGCAGGAAAATGGGAATTTAATTTGGGAGAGAAAATTCAAAGCTACCGGACGAACAATTTGTCACGAGAAAACCTGTATCGCAGCCCCCACTATGGTGAGTGATGGGAAAGTGGTCGTGGCCCAGTTCTCCTCAAATGATATTTTCTGTTTGGACTTAAAAGGTGATCTAGTTTGGTTAAGGGGATTGACTCACGATTTCCCGAATGCGGCTAATGGATTGGGTATGTCTTCTTCTCCAGTCATTTCGAAAGGAGTGCTTATTGCGCAAGTAGAAAATGACGCAGATTCTTTTACTACTGGGATTAACTTGAATAATGGTGAGACTATTTGGAAGAATGAAAGGCCCAAAGGTGCAAACTGGACATCTCCAGTGCTCCTCGGTATTGGCCCTACTCAAAAAGTTGCTCTTCAATCTCTAAAGGGAATCTCAATAATTAACCCCTCTACAGGTGAAGAATTTTGGGATTACCAGGATGGCGCGTCCACAATACCTTCTTCTACTCCTGTGCAAGATATACTACTAGTACCCTCAAATGGGCTAACTGCGCTTAAATCTCTTCCTGGTGGAAATTCCCACACTCAGTTATGGCAGGATAATAAACTCGGACCTGGCACCGGGAGCCCTGTAATTTCTGGGGATCGCATTCTAGTTATCAATAAGGCAAATGTTCTCAGCTGTGCAAAAGTTGAAACCGGAGAAATTTTATGGCGGATGAGAATTAAAGGACCTGCGAGTGGTTCCCCTGTTGCCACTACCTCACACCTATATTTTTTCAATGAAGACGGATTGGGACAAATTATTAAATTAACTGATAAAGAAGGCGAGGTCGTATCCACTATTGAGCTCGAAGAAACGATATTATGTACTCCCGCACTCGCCGAAACCGCCTTATTTATCCGCTCAGACAAGCACCTCTGGAAAATATCCCAAAATTAGAAATTAGAAAGTAAGTTCGACTGATGGATTCTCCCTACTGAATCTTGATATTCCATTCTCGCTCACTTTGCTTCCCCAAAGGTGTAAACTTGTTAAAGATGAGTGTGACTGTAATAACTTAAGCCCTTCATCGGTCACGCCGGTTTGCGAGAGGTTTAAGGTTTGCAAATTTGGTAATTTGAGCAGGTGCTTAATTCCATTATCTCCAACTTGCGTACTTCTAATATTCAACTTGGTTATCTTCTTAAATTTAGAAATCACTTCACAAGATTTATTCGTAATCATACTTCCCCGAAGATCCAAAAGGCTAATATGATTTTGTAAGGAGGTTAATTGTGCCACCAGCTGGTCATCAATCTGGTCTGCATCGGTTACTGCTTTTACTTCAATCAATGAATTCCCTATCCCAATTGGACGAATCAGTAAAGACTCACCCAACTCTAGGTCTAGCGTTCTCAAAAGGGGACTTTTTATCGGAATCACCCCAAGGGCTAATTGATCGTAAAACCTGAGGTAGTCAGGCAGGTCATTATTTACTCCATTAGTGTCACTGATTGGTGACCTAACTCCTTCTTCCGCTCCAAGCCAAGTGCCGAAATCAACGCCTTGACCAATCCACTTCCTAATCAATTCCTGTTCTGTAAAAGTGAGTGGGTCTCCTTTAGGAGGCATAATATCATCATCGGTTGAAGAAAGTATTACCCTTTGGTAAAGCGAGCTCTGACTAGGATGATCAACTACTACAACCGACCCGTCATCGCTACCCGCCATAATATGCTTGGCCCCATCCAATCTTAATCCCGCTTTTGGTTCTTTAAGACGACCATTTAACTCGAAGGGCGCTTTATGGCACTCTATGCAACGAGCTTCAAGAATGGGTAAAACTTGTTTTTCAAAATCGACCACTCCGTACACATTACCCGATGGACTTAAAGTTGTCATAAAAGCGATACCGTAGAGATTCCAGTGCATGAGTTTGTTAGAATATTTTCTGGATTGATTTGCGAGCAAGTAAGTCCCAAAAGATAATTTCTTTTTAACGAAGCGAGCATGTTTTTGCTTGGAAAAAAGTCATTTTAAAACTTTGATTAATTCAATGAATTTTAGAGCCTTACAAACATCGATCTTTTCTCTTATTATTTGCCTAAGTTCGATTCAAGCAAAGAAATGGTCATGGCAAGACCAGAAGGGAAAACACACTGATTTACTCTTAGGAGAAAAAAATATTGCCCGTTATGTCTACGAAAAAATGGTACCCGGCGATCGTGAAAGAACTTACAAACCATTTCACCACCTTTTCCAATCTAACGGAAAAGATTTCTTAACTAAGGGTCCGGGAGGAAAATTCACTCACCATCGGGGTATTTATTTTGGCTTTTCGAAATGCGCTGCAAAAGACGGGAATGGAAAAAATGTTAACGTTGACACCTGGCATTGTAAACGAGCCTACCAAACGCATGAAAAAATTCTCAACCAAACAGTTAACGATAACGAAGCTTCTCATAGTGTCGAGATTGCCTGGCGGACAGATGATGGAAATATCTTTGCAATCGAGCATAGAGCTCTAAAGTTTTCCATTTTAAAGGACGAATCACTTCAAATTGATTTTCAATCAAAATTAAGCACCGATCAAGAGGTTGTTCAACTCAATGGAGATCCTCAACATGCTGGATTTCAATTTCGGGCTTCCAATGAAGTCGCCGCCAAAACGAGCAAAGAGACCTATTACATCCGACCTAATGGAGGGAGGGATGCGAAAGGAAAAACAAAAAATTGGCCTCAAAGCAAAGATATGACCAATCTCGCCTGGAAGGGACAAAGTATAATGGTTAATGAAAAGCGCTATACTACCTTATATCTAGACCATCCAAGCAACCCGAAACCATCCTATTACAGTGAAAGAGACTACGGTCGGTTTGGCTCCTACTTTAAATCAGAAATCACTCCCGCAACCCCCCTTTTGATTCGTTATCGGTTAAATATCATTCAAAACGAACGATCCCAAAAGGAGTGTGACCAACTAAGTAAGCAGTTTATTCAGAGTAATTAATCTTCTTAATATTACTCTTTTTGCCAACTAATCTCCCACCCTACCTGCTTGCATTTGCTGCAGGTGCCTTTTATGCATGCAGTGCTTTACTCTGCAAGCGCGGACTGGAATTGGGTGCGGGTACTATTCGATCTCTAATTTTCTCTAACTGGATTATGGCTGTGTTCTTTATTCCTTATCCTTTCATAGAGGGCAGCATTCCAGAATTAAGCGATTTAAGAGCTGGTTTATTACTAGGTGGCATCTTCTTTCTTTCTCAATCAACATGCTTTTTCGCACTTCAAAAGGGAGACGCTTCCATGGTTACCCCAATTATGGGAGCAAAATCAATCTTTGTGGCTTTGTTTGTTTTTGCCTTTGGCTTAACTGGTAACCCTTCTTCAGAAACCTGGATTGCAGTAATATTGGCTGCATTTGCAGTGGGATTAATTAGTTGGCCTGAAAAAGGAGGTAAGTTTTGCTTAGTCGCAGTTAGCTTAGGTTTAGTTACTGCAGCGGGATTTGGTTTGACCGACTCTCTAGTGCCCCACTTAGCCCAGCAATCAACTCCATCGCATGTTATTTTTGTAATGTTTGCTACTGTAGGAGTAGGTTCTTTCTTTCTGATACCGCTAGTGAAAGGCAGGCTCTTTCATTATCGCAAAGAATCCGACATTTGGATGCTTTCATCATGTATACCAATGGGTTTCCAAGCGGTGCTTATGTCCATGGCTATCGGATTTTATCAAGTTCCCGCTGAAGCAAATGTATTTTATGCCTGCCGCGGTATATGGGCGATACTTCTTGCTTCATGGATTGGCAGGCGTATGGGGCTAAATGAGGGAACAATGACAAAGCCGATTTTACTACGAAGGCTAATAGGCGCGTCCCTTTTAATTCTAGGTATTTATTTCACACCCCTGAATTAGATTCCATCAACATTTAAGTCTGATTCGACTGAATGTAGCCTTGCTTTAAGTATTTCAAAGATAATTTCATGCTCGCCAAGTGGGTTGGTAAGAAAAATATTCATTTTTGGAAATTCCTGTCTCGCGTTTGTACAAATTTCAACCAAGTCACCCTCTTTTCCTGCATGCCTTCCTGATAAAAGAAAAAATAAAGCAACGATAACCCCATCCACTCCTTGCTCGCCCCATTGTCTGAGAAGATTTTCGAGGAGTGGTTCATTAAAAGAGTATTTATCGCCATCTCTTCGCTCCATGCTGCATGTGGAAAAATCATTAACATGGGGTCCTAAAGATTTAGCCAAGACCTCTCCGACATCTTCCCTTACCTGATTTACCTCTAGAACCGGAGTCCCGTGATCAACCAGAGCGACATTATACCCGTTTAGATTATTTTTAGTGTATTCAAGTTCAACTTCTTGTTTTAATGCATTGGCCAACTCAACTTCTTTATATTTGTAAAGAGGATCTAAAACTCGATAGGATCTAGCAGAATTAATCAACCGCCATTCCTCCAGTTTTTCAATTAACCAATCTGTTATTCCCCTACTAGGACCGAAGAAAAAAGGTAATACAATTAACTTATCGTGCTCTTTTCCTTTAGTACTTGATAAAAAAGTTCCAATAGTTTGCCCTGCTTCTCCATCAAGTAATGAAGGGTCAACCTTGTTAGAATGCAATAAACCCAATGGAAGAACTTCAAAAGGAGTTTCAAAAGAAAGTTTCATAGCAACTCGACGAAGACTAAAAATTGCGTCAGGTCTTAATGAACCATTATCGACTAATAAACAAATTGGTAAACTCATGCGCTTTCTCGTTGACGAAGGTGGAGTGGTGCGCAACAAAATAATGCAAGAAGGTTAACTATGGGATGGTTAATCGTTAAATAGCGGGAGATAAAAGTATGAAAAATTCAATGTGGATGGTGGGATTGTTAGTGGTGGCATTCTTTCAAGCTAGTTGCTCGAAGAGCAAAGGACCTAGCCCAGAAGATACCTCACTCATTAAGGGTACTGATCGTGGAACCTTCATTGGTTCTCCAAGTGATCTAATAAATAATGATGATGAATTGTCTCCAATTGGAGCGACTATTTCTGGACTTGATGGAGAAGATGGACTTTTTCCACAAGATCCTTTTTGGAGCGATCAAGACACCCTAGGCAATGGCGACCGACCATTCGAACCAATATTTTTTGGATTTGATCAATATAGCGTTGGTACTGAGGAGAGATCAAAACTACAGGATATTGCATCTTTCCTAAGCGATACTCCAAATGCTCGTGTTTTGGTCGAAGGGTATTGTGACTGGAAGGGAACACCGGCATACAACAAATCTTTGGGTGACCGACGTGCTAGCAGTGTGAAAGATTATCTTATTGATTTGGGAATCGATTCGACAAGAATAGAAGTTATTTCGATTGGAGATGAGGTTGCTACTCCAGACGCAGATCCCACCACTGCAGGTTTAGAAAGAAAAGCACACTTTCTAGTACTTAAAGATTCTTAATTTAAAGTTATGAATTTTTATTACATCTCATCCATTCTCTCTATTTGTTTTTTCCTTTCAAGTTGTTCCAAAAAAGCACAACCTGAAACTACTCTAAACCGAGATGGTCAAAATGCTGATGGTGCAAATAATAACGGAGATGGTTTTAATGATGGTGCAGATGATTTTGCCGGATTTGGTGACCCACTCAGGGGCGACTTTGGCGAATCCGACCCATTAGCACCAAGAGACCCTGCCCTTTCCGCGTTTAACGATCCCCTCAATGTTATTCGACCTTTTGATCCTGTATTTTTTGGATTTGATCAATACAACATAAATGCCTCAGAGAGACCCAAAATTTCTGAGATCGCAGATTTCTTAAAATCAAATATTAATGCACGACTCTTAGTTGAAGGGTATTGCGATTGGAAGGGTACCCCTGATTACAACAAATCCCTTGGAGATCGTCGAGCCACTACTGTTAAAGAATATTTAATTGAACTTGGTTGCGAAGGTAATCGTATAGAAGTTATTTCGCTAGGTGATGAACTGGCCATCCCAGATGCAGATTCTGAACAGTCCCGTCTCGATCGACGTGCAACTTTTGCTGTTTCTAAGGGAAATTGATTCGCTTTAATTCCTCCCAAACTAAAAGTAGACGCCTTCTAGTCTTACTTATGTTATTTTATATTACTTAGTCTAGCCAACAGTCTTGTTGACTTTTCATTATCGTTAATTATTTTATTGAGACTCAATCTCAAAACTAATGAAACCACAATTCTATCTTTTCCTGTTAGTGTTTTTTCTCGTTCAAGCATGCACGAACTTGTCCCAAAACGAAAACTCCTCGTCGTCTATAGATAGTGTAAATATTGCACTCAAGCCCAATAAAAATATTCAAGCACAAAGGGAGGATGAAAATACCCTAGGGGAAGCACTCTCTAAAAGAATTGGTTTATCTGTTAAAATCTCAACCCCTACTAATAAATCAATTATCGAAGCGGGACTAGCTAACAAAACAATCGACATTGGCTACGTCAGTTCAAGCGACGCCATTTCATTTGCTGACAATGAAGTTGCTGAAATTCTTCTTGCCGGACAGCACGAAGGTTTAGATCCAGATGGTGCAACTTACAAGGGTGCCTATTATTACAGTGTTTGGTTAACGCTCAAGGAGCGTCCTTATAAGAGTATTTCAGAGTTGAAGGGTAAGCCAGTTGCGTTTGCTTCAAGGACAAGTACTTCAGGTTATCTTGTCCCCTGTTGGGACCTAATGAAAAGAGGGCTTATTAATGAGGGAGAAAGCATTGAAGATTTTTTTGGGAAAGGTAATGTATTTTACGGCTCAGGTTATGTTTCTGCTGTCGAGCAAGTACTGAATGGCAAAGCAGAGGCTGCCGCAGTGAGTTATTATGTTTTTGATAAGGATAAACATCTTACTTCAGATCAGCGAGCAAAGCTGAAGGTAATTCAAAGGCAAGGACCTGTAGCTTCACACACCTTTTGCGTTCGTACATCTCTGCCCCAAAAAGATCGTGAGTTAATAAAAGAGTCATTACTTAAAATAGTTGAAGAAGAACCAGATCTTTGCCAGAGTTTGTTCGGCGGTACGCTCGTCAGTGTAGATCCAATTAAACATCTAGAAGCACCAAGGGAAGCAAAGAAAAAGGTGTTATCCCTTAAGGATTAATTATTTCCTATCGAAAAAGAGTTAGATGCAAATTTCATGCCTGACATGAATTCTTTGCTTACTCAAAATCTCGGCTTAAAAAGAAATGATCAATGGTTATTTCGTAATTTAGATCTATCCATTCCGAGGGGTTCATTAGTGGCCATATTGGGCCCTTCAGGTGTGGGCAAATCAAGTTTATTGTCTTGCTTGTCAGGTTCAGAAACACCCACTGAAGGTAAAATACAATTTACAATCGATACAGATGAAATCCGTGGAACTGAAAACATAAGTCCTCATTTAGGAATTATTTTTCAAAGTCTTCGACTTACCGACCATGTTACCGTTTTAGAAAATGTGCTTTATGGGAAAGTAGCTGAATATGGGTTAAAAGAATCGCTATTAGGTTTTGCTAAGGACCACAAAGAAAAAGCGTTTGATATACTTCAAGACCTTGGAATTGGTCATTTAGCATATAAGTGGGCATCCCAAACATCTGGCGGAGAAAGGCAAAGAACCGCCATCGCTCGAACACTATTTCAAGATCCAGCTTTCATTCTGGCCGATGAACCGGTATCAAACCTAGACACATACTATGCCGGTCGTGTCATGGGACTATTACGAAACCTATCGTCACAAAAAGGGAAAATCGTACTGTGTGCACTTCATGACCCACAACTCATATCGAGATTTGCCGATTATGCATTGAGTTTAAATCCGGCTCATCCCGAAGGATGGAAATTAAGAGAAGTTAAAACAAAATCATGAACTCGAAGGATAAAGAAAAATTAATTCCTTCAGAATTACCGAGCAGAAATTGGTATGAACGGCTCAACATTTTGAATGTTCTAGTTATTCTCTTCTTCTTTTTAACTATTTTTTCTGGAAAGAATCTCATCCAAGATAATCGATCCGCAGATGTTATGGCTGGGATACGTTACTTTTTAAAAAAATTCTTCCCGCCTGATTTCTCAGATTTCCACTTAATTTTGGATTCGCTTGGTGAAACTTTTCAAATTGCAATCGTTTCAACATTTATTGCAGTCAATCTATCTTTGATCATTGCCCTTGGTGCATCACGGAATATATCCCCAATTTGGCTAGTGCAGTCGACTCGTATGTTTCTTAATATAACACGAACTCTACCGAGTCTCATTTGGGCCTTTTTATTTGTGATCTTTTTTGGCCCTACTCCTATAGCTGGAGTATTTGCACTTACTTTCTATAGTTTGGGTTACCTGGGGAAGTTTTTCAGTGAAAGCTTCGAATCAATGGACATTAAGGTCGCCCGAGGACTCAAGCTAATTGGTGCCAATCCCATTCAAGCTTTTCTCTATGGATTATGGCCGAATGTCAAAGCTCAGGTTTGGAGCCATTCGTTATGGATGCTGGAGTATAATATTCGCTCTGCCAGTATTATTGGTTTAGTCGGAGCGGGAGGAATTGGGATGGAACTTAATAAAGCTATGGAGATGGCAAGCGGTTTCCAAAAGGTAACCGCTATTTTGATATGCATACTAGGCATCGTAATTGCCCTAGATTTATTAGGCCAAGCGATTCGTCGATGGATTACCCAAAAAATTAATCCCAAATCAATCTCGGACTAATTGTTTAAAAAATTCCTCAAAAGAATTAATCGCTCGTTCCATAATACCAAGATGAAAACTTTCATTAGGGGCATGTAAATTATCTTCATTGGTAAAGAGGCCAATCATTAAAGAGTCCAATCCCGCCAATTCCTTCAAGTCTTGAATAATCGGAATGCTACCGCCTTCACGCAGAAAGATCGGTCTTGTGCCAAAGTTAGATTCAATACAATTTTCTGCTACTGAAAAAGCCTTCTTCATTAAGTCACTCTCATTTCCACTTGAACCGGGTTTCCCTGGAGGTATTACCACATAAGGATCTCCACCACCCTTCAATTCAACCTCGACCCGAACCGCAGATGGACAGGCAGAAATAATCGCCTGTTTTACTTTTCTAGCGATATCTTCAGATTTTTGGTCTGGGACTAATCGACAGGTAATTTTGGCAAATGCTTCAGCAGGAATGACAGTCTTGGAACCTTCTCCCTGATAACCCCCACCTACACCATTAAATTCTAAAGTTGGACAAAAACGAATCCCCTCAAGCGAAGAATATCCAGGGGGGGGAGCAAATTCTGGTATTCCCAAAAATGTTAAGTATTCATCCTCAGTAACGGGTAATTTAGCAAGTTCCTCACGCTCCCATTGCTCAGGCGGGCGAACCGCATCATAAAACCCCGGCACCGCCACCTTGCCATCTTTATCATGCAGAGATGAACAAGCATGCATCAACGCCTGCAATGGATTAAGTAAGGCACCTCCATGAACACCTGAATGTAAATCCTGCTTAGGGCCAAAGATTTTCACTTCCATAGCACTTAATCCACGCAAACCAGTAGTAACGACTAATTGATTGGGCCCAGGACTGCCGGTGTCTGAAACTAATAGTAAATCGCCCTCTAGTTTCTGTTTATGCTCCTCCAAAAATCCAAGAAAGCTTGGGCTACCAATCTCTTCCTCGCCTTCAATTAAATAAGTAATATGAATTGGATAGTCTGGATTATCTCTTAAAACTCGTGCCAAAGCAGCCATGTGAACTATTTGCGGGCCTTTATTATCAGCAGCACCTCGTCCATAAATACGACCCTCACGAACCACGGGTTCAAAGGGATCGGATGTCCACAGTTCTAAAGGATCTGGGGGCTGAACATCATAGTGGCCATAAATTACAAGCTTAGGCCATGAAGGATCCCCCCTGGTGGCTAGAATAATTGGGTTAATCGGCGTGGGAATTAAATCAACTTCAAACCCGAGTTCCTGAAGCCGAGAACATGCAAATTCACGGGCACCACTTACTCCGTCTGCAAAGTTTTGATCTGCGGATACACTTGGGAAACTAACATATTGCCTTAAGGCATCGACTGGGGAATTTAATAATATACTCATGGATTTGGTTTTTCACCTCGAGCCAATTTGGCTTCACGATAAAAGATAAGTGCACGATCCATATTAGATCGCAAAAATTCGATACGATTTCCAGGATTTGGATGAGTGGATAGGAACTCAGGCATTTTCCTCTTCTTACCACCCTGCATTTTTTCCCAAAAGGAAATTGCAGCCCGTGGGTCATACCCAGCTCTGGCAGCATAGTATAATCCTTTATGATCTGCCTCCCGCTCCTGTGATCGGGAAAAAGGCAGAGCCATACCTACAGTTGTACCCACCCCGTAGGCTCCAGTAGCAAGAATACGATCGGTCGTGCTTTTGTTTCTCATTGCCGTGTTTAAAATAACCCCGCCGAGGGCGATCCCCATTGCTTGGGACATTCTTTTATTGCTATGACGAAAGGCTACATGGGCAATCTCGTGCCCAATTACCGCTGCCACCTCATCCTCATTTCCATTGGCAAGGGTAATCAAACCGCTGTTCACTCCGACTTTTCCACCAGGCATCGCAAAGGCATTTGGTTCGGTTTTATTAAAAACCACAAATTCCCACTCAGTCCCTGGTAGATCCACTTGAGCAACACGCGAAATACGCTTTCCAATTCTTTCAATCATTGCTTTGTGGGAAGCATTCTTTGAGAGCTGCTCAGATTTCTTCATCTTCGAAAACTGGCTCTTCGAGCGTTTCGCTAAGTGTTCATCTGATAACATTGCACTGCCGCAACCACTACCAAATAATGAAATCCAAAGGATGAGAAGTAGTCCTGAAAGTTTTATAATATGTTTCACTAAAGTACTAAATAAAATATTTATCTATAGAATAAATAAAAAAAGACCAATCTACCGTTGCACATTGAAGAATTATTAATGTCGAAAATGGCGGACTTTAGTGAAGGCCATTGCCATGCCACGATCATTCGCAGCTGCAATCACATCCTCATCCCTTACACTTCCTCCAGGCTGAATCGCGGCCGTAGAACCTGCGTCGGCTGCTGCGAGAAGACCGTCAGGAAAAGGAAAAAATGCATCAGAGGCAACTACTGACCCGTTTAAGGGCAATTTGGCTTCACCCGCTTTCCAGACTGCGATCTGTGAACTATCGACCCGTGCCATTTGACCGGCACCCACACCTAGAGTTCGTTCGTCACCAGCATACACAATTGCATTACTTTTTACATGTCGAACGACCCGCCAACCAAATAACATCGAACGCCACTCCTGTTCACTGGGTTGTCGGTCTGTAACGACTTGAAAATCCTTGGGATTAATTCTTTTCTGATCGCGATCCTGAGCAAGAAAGCCTCCCGGTACTGTTCTAATTTCTTGCAGAGTTTCTGCTCCAAAACCTGACTTGGAAACTAATAACCTGAGATTTTTTTTCTTTCTAAAGAGTTCAAGAGCCTCTTCGGTGAACCCAGGGGCAATAATAACTTCACAAAAAATTTCATAAACTTTACTGGCTAAGCCAATATCCATAGTATTATTAACTACAATAATACCACCAAATGGAGCCTGTCGATCAGTCGCAAATGCACGATCCCAAGCAGTCTCTAAATTATCAGCACTCGCCACTCCACATGGATTAGTATGTTTCAGAATTGCAACAGTGGGCCTTTCGAACTCACCGATCAAATAAGCCGAAGCTGAAATATCTAAAATATTATTGTAACTTAATTCTTTCCCCTGAAGCTGTTCGAAATAATTAAGGAAATCCCCATACAAAGCTGCTTGTTGATGAGGGTTTTCGCCGTAGCGAAGACTCATTGATTTTGTGGACTGAAAATCAAGTGTACTAGGGAAACCAGAAATTGATTCCATATCCGGTTCATCAACTACTTGCTTGGAGAAATATTCACTAATTGCCTTATCGTAAGACGATGTTCTTTGAAAAACCTTAAGAGCCAACTCCCTGCGTAAACTAGTCCAATCGTCCTCCCCATTCATGGCCACAAGCACACGTTCATAATCACCTGGGTCGCAGACTACAGTTACATCACGGTGGTTTTTGGCGGCACTTCTTAGCATAGATGGCCCCCCAATATCTATCTGTTCAATCGCTTCCTCAAAAGTTACATTTGCTCTCGCTACGGTTTCTTCAAAAGGGTACAAATTTACCACTACCAAATCAATCAAAGCAATGTCATGTTCCTCTGCTGCCCTTAAATGATCTGGATTATCTCGCAGACAGAGTAATCCACCATGAACTTTTGGATGTAATGTCTTAACTCGACCGTCCATCATTTCTGGGAATCCAGTCCTCTCACTGACATCACTCACAGGAATACCCTCCTCCCTCAGTAATCGAGCAGTTCCACCAGTGGAAAGAAGCGTGAAAGAATGATGGTCAACTAGATTACGGGCAAAAGAAATTAAGCCAGTTTTATCGCTAACCGATAGTAATGCGAATTTATGCATCCCTACCTTTCTGTTTTCTATGAGCTTAGGTGCAAGCGTTTTTCACTTTTTTTTTACATTTTTGTAATTTAGTTAAAAAGAATTGGTCTTTTGGATAACCTTGTTATGTTAATTAAAAGTTATAAAAAATTGTGAATGAAGAAAGTATAGAATTGGAAGGCTTGCAGGCATCATTGGATAAGTTAGTTCACCATAAAGAAAAATCTACGGTTAAAGGAATCAACCTACATGCCTTTATTTATTTTATTACCATTCGTAACTTGAGTGACCGAACAGTGACCATTCTTGGCCGAAAATGGATCCTTTCTAACAGCGATGGTACCACCACAGTAGTCGAAGGTGATAAAATTGTTGGAGAAACTCCATCAATCCCGCCTGGAGAATCTTTTTCCTATAACAGCTATCATGTAACTCATTTATCTGCTGAGGCGTCTGGATCTTTTCATGGGATTGATGAATTTAATAAAAAGATTCATGTTCGCATCATACCTTTCCGACTTGATATTCCAGATGATTCTCGGGTTGACCCAGCGCATTCATGAAGTTTATTGATCTGAATCGCCATGGTGGAATTGGTGCAAATTGTACAGTGTATGAGGTAGGCGGTTTTCGCTTTGCGATCGATTCGGGTATACATCCCAAATATGTAGGCAAAGATTCTATCCCGAATCATGGTTTACTAGATCGTGACTCACTCGATTTTATTATTTTAACTCACTGTCACCTTGATCATCTAGGCAGCTTACCGCTTCTCTCCCGAGAACATCAGGATGCCCCAGTACTGATGAGTTATGCAAGCTCTGTACTTGCCCGTCGAATGCTCTCCAATTCAATTTCAGTGATGAAGAGACAACGAAACGAACTAAACTTAATGGAACTTCCTCTTTACGGTCGTGGTGATCTCTCTTCCCTGTACGATCGGGTTAAAGTACTCTCAATCAAACGTCCATTCAGAGTCGAAAAAGATGGCCGAGCCATTGAGATAGTCTTTCATCATGCTGGACATGTTGCAGGTGCAGTCTCAGTCGAAATTAAAACACCCAAAGAAAGAATTCTGTTCACTGGAGATATACTCTTTGATGGAACTCGTACTCTAGACGGAGCAGAACCACTATTGGAGAAAGTAGACACCCTTGTGACGGAGACCACTCGCGGACTTTCTCAGCGTGAACCATCTCGCCAGCGAGAATCGGAAATGGTTAACCTTCTTGAAGAATCTCGCAAAACCCTCGCTCGGGGAGGCTCAGTTCTAATTCCTGTATTTGCCTTGGGTAGAATGCAAGAAATGCTCTCCGTACTCGACGATGCATTCAAGCGCAATGCACTACCCAAAGTGCCGGTCTTCTGCTCTGGTTTAGGGATGGACTTAGTCAATCACTTTCACGAAATTTCGAAGAATACCAATCGGGTACGTTTCAACCGAAAAGTACTCAGAAGTTTGGGTGCTCGCCCCCTTCCACGAAAACTCGAACCTGGTCGCAAACCTCCGATGCAGGGGATTTATTTAGTTAGTAGTGGCATGCTCGTTCAACATACACCCTCTTATGTAATGGCCTCCTCCATGCTCGGTGATGAAAAAAACTCAATCCTCTTTGTTGGATATTGCGATCCAAGCACACCAGGGGGACAACTTCTTGAGTCCGAACCTGGAAGCCCTTTCGAATTTGAGGCCTATAATCATATTGAGCCAATTCGTGCAAAAGTTAGACAATTTGACTTAAGTGGACATGCAGACCGTGATCAACTTGTCGCATATGCAGAAAAATTAAATCCTAAGAATATCTTTCTACACCATGGCGATCCTGAAGCACGGACTTGGTTTGCACATGCTCTTGAACCTATAGGGGCGAAAATCATTAATCCAGAACCACTACAATTTTATGAAACCTGAAAATTCCGAGCAATCTCAACTTGCCGAGCAACTTAATCAAGCCTTCGTCCGTCCATCAGGCCGAGCAATTGATGAAATGCGGCAAGTTAACTTTCAAACCAATATTGCCCCACATGCCAATGGGTCTGTACTTTGCTCATTCGGGGACACTCAAGTCATATGTTCAGCAATGGTCGAAGATCGAATTCCAGGCTGGATGCGACAACAGAAGGTCGGAGGTGGATGGTTAACCGCGGAGTATAGTATGCTCCCCTATTCCACGCTAACTCGTAAAGACCGCCCAATTAGCAAAGGGAAACAGGATGGTAGGAATATCGAGATCCAACGACTTATCGGACGTTCTCTACGTGCAGTATTAGACTTAAAAAAATTTCCCGATAAAACACTGTGGATTGACTGCGATGTACTGCGGGCCGATGGCGGCACTCGTACCGCATCAATTACTGGTGCATGGCTTGCCACTCGAATTGCAATTAATGGGCTATTAGAAAAAGGGAAAATCAAAGAAGACCCAATACTAGATCATCTGGCGGCAATTAGCGCAGGAGTGTATAATGATCGATGCGTTCTGGACCTTGATTACCCTGAAGATCGAGATGCCTCAGTCGATGCAAATGTTGTCATGACTGGTTCCGGGAAATTCGTGGAAATCCAGTCATCTGGAGAAGAAGCAAGTTATTCACGAGCACAACTCGATGAACTTCTTGCACTTTCTGAAAAAGGGATTGGCGAATTAGTGGAATTACAAAAAAGCAAGCTTTAGAATTATTCAATCAAAGCGGGATATCATTATCCCCATTGATTGGTTCAGGCGCCTCTAAAAATTCACCAAGCTCTACCTTAGTGAATCGAATCGTAGTATTTTCTCCCATTGGTGCTAACCCTGCAAATTGTATGGTCACATTTGGGTAAAGGAGAGTTTTTCCTTCGGCAGATAATTGATCTGATATGATTACCAAGTCTGTATATTTCCTAATCATCAAAGTTCCATTCATCGACTCCTGAAACTTGACTTTTGCCTCATCAAGTACTTTGAAAAAAGGTCCGACCTTTTTACCTTGAGACCTTTGTTGGCTAATAGTGTATAAGATTTCACTCTCTATCGTCTCAAAAATTGAGTTTCCATTATCAATCTTTTTGATTTTTTTTGATTCAATAGCTGTAAATACAAGTTCCCCCCCTTTTAATTCAAGATTTGCACTACCTGCATCCTCTGCTTGTAATTCAAATTGATCCCATATTTGTACCTCTACTTTATTTTGAATCGTTTCTGTTTCTTCCCCTAGTTCAACCCCCACCGCTTGAAAAAGATTTTGCAAATCCCCCACCACTAAGTCTCGACTATCCCCCTGTAAAGAACCAAGGAAATCCTGAGCATAATCTACGCTTTGCCAAGTAATTGGGCCCAAGGATACCGATTCAGGTAGTTCCCTTAAAGCAAAGCCTTGCTCATTAAAAAAAATATCAATCCCCCACTGATTACGAATCCAATCTAAGGAACTCACCACCATCTTTTCTTTTCCACCACCTTGCTTGGCAAATTCAAATAACGAGGTGGCTAAATCGTTAAATATTTCATGCCCTGGAATTTGACTCTGCTTAAAACGATCAAAAATAAAATTAACAACCTCATTCGTAGCACGAGCCTTTCTTGCCCAATCCTCATCCTTCCCCGCCAATTTTAACAACTTAGCTAAAACTGGTCCTGCATCAGGATCCGCTAGAGCATCCTTTGCCATCACAGCTACCTCGATTGGATCCAGGGGAATTAATTTACCATTTTCGTAAAACTCTTCGAATCTATCCGAACCATCACGCGACCATTGGATTCTTTTTCCATCAAGCACTCCATTATTATATGTCCCCTCTTCATATTTTTGCCCATTTTTTGACCAATAGGAAAAAGGCCCATTTTTTAAATTATTCAAATAGAAAACCTGCTCAACCTTTTGCCCGTTTTTATCCCAGACCAATCGCTGCCCGTTTAATCTGCCATTATTCCAAGACTCCTCCACTGCTTTTTCTCCATTTTCGTGCCACCTAGTCCTCACCCCATTGAGTAAACCCGATCGATAGACAGACTCCATTCGTTTTCCCGCTCCTTCAAAAAAATAAACAATCTGCCCAGTTCCTTCCTGCAAAGTCGTCTCTTCACTCCTTACCCCTTTTGCACTCCAACTATAGCCAAAAATAGCCTTTCCTTCCCGGTATTGAACGAGACTGCTTAGAATATCTCCTACTAAAAATAACCTTTTTGCCCAGCCAGTAAAAGAGGAATTTGAATCCTTCATCACCAATAACCCATCCTCTTCAATTAAAAGACTTTCACTCACCGCTAATTTGATAACTTCTTCAATATTATCAGTTCCCGGGTTATATAATTCAGAAAATTCGAGTGTATTTGGATTACTTTTGCGAAGCTGTACAAAAAGATAAAGTCCGCAAAATACTAATAGCAGGAAAAACAGCACCCCACTGAGTATTTTATTGAGTGTTATTCCAGAACTCTTCTTCATTATAATCTTGGGCCGATCCACAAATCCGTCCTCGAAATCCTTAGTTTGAATATCTAGACCTAAAACCTCTTCAATACTAGACCATACATCGGCCCCCACTACACATACTAATTCACCGGAACCTATTTCGCCTTTATCGAACTTCTGCTCAATTTGGGAAAAAGAATAAGGACCAAGATTGTCCCCTCCCTGGTTTACCCAATACTCAGCATTAAAATTTCCCATAGCTTTGTGTAATAACACCTTTTTAATAATCTGACAAGTTTGAGATCCTCAATAATTATCTTGGGAATTGAATGAATTCATTTAAATCACCATACTTTTCGAAGGCATCGACTCCACCATGCAGGCGGAGACGATCGAATAGTTTGACATTGGATAGTCGAGGAAAGCAGATTTCAACGCTATTTAAAGATTGGGGGAAAAGATCGCTATGAGAGCTCAAAAAGAAGGAATCCTTTTCCATGGTACGAACAATTTCATTTTCAACTTTTTTTCGATAATCGGGGCCCGGTAAAATACAATCCTCAATTCCGCACGCAACAAGGCATAAGAGATTATCTGGTTCTTCCTGTAAATAAGAGAGCATATCGCGATCTACTACCTTATGAGGGATAGTATTACCTATCGCCTTATTCTCAGAAATGAAAGTGTTTATAGAAGTTTTTTGAACATCTGAGTAGAAGGGTTCAACTGCGACAAAATTTTTCGCTCCACAGCTATTCGCTAATGCATATCCAAATGACATTATACCAGCCCCTAATTCAACCACTCTTCTTCCATTTAATAAGGAGTGAAGTAATTGCCCTTGTGGAGTAAAAGACCATTCAAAAAGGGCACGGGTAAATGCACCTCCTGGTGCGGCAAATCCAGTACCCAAATCTCTCGACTGAGATAGTCGGAGACGCCAATCAATTGAATTATCTCCTTCTTGAACTTCTTCAACCATGGGATTAAAATTCCCGATCGAGCATATATTTGATCAATTCGTGAAGGAATTGGTTATCGCCTCCCAAATGAGAGAGGGATTCTAATGCATCGTGAGTATGCTGTACCGCGAGACTTCGAGCCTCGTCTTCTCCCTTTAAAGTCACCCAAGTAATCTTACCGTTTTCACTATCATGATGAGCATCCTTCCCCAATTGCGAAGTACTTTGAGTCACATCAAGCAGATCATCAACCGCTTGAAAAGCGAGTCCAAGGGACAAACCCAGCTTAGTAATATGAGCTAATTTTTCCAAGTTTTGCCCTTCCGCTCCGATTCGGAAACCGATTTGTAGAGAAGCTTGTATCATTGCCGCAGTCTTGTTGGTGTGGATATAGGAAAGACTTTCTTCATCGGGTTCTTCTCCTTCCGAAAGTAAATCCTGCATTTGTCCACCTACAAGCTTCTGACTTCCTGCAGTCTGACTCAATATAGAAATTAAATCGATTCCAAGTTGTGGGTTATCTAGGTATGAACCGGCTAGGATTTCAAAAGCAAGAGGTTGAAATGCATCGCCCGCAAGAATTGCAGTCACTTCATCATAAGCCTTATGACAACTCGGAAGCCCCCTGCGAAGGTCTGAGTTATCCATCGCCGGTAAATCGTCATGTATCAGACTGTAGGTATGAATACATTCAACTGCGATTGCTGCTGGCAAAGGATCGAGTGTGCTGGGGAATAATTCGTGTGCGCCCAAAGTTAAAATCGGCCGTAAACGTTTACCACCCGCGTTCATACTATGATGCATTGCCTGATGGAGTCGTTGCGGTTGCAGCGTTGGTGCAGGTAGAGCGAGTTCAAGTCTTTGGTTAAACAAGTTCTGCCATTTTTTTAACTTTTCTTGGAAATTCATGTCTTGCGAATCTATGCCACTATGTCATTTATATTATGTTATGCCAAGTTTGGAAGCGGTGTGTGGAAGACTTTTTGGTCACCCGGGATGGGTGTCCAAGGTTTTGTGGGGAAGTGCCCTGTGTTTCATACCGATTCTCAACCTTTTTTCTCTGGGGTATCTATTGGAATACACCATTCGATTACGACAGGATAAAGATTGGCATCTACCCGAATGGAAGGACATGGATCCCGTTCCACTTTTCACTGGTGGACTGCAAGTTTCCCTACTTCTTTTGGGCTATGCTGGTGCTCCTATCTTAGCAGGTTGGCTAGTTAGTATACTGATGGAAATACTGACTTTTAATTTTTTAGGAATAGTGGCCTATTTCCCCTTATCCGTCGGAGCGTTCATCGCTCCCTTTCTTTTTTTAGCCTCAATTCATGTATTTGTACGGGACGGTTTATATTCAGATGCCTGGAGAGTATCCCTTGTTTTTCAGGTTGCCAAGGCAATGGCACCTAGATTGATCCTGCCTATTATTGCATTTTGGGGGGTTCTTTTGCTCGCCCTACCCTTTTATGGATTTTCTTTTTTTCTTGGCACTTGGGTTTTACTTGCATACTCAAGCGCTTTGAATTTTTCAAAAATAAATCAGAATTGATTTCTTTTCATTCACTCGATTCAATTTTTAACTATGCCTACTTACGACTATAAATGCCAAGCTTGCGGACATGACTGGGAATTATTTCAGTCCATGAAGGATTCCCCAATTAAGTCTTGCCCCAAATGTAAAAAACGCAAAGCCAAGCGCCTTCTTGGATTAGGTGCTGGAATTATTTTTAAAGGAACCGGATTTTACGAAACGGATTACAAGAAAAAGAGCCCAGAAAAAAAGGAAGGTGATTCTGATTCTGGCTCCGAAAAATCCACTACTAAAGAAAAAAGTGATTCAAACAAAGAATCTACCTCTAAGTCTGAGTCTAAAAAAGATTCCGGTTCCAATAAAGAAAAACCCAAATCTGAAGCAAAAACCAACTAAGCCCTATTTCTAAATCAAAGGATGCCTAAAAACGCACTCATTTTACTCGCGAACGGATTTGAGGAAATTGAAGCAGTCTCACCTATTGATCTTCTACGAAGGGCCGAAGTTGATGTAACGGTTGCGTCCTGTTCTACAAAAACACTGGTTGAAGGAAGGTCTGGTATTTTAATTCAATCGGATTGTATACTTGACGAGGTAAAAGATAAAGAATTCGACTTGTTGGTTTTACCGGGGGGGCCAGCAGTATTTAAATTAAGAAAAGATAAGTCTATATTGAAATTGATTCAAAAATACTATGAAGAAAGAAAATGGATAGGTGCGATATGTGCCGCTCCAATACTCCTTCTAGATTCGAATATCTTAGGAAACTCCAAATACACGGCTCATGTGAGTATGATCGGCGATCTCCCCGCTCTCATTCCTGACCAGGAGGTGGTGCGTGACGGCACAATCATAACTTCATCGGGTGCAGGTACTGCAGTTGCCTTTGGGTTGGCTTTGATTGAAGCACTCGAAGGCAGAAATAAGGCAAAAGAGACAGCCGATTCCATTCATGCACCCTTTTGATAGAACTCAGACAATTCCTTCAATGAAAGCATTTAGACGATTTGCAAAAAAAGAACGCGCTGCTCGCTTGGAAGAAATAGACATTCCTAAGCCTCAAAAAAGTGAGGTATTACTAAAAGTATCGCATTGTGGAATATGCGGATCTGATCTTCATGCCTGGCTAAACCATAAAGGTTATGAATCAGTCCTACCCGAGGTCACCTTTGGTCATGAATTGTCCGGTTCGGTGATAGAGCTTGGGGAGGGTGTTAATAAGTGGAGAATTGGTCAACAGGTCGTGATGATTGCACTGCAGACCAAGTACGACCCAAGTGATCCATTTTGTCATAATGACCTACCCCAACTTTCTCCCAGAAGACGGGTTCAAGGGTTACATTTGGACGGTGGAATGGCAGAGTTCATCTGCGTAGAGGACGAATTCTTACTCCCTATCCCGGAAGGTTTAACAATGGAACTGGCTGCATTAACGGAACCTCTTTCTGTGGCGGAACATTGTATTGAAAACCGTACGTCAATCAAAGCAGGTGATAATGTTTTAGTAAGTGGACCTGGGATTATTGGAATGCTCTGTGCAATCTCAGCTCGTTACCGGGGTGCTAAAGTGGTTATCGTGGGAACAGAAATGGATGAAGAAATTCGTTTGTCGGCCGCCAGGAAACTTGGTTTTGATACTATGATTGTGGGTTCGCAATCCCCACTCTTATGCGAACAGGTTGAGCAAAAATTCCCGGGTGGAGTCGATGCATTAGTGGAAGCCTCTGGTTCACCAAATGCATTAAGTGAGGCATGGCGCTCAGTTCGGCCCAATGGAGTTGTAACTGCAGTGGCACTCTATTCTCGAAGTATTGAATTTGACCTCACCCAATTTCTTCGTAAACAAATTGACTTACGGACTAGTTATGCTTCCTCACAACCGGATTATATCCGTGCATTTGAACTCCTAGTAACTGGTCAAATTGATCCTGCAATTCTCTTAAATATCTACGAATTAAAAGAGGCCGAACAAGGGTTCATGGACAGTGAAAATCTTCGAGTGATGAAGGCGATTTTAAAGTGTCAAAACTAATTACACCCACAAAGAGTTGTACTTTATTTCGACTGATTACTCTCTACAGATGGACTCACAGAATTACCAACCCTCCTTTTTACTACTGGAGGAGTAATTGGTATCGCCTTCGTGCCGTTTACCTCAACTGGTACAGGAGGCAATACTGGCACGCTTGAATTTAAATCAGGAGTAAGTTCCTCAAGTTTAGGGATAACCTTTAAAAGTTCGACTTCAAAGACCAAGGTTTCATTTGGTCCAATCGAATTACTTCCATTCTCCCCGTAGGCAATCTCAGCAGGAATACATAATTTCCACTTCGCCCCTTCTTTCATGAGTTGGAGTGCTTCTATCCATCCTTTGATCACACCATTGACA
>CAYLIJ010000016.1:0-48795 GCA_964383925.1 uncultured Puniceicoccaceae bacterium
ACCAATCCTGCACTAACTGCTGTTATACAACCACAGATTGATTCTCGTAAAAAGGAAAGGCAAGAATTGCTTTATAAATTATCAATCAAATTTAAAAATGGAGATAAGAAAACATTTGATTTCGATGCAGTTGAAAAAGATTTAGCCGAATTAAAAGAGACCGTTTCAACCTTAAAAACGACTTTAGCTAATAACCCTTCATTATCTGCCA
The DNA here is from genome assembly GCA_964383925.1 of uncultured Puniceicoccaceae bacterium. Taxonomy (GTDB): domain Bacteria; phylum Verrucomicrobiota; class Verrucomicrobiia; order Opitutales; family Seribacteraceae; genus Seribacter. The sequence continues at coordinate 212 of CAYLIJ010000016.1, forward strand.
TCATTCAGCCCCAAATCACTGCTAAAGAAAAAGAAATCGGCTTGTTAAAAAAGAAAATTGAAAGTGTTTCGGGAAAGAATGATTTTAAATTTTCGAAGGATTTAGAAAGAGCGTTGCTAAAGGATTTACAAGTTGAAGTTAAGAAAAAGAAGGAAGTTCTCGATAAATTTAATGTAAAGTCAGCCGTTTTAATGGGCGAGATGGTTAAATTGAAAGAGCAACTTTCTGTAATAGTTACAAATGAAAGAAATAATAACAATCGAATCACTCAACTTGAAGGTAGAGGACTTACCGAATTGGTTGAAACCAATAGTACTCTAAGGTTAGTCTATCGACGTCCGAAAGAAGACGGTGGGCAAGGGATATTAGTTGATTCTTTACCCAATGAAGTCCCTCTGATTAGAAATCGTCCAGTTTACACCTTGGGGGTCGAAGCACTATTAGCCTACTATGGTTTAGACGAAGAGAATGTTAAAATTTCAGAAGATAATTCAAGTTTTAAGGTTTTAGATCGTACTGGAAATACAATTTTCAATGCCCCTTTAACAGAAAAACAGTTTATGGAAGTTAATTGGTTTTCTAGTTGGACTGAAAAATCGCATGAAAAAACACTTATGATGGAAGCGAAAAGAGCTTATGGAGACAATGATTTTCCTCTGTATTTGTCGTTAATTCCACAAATATTTGAAACGTTTTTATCACGAATAGATGGGTTGGAATTACCTTTGAGCGCTGATGCTTATCCTGCGGCAATGAAGGATTTAGGTATTAGTGAGCAGGAGGTCAAACTTGCTGAAAAGCTCTTATCTGACAATGTAATTGAAGAAGATATCCCTACTTTCGAGCAATTAATGAGTGTAATTGACTCAATTGCATATTATTTCATACCCCCTTCTCTTGAATCTGACTATAATCCGATGTGTGGAATGAGAGATGTAATTCAAAATGGAAGATTTTTGGAACAGGTCGAATCGACTATTAATTCCATTGAGATACAAATAGAAAAACTTAAAGGTCCAAAAGCTTTGGGAGCGATAAACCAAGCGCTGGAAAGAATTCCGACAGATGAAAAGTTACTTGCCCAAAAAAATCAGGTAGAACAGGCACTTACAGCTAATCAAAATAATTTAGTTACTCAGCAGGGTGAGTTAAACAGAATAAAAGATTTCTTTTCTCGTTTTGAAGATGCAATTGTTCTTATAGGACCAGAGGAAGCGACCTTTCAGGATCTTGCCCCAACACCTTTTGATAAATCCGCAGCTCCAAAAGTCGGAGTCCATGGTAATTTAATAAAAACTCTCACTTCAGGTTTATATATTAATCGCCTTCCTATTGGAGTAGACCATGCGGCAACTTTAGGAGTCTGTTTAATCATGGCGTTACTCGCAGTTTACCAAGGCAACAATTCAAGCTGGGTTCAAGCAGGGGGAATAATCTTACTTTTGGCTTATGTTTTTATTGGCTTTCAAACCTTTTCCAATACACATGTTGTTTGGCCAATTACTGCCCCAGCATGTGCCGGAATTAGTACCTCTTTTATAGGTTTGGCAGTCATGGTTGTTATTGAACAAAAGGCAAAGGGTCGGCTCAAGGGAATGTTTGGAAGTTACGTTTCTTCGGAGCTAGTCGAGCAAATGGTCGAGTCTGGAGAGGAACCCTCTCTAGGGGGCGAGGAAACTGCAATTACAGCTTTCTTTAGCGATGTTCAAGCATTCTCAAGTTTTTCTGAGCTTCTTACACCGACCGGTTTGGTTGATTTGATGAACGAGTATTTGACTGCAATGACAAATATATTGCAGGAAGAAAGAGGTACACTAGATAAATACATCGGAGATGCAATCGTCGCAATGTACGGTGCTCCCATCCCCATGAAGGATCACGCTTATCAATCTGTCAGAACGGCAATATTAATGCAGCAAGAACAGCTCGTTTTACGAGAAAAATGGGCTGGTGAAGCGGAAAAATGGGGGGACTGTCATGGTTTAGTCTCAAAAATGCAGACTCGTATTGGTTGTAATACAGGCACGGCAACGGTTGGAAATATGGGAGCATTAGATCGATTTAACTACACCATGATGGGCGATATGGTTAATTTGGCTGCACGCTGTGAAAGTGGGGCAAAAGCCTATGGTGCGTACATTATGATCACTGAAGAAACCAAGCTAGCGTCAGAAAAAACACGAGATGATATAGCATTTCGTTATCTTGATCGAATTGTGGTTAAAGGTAGAAAACAACCGGTCGCGATGTTTGAACCAACAGGGTTCATGTCAGAATTATCTCAAGAAACTGAAGATTGTCTTGATTGCTTCAAGCAGGGGATCGATAAATATTTAAAGCAGGATTGGGATGGAGCATTGGGAATGTTTGAAAAGGCTAAGGACTTAGAACCTAATAAACCCGGAATAACTCCTGGTGTTGCTGATAATCCCTCTATAATCCTGATTGACCGATGTAAGATAATGAAGGAAAACCCCCCTGGGGATGAATGGGATGGAGTCTATGTAATGACTTCGAAATAGCTTCGATTACTGAGATCTATTTCCATTTTATATTACAACCAAGACTTGGTATTTGATTTTCAGGTGGTTTTCCATGAGAAAGTAAAAGGTTAACCGCATTTTTGATATCGCTTCCTGTCACATCTATTTCCCCTCCTGGTCTAGAACTATCATACTGTCCTCGATAGAAGAGTTCCTTTTTTTCATTATAAAGAAAAAAATCTGGTGTACAGGCAGCTTTATACGAGTGAGCAACTGACTGCGTTTCATCAAATAAATAAGGAAAATCAAATTTTAATTGTTTTGCTTCAATTGTCATATTCTCAGGAGAATCAGCAGGATATTTTTCTGAATCATTAGCTGATATAGCATATATTTTTAGGCCTATTTTTACCCATTCGTTAAATAATAAGGGAAAGTGATCCTTTAAGTGAATTACAAATGGACAATGGTTGCATATAAATGCAATTAAAAACCCTTTACCCTCTGTTTCTGAAGAAAAATTAACCATTTCTGTGTCACATGTATTTTCAAGTCGGAATGGAGGAGCTTTAGTGCCCAAAGGACTCATTTTAGAATGTGTTGCAACCATAGTTTTTTAAATTTTTATAAAGATTAAATTAATAGCCTAATGATTAGTTAATATTTTGATACACAATATTAAAAAAGAGATGATTTTTTTTGCTTTTTATCAAAATAAGCCTGAAGAATTTCTCTTGCAACCGGCGTTGCGGTTAACCCGCCTTGAATATGGTCCTGAGGCAGAATTCCTTCGATAAGAACTGCGATTGCCACCTCTGGGTTTTGGACGGGCGCAAAGCCAATAAACCAAGCAAGATTTAATTGCATGTTATGGTTTCGCCATTGTGCAGTTCCGGTTTTCCCGGCAACATCAATACCCTTGATTTTACACCTTTTGGCCGTTCCTTTGACTGTTGCGTCGTGCATTCCTCCTATGATTGCATTCATATCTTCAGTCGACAGTCCAATTGGTTGAGAAGATATTTCGTTAGATTCGGTTGGAATAGATTTTACTAGTTTGGGTTTAAAAATTCTATTTCGGTTGGCTAAAGCAGCAGCGAAGCATGCCATTTGGAGTGGGCTTTGCCTAAGTCCTCCTTGTCCAATCGCAACATTGAAAGTGTCTTCAAGAGCCCATTGCTCTCCAACTCTTTTCCTTTTCCACTCAGGATCAGGTACATTGGGGGAATTTCTAAGTCTAGGAAGTCTGATATTAGGTGAACTATTCATCCCAAAGGAATTTGCTTCAGCGATTAAGAGTTTTTGACCAAGACGCTCGGCAATTTGGAAAAAGTAAACATTACAACTTTGGGATTCTGCATCTCTTAAATTCAAAGCTCCATGCCTTCCTGGGTAGCAGTGACATTCCATTCCTTTGTAGATTCCGTTGCATATTAATTCTTCTTCTGGTGTGATTACTTTGGCACGTAGAGCTGCAACTGCAGTGACTAATTTGAAAGGTGAAGCAGGACAATATCCTGGATGCCATGCCCTTGGTAACCACGCTTCCTTACGTTCGATTCTATCATAAGTTAGCTGCGAAATTCTAGGTGATAATTCGCTTAGATCATAATTTGGTTTACTGGCTAATGCTATAATTTCTCCGGTCTTTACATCGAGTAAAACTGCTGCTCCTGGCGGAGGTGGGGGAGGAGCAATTACATATTTATTGGGCAAACTACTTACCCTATCTAATACTCCTTTAGAAAATAAGATCCTTAATAAGTGGTCAGCATCTTTTTGAGTACCTTTAAATCCAGCAACGGTTGATGCTTCTTTCCCTCCGAGTGGAAATGGGGCATCCTTAAACGCAGTAAGGAGTAACTCAGGACTAAGTTCGATTTCATTTTTACTAATTAACTCCTTCCGTGTTCTTTTCTGAATTGTCTTTCTCCAGTCACTATCGGGCAAAATCCGATGAGCACTTACTCTTTTGGACATTTTCTGAATTGAGGACTCAGCAGTTTTTTGAATATCTAAATCGATTGTTAATTGTAATGACTGACCTTTCTCAGAGGCTTTCGTCTCGATTTGGTCAAATCTTAAGCCCATCGGACTGATTCGCCAAATATCACCACCGTCTTTGCCTCTTAAGTGATCGTCAAAAAACTTTTCAATTCCTGCTTTTCCTTTTTTTCCTTTAATTTCAAAAGTGGCTAAATCCTCACCAGATAAACCCTCGGATCTAGCTTCATACCCACTTCCAACATATCCTAAAACATGAGAAGCCAATGAATTCTGAGGGTAGTGCCTTACAGAATCTACTTGAATTTGAACTGGGGAGGTTGGCGTTAGGTTTTCAATTAGAACTGCATATTCACGAGGACCTAGATTTGGAATTAATTCCATAGGTAAAACAAGTCTTCGATTCCAATGGTTTTTGAGGTTTTGAAAGGAAAGGATTTCATTTTTTCCCGAAATACGATTAACTAAATTTAGATATTTTTTGACCGTTAAATACCGTGCTTCCCAACTTAATGTGATACTATTTGTATTGAACTCTGGAAATAACTTGGGACCGAATTTATCATTTGAAAAAAATCGTCTTATAAAATTATCTTTTTTATCAAACGATTCAAGGTCATCAACTGAGAATGGCAGATAATTATTTTTTGTATGGAGAAAAAAAGTGGTGGTAAAAAGACCAGCAACATTAATGTTGATTTCATCTCCTATATTTTCTGATTCAAATAATAGTGGCAAGTTCGAGTTTTTTGAAGATATCTGGCAATTCCATTTTTTTCCCTTTTCCTCGATGACTGTTAACCTTTGATTTTGCCAATAAATCCTTGTCTTTAATAAATCATCAGTTTTTTTTATACCACTTAATATAATTGATCTATCTTTTATATGTTCTTCATTCAGGCAGTGATCCAGTAGTTTATTAATGTTTAGATTTTTTATCTCAGATAACTCATTACGAATTCTAAAAGCCGTTTGTTTTAATGATATTTTTTTTTGCCAAATTTCTGATTTTAACGCATCTAAATGAATTACGGCAGAAAATTGTGCTTTATTACCAATAAGTAAACGTCCTTCAGTATCTAAGACATCACCTCGAGATCCAGGTCGAAGTATTCTCCTTTGACCTTGTTTTCTTTCTTTATCTTCAAATTGTTCGGATTCAAATAATTGAAGTTTTGTAATAAAAAATATAAGAAGAAGAAATAAAATACCATACAAAATTCGAAATATTTGAAATCTGCTGTTTTCAGACCGAAATTTATCACCTAGTTTCATAAATCGTTTTCAATCGCTAAATCATAACTAAATATAATGTTCATTATTTTTTCATTAAATTTAGTTACCCAAAAACTAATGGGTATAATAATAATGGATGATATTACAATATCGGAAATAAATCTAGTAGTTTCCCAGTACATACCCCGTTGGTTTTCAATAAGTAATATAAGATACCAAAGTATTCCAAGAATGGTGTTTGCTCCCCATTGAAATAACACCGGTCTCCATGGTTTATTATTTATAGTGCTTCGTAACCACTCCTTTCCAAAGATATGAAAGAGTGCTAAAGTAAAGCCGAAATAACCAAAATATGAATTATACAATAAATCTAAAAAGAGTCCAGTAATTACACATGCGATCATTCCTCTTGTCATGTCTAAACAAATGCATGAAAAAAAGAAGAAAACCCCAGGTAAATAGAGAAATATACCCCATTTAGATAATGTTGAATTAATCAAACCGAGCAGTGCAATCATTATGATATTAATAATTAATAAAATAATTAATTTACTATTTTTACGTTTCATTTTATTAATTTTGATTTGGCGTCAAAATCGCAACCTCTAGGACCTCTGTGATTCGTGGATCAATAAACACTTTACCTGTCTTAAATAAACCATCTTCTCCTCCATCTAATTTATAGACCTTCCCAATTGGTATACCTCTAGGAAAGTTTCCTCCCAATGATGATGATATAAGTTGTAAGGGATTGTTTTGGGATGGAGTAATATCATAGGGAACATCCATAACTAATCCGTGTGCCTGTCCGCCTAAATCAATACCGTTACCTTGAAATGTCACTGGCCTGTTATCTTTTGCAAAATGTGCAACAATTCTAAAACTTGGATTTGTGATAATTTCTATTTCTGAGGATCTCCGGTCTACTTTCATTATTCGACCAAGTACTCCACCATTAAATATAACTCCATTTCCTATTCTAAGATCATTATTCAGTCCTTTTCGAATCGTCATTTGTTGCCACCAACCGCTCATTTTTCTAACAGACACTCTTGCTATAACGGAATTGTAACTCTGACTTGAATCTAATTTTATTGATGCGTTTAAGCTCAGTATTTTGGCGTTTAGATTCTGGAGTCTTTTAATTTCTTCGTTCAGTTCTTGTTTACGATACTGTTGCAGTATTATATCTGAAGTAAGCCGGGAAAAATCTTTTCCTTTTGTAATTAATGTTTTTTTGGAATCTGATAAGTGTCCCCAATAATTTGACAAATCTTCAACTCTTGAAGTCAGGTTCCAAATCGGAGCTTGAAATTCGCGAAAAGTCGATTGGGTTAGCACTTTCATACTTGTAGGTAAGCCCCACCAACAGGCCGCAAAAATTCCTAAGTATAAAAACGGATGGGATTTCCTTCTATCTGACTTTTTAGCCAAATCCTTAAAATTACTGTGTTACCAATCGGTCAATTTGGTCACGAGTAAGGGTACCTAGAAGGTCCAAGAATTTTCCTGTTCCGTTTGCAACACAGCACAATGGGTCTTCAGCTTGGATCACGGTTAGGCCAGTTGCATCACTTATGACTTGGTCTAGTCCGCGGATTAAAGCTCCTCCACCTGCCAGTACTATACCACGATCAATAAGATCGGCTGAATGTTCAGGTTGGCATCTGTCTAAAGCATTTTTGACTAGCTCTACAATTTGAGTGACCACTTCTTTTAATGCTTCCTCTCGAATTTCCTGAGATGTAATATGTTTTGTGACGGGTAATCCGGCAGTTGCGTCACGCCCCCTAACATCCATACTTATCTCTCCATTTACTATTGGTGCAGCTGAACCAAGATTGAACTTTATCTCTTCGGCAGTTCTTTCACCTATCAATAGTCCATATGCTTTCTTCATATATGCAATAATTGCTTCATCAAGCTCGTCACCCCCGACTCTAATACTCCTTTGAAATGAAACTCCTGATATTGAAATGATCGCTACTTCAGTGGTTCCACCCCCTATATCAACAATCATGTTGGCATATTCTTCGTCAATGGGTAATCCTGCACCAATAGAGGCGGCCATTGGTTCTCCAAGTAAGAGTACTTCCCTAGCACCCGCTCGTATAGCAGAATCCTTGACTGCTCTTTTTTCAACTGCAGTAATTCCAGATGGAACTGCTATGACAACGCGGGGTGGTACTAATTTTCGTTTGTCTACTTTTTCAATAAAATATCTAAGCATAGCTTCGGATATTTCGAAGTCTGCTATTACTCCATCCTTCATTGGTCGAAGCGCTTCGATAGTACCGGGAGTACGTCCAAGCATTCTTTTTGCATCTGAACCAACCGCACATACTTTTTTACTAGTTTTGTATCTTGCTACAACACTGGGTTCTCTTAATACAATCCCTCTATCTTTAACAAACACCAATGTGTTTGCGGTTCCAAGATCAATTCCAATGTCATTGGATAAAAAGCCGAATAAATTACCTATCATGAAATATATTTTCTTATTAGTTGTCTTTCTTTTTTAGCAACTGTCAAAGAAAATTATCATTTAATATCGATTTAGTGAAAGTTTTTTTTTGGAAAGAGTCATCTATTCTGAATCTTTAAACCCTTTAATTGCTTTTTTCGCGCTAAATAAATTAGTAAAATTCCCCCAAGTGCCAAAAAAATTGAATAAAACTGACCTCTAGACATGCCCGCAATTAAGGATGCATCCGGTTCTCTGAAAATTTCATTTGTAATTCTTCCAATTGAGTAAATAAAAAGAAATTCTCCACACAATTGCCCTGGAATTCGTGATGTTATGTCAGATTTCCAAAACCGCAATTGTACATAAATAAAAGGTATTAACCCTTCTAATATTGCTGCATAAAGTTGTGAAGGGTGCCTCGCAATTCCGAGAAAAAAGTCTGGGGCTTTTGGGAAGAGTACACCACAAGACATTTCTGTTGTTTTCCCCCACAGTTCGCCATTGATAAAATTTGCAATTCTCCCGAAGAAGAGGCCTGGCGGAACAATACTTACAATTAAATCGCCAATAGGGAAGGGGGATTGTTTCGATTGTTTAGCGTACAATAGTGTGGCAATAAATACGCCAATAAATCCACCGTGGCTAGCCATTCCGCCTTCCCAAACTCTAAATATAATGAGTGGGTCTTCTAAGAATTTAGATCCTTGGTAAAGTAGGGCATAACCAATCCGACCCCCAACCAGTACGCCTATAATTTGAAATGTCATTAAGTTCATTACTTGTTCAGGGTCGTATGGACTTTTCCCTCTCTTCCAAGCAAATCTTAGGATGATTCCAGCACTTATAAAACCAAGTAAATAAGCAATTCCATACCACCTTATACCACCAGGACCCCAATCATCATAGGGTTTAGGGAATTGCCAAAGGAAAGGGCTTAAATCGTGGATCCAGAATTCAGTAAGATTAAGTTTCAAAGATTATTTATATTTAGTTTCGAAATGTTTTCTTCGGAAATACGCACTTCATGCTTTCTTTTTGCGAGTTCTCTCATGTCGACTGCTAAGTCATCATGCTCAAATATTTCTTGACCTAGAATACTTTCAATTATGTCTTCCATTGCAAGAACACCTACAACAGAACCGAATTCATCCACTACCATGCATAATTGACAATGTTGGGAAAGTAAAAGCCTGAGTGCTTTATCTGCAGTGGCATTTTCAGGAACAAATACGGCTTCCTTTGCTAAATGTATAAGGGTAGTATTTTCCTTTTTTTGGACAATTGCATTATGTAAATCTCTTCTCCTTACAATTCCCGAAATTGTATCAATATTATCTTTATAAATTGGAAGTCGTGCAAACGGGACATTTGGATGAAGTTTAAAAACTTCTTTAACAGTTAAATCTTCATCAAAAGAAGTAACGACCGTTCTTGGGGTCATGATATCGCGTACTTCTAATTTGTCCAATCTTAGGGCATTGGTAACTAAAGCACTTTCTTCATTTGTTAGAGTGCCTGTCTTCGCACCCTTTTTAGCGAGTAGGATGATTTCTTCTTCATCGCTGTCATTTTCTTTTTCTTTAGTTGGTACAACCGCTTTCACAGTGGCTTTACAAATTTTCGAAAAAGGAGTCATTACGATTCGAACGAAATAAAGAGGGTATATGAATTTACCAAGGACTTCTGACCTAAATGAGAAAGCTAGATTTTTAGGGAGAATTTCTGCAAAAAATAATATGCCTATGGTCATTCCGCATGCAAAAATAAATAAGCTGTTTGATCCTCCACCGAGGGCATTTTCTGCCAATCCACCAACTAATGTCGCACCAAGCGTGTTGGCAATTGTATTTAAGCTAAGGATTGCTGAAGTTGTTTCCTCAATCTCCTTATGAAATTTTTCTAAAAGCTTACCTCTTTTAGGTGATTTAAGTTTAAAACTTTCAATTTCTGCGGAGGTTACACTTAAAATGAGTGCTTCGAGTGTTGAGCAAAGTGCAGAAATTCCAATCGTAAGCACTATTGCAATGATTAGATCGTTAATCATTATTAATAAACTAAGGCTGAGGATTTGATAGTACTTTTACGCTTTTGATTGATTTTTAGCCAAACAATGTAACCATTATCATTTTATACATAATGTTCATTAACATTGTCCTAGGGTAACGTTTCAACACAATTTATGACAAGAAGTAAAAAATTACATTTGCAGGATTTCCATTTGCTGAAATCGGCAAAATTAACTGATTTTGCAGGATGGCAAATGCCAGTTTCTTACGGCAGTGCTGTTGAGGAACATTTGCAAACCAGAAATAAATCTTCTCTTTTTGATGTTAGTCATATGGGCGAAATTAGTGTACAAGGTAGTCAAGCAGGGGATTTCCTTGAATATGTTTTAACCAATTCAGTTAAGAATGTAAGTTCTGGTAAAGCAATTTATTCTCCTTTTTGCAATGAGGATGGAGGCACCATTGATGATCTGATTGCATACAAAAGAAGTAACGAGAATTATTTTCTTTGTGTCAATGCATCAAATATTAAAAAAGATTTTGACCATTTCGCTAACAATATCGGCAGTTTTGATTGTACAATTAAAAATGAATCTGACTTATATGGGCAAATAGCTTTGCAAGGTCCATTAAGTGAAAAAATCTTGTCCAAGGTGATTCAAGAGGACCTTTCCGTTATTTCAAAAATGTCTTTTATTGAGCAGCCATTTCCCTTCGGTGATGCATTGATAGCTCGGACTGGTTACACTGGGGAAGATGGTTTTGAAATTTATTGTCCTTTAAATGATTTAAATAAATGGGCAAACGGTTTCAACGAATATGAGATTAAGGGCGATATTATGTGGGCGGGTCTTGCGGCAAGAGACAGTCTAAGGTTGGAGGCTGGTTTTCCTTTGTACGGTCATGAGTTGTCTCCATCGATAAGTCCGGTTCAGGCGGGATTAAGTTGGGCAATTAGATGGGAGAAAAAAGATTTTTTAGGTCGTGAAAAATTACTTGAGGAATTCGAAGCCGGTCAATCTGGTCGAGTTAAGTTTTACCAAGTAGAAGATCGGCGAATTCCAAGACATGGATCCACAGTTTTGTTTGAGAATATTGAATTGGGGCGGGTTTTGTCTGGCGGGTTTTCCCCAACTTTAAAAAAACCTATTGGTAGTGCTTGGCTCTCCTCTAAGGGTATACCTAAGCTCAAAAGTGTTGGTTGGCAGGCGAAGGTAAGGTCCAGCAATGTAAATATAGTATTCGGTAAACCGGTTCTGCTAAATAAAAAGTCTTACTAGTCCGTCCCTTGGAAGCCCTTTATAACGATATCAAGTCCATCAAAATTAGTAAAACCTAGATTTTCAACCATAATGGTCTCGATTTTTTTTTGCAGAGTTTGGCGCGTTTCTTTAATGTTACAATCTTGCTTTATCCTGATTCTGATATCCAAACGAAAATTACTACCTCTTCTATTTACGGCAGTTGACGGAGAAAAAATTCCTGGTATGCCTTCACAAGATTTTTTAACTAATTCATGCAAGGCATGGGGAGTAATTTGAACATTTCCTTCTTCATCAGCAAAAACTTGTATGAGTTCCTTGCGCAATTTTCTAATTAAAAAAAGAAGAGAGCAAAGAACCACTAGAGCCAGAATTGAGTACCAATAAACTGGCTTTTCTGTGGCCTCAGAAAAAGTCCATGTTAGATAAGAGTGCCAGTTAATATCAAACATTAAGGAAAATCAATTAACTTGTAGAATCACTTGCCCATTGATCATCGCTTTCATCTTTTTCTGATGAATCCATTTTAATATCATCAATAATTACATCGATTGATCGTGCATGGTTTCCTGTCATTGATAAAATTTGATCACGAATTGTTTCTTGGATAGAGACACCTGTTTTCGCAAGATCAACGCCAAATTCAAGTACGACTCTAACTTCGATCTCATAACCACCGTCGTCGGTTTCTGTAACTCTTACCCCGCGTTCCGATTCTTTCTTGGAGAAGAAATCAGTTAAACCTTCTACAACTCCAGCCGTTCCGACATGTACAACTCCTTCTACTGATTGAGTAGCTAAACGTACAATTCCAGCAATCACACTATGGTTAATTCTAATCGTACCTAGTTCGCTTGATTCTTCAGAGAGAGTAGGGATGGATGCTTCCATCGTTTCATCTTTTATTTTCTTGGTCATTTTTTGGATTCTTTGACAGGTTTTTCAAATAAATCTTTGGGTGCTCGTGACAGGAACTCTTCAATGTAGGAAGTCGTGGCCTCTCCTTGGCGAAAAGCTGGATCTAAAATTACAGCCTTCAGAAAATCAATGTTGGTATCAATTCCTCTGATGATGTATTCACTTAATGCACGGTACATTCTATCTAAGGCAATTTTACGAGTTCTTCCATAAGAAATTAATTTACAAATCATACTGTCGTAGTGTGGAGAAACCACATAACCACCATAAACATGAGAGTCTACTCGTACTCCATGACCACCAGGGGCATAGTATAAATCGATTGTACCTGGAGATGGAATAAAACCTTTAGATGGGTTTTCAGCACAGATTCTACACTCAATAGCATGTTTATCTAAAGAAATATCTTTTTGAGAGAAGGAAAGTCTTTTACCTGAGGCAATTTGGATTTGTTCCTTAATCAAATCGATACCCGAAGCTTCTTCGGTAACAGCATGTTCTACCTGTATGCGGGTGTTCATTTCAATGAAATAAAAATTTCCTTTCGCATCGACTAGAAATTCTATCGTTCCAGCGTTCACATAATTAGCGGCAGAAGCAGCTTTTAATGCAGCTTTTCCCATTCTATTTCTCAGGCTTTTATCTAGGAAAGGAGATGGTGCTTCTTCAATAACCTTTTGATGCCTTCTTTGTACTGAGCAATCTCGTTCACCCAAATGAACCATGTTACCATGCTTATCTGCAAGGATTTGGAACTCAATATGACGGGGGCTCTCTAAATACTTTTCAACATAAAGAGAACCATCACCAAAAGCTTTTTCTGCTTCCATCTTTGCTGAAAGGAATTCTTTTGCAAATGAAACGGCATTATGTGCAATTCGCATGCCTCGTCCTCCTCCGCCTGAGACCGCTTTGATAATAACAGGAAATCCAATTTTTTGCGCTACTTTTGTAGCTTCAATCTCGTTTGCTAATGGTCCGTCACTACCTGGTATTATAGGTACACCCGCTTTTGCCACGGTCTCCCTTGCCATAGACTTATTACCCATTTTTTTGATCGTTTCTGAACGGGGACCAATAAATTCAATGTTACAAGATTCACATTGTTCTGCGAACTCAGCATTTTCAGATAAAAAACCATAACCTGGGTGAATCGCATCGATATCACCAATCTCCGCAGCACTTAAAATTCTATCAGCACGCAAATAACTCTCCGCTCCGCTTGCTGGTCCAATACAAATTGCTTCGTCTGCCAGTTGAACATGAAGAGACTGTTCATCTGCTTCCGAGTAGACAGCAAGCGTGTGAATTCCAAGTTCACGACATGCACGAACAATTCTAAGTGCTATTTCACCTCGGTTTGCAATGAGGATCTTTTTAATCATTGTAGATTATTTACGGATTTTAAAGAGTGGTTGTCCGTATTCAACACTGACACTATCTTCAACTAAAATTTCAACTATCTCTCCATTTTGGTCGGATTGAACTTCATTCATTACTTTCATCGCTTCAATGATACAAAGAACATGACCATTATTTACAGAATCCCCAACCGATACAAAGGTTGGGTCATCAGGTGAGGGTTTTCTGTAAAATGTACCTACCATTGGAGACTTAAAGATGTAAAGACCATCTTCAGGGTTTGTATTTAATGGTGTAGTTGGATCTTGAGGCGTGGCAATCTGCGTCTGGGGCGTTTCAGTTTGATTTACTACAAAACCCTTGTGACTGCCTGGGCGCCCTAAGCGAAGTTTCAAGTCCTGAGTTTCAATCTCTAAATCTGTTAGATCAGATTTTTGCATTAGGGATATAATACCTTTTAATTCACTTAAGTCCAAAATGATTTCCTCCTTTTAAAAATTACAATGATTGGTCTATCAAAATCAATTTTCCAAATCATGCAACGATAGATTTCGAAGAATTAAAGAAGAAATTAAAATTATTTCAGGGGATTGAGTAAAATTTCCCATTGGGGGTCCATCCAGGATCCTGTTATTTTGATTTCAGCGAAAATGGAGAGAGGATCAGTTATTTTAGCAATCTGACTGATAATTGGAATTGGGAAATTTCCAACAAGATGAATCTTTGAAATAATATCTAATTCACCATTTTCTAAATTTATGCTCCCTTTGTTCTCAACTTTAGATAAAACACCTGATAGCACGAAATTATCAAAATATAATTTTCCATTTTGTAATTCAAATAAACCACTTAAAGTATTAAAATTTAGTGTTCCAGTTGGAAAAGGAAGAGGTAGAGATTTTAAATTATCAGATATAAACCCAAGAAGACGAATTTTACTTAATTCTTTATCTTGAATTTTTAATGAACCAGTGCCATTAAAACTCATAATATCATTTGGTACTCCCGATGCGGTTAAAGAAAAGTCAATAACGCCCTTTTCTGAAATTGAAAAGGAACTATCTATTGGGATGAAATCCTTTCCAATATTTGATTGATATGCAAGAATTGAGTTATAAAGTCGTACGATATTAGCATCAATGATTGAAAGATTAAAATTAACATCATTATTTAATAAATCAGAGTTAAGGTTTAAGGATAGTTGCCCATTACAAGTTTTAATTGAAGGAAAACTAACATAAAGTTTATCGGATTCAGTCTTAATTATACCTTTAAAACTATCAAAACTTATTCCATTCCAGATGCCATTTTGATCAGTAGAAAAATCAATGTAGTAATTA
Organism: uncultured Puniceicoccaceae bacterium; assembly: GCA_964383925.1. GTDB lineage: Bacteria > Verrucomicrobiota > Verrucomicrobiia > Opitutales > Seribacteraceae > Seribacter. The sequence goes on from CAYLIJ010000016.1 coordinate 15,290, forward strand.
TTTGCAGAAAGTTTCGAATTATTATTTTCGCTTGTGGATCGAAAAAATTCTCCAGAAGTATTCAAAGATAAAGATGACAAATTAAAATCATCTAAGTAAGTCTCAATTAAAGGTCCCAAACTTTTAGAACCGGAATTTATAGGATAAATTCCGGATAGTGAATATTTTAAAGGAGTTGTATCATTTTTAAGTTTCCTGGGAATTGAAATTTCACCTCCGATTGAACCAGATTTATGTTTAATACTAGAAGTAGAAATAGATGTTATATTCTCATCTACAATTAAATTTATAATAGTATTTTCTACAGGTAAACCTTTATAACTGAAATTTTGACTATCAATTATTCCATGCGTGTATGAATTTGACGCTTGGTTCCATATTCCTGAGATTAGAAATTGACCATATGGAATATTTTCGTAGTCAAAAAGAAAATCAACCCAAATTTTATCCCACCATTCGCCTAACCAATTATTAATGTCAGTAGGATAACAATCACCTTCTAAAATAAATTGAAATTTTAGTGGGTCCCACTCCTGCAGAAAAGAACCATTTACAAAACTATGTCCCAACATTCCAGAAATATCACTCAAGTAAAGAGATTTATCTGCTTTAAAGTATCCTGTAGCTTTATATTCGCCTGGTAGTGAACCCAACATTGAAAAACTCTTAGCTTCGATTTTGATGTTATTTCTATTTTTATCATAAGTAGGCGTATATGGATTGTGAAAATCGATATTCAATAAATCACCGTTCATTAACTCTGTGTTATTTTGATCATTTCCAATTTCATATTTTAGTAATTTAGGTATTATTTCATTTTTTCCATTTATCGAAAATTCCTTATTCAAAGGATTTAGCATTATAATGTTAGAACAATTGGTGAAGTTACTGTCTGAAATTATTGTAAGTTCTAAAAGTTTATTAACTTTAGATGTACAAAAATAAATATTTGGAAGTATACTATTAATGTAACCTTTTGATGTAATGTTTTGTAAATTAAGATCAGCAAAGTAATTTTCATAAAATTTTTTGGAATCTATTGCCTTGTTTAGTATTGAAAAACTAATTTTATTAATTTCAAAATTTGATTTAAAAATTGGAAATTTAACACTACCAATATTCATTCTTAGTATGCTTAATTCTTTATTTATTAAATCAAATTTACAAAAAGCATTCAATTCATTAACTAAACTATCATTAGTTGTAGTATGTTGAGTAATTCTAAAGTAACTATCCCTATTAATAGTGAAAATACAAGAAAAATGTATATTCCTAGCATAATCAAAAAAATCATTTGCATAAGTTTCTAATAATTCAACTAATTGATTGGATAAATTATTTGCGAAATCTTTTCCTTTTCTTATTGCAAACCATTCTTCAAGATAATGACAATTTATTGTTCCTTTAACCGAATTTGTATAAAGACCCGTGCTGAAGTCAAAACTAACATTTAAGTTCTCTCCAGTTACATACCAAATTAAATTGCTAATTTCTATTTTATTATCATTTTCTTTTTGAGTTAGTTGAAACTTTTTAACTCTAATCTCATCTATTGATCTCCATGATGTAGGAAGAATTGTGTTTAACTTTAATGCTACATTATTAATTCCCATACTAATCCCACTTCTATTGTCGTAAAACTCAATTGTCTTTATATCAATAGTACTAGGTAGTTTTAAATTTATATCTCCCATTTTTATACTTTTAGGGAGAGACGAACTTTTTATTAAATGAGTTACTAAAAACTTTGGAACATAAATTCCAGTATTATTTAAAATAAAAAATATGATCTGTAATAATAAAAAAATAAATAGTAAAATCCCTATTTTTTTTCTTGAAATAAGTCTTGGTTCATATGCTTTAAGGGGATCCACTTAATTATCTAAAATAGTAGCCTATCATTAGTTATTCAAAATGATATTAAGTTTTTCAATTAATTTTATTGGCATATTAAAAGTGTGGTAATCATTAAGAAAACTACCGAACCATTGATTAGGTGTTAATTGTTCGCTTATATAAATTTCTTTATAATCGGCTAAAGAATTATTTGAAACATTATTAATTGAAATTTTATAAATCCATGGTACCCAATCACCTTCGAACCATGTCCCATCATTCTTACTTTCGTTGTTTTCAAATGATTGAACATTTAAATTTTGGATATTATCTTTAAGGACAATTGTAGAGTTCAAATCAGAATCATATACTGTTGCATTTGATTCTAAATTTATAATTTGAATATCATTTACGAGAAAATTATCAGAAAATAATTTTCTGTTCATAAAATTATAATATTCTTTATCAATGATTTTCGCCCAATCTTCTTCAATTAAGCACAATAAAGATTCTTCTACCATAAGTGTTTTCCAAAGTGATGCGTCGTTAGGATTGCTTTGGATCACAAGAGTTTTTATCGTTGTGTCTTTGTTTTCAATCCGAATTCGAAAGTTCGTGTTTCTGTTATTACTCAAATCGATCTCAGTTTGGTCTGTGTTGAATGATATAAACTCCTTAATTTCAATATTATTTAGACTATCTATTAAATTATATATATTTTCTTCGTCACCCCCGTAAGTATTATTTTCTTCGTTAGATATGAACCAATACTGGTTTTCAGATAACTGTAGATTAACAAAACTATTATTATTAGAAATAGTAATTTTTTTGATATCTTGTTTCTTAAGTCTAATTATTTTTCTTTCACGTAATTTAGTACTCCAATCAGATAAGTTGTCTACAATTGACTCGTTTAACTTAAATTTATGGTTTGAGTATTTTGTATTGCAATATCTGTATGGAATTGTTTCTGTATTGACAGATTCACTAAGGTAGAAAAGGTGATTTATGTCATTACTTTTAATTTCTAATTTTAATGTCCAATCATCTTTCGTTTCAGAAGTGATTATTTTGTTATTTTCATCATATGCAAAATCTATGATCTGTTCCGATAATAATCTATTCAATAAGAACCTTACATTTTCATTGTTTGCTTTTGCATTGAACGGTTTGGTGAAATCCCATTGACCGTAAACATTCTTTTCAAGTGTTGTTAGACTTATAAGTCCGTTCGGCGATTTTAAAGAAGTTGATATTTGGTCTATTTGATAAAGGCTTGTTCTTATTAAGTTTAAGTCAGACCAATCTGAAAAATTAGAATTAACCAAATCGATTAAATCGGTTGAAACTCTCCATATTTTAGATTCTTGTTGGTCCTTGAATTTAATTTCACAGAATATGGATTTTGAATCTCTAGTTTTATCCCCAATTGTTATAGTAACCTGTTCATTATGTTTTGTAAGTATTAATTGTGTAGAATTATCGTCTACACCATAATCTTTTAACACTTCACCACGATTTACGATTTCTTCATGTCGAAATAATGGTTTTAATTTCAAATGTGAAAATAAAGTTAGGAAATTGGACATCTTAAATTTATCTACTCTCCAATTTGTAGGAGAAATTATTTCCCACTCGAATTGTTTTTTTTCAAGAACTATTTTACCTGTACCATTTATTATGCAAATTTTATGTAAATCATTTAAATTTGTTATTCTTTCATTTTCTTTATCTCCATAATTCTCGGTCTCAGTGTCCATTGAGATATATATTGTTATAAAAAGACAAATGTTGAGAATAACTAAAATTTGTTTCATTTTATATTACAGTTCCTTACGCAACCAACCTACAAAAGCCCCAACTAGAGCTACAAATATTGGTATTGTTGAAAGAGTGTATACTAAATTCTTAAATTGTAAGTTATTTAGATTTAGCGTGTATGAATTTAAATGTTTAGGTTCAATTTCAAGCATGTTATTTTCACCGAGTAACCATGAAATTATATTTTTACAAAGGTAGCGATTTCCACTACTAGTTTTTAGCCTTTTATTGGTTATAATTGACGAACTACCTAAGACTGCCAGTTTACCTTTCGTTGAATATTGAGTCTTATCTTTCGAGTTGTCCAATTCTGATATAGCAATGACTGGTACTGGACCCTCCATATCTAAAAGCTTATTTTTATCAGGCGGAAACTCTCTGTTTACCCATGACGATACTGCCCACGATGAACTACGAGAAAATAGAATTTCTGTAGTAATTAAATCTTCTGCTTGAAGTTTTATCTTTTCTACTGGTCTTATTCTAGAAGTCTGTACCGAATAAGCTCCGTCTCTCAATTTATTTATAACTTTATGGGGTTTATCTTTAGAATAGGTCTTTAATGAGTAGTCACCGGTGAATAGATCAAAATTAATTTTTTCTGGGTCAAATATTAGCATATCATGGCACCGAATTCCCCATTCTTTAAATATCTGGCGAAACCCAAAAGCTGGACTATCTATCATAGATATTTCCTCCAATGGGTCTAATGCAACTAACACCTTTCCACTATTGCGGTTTAAATATTCTCGCATTATCGAAATCTCTTGTTCTTGAAAAGTTCCTTTCGGTCCAGTTATCAATACTATTTTAGCATCGTCCGGTATTTTACTTATTGTAGATAAATCGATTGTAACGACTTTAATATTTTGGTCTTCAAGTATTGTTCTTAATTCCGAAAATCCTTTATGAGAATTAATATCTGAAGGACTTCCTTCTCCATGTCCACGAGTAAAGTAAGCTACTTGTCTTTTTTTATCTTGTGAACTGACTTGAAGAATAGATCGTAAAATTATCTCTTCGCCGCGGAACTCAGTTGGTTCCATAACACCTAAGGACGAATCTTTCCAGTTCCCATAAAAACCTGATTCCCATACGTTTTCCCTTGCAAGAGAGTCTTTAGATCTGAAAATATTATTCCTATCTAGCACATTCACTCCTTCAATATCTTCATATTTGAATATTAAATGTTTATTCCCAGTGGGAGTAAATATGTTAATTTCGTTTCTTTCTGTTAGTTTATATTTATCGATTAATCCTGAAGACGACAAAGCTGAGTCAATATTAAGTCTATGAATTCGTATCGGGAACTTTGAATTAGAATTTTGAAAAGACTCAAGTATTAAGCTCAGATCGAGCAATAATTTTTGTATGATTTTAGGTTGTTTATTATTATCAGGGATAGTAATTATTATATCAATTGAACTAGAAATTTTACTTAGTCTCACTACAGTGTCTGGAGATAGCGAAAACTTTTTATCTTTAGACAAATCTATAGTGTAATTAATTTTTGATATAAAAAAATTAGCACACAATAGTAATGAAGTTAGAAGAAAGATCGTTATCCAGGAATCCCATTTTTTATTTCTTTTAGCTTGTTTGAAATCCATTACTTACTAATTCTCTCAATTTGTATTGTTGTAAGAATTAAAAAGAAAACAGTTATGGATACTTGATTCAGTATTGTAGAGATATCGATTAATCCAACAGAGAATTGTTCAAGTTTGTTCAATCCATTCTTAAAAGATCCAAGGAAACTATCCATTAATATTTCATAATTAGAAGAATATTCATTTGATGAGTTATCTCCAAATGAAAAAGACATTATTGAAATATACAAAGTTAATAAAGTGAAAGTTAACATACCTGCCACCATTTGATTTTTCGTAATTGAACTTGAAAAAACTCCAATAGCAGTAAACGTGGCACCAAAAATAATTAGAAAAAGTCCGCTTCCTACCCAATGCTCACTATTGTTAAATCCAAGATTATATCCCTGCTCGGGGTAAATTATAAATAAAAGGAGAGGGAAGCAAAATGAAAGTATTGATATAAATAAAAAGAATATAAAGCATGCGGTCCACTTACCTGTGACAAGTAATGAATTGTTTACCGGTGCCGATACTAAAGTTTCAAGAGTACCTAATCTTCTTTCTTCAGCAAAGCATCTCATTGTAATAAATGGTATAAGGGCAGGCGAACCAAATAATAAACCAACTACGAGTGAAGAGAGTGGGGGTAAAATCCAATCAGTATAAGAGAAACTTTCGATAAAAAAACGAAAACCTATCGCCATTAACGATAGAAAGTAGAATGAGGCAACATAAGTTGCAGGAGAAATAAATAAGGCAAACAACTCATATTTCAGAATTACGAGATATGACTTCATAAACTTTTATAACAGAACATCGAATATGTTATGATCTAACTTTAACACGTTCAATTAAATCTTTTTCATCCCAATTTTGTTTCGTCGCTCTTAAGAATATAGTTTGCAAATCAGGTCTAGTAATCTGAAACTCAGAGACCTTTAATTCATTTAACCGAAAAAGAGACCTGACAAGGCTTTCTGCTGTCTTTTCACCTTTTTCTGTTGAAAATGTAAACCGTCTCTTACCAGTAACCTCAACTGGGTCATCCTGCAATAATTTACAACTGGAATCTATGTTTCTGATTTCTTTTTGTATATTGATCTTACTACCTGATGCAACAATCTCAAAAATAGTTTTGTTTACGAATCGCTTTTGTAATTCATATAATGAACCTTCCGCGACAATCTGTCCATGACTTAAAATAATCATTCGATCACAGCAAGCTTCTACTTCGGATAATATATGACTTGAGAGCAAAAATGAAACTTCTCCCCGCAAGCGTTCCATCATCTTTCTGGTAATTGCTGACTGGCGCGGGTCTAGCCCAATAGTTGGCTCGTCTAGAATAATAAGTCTTGGTTCAGCAAGTAATGCGTCAGCAATTCCAACCCTTTGTCTGTAACCCTTAGACAAATTTCCAATTTTTCTTTCAGAAACCTTTCTCTCGAGGTCACATACTTCAAGTACCACTTTGATTCTCTCTCTTAAGCGACTTCCTTCTAACCCCTTTAAAAGTCCTCTGAACTTAAGGTATTCAATTACCCTTAAATCCTCTGGTAAAGGATTGTTTTCTGCAAGGTAACCAATATGGTTTCTGACTTGTCCTTCCTCTTCAGCTAAATCAACTCCGCATACTTTTGCTTCGCCAGAATCTGCTGGTATTAAACCTGATAAAATTCTTAATGTTGTACTTTTCCCTGCACCATTAGGTCCAAGAAATCCAACTATTTCCCCTTTTCCGATAGAAAAACTTATACCTTTCAAAGCTTGAATACTACCATATCTTTTCTTCAAGTTAATTACATCTATTATAGGTAATGGTTTATTTTCTGTACTCATATTATTGATTATTTTATTTACTATTTAGTTGAAATGCTAGTGCCAGTCCATAAATAGTTAAATCTTTTCTAAATATTGAATTTTCTAACTTTAAATTTCCAATTCCTCCTCCAGTTATAATTAAAGTAGGTTCATTTCTAAATTTACGTTTAATTTCTTTTTTTAGATTTGTAATAATACCATGAACCATGGCCGGATATCCAATTTTTGTTCCAATTAGCATTGCATCTTTTGTCTCTCGTCCGATTATCGAATTTGGATGTTTTTCACTAATTTTTACCTTGGGCAAAAGTGCTGTGTTTTGTGATAGGAAATCTAAAAAACCTTGAGGCCCTGGAGCAATTACACCACCTTCATATCCGCCGTTTTGTGAGATTACATCGAATGTCGTAGCTGTTCCGATATCAATAACAATTGATGGAAGTTGAACTGAGTGATAAGCTGCAAGAGAATTAGCTATTCTGTCTTGCCCAATTTGATTTGGGTGTGGATAGTTGATTGGGAACTCTCCTTTAGACTTAAAATTTAAATTGTATAGTTTAAATTGGTGCAAAGTCGCAAGTTTTAATAGTTCTTTTTCAGCCTTAGGTACAACCGAGCAATAAGAAATATTACTCTCTTTAAAATTTGGAAATTCAGTTGGTTTTTCTATTAGAAATTGAGTTGAAATATTTTGTTCTTCGACTAAAACACCATTTTTATAGGTTCCAAAATGAGATATTGAGTTACCTATATCAATACATTGAACATTTAAAGATAAGTTCACCATTTTTCCACAGTTAATTCTCCACTGTTGACAGATTTTATACGCCCGTTTTTTGATTGGATTTTAATTGAACCATCGTCATTTATTCCAACTGCCTTTCCTTTAACTACTTTTTTCCCGATTTTAATTTGTACATTCTTTTCAAAAAGGGCGTCCATACTATCCCAGTTTTCTAAAAGTTCTTTTCTTGTAAGTCCCAGTACACATTTTTTATAATTAGATAGTACTGTTTTGATAATTTTAGAAGTCATTTCATGAATTCTGAATATTTGACCATTTAGATCACGGAGTGAAGTTGATACTTTTGAAATCGATTTTGGGTAACGGGAACTTAGGGAGTTTACATTAAGTCCAATTCCTAAAATCATAGTTTTAACATTTTCACAGTCTATAGATGCTTCAGTCAGCATGCCTCCAAGTTTTTTTCCATTAACCATTAAATCATTAGGCCATTTTACTGATATGTTATTAATACCTGTGTGTTTTCGAAGAAGTTTTGCAAGACTTATCCCTTGCCACAGAGTAAATGTTCTTAACTTTAGCAAATTTAAGTTAGGGCGGAACGCAATTGATAGATTAATGTTTCCTCCTTTTGGACTATACCAAGATTTCCCCATTCTGCCACGGCCAGAATTTTGTTCATTTGCAATTACTGCGAAGGGTCCTTTTTCTCCATTGGCAAGTAGTCTTTCTGCTTCTGAATTTGTACTATCAATAGATTTTACAACAAAAACCTTACATTTTGTTCTTATTTTATGAAGCCATGCTTCCATAAGGAACTGATTAAATTTATCTGGTTCACCTGCTAATCGGTAACCCCTGTTCTGAGACGCTTCAATTGTCAGTCCATCTTGCCTCAACTTTGTAATTCTAGCCCATACTCCAACTCGAGACATTCCCAGTCTGTCTGCTAGTATGCTTCCCGAGACATAGTAAGGAGAGGCAGATAACAGTATTCTTAATACAAAACTACTTGGATTTTCTTTTAAATTTTTCTTTTTGGCTTTTGGAGGCTCAACGCTTTTTCTTTGCCCTGATGGATATTTTGACACTTTTATGTAAGTTATTTCCAATCTAAACCGATGTCCAACCATCGACTTCCATGAATTGGTGTTCCTGTTGAAATAAAATGAGGATGAGCCTGAGCGTAAGCATTTAATTTTTTATAAGTAATGCCGCCACTTGCTTCAATTACGACCCTATTTTGATTAATTTTCACTGCCTCTTTTACTTCATTTGGTTTGAAGTTATCTAGCAAAATTGAATCAACGCCCGCTTTTATAGCAATTTCGGCAAACTCAATAGAATCAATTTCAATTTGTAATATTTTTTCTTGTTTACTATTTTTGATCTTAGATAAGAAATCGGACAGGTCATTAATCGATTGAATACCTAAAGCTGCAAGGTGATTATCCTTAATCAAAATACGATCAAACAAACCCATTCTATGGTTAAATCCACCCCCGCATGCCGTTGCATATTTTTCGAGTTCTCGAAGTCCAGGAGTAGTTTTTCTAGTGTCAAGTAGTCCTACATTCTCTTTTTGAAGAATTGAAGCATACAGATTGGTGGTGGTTGCCACTCCTGAAAGTCTTTGTATAAAATTCAAAATAGTTCTTTCAATTAACAGAATATCTGCCTGCTTTCCTGTCAGTCTAGTAATAATAGTGCCACTAGGAATTCTTTCTCCATCTATCGTGAAATTTTCAATTTTAATTGAATTTACCTTAAACGCTTGAAAAATTATTTGTAGAAGGGGTAGGCCACATATAATCATTTCCTCTCTGGTCACTAATTCAGCGATTCCATTTCCCTTTATTTTGCATAGTTTAGTTGTAAGGTCACCCTTACTGGCAAGATCTTCCTTCGCACATAGTTTTAAATGCTCAATGAGGTGGGATTTATTGATTTCTCCCCAAGAAATTCTCTTTTGAAATTTTTCTAATGCAAGCGGTTGAGGTATCACTTTAAACTAGAAAGTTTTATTAATTCAACGGTCGATGGAATTGAGGTAATTACTTGCCCTGGGTTTGGACCAACTCCTAAGAAGCGAACTTTTGGTAATTCTATGCAATCAAAGCCATCTGGGTAAGCTGATTCAATTATACTTGAAACCATTCTTGCTACATATTTCTTTGCTGCATTGGGTAGTTCAGAAAAAGATTTTATTAGAGTTAAATTTTCACTCCAACCTGGCAATGATTCATAAACCGGGGATAATTTCTGGCGAATGGACTCTTGTCTAGGTACATTCTTTGTAATTTCCCCGTTAGGCATTTTGTAGGCAACGCATATTTTTAATTCATTGGGAAATTCTTCGTTCATAGATAATGCATCTAATTTATTGATCACAAGTTCATCAAACCCACAGTACCTAAGTGCATTCCCTTTTTCTACTGCATCAAACCAACCAACCATTCTCTGCCGACCAGTGGAAGTACCAAACTCAAGTTTGGCTAATTTTTCTCCAAGAGGATGGTTATCATGATCAATTTTGGATAGAAAATGGTGTGTCCCAACCTTTGTATCGTACGCTTTACAGCATCCAATAGTGGTTACTTTTTGTACCGGAATTCCCCCAGAAGCAAATAATTCTGAGGTGGTAGTATGTGATGCAGTAACATTTGGTGTAAATCCGTGCCTTTTATCTAACCAATAGGCCTGGCCAAACTCAGCTACTATAGATTTTGAACGAGATTTATTCTGTAATAGTTCGTTACGTATATCTCCAATACAGTTTGCGAGTTGCTTACCCGCCTCCCAGTAAATCTCTTCTAGATAATCAAAATTAAGAGTGAACGGTTCATTTCCCATAAAACTATGAAAATTGAATTCTTCTTTATTAAAAATTCCTTCATCGATGGCTTCTTTGTTGGCTCGATTCTCTGCATTTGAGAGGGTTGAAAAGAAACCGTACCAATCCTGTTCATTTACCTTACAAACATGTTCAATAGTGTCTAGTGCTCTTTGAATTCTACCTTTAAGGGAAAATTTAAACTTAGATCGGTCGTCGAGGAATTGCTGATAAAAAATTTGCCATTGCCCAGTTTCATCACAATAGGCAGGACTAATTCCCCTTCCAGTTGAACCACGATTTTCCATGCCTAGTTGTTTGACACGATAATCTTCCCAAGCTAAATCAAGCAAACGATGAGACAGGTCACTCATCTGAGTCTTTTCATCGATAAGTAATCTTTTAAAAACAGAGATTCCACGAGATTCTAGTGGTTTAGCTTCCCATAAGAATTTTCTTGGGTCGGCTACAACTCCACTTCCTATAATTAATTTTTGTACATCTGGGTTACCTACTCCAGAAGGTAGCAGGTTTAGCTTTAGACCAGCTGCAGTATGGCCAGCATTGGCGCCTCCATTTACTTTAATTACGCCATCGGGTAGATTTCCACTTTGGCTTTTTATTTGGTCTAAAATTTCATGGACAACTCGTCCTTTACCTTCGTCCCCCATGCTAATTCCTAGTACAGAAAATAGATGTGGGCTTGATTTGTTTGAAAAGTTCATAAGATATAGAGAAAATTTATGTTCTAGCGAAATCGCTTCGTTTCACTTCGATCACATCATGCGTACCGGACTCTCGTTGGCCTGCAGAACTTACTTGAATATACCGAGCTTTTTCTTGTAATTGCTCGAGTCTATCCGCTCCCAAGTAGCCCAGCCCCGCACGAATTCCACCAGCCAAGTCTTCTAGAGTTTCTTTAACTGAGCCTGCGACTTCTTTAAGTGCTTCGACGCCCTCCGGCGTACTTTTGGAAGAAAGATCATCTTTTTCATGTCCATACCTTGATGCAGATCCTTCTTTCATAGCTTCAAGACTACCCATACCGCGATACTGTTTATAATACTTTCCTTCAATTTCAATAATTCTCCCAGGGGCTTCGCGACAACCCGCTAGCAAACCTCCACAAATCACCGCCTTTGAAAGGGTCAATGCTTTTACAATATCCCCTGACTTTGAGATTCCACCATCTGCAATAATAGAAACTCCTTTCTTTTTAGCACCTTGTAATGCTGTATAAAGAGCGGTCATTTGTGGAATACCTACGCCGGCAATAACTCGAGTTGTACAAATTGAACCAGGACCTTGTCCGACCTTAATTGCATTTGCACCGGCATCTGCAAGAAATTCTACTCCTTCTCCTGATGTTACATTCCCAGCGATGATAGTTAAGTTAGGGAATGATTCTCGAATGAAACTTGTGGCTTCTCCAACCCCTTTTGTATGGCCATGTGCGGTGGAAACTGCGACTGAATCAAGACCCTGTTCGACCATATCAGAAACGTGTTCTACGAGAGAATCTTTGTCTAATTGTCCATCTTCCTTTCGTGGCGTAGATACCGCGGCACCACAAAGTAATCTGAATTTCGAATCTCTAGCTGGTTTTAAATGATCTCTGTTCTCTTCCATGATTCTCTCAATATCGCTAAGAGTATAAAGACCTCGTAATCGATCTTCTTTATCCACTACTAAAAGTTTATGAATACCCATATGCTTACTGAAAAACTTATCGGCGGTAGCAATTGGATCATTTCCCACTTCATTTTCACGAATTGTGTAGACTTCGCTACGTGCAAGCATACCTTCGGTAACTTTACGGTTCTGATATCGTTTTTTTACTACTCGTCCGGGTAAAAGTCCTAAAAGCTTTTCCTCTTCATCGACTATTGGAAAGGTGCGAAATTGAAAGTTTTTTTCATCAATTAACTGCAATACATCGCCAACAAGTTTATCAGCAGTTATAGTTATTGGATCTTGAATCAATCCGTGTACATGGTACTTAACTCGAGCAACCTCCTTTACTTGGTTGCGATTAGACATGTTATAATGAATTAGCCCTATACCGCCACAAAGTGCCATTGCAATAGCCATATCTGACTCGGTGACCGTGTCCATGTCGGATGACAGAATTGGAATACTTAATTTAATTGATTCCGAAATTTGAGTGTCAAGTCTTACATCTCGAGGTATGACTTCAGAATAACATGTTGCCAACGATAAGTCATCAAAAGTAAGACCGTTTGGAATACTTTTGCAGAAAAAATCGTCAGCCTTTAAATAAAAATCTTCGTCCATAATTCGTTTACACAACATTGCATATATATGATGTTTATGATCGAAAGAGACTATCGTCTCAAGAATAATTAATGAAACCTATTCGACAGTACCGTATTTACAGCCAAAAATTTATAACTCCGTTGCAAACTGCACATGGTAATTGGAGTAAAAGAGAAAGTATTATCTTAAGGGAAGAAGACAAAAATGGTAGAATTTCGTTTGGCGAACTTTGTCCAACCCCCAGCTTTATTGATATACAAATAAAGGACCTTTTACCTATTGTTCAAGCGTGGGAAATGGGACAGGAATTTAAAACTAATTCCTTAATGCAAAGTGCTATTTCCTGTTTGGACAGTGAAATATGGAATCCATCATTTAGGGAAAACTGTTCATCAAAAGTTTTCTCTGCAGAACTCGTTTCACTGAATCCGAACTTAGACAATCCATCGGCTGTTTACAAAAAAAAGATTGGACTTTCCACAACTAAAATCGAAATTAATGAGGTTAAAGCTTTTTTAAATTTGATTTCTGTTGAATCTAAAATTCGACTAGACGCGAATGAGTCTCTAAGCACTGAGGAGGTTTTTCAATGGAATGATGAATTTGCTAATGAGTCCAGACTTCAATTCATTGAACAACCTTTACCCAAAGAACAAATTGAAGAACTAATTGAGATTGAGAAAGAATTGAGCATTTCTCTAGCACTTGACGAATCCTTGGTTTGGAAGAATGATTTGTCTTTTTTCCTACAAAATGATTGGAAAGGCTTTTATATTTTAAAACCTTTTCTTTTTCAAGATTGGAGTAAAATTTTAAGTTTTATTCGTGCCATACCAGATAGAACTGTGATTTCCACTGTGTTTGAAAGTCCCTTTGGTTACGAGGCAGTATGTCGTTGTGCATCTTTATCTAATCAGACCGCGGGGCTAGATCGAAAATTATTCCAATTGGATCGTAGAGAGTTCCCGTCTCACCATCTAAAACCACTATCTCCTGGAGCCATTTCAGTTCAATCACTTGATCAATTATGGGACAATCTTTGAAAATTAATTTTAAAAATTACACCGATTCTTGGATTGATGAGACCAATGATTCAGACGATGTAAGTCTTTTGTACATTAAAAAGATTTTCTCATTGTTACAAATGGGCCAATCTGTCTGGCTAGATCCGAATTTAAGAATTCACAAATCAGAGATGATCGCAGAAGATAATAATAATCCCTCTCTTTTTTTTCGTACTGGTGGGACATCAGGGAATACAAAATGGGTCAGGCACAATGCAACATCAATTGAGTCTGCCGTCAAAGGGCTCGTTGGAACTTTAAAAGTCGAGGGGATTTCTTCTTGGTGTTGTTTGCCATTGAACCATGTTGGCGGATTGATGCAAGTATTTCGAGCCATGGGTACGGGCGGTAAGGTTATCTTTGCCGATTATAGAAAACTCTTTGAAGAGCCCTTAGATAAGTTAATTGAAAATAAATGGATTTCATTAGTTCCAACCCAATTACACCGATTAATTATAAGTCCAATTGCCTGTGAAAACTTGCGGAAATTCAATGGTATTTTTATTGGGGGTGCCGCACTTTCAGAGAAACTTGCTCAAAAATGTAGGGTTGAAGATCTTCCATTATTTCCATGTTATGGTATGTCTGAAACTGCCGGTATGATTACTGTTCTAGATGCTAATTCATTTAACCAGGGATTTGGGGGAGTGGGCAACGTTCTGATCCACGCTTCAATGGCAGTGAATCCTCTTAGTAATCGTATTACTGTCAAAGCTGAAAGTATGTGTTTAAATGCTTTTGAGGGGGATAATCGAGAACAATGGCTTAGTACGCCAGATTATGGATACCATGACACCAATGGTAATTGGTTCATTGAGGGTCGTTTAGATCGTACCATCGTAACTGGAGGAGAGAAAGTGGCTCCTTATTTAATTGAAAAGGTGATACAACAATTTGATTGTGTTGATGAGTGTTTAGTTTGTGGAGTTGAAGATCAAGAGTGGGGGCAACGAGTCGTTGCATATATCACCCCTACTGACATCGATATTGAAAAACTGAAGTATTTTGCTCAAGGAAAGTTACAACCCCATTTCATTCCTAAAGAATGGCACTGCGTCAATAAATTGCCATTGTCTGAGATGGGAAAACCAAATATTTAAATTTTATCTACAATCTTGTCAGCTAAACCATATTCTATCGCTTCTTGTGCATTAAGATAAAAATCTCGATCTGTGTCCTGTTGGATTTTGTCGAGGGGTTGTCCAGAAGTTTTAGCTAAAATTCCGTTAAGTTCTTCTCTAAGTTTCTCCATTTCTTGTGCTTGTATGTTGATGTCTACAGCAGCAGCTACCATCCTACCAGTAATGAGAGGTTGATGAATGAGAACTCTAGAATGTGGGTATAAAAAACGCCTCCCTTTAGTAGCACCGCAAAGCAGTATCGATCCCATACTCGCGGCCATTCCAGTAACCACTACTGCAATCGGGGAGCTAATTAATTGCATGGTGTCAAATATTGCCATTCCTGCAGTAATAGAACCTCCTGGGGAATTAATATAAAAAGTAATTTCTTCGCCCGGGCTATCTGATTCGAGAAATAGAAGTTTCTCTGTTAAGTCCCGTGCAGACTTATCGCTTACTTCGCCCCACAGAAAAATTTTTCTCTGTTCGAGAAAATTGCTTTGAATCGTTTCTGTGACTGAATCACGTTTCTTTTCTTTTTCTTCGGTCATTTTAAAAAAATTGATATATAAAATATGTGGTTTAGTCGAGCATCTGTATTCTTCGCAGGTGTCTTCCTTCTTCGAAATCTGATTCAAGCCAGATATTAACAATGGATAGAGCCAATTCCTTGGATATTTGCCTTTGCCCAATGGAAATAACATTAGCATTATTATGTTGCTTTGCCAAACGGGCAGTATCTTTCGACCAACACAAAGCACAACGAACGCCTTTGACTTTATTAGCAGCAATTGCTTCACCATTTCCACTGCCACCAAGAACAATACCAAAATCACATAACCCTTCAGCAACGGATTCCGCAGCAGGTCTTATGAAATTTGGGTAATCTACTGATTCTTCTGAGAATGTTCCAAAGTCTTTTGTTTCAAAACCCTTACTTTGTAAATTTTCTTTTATTATCTCCTTGTATTCAAAGCCGGCATGATCGCAACCTAATGCAATCTTAATTTTCTTCATATTTATATTCATAAAGAATTGAAGATTAAAATAGAGGTGAGGAAGATGGCAAAGTAAAAGGCTAAATTAAGCCCAATTCCATTTTACCTTCTTCGGACATCATATCTTGAGTCCATGGTGGGTCCCATACGATCTCGACTTCCGCATCGTCAATGCCTGGTAATTCAAGAACTTTCCCTTTAACATCTTCAGCAATTACGGGACCCATTCCACAACCGGGTGCAGTGAGTGTCAGATCTACAAATGCAATCCTTCCACGATCCTTAACTTGTTCAATTTCAACCTTATATATTAAGCCTAAGTCAACTACATTGACAGGGATTTCAGGGTCAAATACAGATTTTAAGTTATTTCTGACCTGTTCTTCATTGGCAGGTTGAGAATTCTCTGGATGATTTTTTTCAGCAAAACTGTCACCTTTTTCTCCCAATGCATCAGCATCTTTGGCCGCAATTCTATACATGCCATTTGAAGTCATGACTGTAAAGTTCCCCCCTAATCTGTGTGTGACAGTAACTGTTTCACTTTTGGCGAGAAGAAATTCTTCACCATGTGGAATTAAGGTGGCGTTAACATCTCTTAATAATTTAATCTCTTCTTGTTGTTGGCTCATTTGAAGGAGGTTTATAATCTATAAAGTAAAAAAATTCGAAACTTCATTTCGAAGCGATTCAATGATCTCAGAATTTCCTGCCTTCGAAATAATGTCTTCGAAAAAGCCGAGGACAATTAATTTTTCAGCAATCGATTTGGAAATACCTCTACTTTGCAAATAAAAAAGCTCTTGCTCGTCAATTTTACTGGTTGTAGCTCCATGGCTACACTTAACTTCGTTCGCGAGTATTTCAAGACCAGGCAGGGAATCAGCCTCAGCCTCTTTGCTAAGTAATAAATTACGATTTGTTTGGAATGAATCAGTATTTTGAGCTTCCGGGTCGACTTTAATAAGTCCAGAGAAGATAGCTTTGGATTCATTTAATAATGCATTTTTAAATAATAAATTGCTTTTCCCATTAGGTGCGATGTGATGTTGGATAGTTCGTTGGTCAAACAATTGTTTATTATTCCCAAGGCTTAGCGAGTAATTGTTAAACACAGCTCCTTCTCCTAAAATATCTCCTCTTGATTCCACTCTTGTTTGAGCACTTCCAAGTTGAAGAGATATATTGTTTAATTGAGAGTTTTTTCCAAGTTCAACCTTTTCAAGGTGATGAAAAGTTGAATGTTTGTTAATTCGTTGAACAATAATTCGATTAAGCTTTGCACCTTCTCCGAGATGGATATGACTTAGATTTGATAAGATTCCTGTAGTCGAATCATCTTCAGAATCAAAATATTCAATAAGTGTTAGCTCTGCGAAAGGATCAAGCGTAACGATGTTTTGTTGAAAAAGAGAATGATTTTCTTTGGGTGCAAAATGATTGCAAATAAATGTTTCTTCTCCTTTGGATCCTTCGGGTGCATTTAAAATAAATCCTGATTCAGAAAAGGTTGAACCTAATAAAAATGTTTCATCTGAACCCAGGTTTGGGCCGGTAAGAGTGGGTAAATGAGAAAGTAAGTTAGGGTATTTTAAAATAGCTTGGTCGAATGCGGCAAAAATTATTTTATCCGAGCTATGACTTTTTAGTTTAGTTTGTGTAGGACTCTCTTTTAACTGGTCGCAATTAGAGTAACCAAAGCGTGCCCGTGGAGAAAATCTCCATCTCACATCTTTTAATTTTGTCTGGGGCAGTATAGTGTAGCGATTCCATGAGTCTTTTCTGAAATCTGCCATCCATCCAGGCTCCCAAGATCTCTTTTCTGAAAAGGTTTGAAAAAATTCAGGGGATTTAAATTGCGTTGAAATATTTATTTTAGAAGGTGTTGGGGAGTTCATATAATTTAATTATTATCCGACTGAACCTTCCATTTCTAAATCGATCAACCTTTTCAATTCTACGCTATATTCCATAGGGAATTCTCTGATCAAATCGTTTACAAATCCATTCACATAAAGGCTCATTGCTTCAGATTGATTAAGACCTCGCTGCTGCATATAAAAAATTTGTTCAGCACTTACCTTGGATACACTTGCTTCGTGTTGAACGGAATTGTCATCACCCTTAATCGTAATGGCGGGATAAGTATCTGTTTGGCTGTCACTGTTGATAAGTAAGGCATCACATTCAGTGTTGTTTTTACAATGCTTTAAGCGACCGGGGATCTGAACTAGACCTCGATAGGAAGAACGGCCTTTTCCTATCGAAACTGACTTTGCAATAACATTGCTGGTAGTTTCACTTGCAGCGTGAACCATCTTGGCTCCCGTATCTTGATGTTGCCCATCATTCGCTAAGGCAATTGAAAGAACTTCTCCCTTCGCTTTTCTTCCCCGAAGAATAACACCTGGGTATTTCATAGTAAGACGAGACCCAATATTACAATCAATCCATCTAACCTCCGCTTCTTCTTCCGCCATCGCTCTTTTTGTAACGAGGTTAAAAACATTATTAGACCAATTTTGTACAGTAATGTATTGAATTTTGGCACCTTTCAAAGCCACCAATTCAACTACAGCACTGTGTAGGGTTGATGTTTCAAACTTGGGTGCAGTACAACCCTCCATATAAGTGACTTCTGAACCTTCATCGGCAATAATTAAGGTTCTTTCAAATTGACCAAAGTTTTCTGCATTAATTCGAAAATAAGCTTGAAGCGGTTGAGCCAGTTTCACTCCAGGCGGAATATATATGAAACTGCCACCGCTAAAAACAGCACTGTTTAAAGCTGAAAACTTATTATCTGAGGTTGGAATTACTTTTCCGAACCACTTTTTGAAAATTTCTGGGTAGTCTCTTAAGCCTTCGGTTGAACCCACAAAAATGACACCCTCTTTCTCGAGACCTTCCTTCATTCTCGAGTAAGCCGCTTCACTATCAAACTGTGCCTCTACCCCAGCTAGAAACTTACGCTCCTGTTCAGGAATGCCAAGCCGTTCAAAAGTCCTTTTTATATCATCGGGCACTTCATCCCAAGTTCTACTAGGTTGCTGGCCTTGCGCTAAGTAGTATCGAATGACATCAAAATCAATATTCTCCAAGTCTTTTGAAGCCCAATGAGTCGGCATGGGTTTTTTTTCAAAAATAGAATGTGCCTTGAGGCGAAAATTTAAAAGCCAATCCTTTTCATTCTTAACGCCTGAAATGTATTTAACAACATCCTCAGAGAGTCCAACCCCAGCATCAAAAGCATATTTTGAAGTTGGATAATGAAAATTTCCTTTTTCTCGATCAATGTCGATGTTTGATGGTTTAATCATTTAATTTCCTTGGTTATTTAAGCGACTGCTGCCTCTTCTTTGATCCAATCATATCCTTTATCCTCAAGTTCAAGTGCTAAATTCTTATCTCCGCTGCGAACAATTTTACCCTCCCACATGACATGGACTTTATCGGGTACGATATAATCAAGTAGTCTTTGGTAATGAGTAATTACCAAGATTCCACGATCTGAATTTTTCATTTGATTGATACCTTGAGATACAACCCTTAAGGCATCAATATCCAATCCACTATCTGTTTCGTCGAGAATGCAATATTTTGGTTTGAGCATGGACATTTGAAGGATTTCACACCTTTTCTTTTCTCCTCCTGAAAAGCCCTCATTCATCGAACGAGAGGTAAAAGCCCGATCCATACCAAGATCATCCATTTTTTGATAGAGCTCTTTATAAAATTCGACCGCTTTAATACTTTCCCCTTCGGGCAACCTTGATTGAATAGCAGCACGTATGAAATTGGCAATACTGACACCAGGCACTTCGACCGGGTATTGAAATGCTAAAAAGAGGCCCAACCTTGCAATTTCATCCGGATTCAGTCCCAATAGTTCAACATTATCCATGCAAGCGTTACCTCCAAGCACTTTATAATCAGGGTGACCTGCGAGAACTTTGGAAAGAGTACTTTTCCCGCTCCCGTTCGGTCCCATGATTGCATGAACTTCTCCTTTAGGCAGGGTGAAATTAAGGTTATTAAGAATTTGTTCTTCGCCAACAGAGGCAGAAAGATTATTGATTTGAAGAGTGCTCATACAAGAGGAATTGCGAAAAAGAAGTAAGTTAGTTGATTGAATTTGTTACTGTTCCAGTAAAAGAAAGTTCGAAATTTCGAGACTGAAATCCTTTAGGGAGAATTGAATGTAGGGAGTGCATGGATTCGTCGTCCATGGTGAGATCGAATATTTTGCCAGTTTGACTACATTTAAAGTGGGCGTGAGGAGTCAGGTTAGGGCAGAATCTAGTAGAAGCCCGGTCTAGATTGACTTGCCGAACCAACTCACATTCTACCAATGTCTCTAGACAGTTGTAAACTGTGGCAAGAGAAATGGTGGGAAGATTTTTACGCACTCTAAGTAAAATATCATCAGCAGTCGGGTGATCTCGCTTGGATAATATAACCTCGTAAACAGAAGCTCTCTGCCTCGTTGATCTTAAGCCTTTTTTTTGAAGAGCAGTGTTGAGAGAACTTTTATCTTTATTATTTAATGAGTAAGCCATAACACCTTATAGTGTATGACTCATAAGCTTTTACGCAAGTAATAAATGGAATTATTCTAATTATAAATAAACTTTAGCGTAATTAAAATAATTAGGAATTAAATCCCTGTTAATAATCAGTAAAAGTAAAAAGTCCCCACAAAAAAGTGGTTTTGTTGCCGCTGAAATCTCTTCGATACCAGAGTTCTTCAGATTGTAAACGAATCGTTCCTGGTTCAATAGGGGCAAATGAATTTGGTGAGTGGGTAACTGCACCAGCGACATTGATATCTGAAGATATATATTTTTTGAATCCAGGGAATATTTTACATCCAGATGTAAAAAAACAAGATGTAAATAAAAGTGTGAAAGCTAGGATTCTAAAGAAATGTGTTTTCTGAGATGGCATTTATAAATACAATTAACCTAGCGTATTCAAGTCAACTTACAATTAATAAAGAATAAATTTCTAGTTCAAGGTTGTAGAAACTCTTGAAAACTTATATGACATGCCAACTAAAAATGGCTAAAGAAAATACTTTAATCGAAGAAATTGTGTCTCTTTGCAAACGCAGAGGGTTCGTATTTCAATCATCTGAAATTTATGGAGGAATCAATGGATTTTTTGACTATGGGCCCCTTGGAGTTGAATTACGTAGAAATATAAAAGATGCGTGGTGGGAAGATATGGTTAGAAGGAGAGATGATATGGTGGGATTAGATTCAAGTATCATTATGAATCCCAGCATTTGGAAAGCCTCTGGTCATATTGATGGATTTTCCGACCCGATGGTTGATTGTAAGGAATCTAAAATGCGGTATCGAGCTGATCAGCTTTTTGCGGCAGATATTCGAGTTGATGGAGAATCATTAGGTTGGATTTGCCTACTTGAGTCTGTTGATATGGAGGAAGAAGCAGAAAAAAAGGCAGATTTAATTAAAAGAAAAGCCTCCAAGCAGGGAACTCTCGAATCAGTTGAATTGCGCCCATTTGATGAACTTACGGCTCTGGAGCAAAAATTAGTTCCTTCACCAGCAACTGGGAATGTAGGAAGTCTGACTGAACCAAGAGATTTCAATATGATGTTTGAGACTAATGTCGGAGCTTTGCGGGATGCTTCTTCAGCTGCTTACTTGAGACCAGAAACAGCACAGGGGATTTTTGTAAATTTCAAAAATATTATTGATACTGGAAGAGTAAAAGTACCATTTGGTATTGCTCAAATCGGTAAAGCATTTCGTAACGAAATTACACCACGAAATTTCATCTTCAGATCTCGTGAGTTTGAGCAAATGGAGATCGAATATTTTATCCCACCCGATGAAGAGGCTTGGCCCAAGTATCATAGGGAATGGATTAATACTAGAATGTCATGGTTTAGTAGTATCGGATTAACGGCAGATTTACTTGGTGAGGAAGTTCATCCTAAGCACAAACTTGCCCATTATGCCAAAGCATGCACTGACATTACTTTCAAATTCCCTTTCGGAGAACATGAGCTTGAGGGGATTGCGGCGAGGGGAAATTTTGATCTTACCCAACATCAGGAGCACTCAGGTAAAAACTTGGAATTTTTCGATGAATCAAGGAAAGAAAAATATTTACCTCATGTTATTGAGCCTAGTTTAGGTGTGGACCGTACCTTTCTTGCAGTAATTTGTTCGGCCTATCAGATAGATGAAATCGAGGGAGAAAAACGAACTGTTTTGCGATTTCACCCGCGAATTGCTCCCATTAAGGCAGGAATTTTTCCATTGGTTAAGAATAAGCCAGAACTCGTTGAGCGGGCACGGAAGCTTTACCATAGAATCCAAAGAAAGTGGAATGTAATCTTCGATCAAAGTGGGGCAATTGGTAGAAGGTATCGAAGGATTGATGAGGTTGGAGTTCCATTCGGATTGACAGTCGATTTTGAAACTATTGAGGGCGATGGTTCGATTACCCTTCGGGATCGTGACACTACTGAGCAGATACGATTATCTGAGGATGAAGCAATCTCATATCTTGAGGAAAAGATAAACTCCTAGCCCTGACTGATTCGCCAATCTTCGAGTATCATTTGGGGTGTCTTTCGACCATTCCACGAATTCCACCTAAATCGAAACGCAAGGTCTATGTCGGTTGTACTTGGTGGAATCCTCTCGCTCATATTCCATGCAATACCTGAGATTGTCCTTCTACCGTTATGGATAGAGAATTGAAAATGCTCTCCTGAACCAACTTTTTTGGGTTCGTAAGCTAGCCGAATCTTTTGAATTGCCAAAATTGGCTCAGTATTTTCTTGTCCAAAAGGTGCTAAATTATTCAAATCCAGAAGCAAGCTTTCTTGTAAATCTTCCTTCTTAATTACAGTAGCAATTCGAATAGACGGTTCAGGGAATGAACCACCCGAATCCTTTTCGATTACTCGAACAAATTTTTCTTTAAAAAGTTCGAGTTTATCAATTGTTAAACTTAGACCAACTGCTGCTGGGTGGCCACCCCAATGCTCTAGCAGTTCTTTGCATTGACCTAAAGTATCTACGAGATTTACTCCTTTTACCCCTCGCCCAGATCCTTTACATTCGTTACCCGTTTGAGCCAGGACAATACAGGGTTTCCCTAATGAATTTGCCAGTTTGCCAGCAACAATTCCAACCACTCCTGGGTTCCAATGTGAACCTTGACCACATACAACAACTGCTGAGCGGCCATTAAAATGTTCTTTTGCCTGTTTTAGTGCATCTTCAGAAAGTTCAGATTCAATGCGTTTTCGCTCTTCATTATATTCATTCATTTTTTGAGCAAGTTCTCTACTCTTTGTTGGATCTGTTTCCAGCAAAAGTGAAGTGGCAACTTCCGCATGATCTAGTCGACCACAAGCATTAATTCGAGGGGCTATTTTAAACGCCACATCCTCGCTACAGGGGTTAGATTCCATGTTGAGTTTTGCCTGCTCAAGTATCGCACCTAAACCAGGTCCAGGATTATGGCCCAGTTCTTTTAGCCCAAACTTTGCAAGTATTCTGTTCTCATCGCAAAGAGTAACTAAATCAGCAATCGTTCCCAAACCAGCAAGTGCGAGCGAATCTTTAGGGTTTATTTCAAGAGCTTTTTTATCTCCTTGTTGACGTAATTTTTTGAGAATTCCATGTACCAATTTAAAAGCAAGTCCAGCAGTGCACAAAAACCTCCATGGCTCGCCTTGATCCTCGTGTAAGTGGGGGTTGACCTGAATGGCTTTTGTTTGAAAAATTTCTTTCGTTTGATGATGGTCTACAATAATTAGATCAATCCCTTTTGACTCCAATTCCTCTGCTTCTTTTTGCGAGTTTGTTCCACAATCAAGGGCAATGACTAAATTAATTTTGGCAAGTTTTAATCCCCGCTCTAGGATTTCATGAGTTAACCCGTAGCCTTCATTTTTTCTTTTCGGGGTTACATGAAGGGGAGTAAGTCCCAGTGCGATGAGATTTTTTTTAACAATTACCGTTGATGTAATTCCATCCACATCATAATCCCCAACCAATAGTATGTTTTCTTTATTTCCAATGGCATAGATTACCCGGTCGACTGCCTCAGTCATTCCATCGATGTCAAAAGGGTCAGATAAATGAGCGAGTTTTGGATTTAGAAATGCATTCGCTTTTTCAGGTGTAGTAATCCCCCTAGCGTATAAAAATTTTGATAGGGTTAGTGAGACCGATAATTTTTTGCTTAGTGCGTCAACGAGATTTTCGTCGTACTTATCTTCAACCCAAAGCATTCAATTTTATTTAACCTAATATATGAAATTCTGAGCTCTATTTGTCAGATGATGTCTGCCAATCATACTTGGGTAGAATCTCATTATCTTCAACATGCTTACGATCTCCTTTATGCCAAAGGAAGAAAATAGGACTCGCAATAAAAATAGAGGAAAAAGTCCCTGTTAAGATGCCAATTACGAATACAAATGCGAAATCATTGATTACGCCTGCTCCAAAAACCCATAGTGATATAGCAGCTAGCAGAGTCGTTACACTCGTTAGGATAGATCTTGAAAGAACACGATTAATTGCGATCATAATAATCTTTTTTAATTTAGTCACTGGATTCATTAACAGCTCTTCACGAATTCGATCAAATACAACAATTGTATCATTAATAGAGTAACCAACAATCATCAAGATTGACGCGAGCATAGGTGCGGTAAATTGACCTGAACATAATAAGCCACCAGATGCATAACCAATAAGAACAAACAATCCTATGGTCATTAAGATATCGTGAATTGTTGCGACCACTGCACCAATCGCATATCCCATTTCAAAACGAATAGCCACATAGAATAAGATTCCAAGTAAAGCGACGACAACGGATAAAATTGCATCATCTTTTATTTGATTACTCACAGAAGCACCAATGTTGCTTAGACCATCTTCTATTAATCCAGCATCAGGGTTTTCTTTTATTAGTACATCAAGAACATTTCGCGATTTACCAATTTCAGTCTGCAGAACTAGACGAGATGATTCTTCTCCCGTTCCTATTTCAGATCTATAAACATGTTGAACTTCGCCTAGTTCTTCATAACCTTCTAATGATCGATCGATTTTTTCTGGGTCAATCTGTTGGTCAAATGAGGCAATTAATTCTTCACCTCCTCTAAAATCAATTCCCAAAATTTTATCCTGATTAGAATAAACTGAAAAAATACCGATTAACACTATTACCCATGAAGTAATAAATGCAGGCACCCGATATTTGTGAAAATCTATATCTGCCCGTGGTGCTCGCTTTTCTATTTTATTTAAACTGATTAAATTTTTAACTCCTAATTGCAATAAGACATTCATTAGAAGTCTGCTTATAAACAATGCACAAAAAACTGACGTCACGATACCAATCGCCAAAGTAATTCCGAATCCTTTTACTGGGCCAGTTCCCAACCAGATTAGAATGGAGGCGGTAATTAATGTGGTTATATTTGCATCTATAATTGTTGAGAAAGCCTTTGCATATCCACCTTCAAGAGCATTTTCGGAGTTTTTACCTGCCCGTAGTTCCTCTCGAATTCTTTCGAAAATTAGAATATTAGCGTCCACTGCCATTCCGATTGTAAGGACTAGGGCAGCCATTCCGGGCAATGTAAAAGTAGCTTGGAAAATACCAGCTAGAACAGCGATGACTAACAAGATATTTGTTCCCACAGAAAGTACGGCAACCAAACCACCGGCTTTATACCAAGTTAGCATAAAAGCTATGATTAAAACTGCACCCAATAAGCAAGCATTCATACTGCTTGATAGGGCACCTGCGGCAAGAGTAGGGGAGACCTCATACAGTTCTCCAATAGTCAATGATACTTTGAGGGGATTATTAAGAATATCTGAAAGCATTTTTGCTTCACGACTACTAAAGTTACCATTAATTACCGCACTGCCACCATCTATTCTTTGTTTTACAGTTGGAGCACTTTCTAATTGTCCATCTAAAATAATGGCTAGACGGCCGAGAGCACCGCTTGCGGGATCATTGGAATCAGCAATTTCTGCAGTCAAGTTAGAAAAAATCTTACCCCCTTCAGTAGTGAAGTCCAGTCCAACTTCCCACCCACCCATTTGATCCTGCTTGGCATAAGCTTTTTCTATGATTTCACCATCAGCAGCCCAAAGGCGCTTTACCCAAATGGGTCTTCCGTTAGGACCTGAGTCACTCTCAAGCATGGCAACATATGGAATCCCTTCATCGTCTGTCCACTCTTCTCCTTCTTGGAGAGGAGTAATGGCTTCTGTATTAACATTAACAATTCGGAACTCAAGCTTTGCTGGTTTTTGAAGTTCTCGAATAATGCCAGGATCTTGTTTAGTAGTACGATCAGGAATTTGAATTTCAATTTTATTATCTCCTTTTTTCCGAACCAAAGTCTCAGCGACTCCGAACGCGTTTAATCGTTCGCTCATGATTTCGATTACTTTTTCCATCGGGGGTACCCCTGAAGAAGAGGATGTGGATTCGCTTTCATTGCCATCAGTGATTTCCATTGTGAATGCAATCCCACCTCTTAGATCAAGACCCCGTTTAATTGAAGCTTGCGAATTCTTTAGTAGGGTACGAAGGACTAAATCATTTCTTTTGTCTCGATCTTTAATATGGGCCGATCGTATGCCTGGTTTTACCCAAAATGGAACGATTCTAGAACCCACTGTTTCCAATACTCCTAAAGGCGGATCGAAAAAAGCGGCATAATCTAAACCGTTTCTTTTACCGTATTTACGTAGTGCTTTGTAATCAATTGGTTCATCCTCAGAGAGTTGATTCTTTAAGTTTTCAATTACCTCAGTGAAGTTTTCATGCCCAGTGTGATTAGACGAATTGGCCTCAGAACTTACCTGACTTTGTGCATACTCACCTAATTCTTGATCTTCGAAAGGAAGGATGAGAGAAAAACTAATTAGGATTATAAGGAAAGTAAAAATTAGCTTCCCAAGTGTAGACTTGTTCATGATTGTATTCGATTTAAGATAGGGGATCCGAGAAAATCGGAAAAAGGATTAATCTAGCTTTGCAGAAACAGCTTCCCTAGATATTTCAACTTTTACATTTTCTGCAATTCGGATTACAAAACAATCATCTTTGACTCCGGTAATTGTTCCAAACATGCCGCCCACAGTTTTGATTCTTGCCCCTTTTTCTAGAGATTTGATCATTTGATCATGTTTTTTTTGCTTTTTCCTTTGGGGGGCAATGAGTAAAAAGTAAAAAGCCACGAAGATGAGAATCATTGGGAGAAAGCTCATTAATCCAGTTTCGCCGGATTGACCGCTTGGAGGTGCCATGGCGATTATTTCGCCAAGAAGAGGTAATTCTGTGTAAGACATAAATATAAACAAAGGATTAATAAAAACGAGAAATAATGAATTTGGCAAGCTTTGAAGCTTGCATTAATGGGAGTCTTTAATTTCAGGTTCTGTGTCATCTCTTATCGAAGAAATGATTTTTGGAGAAAGTCCAGAAATATGAATATCTCTTTGCGGGAAAGGAATATCTATACCTTCTTTTTGAAAGCGCTCCCAAATCGCAAGGAAAACTTCGCTCCTCACATTGCCTACCCCGTTAGAAGGATCATCAATCCAAAATCTAAGTTCAAGATCAATTGAATTGTCACCAAAGCCAATCATCAAGCATTTTGGTTCAGGATTTTGAAGTGTTCTGCTGGTTGATTTGGCAGCTTGTAGACAAAGTTCAATCGCTTTTTTAGGGTCAGCATTGTATGAGATTCCAATCGGTACCCGTACCCGAACATTTCGGTCACTAAATGACCAGTTGATTACGCGGTTGGTAATTAAATCTTCATTTGGGATTAGATGTTCCTTCCCATCGCGAGTAATTACAGATGCATACCGAGCTCGTAATGAATTAATCCAACCATAAGTACCTTCTATTTCTATCACATCTCCGGGCTTAATAGATCGGTCTAGGAGTAGGATTAATCCGCTTACTAAATTGGAAACAACTTTTTGTAAGCCAAATCCAATTCCAACGCCAATAGCACCTCCAAGGATTGCAAATGATGATAGGTCTAGTCCGATTGTAGAAAGGGCAATGGCAAAGCTTACAAAGACAAGAATAACTCTTAATATTTTAGCAAGTAGTACCTGAAGGGAAGGAGGTAAGTGGGGTAAGTTTTTGATTTTCTTTTCTCCCGAACTGCCAAGCAGTGAACTAATCCAAAGTAAAATCAGTAAAATTAATCCACCGTTCAAAATATCAAGAATGGATATTCGTCTATCCCCTACATTAAAAGCAAGTAAGTTAAGAAGATCGATGGTCGTCTCTAATAGACCAAAACTATGTAGTGCTGCTAAACTAAATGCAAAAACCGCAATTAATCGTAACCAAGCACGACTTTTTATAAATCCAGAAATCATCCTGTAGGTGGCCCATGCACCTGCTGCACTTGTGAATGGACGAATTAGCTCCTGCGATGATATGGAAAATCTTTCAACCAAAGCAACTGCAAGTAAACAGGAGACCAATAAATAAAGAGGAGCCACCATTCTTGTTAAATTACTCCAAATTAATGTCTTAAATTCGTTATTATTTGAGCCCTCCGAGAGTGATTCAATAAGAGGCTTAGTAATTTTAGTTAAAATAAAAACTAATAGGATTAATCCCGCTAGAACTGAAAACTGCAAGCGAATCGAGGGATCCAACCAAAACTCTCTCCAATTGTTTAAATTTAAGTTTGCGAGAATGGCGTTCATTTAACTTAGGTTAAAAAAGAATTTATATGCCTAAAGTGCAACAAGGAACTAATTATACTTAAATCTTACCATTAACTAATCAGGCTTAAAGCTAATTGGAGACAACCAATTAAAAAGCCCAAAATAGCTCCAGTTATCTCAATAAAACGAAACTCTTTCCGCATTATTGAAAAGAGAATTTCTTCAAGCTTGTCAGATGAAAAAGCTTCCACTTTATCACGAACTAACTTTTCCACATTTAGGTTTTTCTCTAATTTATTACCTAGATCCTGGGCAGATTCTCCAAGGAAATCTTGAAGTTCTGCCTTAAATAAGTTGGTTACTTTTTCGACCATATCGTCGGTTAGGAACATGGCGAGCATCGGAAAACTCTTAACTAATTTTTCTCTGATTGTTTTTTCAATCCTTTTGCCCACGAGTTCCATAGATTCTTGATTCGTGGCTAGTTCTTTAAGCTTCTTTGTTACATCCTTAATAGAAAAAAGTTCATCCGCAACTAAAACTCCGAGCTTTTCGGCAAGTTGCTTTTGTCTTTTTGGGAACACTCCTTGGATTGTTATTCCCAAAAAACTAAATGGTAGTCTAGGGTGAAAAAGCATTTTTACCGCTAGATAGTTGGTTAACCATCCTATGAGTGCAGCTATTATTGGGAGCAAAAAGAGTATTGGAGGCATTTATTTTATACTTTTCAAAGTTTATTTAAGGCAAAATTCATACTAACTGCAACTTCGATCAAATTGATAGTTGCGATGGGATGGGATTTACTATGGTTGTGGTTAGTGAGCAAGATTCTTTTACAAATTTTTATTCTTACAGGTTTTTTCTCCTTAATGGGATGTACTCGTGTCGTTACTCTACCCGTTCGATCGGTTGTTGATTGGACTGAAGAAAAACGATTATCTTCTGAATCTGTTCTTGATTTGACAGGCAAGTCACCTGTTTTAAAACCTGTTAACTAGTACATCTGTTTATTTTTGGACACAAAAAAACCGCCTGAGCGGTTGAGAAATCGAGTAGAAATTTAATTAATTTTTTTAACTAGTCTCAATAAAATTAAGGGACGCCGAATTAATACAGTACCTTAATCCAGTTGGTTTAGGACCATCAGTAAAGCGATGTCCTAAATGTGAACCACATTTCCCGCAAAGAGTTTCTTCCCGTGTCATACCATGACTCCGATCTTCATTTATTTTGATAGACTCCGATGAGTTTGTTTCATAGAAACTAGGCCAACCTGAACCGGAGTCAAATTTTGTAGTCGATGAAAAAAGTGGGGCATTGCAAACCACGCATTCGTACATTCCTTCTTTATTACAATCCCAATACTTCCCTGTGAATGCTCTTTCAGTACCTCCACCGCAACAAATATTGCTTTGTTCAGAATCTAGGTGATCTGTATTGAAGTTTTCATCCACTTTACTTTTCTTTCCTTCCATGGAAATTATTCTATCTACGTTTGCGAGAACCAAAAGAAACTTGTTTCCCGAATCCCCGATTTCTCTTTTTAGACATGACCGCTACTTTTGGGACTAAATCCTCAGGAGAATCTCTATATGCAAAATCTTCTACGAACTTTCTAGGTAATGGATTTCCCAGAAGCTTTTCAACTGAGTCAACTAACGGGAGCTCTTCTGGTTTACAGAGGGTAAAGGCTTCACCCTCTGTGCGTGCCCGCCCAGTCCTTCCAATACGATGAATGTAGTCCTCAGAATGTTGGGGTACATCGTAATTAATCACATGCGTAACATTTGAAATGTCTAATCCTCTTGATGCCACATCAGTTGCAGATAAAATTTTAACTTTTCCATCTTTAAAGTCTTGCAGTGCGGACATTCGATCTCGTTGTTTTAGATCCGAGTGCAATACTCTAACATCCTGACCATGTTCGGTAAGCCATTGACTAATTTTATCAGTTCCTCTCCGGGTTTGAAAAAAGATAATTAAACTGTCGAATTTGATAGTACGGAGTAACGCAATTAGAAGATCGAATTTTTGAATAGCTGGCACGGGATAAAGCGCATGTGACACTGTTTCTGCCGCTGATATTTTAATATCTATCTTGGCTTCTGCGGGATTATCTAGCGCCCATTTAGATAAGCGGACGACTGCATCAGGAATAGTCGCGGAAAAAAGTAAAGTTTGTCTTGATCTTGGCGTTTTTTGAATAATTTTTGTAACATCTTCAACAAATCCCATGTCTAGCATTCGATCGACTTCATCCAGGATAAGAATTTCAATTTTTCCTAGGCTCAAATTACCTTGTTGGATGTGATCTATTAATCGACCCGGAGTGGCTACTATTATATCCGGATTATTCCCTAATTCTTCTAATTGCTTTCCATATTTAACCCCACCGTAAAGAAGGGCCGTTTTTAAATTCATGTGTACGCTGTACTTCTTGAAGTTTTCCTCAATTTGAATCGCTAGTTCGCGGGTAGGGGCGAGTGCCAGTGCTCGACACCCTCCCGGTTTTGCTAAGCGATGAAGGGTTGGTAAAGCGAACGCCGCAGTTTTACCAGTCCCTGTTTGTGCCGAGCCCACCATATCTCTGCCTTTTAAAATGGGGGGGATTGCCATGATTTGTATCGGAGTTGCATCCTCATAACCAAGTTCTTCAATTGCTTGAAGTATTTCCGGACATAAGCCCATTTCTTTAAAATTCATCGTAACATGTGGGGAAAAGTGAATTCTTCTCCTTGCGTAAAAGAATAGCTAAAGCCTAAATTCATTAAATGAGCGAGTACAAAGCAAAAAAAACCTATCGGGGTAGAATTGCACCCACACCATCTGGATATTTGCATGAAGGGCATGCTAGTACATTTCAGGTCGCATGGAAGAGGTGTCGTGACAGGGCAGGGGTACTTGCATTTCGTAATGATGACTTGGATACTCTTCGTTGTAAGAATGAGTTTACAACTGCAGCAATGGAAGATTTGAGAAATCTAAAAATTGACTGGGATGAAGGTCCCGATTGTGGAGGAATTTATGGCCCCTACGATCAAAGTCGAAGAAGTAAGCATTATGAAAAAGTACTTTTCAAACTTGCTTATAAAGGACTCATTTATCCATGCCCGAAATCAAGAAAAGAAATTCAATCCTATGGAATTAAAGATCGAAAAAATGAAGAGTATCTTTTTCCTCAGGAACTTCGTCCCGCAGGACAAATTTTTGAAATAGGAGAAGGATCTTTGTCTGAAAATTGGCGTTTCCGTACAAATTGGGGGACTCAAATAAAGTTTAATGATAAGCGTAAGGGAGAACAAACTTTCGAAATAGGAAAAGACTTTTCAGACTTTTTAGTTTGGCGGAAAGATGGATTTGCTTCCTATGAATTGGCAACAGTAGTGGATGACCATCTTATGCAAATATCAGAAATTGTACGAGGCGAAGATTTACTAGTCTCGAGTGCAAGACAGTGTGTACTTTTTGACTCATTAAAATGGCTTTGCCCCCATTTTTATCACTGCGAATTATTACTTGATGATAAAGGCAGAAAACTTTCCAAATCGGAAAGAAATTTACCCAGAATCAATTTGAACCCTCGTCCGACTCTTCAAATTTGAGAGAAATATTTTATTCAGAGGCTTCAATCAGTTGAGATTTTAAATTATCGATTAATTTTTCTGTTCGAATTTTTACTCCCTTTGAATTTAAGTGGTAATATGTATCGTGAAAAAATCCAGCTGTTAGCATAGAATCTATAGGCGTACCAACCATGGGCACATCTAGGTCTTGCCAAAACTTTTTTATTGCTATGAAATTCTTTTCAACAACTTCATTGTTGATGTATTTGGGATTATTGAAAGTATTTGGCCATGTTGATAGGACTTTAACACTATTATTTCTACATGAATGAACAAAGTCAGTTAAAATTTCATTAACATCATCAGTTACAATTAATTTTGTCATTAACGCGCTTAGAGGGGAGTTAATTAGTTCCTTCTCTTTAACAATTTGTTCTTGGATTGAGCGTACATTTCCATATTCATCAAAATTCCAAGGACATTTATAAATGTCTGAATTTACAAAAGGGTTGTATGCCACTGAAATGGAAGTGCGTATATGAGATGTTGGGTATGTTAGGTTTAATCTGATTTGGTCTATTATTGGGTAGTTGCTTCGTAGAGCTGTATTTGGACCGAAGATCAAGTTCAAATATGTAAAATTCGATTCGGTTCTTTTAAATCGATAGAGTCCATATTCCCAACATAATATAATTACATCTCCGCTTGAGGTGAAATTTTTAATTTTGGATAAGAGGAGCTCTGGACCAATTCCCGCCATGCATCCAAAGTTAATAGCCTTAATTCCAAACTCTTTTTTAATTTCGATTGAATCAATACCAAAGGCAACATTTGACCCGCCTACAATTACAATTTTTTCTGTATTCTTATTTTTAATTAATATTTTTTCTTTTAAATCTATTATTGACGAAGAAAAAACAGCGTTAGGAACAGGTTTATCCGCAACAAAATCAAGGCATAAATTCCAAAGTATACTGGCAAATACAAAACCTGATACAAAAAGAAATAAGCGTTTAACTTGTCTCCACATATCTAAAAACGAAAGTAAAGAAAGTCGTATGATAAAGTTTCAAAGGAAGTTTTTACTGAGAAAAAAAGTAAAACACC
>CAYLIJ010000017.1:0-44122 GCA_964383925.1 uncultured Puniceicoccaceae bacterium
TAAACACAAGAATAAAGTATAAGCCATCTGCCTCCAAACCACTGGTTTAATGACCACCTCCTTGGGGTCTACCTTTTTTATAAACTTCACCAATGAGAGATTATTTGTAGAGTGAAAGTATTAGGATGGACGTAAAGTGGGAAAAAGAATCGTATCCCGAATATTAGCCGCTTTAGTGAGAAATATGACCAAACGATCAATCCCCAAACCCATCCCTCCTGCAGGGGGCATCCCGTGTTCCAAGGCGAGAAGAAAATCATCATCTAATTCCTGAGTCTCGCCACCCACTTGCTTCATAAACGCTTCCCGTTGGACAGCAGGGTCATTTTGTTCAGAATATGCGGGGGCAATTTCCTGTCCATTTATGCACAATTCAAATACATCAATCGTACTTGAATCATCTTCAGTTATTTTTGCCAAAGGACAAAGTTCCTTCGGAATATGGGTGACAAATGTGGGCTGCACAAGTGTGTGCTCGATAATCTTTTCAAAAATATCATTGGTTATCTCAAAATCCTCTAATGCTGGATCCACCTCAATTCCTAGTCCTTTCGCCTTCTCCAATTTTGCAGATTTGGGTAACTCAAACCAGTCATTTCTTCCCACTGCATCAATTATTAAATCCTTGTACTTCGCTTCTCTCCATACGCCGGAAAGATCAATCACATCACCCTCATTTCTCTCTAATTGCAATGTACCTAAAGATCGCTCGGCAACTTGTTGGATCAAGGATTGTGTTAATTCCATCATGCCCCGATAGTCCGTATAAGCTTGATATGCCTCGAGCATTGTGAATTCGGGATTGTGTCTTCTGGAAAGTCCTTCATTTCGAAAAACTCGACCAACCTCAAAAACACGATCAAATCCACCCACTAATAATCTTTTTAAATGTAACTCTAATGCAATACGCATATTAAAATCACAATCCAAGGCATTAAAATGTGTCCGAAAAGGCCGAGCGGCTGCGCCTCCAGAAACTGCTTGTAGCATTGGGGTCTCAACTTCTAAAAAATCTCTTTTCCAGAAGAATTCACGGATTTCCCGAATAATTTTACTTCGTGTGCGAAAGCGCTCACGAGATTCATCGTTCACAATTAAATCTAAATACCGTTGGCGATAGATTTGTTCGTTGTCATTCAACCCGTGCCATTTTTCAGGCAATGGCCGAAGTGCTTTTGTAACGAGACGATATTCTTGTGCACGAATCGTAATTTCACCCGTCTTGGTACGAAAAAGTTTTCCACGAATTCCAATAAAATCTCCCAAGTCCAATTTTTTAAAGGAAGCATATTCTTCTTCACCAATTTCATCTTTTCTTACATAAGCCTGGATTCGACCATCACGATCCAAGACTTTTAAGAAAGAGGCTTTTCCCATTAGACGAAAAGCGATAATACGACCGGCGACAGAAACTTCAGGGCCTTCTTCGACATCTTCGGGTAAAAGGGAATGTGCCTCTTTTGATGTATGAGACTGATCCCAATTAGCACGAAAAGGATCAAACCCAGTTTCGCGCATATGTTCGAGCTTCGCTTGACGAACAGCTACTTGATCGCTCCCGTCGAGGGGGGCATCTTGCTTGGGTGGGTTACTTTGCTTATCTTCGCTCATCACAAAAGTTAAGAAAATGCATTTACTTGCTTAAAAGAGCAACGGAAATCCCCCGAAAAAAGAAGATCTACTACCCACCATCAGGAATTATTTACCCGAGCTAATGCAACCCGAAATCCTAAATTTCGAAATCGGTGATATAAAGAATTGGTGGAACGGGTGGAAGATTGGCATTCAACTGCCGTCTTCATATATGCCCCTCCCCGACTGATCCGGAATTCATCCTGTTCGCTGTCATTAAGCAAAGTGTTCACAAAAGAATTCCCTACCCATTCTCGTACATTACCATACACATCAAATAAATTCCATGGATTGGGTTTTTTTAAACCAACAGGATGAATTTTTTTCCCACTATTCCCTCTGAACCAGGCATGATTGTGCAATTCACTTGGCTCATCTCCAAAATAATAGGCACTCGATGTACCCGCACGACAGGAATACTCCCATTCAACTTCAGAAGGTAATCGATATTCATACCCACTAGGCAGAGTTCCCTGCGATGCTGATAAAATCGACAACGCTTTACAAAATGCAACTGCGTCGAGCCAAGATACGTTATTTACCGGTAAGCATTGATTCGACAAGTCACTTTCCGAATCAGTAAAACTTGGATTTGCCCCCATTACCTGTGTATAAATTTCCTGAGTCACCAAATATTGACCAAGCCAAAAACCATGCTCCACTTCAACCACTCTTTGTTCCTCAGCATACGGCACCCAAATTGAAAGTTTTCCAGATGGAATCCAAGAAAAAGTACCTGCATAATAGTCATTATGGTTTTCATGTGGGACTTCATTTGCATCCTTGGATTGTGAATTGATAGAAACATCAAATGCAAGCGGATGCCTGGTCTTACCTCTTACTGGACGGCGTCGAATCTTTGAAAGAGGATTCTTCTCAGAAATTTGTTCTTTGGAAGTAATCAATGTCTTATTGACAGCACTTTTCCTAGGCATTTCATCCAATGAACTCTCATTCAACTGGGTCTGTTTTAATCCTCTCTTCAACTGGACCATCCAAACTCGGTCCCATGATTTCCACAGTTCAGCTCCGTGATCAACTTCAATAATTCCCCGATCGATTAAATTAGAAGCTTCTTCCGGCTTAGGGACTTGGTTTAACTTTTCCAGTAAAGTTGCACTGGTTTTTTTCTGCCAATTCTTTTCTGATACAAAGACAGATTGAAATTGCTGTAAGCAAAGAGATAAACCAGCAGGCAGAGTAGTATCCTCAAGATAAATCGTAAGAATATCCTTGTTCTCACTTAATGCATACCCCACTTCACTCTTAACAAAGCGAGAATCCACTGACCGAGGAGATATAAACACTACAAATAAAGAGGACTTCTTAATCGCATGGGCGATCTCCTCGACCCATTCACCGGCAGGTTGTATGCCTTCATCATACCACATATTTACCCCTGAATCCCGAAATTCACGCATAGATTGATACACTGGAATCTTATCCGCATGGGCATAACTAACGAAGACATAAGGACCTTCTCCAGAATAACTCTCAAAGGGTTCAGGTATATCTACCGAAGAAATCATTTTTAATAATGTTTAACCATCATACTTATAACCAGTTCTCTGCAGAATATAGATCGGATAACTTCCAAAGTTTTTAGCCAGTTCCAAATGCCCAACATATTCAAAATCAAAACCTTCATGCCCAAAAGAAAGTAAAGCGGCGACAGTTTCGGATACAAAAACGGAACCTGGTAGAACAATCGGTTCAATTCGAGCCGCCTGATTAACATGGCTTCCAAAAAAATTTAATTTACCCAATATGGGATCAAATTTTTCGTATGCCGGTCCGGCATGCATCGAAATACGAACCTCCATCCCCTCCATCATTCCTAATTCCGACCAATCGCCCTTCGAAAAATAATCTCTCAATTCTAGTGCAAGTTCGAGTCCATCATCTAATTTATCAAATACGGCAAAAAAACTATCCCCCCAAGTATTAACGAAAGCAGGCGCCGACGATAACCGCTCAATAATCTCAGAAATACCTCCAAGAAATTTTTCCACAAAATATGGAGTTTTAACCTCGTCGAGACGGGAAAAGCCCTCAACATCGGCGAAAAGCATAGTCTTAATGGTGCGGGGTAAAGTTTTTCCAGGATCACCCTTGATGAGAAAGGTCGGGTCTGTTTCTCCTCCATGTGAGGAAAAATCATTTATTTCAGGAATCGCTTCTAAAACCTGATTCGCATCAATAATAACCGGATCATTAAAATTCTTTTGCCACTTCTTTACCAGTTCCCCTGTTCCCCCTTCTGCGCCCGGTTGACCATCCCAGAATACTAATAATCTGGGATCTTCATCCATACCCCGCCCTCTCATTGCCGCAAAGCCAAGTAAGACATCATTGCAGAAGGAATACAAAGTATCCTCTCCATTATATCCATCCTTTGTGACATAATGAATTGAGGTTGCCTGATCGAGAATACTTTCAAATCGGGCAACCCAGTTACCTCCTGCTCGCCTGACACTAGTTTCAATAAATTCCTTCTTCGCAAACGGTAAAAAAATATGAGTCTCCGCACCACGCTCAATCATGGACTCAATAAACAGGATATCTGTACCACAGGCAGCCGAACTGTATCCACAATTGGCTCCCATCTCTTCGAGTGCATCTACAATTTCTTTCTTAGCCATTTCTTCAGCTTCGGGTGGAAAGCGGGGAATTGATCCAGGGCGATCCAATACATGACCAGAAAAAGCCACAATTCCTAAAGTTGGAAATGCTTTCTGTATTTTTTCGCGAATTTCTTCATCTTCATAAGCACCAGCAATTTGAAGTGCCTGTTTACGGGTGCTCGCAACCCAGGATGGCTTAACATCAGGCATTGCTACTGCTTCCGAATAAGAAAAAACAGCATCATCCACTGAGCCTAGAAGTAGGAGAGCCTCCGCCTCCGTGGCTTGTATCCAATAATCATGTTTACCACTTGCCTTTAACTTTTCGCAAATTTGCCAAGCTTTTTCTGCGTATTCTTTTCCAGCTTCATAATTTTCGGAAAAAAAGTGCATGAATGAAATATTGATGCAGGGGTAATATTGAGTTTCCAAATCCAGCCTTTGACTCGTTCTTAAATTATCAAAGCTATTAGTGGAAAACCCTTCCTCGTATCGTGCAATCGCAAGTTCTGCATATTTCTTTTTTGAATCTAAATCCGTGGATTGTTCCCATAGGTCCTTGTATGCACTCGCTAATAAACTATGAGTTTCAACGCCTCGATCTCCGCCAGCAACTAAATCCTCTAATAACTTGGAAGCCATCTTTGGAGATCCAGCCTTACTTAAAGCATGAGCGGCACGTTGGCATAATTTTCGATCGTTCTTATGCTTTTTTAATCCTGCTTTTGCAACATCATGAGCGAGTAAAAACTCGCCTACCGAAATCATTTTTTCACATAGTGCTAAGTATTCGATCGAAGAAGACTTGTCTTGATCAAATAATTTCCACTCCGCTCTGAGGCTAGGAGTTAATCTACTATCTAATTGGGACATCTAAAAGTATGATCTCCCTCTCACGATTCGTTACCTAGAAATCCGAAAAGGATTTCCTAAGAATTACATCTTCTCGTAACGGGTACGAAGCATCTGCGTAAATGCTGCTACCTTTCGAGCTTCTCTTTTCTTGTCAGACCGTTTTCTAAAGTAGCGTTTATCACGTACATCACGAATCGTACCTTCACGATCAAGGCGCTTTTTTAAACGACGAATTGCCCGATCCATGGGTTCGCCCTTACGTAGTTTGATTTCAATTGTCATATAAGAAGATTTCTAAAGTAAAGAATCATAACCACAGGTCAAGGCGGAAGATCTCTTAATATTTTTTCTTTCTAAAGTTTCTTTCC
The DNA here is from genome assembly GCA_964383925.1 of uncultured Puniceicoccaceae bacterium. GTDB lineage: Bacteria > Verrucomicrobiota > Verrucomicrobiia > Opitutales > Seribacteraceae > Seribacter. The sequence goes on from CAYLIJ010000017.1 coordinate 5,480, forward strand.
GGTGGGGGCTCTGGACTTCGAACGAGTACACGTGCCCCCCTCACACAATCATATTTTCGCCAATTCTTAAAAATTTCGGAGGAAAACCGCATCGAAAATCGACTGTCTGTCTCAACGACTAGCCCTTCACTCTCACCATTTCGGGCATAGGCGAGGCGAATTAAAGTACTCCCCTCCCCTAGTTCGCCCAATGCAAACATATCTTTAGTAAATTGTTCTGACTCTTTATGTTCTGCATCAAGTAACCAGGTCACTTCATCAGTAAGGTTTGAAATCGCGGTCTCCACTGGGTTTAGATTGGTCACGCTAGTTCGGAGTTCTCCATCTTTTTTAGAAGCCACTCCCTCCATTACCACAATTCGCCCCTCCTCAAGGTGTAATCCATATTGCTCAAAAGCCTCAGGAAACATGGGAATGGAAAAATCTTTCTCTTTCGCCATCAAAGTAAAACGAGCCCAAGCCTTGCCATCTTTTTTTGTGTATCTGCGTTCGATTTCAGAAAGAACACCGCACAATCGAAAGGATCGCTTACCTTCTAAATTATCAAACTCATCGGAGGTAATGTCATCCAATAATGGACCTAGACCTCCAAGGGTATCGACTGGATGACCCGACAGAAAGAATCCAAGTAGCTCCTTTTCATACCTTAACTTTTCTAATTCATCCATTGGGGGTACTTGGGGACGATCTGTTATTGGAGAAAATCCACCATTTTCTGATGAGTTCCCACCACTATTATCATCTCCCATCATATCAAAAAGGTTTACCTGACCGGCCTCACGATCTTTTCTACGCAATTGTGCCTCCCCCATAGCCCGATCCAAATCCGCCAATAAGCCAGATCGACTATCCTCCAAAGAATCAAAGCCACCCGCTTTAATTAAATTTTCAAGCACCCTTTTATTTACCGCTTTTCCATCCACTCGCTCAACAATATCAGAAAAACTAGTGTAATGACCATTTTTTCGCTCCTCCACAATTACCGCAGAGGGTGCATCCCCTACCCCCTTAACAGCTGCCAAGCCAAATCGAATCGAATCAGGCTTATCCCCTTCGCCCTCCACTGGGGTAAAATTTTCTCCCGATTCATTAACATCTGGACCAAGAACTAAGATTTTCATCTCCGTACATTCTCCTATAAAATGTGATAACTTGTCCGAGTTTCCCAATTCACAGGATAAAACACCGGCCATAAAATGAACGGGAAAATTCGCCTTTAAATATCCCGTTTGGTAACTTATTATTCCGTAGGCAGCCGAGTGTGATTTGTTAAATCCATATCCTGCAAATTTTTCGAGAATGCTAAAGATTTCATTCGCTTTCTTCTCCGCAATTTCATTCGTGTCCTTAGCCCCTTTTACGAAGATCTCTCTTTGCTTAGCCATTTCCTCTGGCTTCTTCTTCCCCATAGCCCTTCTTAAAATATCCGCCCCGCCCAGTGAATAACCAGCAACCCGACGAGCCGCCTCCATTACCTGTTCCTGGTACACCATTACCCCGTAGGTTTCCTCGCACACTTCCTCTAGTAATGGATGAGGAAATTTAATAGTCGATGGATCCTCCTTACCTTTAATGTAATCGGGTATCCATTCCATTGGACCAGGTCGATACAACGCAATTAAAGCGATTATCTCGTCCACATTGGTGATACTCATTTGCCTGCACAAACGACGCATCCCATCCGACTCCAATTGAAAAACTCCAATAGTGCGGGCGTCGTTTAATAATTCAAAAGTCTTTTCATCCTCAAGGGATAAATCCGTTACCCGAAAGTTTTCTAAACCCTCCTTTTCCCGAATATGTTTTTCCGCCGCGGCAATCACAGTTAATGTCTTAAGACCAAGGAAGTCCATTTTAAGAAGCCCCAAGTCCTCCACAGGGTCTTTTGGGAATTGAGTGGTCAAGACTCCGTCTTGACTAGTCAATGGGACTAATTCCCGCAATGGGCGATCAGCAATAATAACCCCCGCGGCATGTGTTCCCACATTACGCACCATTCCTTCTATCACTTTTCCGGTTTCGATAATCTGTTTTGCAATCGGATTTCTTTCACACTCCTCACGAAATTCCGGACTCTTTTCCAAAGCCTGTTCCAAGCTGATATTCAGATCATCCGGTATCATCTTGGCTAATTTATCTGCTTCTGCATAGGGCACATCTCGGACCCGAGCGACATCACGGACTACCATTTTCGCACCGAATGTACCAAATGTAACGATGTTAGCGACACAATCACGACCATACTTTTCACGGACATATTCAATAACCTCGCCCCGACGTCTCATGCAAAAATCGATATCAAAATCCGGAGGCGAGACCCGTTCCGGATTTAAAAATCGTTCAAATAATAAACCAAAGCGTAAGGGATCAATATCGGTAATACCAAGAACATACGCGACCAGGCAACCGGCTCCCGAGCCTCGTCCAGGACCCACCGGTATTTCCTGCTCTCTTGCCCATCCCATGAAATCGGCGACAATTAAAAAGTAGTCATTAAAACCAGTCTTGGTGATTACGCTTAACTCGTAGTCTATCCGCTCACTCAGCTCGATTACTTTTTCATCTGTATCCTCCCGCCGTTCATCCTCAGAAAGATAATTCTTCTCATATCGCTCTTTCAATCCTTCGATACAAAGGGTTTTCAGGTATTCCACATTATCCACCACCTTGGTCTTAATCTCGGGCGGCAAAGTAAAGACCGGATAATTATTCTCTCCAAAAGGTAATTTGAGTTCGCACATCTCCGCCACTGCAAATGTATTAGTTATCGACTCGGGAGCCTCCTTAAAAAGCTCTTCCATTTGCTCCCTCGATTTCAAGTAAAACTGATGAGCGTCGTACCGCATTCGGTTCTCATCATCAATCTTCGAACCCGTTTGAATACAGAGTAACGCATCATGAGGAGCCCAATCCTCTTCTTTAACATAATGGACATCATTAGAAGCGATTACCTTTAGATCGAACTTCTTAGCCAACTTCAGAAGTACAGGGACTAACTGAGCCTGTTCCTCAATCCCATGGTTGTGTAATTCGACGAAATAATTCTCCTTCCCAAAAATATCAATCATTTGCCCCATCGCCTTTTCGGCCTCATCCTCTTTTCCACGCAGGATCAATTGGGGAACCCATCCCTGCATACAGCCGGTAAATCCGATCATCCCCTTGGCATGCTCGGCCAAAGTTTCCAAATCAGTCCTTGGTCGATAATAGAAGCCATCCACATGTGCATCCGATACAACCTTGGATAAATTTTGATAACCCTCGTAATTCTTTGCCAACATCCCAATGTGGTATGTTTTATCATTTTCCCGCCCAGGTTTCTCATCATTTTTATGATCGGTTACGAGGTAACCTTCACAACCAATGATTGGCTTAATCCCATGCTTCTCGGCCTGTTTAATAAAAGAAATGGTACCAAATAAATTACCATGATCCGTCAACGCCATAGCTGACTGGCCCAATTCCTGAGCCCGCCCCATCAGGCGATCCATCCGACAGCATCCGTCCAACAGACTGAAATCTGAATGAACATGCAGGTGGACGAAATCTTTATCTTTAGAAGCCATTACATTTTACTTTCTTCCCCCTATCCATCACCAAAGAAACATCATCTTTCAAGGCTATGTTGCGCACGTTCGCAAACCCTTACCTTTTAGCAGGATTGAAAGGAGAAACATCCAAGTGCTTCTTCATCGCCTTTCGGCACAGGAAAAATGCCCATATAATCATCGGGAAAATCAAAAAACTAAGTAAAGGCATGTCATCCTGAAAAAGTACAAAATCATAAAATCCATGAAGCAGGATCGCATAGAGCAAACCCTTGATACTTTTTTCCGTACGGGCAGCACCATTATAGAATTTAGAAAGTCCAATATAATATCCCATGATCACAGCAAATGCCGCATGCATGGGAACTGCGGTAAACATGCGCATTATTGCCACACCAATTCCTCCCTCCATCACATAAAAAATATTTTCAAATGCGGCAAAGCCCAAACTAACCATAACAGTATAGACAATCCCATCAAAAGGCTCGTTAAAGCATGGCTTTCGAAAGGCATACAAAACAACCACCAAATATTTCAATAACTCCTCCCCCAACCCAACTACAAAAAAGGCCATAAAAAAAGATACTAGCATTCCATTATCTTTATCATCCAAATCGAAACCAAAAATTTCAAACACGCCCGAATTCCACATTCCTGCGGGAAAACAGATCAACACACCAAAAATAAAACACATCACCAGCACACCCACCGGTTCCTTTTCATGCTTATCCTTCCAGTAGATATATAGAGCAATCGCCAACGCGGGGGCTAAGGCCATGAAAATGTAAATTAAAGTCATGCTTTAATCCCTCTTTATTTACTCAGTTTCTTAATTGAAGTCAGATCAAGCCGGCGAAATTCCACTTCCGAACCTTCCGCTTGGATCGCAAGTTTTCCCTTCTTTGCCGTGCAAGACTGCCCGTGGTTTACGAGATCCCCATTGACCCAGACCTTAACCTCATCTGCCAAGCACTCAATTTTCATCCGATTCCAATCGCCAACCGGTTTTTCTGCTCCGTCTGTAAGATTAAGAATCCGGCGAGCTTTCCCCTCGGTAATCCCCCATTTCTCCTTGGCCCCTCTCCTTTTTACCATATCGGGAACCTCAATATTTTCCACAATACACCAAAAATCCCCAGCATGTGTATGGTTCATCTGCACCTCGATCGATTTTGGATACATCTTATAAAGATTTCTCAATTTTGATGCATGCACCAAGACGCCGCAATTTCCTGGTTTACCAGCGAACCGATACTCCGCAACTAATCGATAATTCTCAAACTCATCATCAGTTAACAGATGGCCGAACGGCTTTCCCAAACTAACCAACATACCCTCCCGTATAATGAACGGTTTAGGCAAGTCTGGTTTTTTATCATGGGCCGGAATATCCATCGACCAACCGGTTAAATCCTTACCATTAAAGAGAGAATTGGGATTCGGCTTAGCCCAAATGAGAGCAGGAAAAAGAAAGAGGGAAATGAGCAAAAAAATGGATACTTTCATAATAATGAGATAAACTTTAGGCGAATTGTGGATAAACCGAAACTTTACAGACCCTTTTCATTCGATCAAGACATTCCGTTTTAGATGTTAACTTTTCAAAATTAAGTCTGACCACATTAATGTAATTGCAATAATCAAATATAATGACTCATACGGCAATCCACCCAGTCGTAATAAATGTGTCGATCGTCACATCGTCACAACCATTTATTATCTTTTCACTTCTCGGCAAAAGTGGATCGTCTCGCTTTAAACATTCGCAATGAAAAATAAATCTTTCTCGATAAGTTCTTTAAGACCTAACAGGTCGATCGATGGAAGTACTTTCGGCAGAGCAAACGCCAGGTAATAATAATAAAGGCGGTGAGTGGAATACCAAAGATCATACCCAAAATACCACCCAGAGCCGTGCCCCAGAAGAATATCGAGACCATAACCACTACTGGATGAAGACCAGTTTGTTGGCCCATGATTTTGGGAGTTAGATAGTAACTTTCAATTAACTGAACAACCACGAATGAAATTCCGCATCCAAAGAGCACATTCAACTCCCCGTTTTCTGCAATCCCACCGGGTTGTAAATAGGCAACGAGTAAGGCAGTGACAATCCCCACAATTGAACCAAGGTAGGGCACGATATTAAGAAGGCCAAAAAGAAGGCCAAGTGTGATACCGAATTTCAACCCACTCAAGCTGAATCCGATCGCGTATCCCACTCCCATGAGTACACCGATTAGTAACTGTCCGCGGAAAAAACAAACGAGTATACTGACAAATTCACGGATTAAGAAAACGATATCTTCTTTGACCGAATCGGTAAGAAAGCTCAGTTCCTTTTCCAATTCGTCAATTAAGTTACGATTTGAACTGAGGAAATAAAAGAGGTAGATAGGAATGACTGCAAGGTAGGTCATTTGGGCAAAAAATCCGAGTAGTCCACTCCAGGCAGATTTAATGACCGCTGCCGATTTCTCGGCTATTTCTCCACCTTGCTTTTCCATCGCCTCCATCGCCCGATTGTGAATCTCGGTAGCTTTACGATTTAAATATTCAATTTGTTGGGATTTTTCTTCTATCTTAAAAAACGCATTCCTTTCATCGGGATCAAGCGAGCGTAAGGTTTCCCTCTCGTCAATACTCAGAGTATCATAAATTTCCTGATCTGCGGAAGGCAGAACAAGAACAGAATTATCTTCTTTCCCCAGAATCTCTTTCCAATATTCTTTGAAAGCATCAACTTGTCCGGAAATTGATTCCCAAGTCTCAGGGGGAAGAGATTCCTTGGCTTTTTCCTCCAATTGATCAGGCCAATCTGCCGCGGTGCCCAAAAATTCTTTAGTTTGATAAATTACTTTACCTCCAAGGAACCAGGTCGAAGAACCTGCCGTTACAATCACGAGAGCGTAAAGAAGAAGGATTGAGGAAAGACGGCCAAGCTTGACTTTCTCTTCAAAAAATCCAACTACAGGGCGAAGTAAAATAGCCAGCATCCCAGATATAGCTAAGGACCAGATTACCCCGCCAAATAAATCAAAAGCACGATTAAGAATAAGAATGACCGTGGTGAATAAACAACCAAGGATTAAGGCACCAGCAAAACAGGCAACAAAAGCAAGAAATTTTCGCTGCCTTTGAGTTAAAATAGAAGAGGTGCTTGTTTGATCATTCATGTATCTTTTCCTTTTGTTTCCTTGCTTGGTCCACATCCTAAGGATAGATATAAAATTGTAATTGTCGAGATTCTAGTCATAAGAAAGATTACCTCTATTTCGCCTATATCATTTATCCTATGAAGCTATTTTATCCATTCACAATACTGGTTTTCTCAATTATGGTTCAGCCAAACCAAGCAAAAGACTTTGCGCTTCCTCTTGCTGAGGCAGTTGAAAATATCTACCCGGCGATTGTTCGAATTGAAGTGGTCTCGGAGGAAGGCTCGAGGGGACGAATGATGAAGTCTCGATCTACTGGGAGCGGGGTAATTATTTCGAAGGATGGACGAGTCGTGACAAACCATCATGTCGCAGGTAAAGCAACCCGCATTACTTGTCGATTACACGATGGCGAAGAAGTGATGGCAGATTTACTAGGAGCAGATGCAATGACTGACCTGGCGGTTCTTAGGTTGCGAATGGAAGATCGTTCTAAAAAAAGTAAAGCCCTGACTGTGGCCACTTTTGGAGATTCGGATCAAGTGGAAGTGGGTGATGTTTGTTTTGCCATGGGGAGTCCGGCAGGACTTTCGCAATCCGTCACTAGGGGGATCGTTTCAAATGTAGCTTTGATTTCACCAAATCAGGGTTCTTTTCGACTAGATGGAGAGAATGTGGGTGAACTAGTGCGCTGGTTGGGGCATGATGCAATCATTTTCCCTGGAAACAGTGGTGGACCTCTTGTCGATGATAAGGGTTTTATTATCGGGATTAATGAAGTGGGAATTGGTAGTTTGGGGGGTGCGATTCCATCCAATCTTGCTCGGGCAGTCTCCAATGAATTGACAGAGAATGGATATATAGCACGTTGTTGGACTGGTCTGGAGTGCCAACCGGTACTTGATCCAAATGAGGAAGGTCTTTTAGTCTCAGGAATTATCGAGGATTCTCCAGCAGAAAAAGCGGGAATTAAACCGGGAGATATTATAAAAGACTACAATGGTAAGAAAGTGATGGCTCGAATTGCTGAGGATCTGCCTATTTTCAATCAATTTGTTTATGGAATGAAGATTGGGAAGAAGGTCAAAATTACAGGTCTTCGTAAAAAGAAAAAGATAAGTTGGACGCTTGTAACCAGCACACGTGAGTCCGCATTTGCAAAAGAAATAGAGTTGAAAAGTTGGGGACTTACCATTCGAGATTTCACTCTCATGTCCTCCCTCGAAGCTCGACGTTCTTCCAAGGAGGGTGCTCAAATTCATTCAGTCGGGCGCGGTGGACCCTCAAATAGTGCGAAACCAAATCTAGTCCCTGGGGATGTTATCACCTCGATTGATGGAAAAAAAGTAAAGGGGATTAACGATATGGTGCGAATTTCACAAAAGATTACTGAAGGGCAAAAGGAACCCGTCTCCACTCTAGTCAGTTTTGAAAGGGATATTGCTCAATTATTAACCGTGGTAAAAATTGGCCCCGAGGCAGAAGAAAATCGGCCTGTACAAGCGTGGAAGCCATGGCTGGGGGTCTCCAGTCAAGTATTAACTCGCGAGCTTTCACTTGCTCTCAATCTCCCTAAAACTACTAGGGGAATACGCATTGCCGAAGTCTACCCTAGGACTCCGGCCAAAAAAGCAGGACTCAAAGCAGGTGATTTATTATTCCGTATAGATGGACAAATTATTCAAGCCTATCGGACAGAAGATGCGGAGGTTTTTGGTAATATGATCAAAGAGTATAAACCTGGTACGATTGCCCTCTTCTCAGGGCAACGAGGGGAAGATAAACTAGATTTAAATGTAACCTTAGAAAAGCGACCCGATCCCGCAAATGAATTACCTGACTCCAAAGAGGAAACTTTTGAATTTACAGTCAGGGAACTGTCTTTCGGGGATCGAGTCAATCAACGGCTTGAAGAAAAAGAACCTGGGTTAATTATTGAAAATGTTGAACCCGCCGGTTGGGCTTCTCTGGCAGGATTAAGGCAGGGAGATCTAATTCTAAAAATTAATGGAAAAGCCATGAGTAAGGTAGATTTTTTTGAAAAAGAAATGGGTCAAATGATTAAAGTTAGAAGCAAAAGAATAATATTTTTTGTGCAAAGAGGAATTCACACGCTTTTTCTCGAACTTGAACCCGACTGGGATAACACCTAAAAAACTATTACAAATTTTCATGAAAAATATTTTATTATTATCTTTGATTCTCTTGAGTGGAGTTTTTTTTCAATCTTGGGCGAAAAAGCCAGAGACTACTTGGCGTAAACTTCTTAATGACCATGCGAACTGTGTAACTTGGGTCTCAGTAACCGTTCGTCTTGAATTAAGTGCGGGTGGTCGAAGTATTCCTCCCCAAGAGCAAAAACTCGAAGCCTTGGGAACCATTATTGCCGAGGATGGATTAACTGTACTTTCCCTTAACAAGGTCGATCCCTCCGCGAATATTCTTTCCCGACTTCGTACACCTGGAGCATCAGTTAATGTAAACTACACAGAAGTAATGCTTTTAATGCAAGATGGTACCGAAGTACCGGCCAAGTTGTTGCTCAAGGATGTTGATCTCGACCTGGCCTTTGTTTTACCGATTAAGGAAAGAAAAGAGGAATATAAGGATGTTCTTTTTTCACAGGTTCCTAAGAAAGTCAGGGAAGAGAACCAACCAGTTATTTTGGATGAAGTGGTATCGATTGGTAAATTGAAGAAAACGCTCTATCGCCAATCCACACTACGAAGGGGATGGGTGAACGCAGTGATTGAAAAACCAAGAAAATACTTTGTGATCGAAAATACCGCACCAGGTACTCCAGTTTTTGACCGAAATGGGAATTGGCTTGGTGTGGTGGTCTATAAAATGGTGGGAGGCCGACCATCCGAAATTGTAACGCTACCTGCGGCTGACATTTTGGAAATTGCAGAACAAGTTCGTACCCGTAGTGAATAAGTTTTCCATTGCGAAAATTATTGGTTTTTAGCTATTATAATCTTTCAATGTTTAACAAAACAAATAGGACAGACGCAAAATTCCCCTTTGTCATTTATTTGGCCCTATTATTCTGTATTAATGCCTGTTCAGACAAAGAATTACATCCTGAAGATGTCGAGTATAGAAAAGATGAGAATGGAACAGAAATTCTTTATCAATTAGGCGAAGAAGAGCCTTTTGGAAAAGGAAAGCGTGGCTACATCGTGGGCCATCACCAAAACGGTAATGATCAATTCAAAATTAGTTTTGTAAATGGATTGAAAGATGGGAACTTTACTTTTTGGCAAGAGAATAAGTTGAAATTACTTACTGGTTCATACAAGAAAGGAGAAAGATATGGGGAATTCACAGCCTATGGAAAAATCGGTGAATTAGTTTATGTTAAAGAATATGTAAATGGAGAACTTGAAGGTGTATTCAAACTATACTATCCGAGTTCTCCAGGTGATATTTTGCGATATTCTGATAAAATAAAGGAGGAGGGAATGGATCCAGGAGAATTAAAGGTGGTAAGCCACCTTAGATTAGACGCCACTTTTTCAAACGGGCAACCAAATGGTTCTTACAGTATGTATTACCACCCGCGAGGCAAAACTTTAACTTTAGAAGAACTTCTCAGGGAAGAAGGATACTTTGACCAGAATGGGATGCTTTCCGAAGAACAACACTCTTACTTTCCACAAACACACGCCCTCGTGGTTATAATGCCCGACAATAAAAGGCTTGAAACAATGCATCCTGCAAGCTCAGACGGTTTTTCCCGGGCAATCGATGAAGCAGCTAAAGAAATCTTAGAAATTCCTTCTTATCGAAACCCGAATAACGCTCCCGCTTTAGTTTATGCAATAGACGAACGAGGAAATGAAATTATTCCTATTTGGTCTTCTCATATTAAAGAAATTGCTATCCGCAATATGGATAATTTTTTACTCCCCGCACGCTTTAAACCTACATATGAAGCATTTGTTTTTGAATCTATGAATTTGGCAAACGAAACACTTCTTGCTATAGATACAAGTTTAGACCTTGAAGCCATAGCTAAATTTGACCAAGAAGGTGCTGCAGTAGAAATTGTGGGATTGGATAAGAATGGAAAAATCATTGATATTCTTTGGTCTAGCCGACAAACAACCGAGGTAGTTCCTCTCGATGAAAGAATTGATCGAAAAAGAAAAAAATTGAAAAGAACTTGGCAACAAGGAAAAGCGAGTGAAGCTAATTGGCTTCTTTCAAATGGATCTCGTATCACTATTAAAGACCAGTCTAACCTCTCAGATTCATTTCGCTTCCTTCGCTAAAATTTAATTTTACTGGGGAACCGCATCAAAAGGATTTCCTGGTAAAGGGACATTCTCGAAAGGATTTGCTTCTTTGGCTTTAACCTCGAGAGCATTATCAAAGGGGTTACTTTCAACTGGTTTTGTAGACTCCTGTTTTTTATTATCAATTGTTTCGAAAGGATTACTTCCCCCAGGGCTAACAGAATCGAATGGGTTTCCTCCTTGTTTTGGATCTACCTTAAAGGGGTTTATAGGAGTTAAACCAGGTACTTGATCAAACGGATTCTTTGAAGGTAATTGATCGAAAGGATTAACAGGTGAAACAGGCACCACTTTATCAAATGGATTAACCAAAGGCTTTAGGGGTGAGGACTTCATTGACCCAACAGGAATAGTTTTCCCTTCATAAAAAGGAACAAAGGCATCTTCATCTTCCTGTTCTATAAATCGATCAATCCTTGGACGATAATCGTAACTCCATTTAAATCGTACCGGATCATTCTCTTCAAAATTATCAAAGAACTCTAATGTTGCGGCATGATATCCCCCCCCATCATCAGGTAGTCCCCCCACCCACTTGGCGTAAAACCGCCAAAGAACTAAACTTTCTTCATTCTCAACATCAATCCATTTATCACCCTTATTGATTAGCGTACCGTTAAAAACACCTGAACTTTTAAATGGTCTGATTTGCTTGATCTTACGAACCCTAAGATGTCCGTCCCAAAACCAATCTAAATAAACTCGATTTCCCACAATTAAGTCTTTAAAAATTCGGAGTTTTTCTCTATCAAATCCACCCCCACGAGCCGGAGATCCCCCCTGCCAAGGTGCAAGATATCGTTCGAGTAAACCGTTATCCTCATGGACTTCTACCCAAGCTTCTCCTTTTGCATTTAAAATACCACGCAATTCTCCCGATTTTTTTATCAGCAACTCATCTCCCCATAAAGAGAGGGTAAAAAGCATAAAAACAATGTACAGAAACTTCATAATCCTAATATTGATATTAGGCAGAAATTATAAATCGTCAATAAACGTAGCGATAATAAACTTCGAGCATCAAAGTGCAAAGTGTCGTACGGTAGACCTCCGCATCTTTCCCACCCTGACTAGAAGTTTTCCCACCACCCTCTTTAGGCCAACTTCCGTCTGCCAGTTGAGAATCAAGTAACATTGGTTCCATCTTACGATTCCATGCAGTCCAGAAAGCCCCTCCATAATTAAATAAGGCCTGGGCATCATAATACCAAGAGTATAAATTTGCATCTGCACTCGTATAATTCATCGCTAAATTATTCTTTAAAATATGCTGCATTGCCTTTTTTAAAGTTTCTCTTTTTTCCTCCTCGGAAGGATGTCCAAATTTCCATGATTGTAAACCTAGAGACCCTACCCCTGTTAATTTATGAGTAATATTCTTGGCGTCAGATGCTTTACGATATCCAAAACCTCCATTCTCAGATGAATATACTCGGTAAAAATTCTTGACCGCCGCTTCCAAGGCAGGCTCAATTCCGGGGAAAATACCACCCGTGTTATAGGCTGCCTTTAATGCCTGGAATTGCCAACCACTTACGGAAGTATCACTAGCCTCTTTTTCATTTTTTCCAAAATCTACTAGACGCAAATTATCTGGACCTGGGCGTTCCTTCATATATACCCAGCCACCGTCCTGTTTTTGCCCCGCAACGAGACGATGGATAGCGTTTTGTAAAACAGGCAAAATGAAATCCTTTTCAGTCATGCCATAGGCTTCAGCAAGGGCATAGGTAGCAATGCCATGGGCATAAGCCGAACCGTGTTTATGGTTTGTCACATAAAGCCATCCATCTTTTTCGTCACCAAGTTCGACAAGATATTTAATTCCCTTGGCAACTGCTTCTCCATATTCAGGTGAGTCTGTTAATTCACAATGTCCCAAATAACATAAAAGAGCAAAGCCAGTCATCGCTCCTTTTGAATTCGCACCCCAAGATCCGTCGGGATTTTGATCTTGGTTCAACCAATTTAACGCATTAGTCACGGCATTTTCGACTAAATCGGGATTTTTTACTCCACCACGAGCCAATCGACTAACCCGTCCTACTTTATCACATCGACCACTCATTGACTTTGGGACAGAAATCCCGAGCGAATTTACCGCAGCTTTAAGATTAGTAACTTTATCACCTTTTGCTTTGGAAAGAATTTCGGATGGATCCTCAACACCGCGAAAAACTGTGGGGTCAAAAGCAAGAGCATTATCCACTTTTTCATCGAAAACAAAAGCATTGGGATCTCCAATATCTTTATTTTCTTCGTCTTCTCCAATACGGGAAAGAAGTAGATCTTTCGAATCGGCAAGTCCTTCATCAAATTTCCCCGGATCCAAAACTTCCTCAATATTTTGAGAGGAAACTTTTGTTTGATCTGAAACACCACCATCTACTCCTGCGATTGCGGGATTAAATACTTGAGCTTCGCGCATGGCATTTTGATTATCCTCATTTGCCCCGCCAAGTGCATCAACTCCTTCACCCCGACCACTGCTTCCTAAGCGAGCACGTTCACCACCGGATGCAACATCCGTTCGGTTACTCTGGGGAACGGTTGAACCCTCTGTTTCATTACCGGACACTTGTCCGGCTTTGGCAATAGTTGACTGACGGGACTCAGAAGGAGAAATCAGAAGAAAAAGAAAAGCACCCAGACTGAGCATTAGTAAGCAATAGGAAATTACCAAATTGAGCCAGGGAATCGGACCAGCACCCATCGGTTTTTTTTTCTTCTCCTCAAAAAAAGCAAGATGTGACAACACACCAACTCCAAGACCGCCGAAGACAAGAACAGAGGAGACAAGCAGATTACCAGCAAAAAGATTACCTATTACGGCAAGCCCAAGTGTCGAAGAAAGTACAAGAGAAAGTATGGTCTTCGTATTCAAACCATACTTCCACTGTTAAAAAATTTATATTCCCTTTTTATGTTGAGAGTAAAAAAAGAGAATTCACAGATAGTTTAAAATCAATCAGCAGATGCATACTTACTCTTACAACCCTTACAGCAAAATGCGACTGTTTCACCCCTAGAATTTTTTGCGGTTATTGAAGGGTTAGCCTTACGATCCGTTTTTACGGGACACATTTGGTTAAGTGAAGAGCTACTTTTAGATGTATTGCTTACTTTGGAATTGTGGCGACCATCTTCCTGACCTCCACCATATTTCCCGAGATCCAAACCAACTTTGCGGGACGCTTCCATGATCAGATTCATGTAATAAGCGGGATCCCCTTCGGAATTAACATGATATTCATCACTAAAAACAATTCCATCCTTATTACGAATATGATCGCCGTTTTCCTGCCAGTAATAAGGTTTTAAGTTATCTCCAGCACTCGACAAATAACCATCTCCACGCCATGCATTCTCCACGAATTCCTTAAATGACTTGGCAAAGGTTTTTCCACGATCGACTTGAAACATTATTCCTCTGTACAGTCCACCATACCCTTGAAGCCCGCTTCGGAGTTCCTTCAAATCATCCATATAATGATCTTCAGGTTTACGATTAAAATTAGGAAGGTGGTAAGCAGGTTGTGCTTCATCTTGGAAGACTAATGCTAATACATTTTCTTTCTTAGCCGCTTCGGTAAAGAATTTTAAAGTACGCTCTCCTTCCCCGTCAACTACGAGTACTCGGCGATTGTAAAGATCTTCATCGTTCTTGTAATATGGGAGCAAGGCATTTTTAAGAAGAGTATTTTTCATCTCCTCCAATGCCTTTCTTGTGCTTAGAATCGAACCACTACCGTCCACATGCATCATAATGTAAAGATTTCCATCTTTGGGAAGGTGATCATAGTCCCATTCATCATGACCATCTCCGCCACGACCTGTACCAATACCAGTGCCGACATCTGCTATTCCCAATCCAAGGGGATGGGTTACTCTGCCTGATACCAGACCTGCAGCTGCACCAGCACCTGCTCCCCCAACTAATCCCGCCACGCCACCGGCCACTCCAGGAGCAACCGCAAGTGCCGGCCCTCCCATTTCACCAGGATTACTGGCTGGATTTGTCGGACTGGTCATTGCCGCAATTTCTTCTCCATCACTAAATCCATCGCCATCAGTATCTGCATTAGCAGGATTTAATCCGTATAAAGATTCTAAAGAAGCAGGCACTCCATCTTGATCAGTGTCAGCACCTGGTGCAGGTGTACCTGGTTTGCTTCGTGGATCACGAGGGTTTGACATTCCCTTAACTTCATCCGCATCGCTGACTCCATCCTTATCCGTGTCACTCGATTGTGGATTAGTACGAAAGGAAGCTTCCATCGCATCTGTAATTCCATCGTTATCAGAATCAGGACCTTCAGGTTGAGTAGGTGCTGGGGGTGCGTAAGTACCAATTCCACCAAGTGCAGGAACGGCTTGGCCATCCATTACAGCTTGTCCAATCCCTGCACCAAGACCAGCAAAGCCTGCCGCTGCTCCAACTGCTGGACTACCAATACCTGCTCCAATTCCCTGTGATGGGAAGTTGTAAGCATAAACTTCAGAACCTTTCCCGACTCCGGGCATAGATCCTTTTCCAAACCCTGCACCGTCTTTGTCGAAATCTCCAACGGCGCCTAGTTCTTCATCATCAAAGTCTCCACCGCGAGCATCGGGTACAAAATTACCCACATTCACTCGATCATTTCCACCACGGTCCAAACCAATATCCTTGCGGTCCAAGCGGGCCACTAAATCATCATCATCTTCAATAATTAACAATTCATCATCGTCTAGAGTGGCTAACCTACGATCTAACAATCCAACATCGATATCATCGTCAATCAAAACCCGGTCACGACCTCCACGTGTTCGGCCATTCCCACCATTTCCACCAACTACTCGACCATCTCCCAAGTCATGTCCGGCGAGGCGTAAATGACGATCGTCATTATCAACATAGACAATATCGTCATCGTTATCTCCAATAACAGCAGTAATTTTTTCATCATTTAACACAACTCCGTTCAAACGATCGTTATAAGCAACATTGGCCCCTGGTATAAAACTACCGGCATTGACTGTTACAAATCGCTCAATCGAGTCCATAACATTACCCGTCTTCGAGTCTTTTATGGTATAGATTACTTTATATTGGCCGGGAGTATTAACATCAACAAAGGATGCAGTTTCTACAAATGCAGTAAGATCTTCTTCATTCACAATTGCAGAATACCCTGGATCTACCCAAGGCTTACCAGAAGGCCAAGGTATACTAGTTCCTCCAGTTAAAGTTATTAAAGATGATTCTCCATCTGCTCCCTCGGAGGCTGAAACTATCTCCCCCTCCTCCGTGATAGCATCATCAGACACCACTTTTTGGGATTCGCCTGGGTCCAACAATAAAAGTGCCCCAAATCCCAATGCTAAAGAATAGCCTACTGCTAGACTAGATAATGCAATTGTACGATGCTTAGGGTTAAGCTTCGAGTCTACGGTTTGTGATTCTTCTACTGAAGTATCATCAATCGTCGAATCCGTCGCTTCCTCGTTCTTCTCCTCGTTCTTTTCTTCGTTCTTCATTATTATCTCCTTCGTTAGTAATTTGTATTGAAAGGTTTTTGTACTGATTAAAAGCTAAATGTGCCATTATGATCTGCCCCAGAATTGTGGCCAAGCCAAAGAGTAGGAAAAAAGGATTGGAAAGTAATGCGGATTGAACCATTCCCAAAAGCATACAGCACAACAGAATAGCACCTAAAATGAGGGAAATAAGTAATTCTTTAGACATGGAGTTAATTCTCAACTAAACATTTGGTTATGCAAGATAAAAGACATTAAAAAATGATAATAAAAGCGTAGTGTAAAACTGAATGCAGTCGCATTTCATTATACTAGATTTAGATTACTTACTGTAAGTTGCATTGATAAAGTTCTGCCGCTCTACCTTGAAATTGGACAATTAAAGAAAGAAAGTTTTTAAATAGGTCTATTTTGAGATATCGGAGGATTCACTGAACCTTCCAAGGCACATTATCCGAGCGTAAAATAAGAGGAAGTTCGGAAATCGGAATCCAATTATAATCTAATTTTCTTAAAACTGCCTCATCTCGAATTCTATTAAAAATAGCAAAGTTTTCTGAATCAGAATAGACAAAGAGGTTTAAAAAGAAATTTTGACGGACTAAACGCGGAGCATCTCCTACAGAGGAAAGAAACAAATCCAGGGCATCTTCGTTCATCGGATCAACTCCTTTTTCAGGATCAACTTTAACTTGGAAACGATTATCTGGAGTTTGATTCCACAATAATCCATCCTCGTTCTTCTCTACTGATCCAATACCAAGGGAAATCATCGGATACATTTTACCATGAGCCACAATTACAGGGAGCGGTTTTTTTCGAGTATCTTTTTGTTGTGGAAGGCTAACCTTTCGATAAGGCTTTTTTTTCAATTCCTTACTTAATTCCTGATGCTCCAGAATCGTTTCCAAGCGGCTTAATTCTTCCTCCATGCTTAATCGCTCTTTTTCAATGGTAGTTTCGGTATCCTCCAACTCTTGAAGCTTAGTTTGTTCTCGCTGAGCTAATTTTTCAAGAGCAGATGTGTCACTGCTCAAGTCATCTAAATTATCTTTAATCTCTTCAATCTCTTCTCGTTTAGAGTATGCATCATCTTCCAAGTCTTCTAAAATCTCAATATTTTCATCTTTCAGATCTAATAGAGAATTTTTCAACTGTTCACGTTCACGAATAAGTTCTGATTGATTATCATCGGTCTTGACCAATTTGTCATACAGTTCGACGCTTTTTTTATTCACGCTGAGAGCAAGAAGAAGGGCGATTAAAATAATCCCCCCAAAGGTGTTACACAATGTATCGAGTAACATATCCAAGCTTCCACCTTCATCTTCTTCTCTAGCCATTAAATAAGAATAAATTTGTGAAATTTAGAGGCAGAAACATTCATGGATTTGGAAAAAATTCATCAAATGGATCTGGAGTTTTATCTGTAAATAAAACAGCGGCTTCTTCATGAATCGGTTCAAATCCATATTTATATCCTAACATCCGAGTGAGATTATTTTTGGGGTCGCATAATAAATCGAATAAATTCTTTTGAATTGCTCCATTTCTACCCGGCACATTGGTTAAAATTATTTCACAGGCTGAGGGACGGAAAAAATAAACAAAGAAATTTTTCTTCTTATCGTAAGAAGTGAGTGCTGCCCCAAGCTGTTGATAATAATTAACAGGGTTTACCTGAATTGTTCTTTGTTCACCATTAAAAATTCCAATGGTAAATTCAGTCGATCCTAAAATTACTAAAACTGGTTTTTCCCCCACATTGTTTTCTTTCGGGATTACCCGTACTTCATTCTCTATTTGGGATTCTAATTGCTCGATTTGGGAGTTAAGATTGGAATCAAGATCTTCTAACTCAAGTTCGGATAGATCTTTCAAGGATCTCAGTACACGGGCATTAATCTTATCTTCGAGCCCTTTTTTCTCGTCGTTTGATTCATTCTTTTGGACTTTTGCCAGATCCATCAGCAATTCCAAGCTTTCGATTTTTTCCTTTGTTTCTTTACTCTCATTTGAATCCTCAATCCCAAGCTTCTTTTTAAAAACTTGAAGTTCTAAATTAAGCTTTCTTAATTCTTCTGATAACATTTCGACCTCACTATTCTTGGTCTCACTTTTAACTAGAAACTCCCTTTTTTCATCGGTTATTTCTTGGTGTAACTCAGCGATCTCCTCAATCACCTGTGTTGCGTTAAACTCGCTCGCCACCACAATTGTGGCGTTCCCACCACCATCTTGTTCCGCAATAATCAATTCGACTGGAGCGGTATTATTACCTGGATTATCTCCTTCTTTTTCTCGTTTTGGATTCACTTGAAGGGCAAGGATTAGTGCGATCAGGACCAATATACCAATGACCGCAGTGATAATGTCCTGAAAGGCAAAAAAACTTACCTTCTCTTCGCTGTTTCGACTGCTTCTCCCCATCTTACTTTACTGAAAGTGAAAGCTTAATAAAATTAAATAGTTTTAAATGTTTTTACGAACGTGATCTTCCCGATTTTTCGAGTTTCAGTTTCGCTAAAACATAAGTTTGGCAGTATTCATTACATTCATCCAATAAAAGGAATTCTTGCCTCTTCCGGAAAGTCATTCCCATTTGAACTACAATAGATCCAACCAACCCAAGCAAAGTGGTATCAAAAGCGGTGGACAACCCCCCGGTTACATCAGTCAGCGAATTCTTCAACTTGTCAACATCGTCAGCTAATTGAATGGTAACCCCAAACTCGCCAATAGCAGATCCTAATCCAAGAACAGTTCCAATAAAACCGAGAACCGGAATTGCCCAATTAAAACCATTGATTAAACTATAGCTAGCTGAGACCTGATCTTCGTCAATCGATGCCTGTGCATTAGTCAAGCTTGCCACTTCACTAATCTCTCCAATGTTCTGCAGATTTGATAAAGCGACATCAATTCGATTCAGGAGTAGAAAGTGCTTAGGGTCATCAACTTGTCCGCGAATCCTTAACAATGCATCGCGGGCAGTGGCATTATTGAGAAAAAAGTTTGGATCCTGTGGTATTAGATTTAGAGCAAGAATTTTCTTCTGAAAACTTACTTTTCTCCCTTTGACAAAAAGAATCGCAAGTGCCCAGAAAAAAAGCATCGTGATCCCTGCACCCATTAAATATCCACCGAGCCCTCGATTAATAAATTTATCCGCTAATGCTATGTGCAATGGGATATCCCTTACTTGTTCCTCTTGAGTTCCATCTTCTAATGTAACCATCTCCGAATTTTGCTCTCTCCATTCGGCTGCGGTTCCAGAATCTCCGATTACAAATTCTAATACTAAAAAGAAGAGTGTAGATAAAATGAGCCCCACTAAAAAAGTGAAGAATGCATTAGTATCGGTATATCTACCTCCACTGAATCCAATTTTGTTCTCAATATCTTGCGTCGACCAACTCAACTCAGGTTCATCAAATCCTACTCCTCCATCCATTTATTTTGTTCCTTTCACTTGATTAAATAAGGCTTTCTTTTAAATTAATTTTCGTCTTCTCCACCTTTAACAACAGTACCACAAGCTAAATCATGAAGCCCCTGCCTACGAGGGGTCAGAAAAACAATAAAAGGTAAAATGATAGTCAAGGAGAATAGAATCTTAAGAATCGCCCGCAGGGAAGAAATTCCAAATCCTGGAACTTGATCATCGCCTAATCGTACCACTTTGATTTTAGTCATTCTTTTTCCTATAAACCCACCCGCGTGGGAAGACTCCCCAAGTCCATAATATAACCATCCCAGTAAAAAATAAGCGACCACTCCTGCGAAAATAAGAGTGCCGTTAAATTCTGAAAACGCTCCCGCAATACCAATTAAAATCCCCACAACAGAGAGTAAAATAAGACCATCCAAGAGCCCAGCAATGGCACGGGCTCCATGTGGTGCAATATTTGCAGTTTCAAATGTTGGCTTATCGGTAGAAATAATTTCCTCATCATCCTCTGAATCGTCAGAAACAACTGCCTCTTCAGCCTGGGGTTTTGAGGGTAATACAGAGGGGGTTAGAGACGCAGATTGAACAGGTGGTGGCGAAGCAGGTGCGGCAGGAGCAGGCGGTGGTTTAGGTGGAGGGGGTGCAGCCGCACCCAAAGAATCCAATCCCTCGGCCACTCCTGGTATTTTGGATAAAGGTACCCATTCCGAAACTCCCTCAAACCAAATCATATCGCTGAATCGTAAATTACCTGCTTTTAGGTAGTCCTTTAATTCCTTCAAAAGGTAAGGGCCGAACTGAGTACCAGAACGATTAATATGAATTTCGGTAGCGGGGCCAGGTTCTGGCACCTCAATGACTTTGGGTTCAGGCTCGGGTTCAGGTTCCGGTTCTACGACTATTTCCTCCTTAAGATCAACCTTCTCCTCTTCAGGTTCATCTTCGAACACTTTTTCTAAGTTCTGCTCGGGTAGTTGGCCTTTTTCATACTGATCAATAAAATCTGATACGGTTAGCCAATCTTGCCCCAGTTTGACTTTATGAATGGTGCTTATTTCCTTCATCCGCAACAGATCAATAATTTCAATTGCAGTGAAGGGGCCAGAGGTTTGCCCTCTTTTAGAAACTGAATATTTTTCTTGGTACGCCATATTTAATTTGAAAAATCAACAGGGAGAAAATCTTCGACTCCTCCAAATTTCCCATTTGCCACATTCGCATTAGCATAATTTTGAGCAAGGATTTTTTCGATCCTTGGATTTGCACCAACCAATGGACTATATGGGACAAAAGGGTTATTCGATGCTTTAGTAAGTTTGAAAGCCCCATCAATTTGAGAAATACCCCAATGTAAAACTGGTTTTGTTCCGTTGAACCTAGCTTTGTTCTGTATATCAACATGTCCGATGTAAGAAAACTCAACTTTCTGTAAGGATTTTAAAACACCAAGGGTGAACTTTGCCTCGGGGAAATAATCTCTAGTTCCAATTTCACTATAAAATTGAGCCAGTTGTTTTGAAAGCGATTCATTTACTTTTTTATCCATCCAATCAGTCGGTCGAATCCTTATTTTCACCTTACTCAAAAGAGAATCATAATCCTGCAATAATTGATTACTGAGAGCAACACCCCATGATGCAGGCTTTTTCTTCATTAAATCAACAATCTCACGATGTAAATATGCCTTAAGCAAAGGGGAGATCGATTGTTCTGCAATCACGACCTCAAGCATTTCCATAAGAGGTCCAGAAACACTTTTCGTATTAGGGTCAAGTCTTCGTTCAATTTGTTGTTGGAGAAAAGTGGATTCCGGAGTTAACTCACCCTCTTCCAAAGTAAGTCCCTTTGAGCCTCCACCAAAAATCGTGGTCTGAAATTCTCGCCCTTCCACCTTTCCATTCCAATGAAACTCCCCCACTTGCACTTTTGTTTTTATGGGGTTTGCAATGGGTTGTCCCTGCTCATCAAACTTTTGTGCCACCTCTTCCTCCTTAACTGGTCCATAGGCATATAAGGGCATCATTGGCTTCCGTTTGGTCGAATAAACTCCGCTTTGACTGGATTTCTGCGGCGAGCATTCAACTAATTGGTAATTCCAAATATTACGAAGGTCTGGGCGAGAGAGAAGTGTCATAATCTGGTCGTATTCATCTCGCGATGCCTCCGGTTGAAGGGCAATCTCACCCGCTTCTACTTTTTCCCATATTTCAGCCGGTCCCTCAATGAAAAGTCTACTTCTTAATTCACCATTCTCATTAGAAAATTTCTTTCGATGAGAAAGAACACTTCGAACAAGGGATGCTTTTGTCTTTTCTAGAGCTTCGTTCTGTAAAAGTTTTTCTAAAGCAGAAAAATATTCATCCAAAATTTGAGCTTTTCCTAAATCACCCTCCACTTCACCTAACTCTCCCAAAGTGGAGACCGATTCTTTTTGAGCCTTAACTAACTCCTTGAATTCACGATCCTGAGCGGATGACATACGTTCTTGATCAGTTGAACTACCATTTAATTCCGTAATTTTGCTCAATGATTCAGACATTTGCCGAAGTAAACTTATCTTCTGCTCTGGAGACTTGGCCTGCTTGCTTTGAGTAAGCAATTTATCTGCCTGATTAAGCAATTCATCATAAGACGAACCGGATTTATTTTCGACTTCCTTGGAATATCCTTTCCATGTTTGCTTAAGTTGACGAATTGCATCCCTTACCTCTCGATAATCATCTGGGTCGATTGCATCTGAACCAGAAAAGCCTCTTGTTTCAGTATCCAATTCGTCAAGATACTTTTCTTGTGCAAGAATACCATGATCCGCTTTTCCAGAATCACGAAAAGCTTTCCATGCCTTTAACACTTTGGCATCAAAGTTTAGTACTTCCTGTTTCAACTTATTGAATCGGTCTCCCTTGCGATCATTTGTATCATCAATTCGAGCTAAGAAAGCAGAAATCTCCTGTAATTTATCCAAGATCGTTTTATTATCTTGAAATCGGTAATAGTCGACCTCGTCTAACGGCAAGGTTTCCCCTTTATCGTTTTTTCTAAAACGCGGAGCACTTTCAAATAATTCCAAAAATCTCTTAGCATCCCGAATTTGAAAATTGGGATCATTATCAAGATCTTCAAGGATTTTTCCACACATAACCGCAACAACATTAGCTCGTTTTCGCTCAATTTCTTCTTTTTTAAGGATAGGCAATAAAGCTTTATCCTGAGTTTTAAGTAAGAATTCATCCTGACTTTCAGAAACTAAATTGGCACCTGCATCTTGAAAAATTTTTGTAACAGCCTGATCGATATTTTTTCGAACCTCAACATCCTCGAGGTAATCGGGATAGTTCCCAACAAAAGCAGACAATTTCTCCCATTGTTGGGAGGGATTAGGTACTTCTAAAACAGACTCTACAGCCGAGCGTGCATCCCAAAATCCTTTTAACCACCAAAGTCCCGTAACCGCCCCCATGGCAGCTATAACAAAAGCAAAAACTCCGGCCATCCATAACCTCTTAGTTCGACCACGCAGACGAAGAACACGATTTTTAATATGAGTCTCCGCTTTTTGAAGATCCATCATGATCTCGGCAGAAAGTGATTTACCGATGTCTTGAAATTCTTGTCGGAATTTTCGTAACTCGTTTTGTTCCTCCAAATAAACCTCGAGGGTCTTTCCTCCTTGGGTTTCAACCTGATGCATTTCGGCAAGACGATTCTTAAAGCGAGAAATCATAGCCTCAAGTTCACGCTCGGACTTTGCATCTTCCGCTAGTTCATCTGCCCATTCTTTATACTCATTGTAGACATTGATATCATCAGCAGCTAATTCGTTTTCCAAGCCATGCTCTTGAGCAAGATTAAAAAACTCTCCAATTAAAGCGAGGGAACCCTTCCAATCATCCGCAGCACGATAAGATGCAATTTCAACTAGAATCTGTTCAAGTCTTGCTTTTGCATTTCTCCGCTCCACTCCATCTCGAACAGCAAGTGCATTATCCCACTGATCACCTTTAGGCTGGACCACCCAATCGGTATCTTCAATATCGATCATCAGATCGAGAAATTCTGCTTCTCGACCTGAAGATATTAACTCAGTTAATTCCTTAATTTTATCCTCTAAAATTTTAACACTTAATTGTCCAAAATGCCGCTTTGCTGCTCCATGATCTGGATTAGCTTTCAAGATCATTTTTAATATCTTGAAGGTCTTTTCCTGGTCTCGACTTCGAGCAGCAGTACGATATTCCCTGAACAGAGGACTATCCTCAGTGATCTCTTTGTCGTATAAACCATTGAGCAAATCTACATGCTCATCTGCCCATGTTGGACCTATATAAAGACTCTTTTCTTCGCATAATTTTCTCCATTTACCATCGTTGGCAAAGGAGAGTTTTTCCATGAGGGTAAGTACATCAGGTGGTTGCTCAGCTAATTCACGGGCTGCAAAGTCTTTACCTGAACGAATCAGAGTGACGCAATGCTCCAATCTTTCATCAATTTGAGTACGAAATTTCGCATATTCCTTAGCCAACGCATGAAATACTGGGTCGGTAGTTCCCTCTTCACGAAGAGATTTTTCAATGCGATCAATTAAACGGTCGATATTCACGATTCTAAAGTTTTATTTTGAGTTCAGTTTTATTAAAGGTCAGTTTCTATAAAAGTTAAAACTTGGAGGGAGGAGCAAGCCGTAAAAAATCTGATTGTTTAGTCATTTGTCCATTTGAATCCTTTTTGTAGATTGCAAGGGACCAAGGAATTTCAGAGATAATTCTTTTAATGCGTTCTACAGATTCTAGAGGGTGTGCCTTAATAATCTCGTCTTGTTTTTTTAAAATCTCTTGATTTATAGAATCAAAATTTTGGGCCCAATATTGATTTTGCCTAATCTCGGACTCTTTATTCTTGTAAATTACATTTTTACCCAAATCTGATATTGTAGATAAAGCTAAAGATAATGAATTTAAGTTAAGTTTTGGTGCAGGTATTAACACTTTTTGTAAATTGCGATAGTTATCATTGTATTTTTTTAAATATTGGCTCAGTTCTGGATTTGATTTTGATAAACCAAAGATTTCTTTATTGAGTAAACCAAAAGCATTTTCAGGTGAAGGCGATGCCAAATTAGAACGGATGTCCTGCAAATCCTTTAAAAGATTCCCCTCTTCCACTCCGAGTGCTTGTTCGGTAAGAAGAATTAGACGCAAGAAATCAAATAATAACTTAGTGTCTTTTTTTGCCTTGTCCTCTTTATAATTAAAGTCCTTTTGAACACTATTGAAAATATATTTTTCGACTTCTTCCGCTAATTTCCCCCAATAGGAAGCAAAAAGCTTGGGCTCAGAAAGTAATCCAGGGTTGTTATAAATTACATCTAATTCTCCTTTTAAATTGTTAAAAAGAACTTCATCCCATGAATAAAAGTTTTTCTGAATAAATAAGAGGGGAAGTTTGTATGCGAAAGAATCAAAAGATGTGCCTGGTTTGTAGATAAGCAATGTTTTGGACTCACCTCCATAAATTTCTAGATTTTTATAAATATCAGGGTTGGGAAAATCAGTTCCTATTTGATTCAATCTTTGCTCACACTTCTGTCTTTCTAAAAGGAACTCTTCTGAAATCTTTCTAAAGTAATCTAAGTCCAATTGAACACCAGCAATGAATGGGTTCGCAGGATTCAATTCAACTAAAGCAGTCGGTAAACCAGATAATTTCCGAGTGCTGGGATCAATAAAGTCACGACATCCTGCTTCTTTAAAAAATACTTTTGTGGGGTGTTTGGTTGATGGCAGAAATGAATAAGAAAGATGTAAATTATTGTTACCAGTCGACAAAAATTTAAAGTTTTCCTTATTTAACACATCACTAGAAACCCTCAATGTCTTACGGGTAAGGTCGTAGTGCTGACCCACCTCAGAAAACTTATTTAAATTAGAATGCTGGTGAGACAATAAAAATAAATCAATGCATTCGCTCTTTGATTGAGGGAGTGGAAAACGAATAATTTTACCTCGTTTAAGTGAATTCCGAGCATGGTCGGACCCATAGGAAATTTCGATACTTTTACCCTCGGTTATTTCAAAATCAAAAGAGTAACTTTTTCCTGATTTGAAGGATACATTAGCAATTTTAATTGGATCTAAAGGATGTTGGCTTACTTTATACTCATAGCTAAATTCTTCAGCTAAAGATACATTTTCAAATTGTTTGTTTTTAAATAACTCTCCTCTCTCATAGTCCGACATCCAGACCATTGGATTTGTCGATTCCTTTGCGTTATCTCGAAATAAAGAAAGTAAGAAATTCGCAGTTTTTGGATCATTGTAAACAAAAGACTTTTGAGAATCATCAATTCTCCATTGATCATTTTTTTGAACACCTGGTATCCAAAATAAAAATTTCTTTTGAGAAAGTATCGAGGCAGGTGATAAAATAACGGCATCATTAACCTGAACAGATTTTTCTTCAGGTAAGTCAAAATCAAGGAAAGTAATTTCATTCCCATCCTCGCTTAGACGTATATTTAAATCAATTCCCTGTTCGCCTTTTTCCAAAAAGTCAAACAACTCTTTCATTTGAGCAGCCTCTCCTTCCTTAAAAGTATAGGCTTTTCTATCGGTTCCATTGACCGGTAGTTGGATTCTCATTTGTTGTGGTTCAAAATAGGCTGAGCCTGGTCCCTTGACCTGTTTGAGAACAAGCGGTTTACCCATTGGAGGGAGAGAGGTATTATCGACGGTTTTTTCTTCAATTTTGTCGTCAGGCAAATCGAAAGGTTCAATATGAACCACTTTGGATCCTTCCAATCTCAGATTAAGGGGTATTTTTTGGCCAGACTGTAAAAGTTCATTCAGCTTTCTGATTCTCTCCACCTCATTTCCTTGTGCCCGCCTTAAGTCGTACGAAAAAGTTTCTTCCCCAACCACAAAAGATAGCTGATTTCCCACCTCTGAAATGGCAATTGTTTGATCCTCGTCAAAGGAAATCTCTTTTGCTCGACCACGATCTTTAGGAGCAGGTGCTTTGGCGAGTTCATCGAAAATGAATTCCCCTTCCTTTTCAGTAATCACTACTTTTAATTCATCTCCCTCCTGGCTTTGATCGAGTGCCTTTTCAAAACGATCAAATTGGTCATCATTAATCTTTATCTTGAGGGGTTCTTCGGTACCCACATCCAAGCTTACCCAACGCAGGTAAGGATGTTTCTTCGCAATTCTTAAATATTCAACTTGATCCAATTGGGCATAGGCACCAGGGATAACTGAACCTGTTTTCGATAGGTCATCCTTTTTAACAATCGCTTTTTCTTCTGGGTTTAAATTGGACTCTTCATTTTTGAACCAATCCCCCAAATTGTAGACCAACCCAACAATAAGTGCACCGAGTAAACATAACGCTGTTGAAATGACTGCCAATTGTAAGAGCCAGGGTCTTTTCTTCTTTTCTTTCTTGGTCGAAGCCTCCTGTGCCTTAACTGTTGAGCCACTTGGTGCCTCGCTCAAGTAAGCTGAACTCGCTCCTTTAATTTGCTGAACCTGTTTTTGGCTCAGTGGAGAACGAGTGTTTGAAGAAGTTCCACTCTTTACCCGTTTAGTTTTCGGAGCAGTTGGACCCTTCCGTGCGATATGAGCAAGCGAAGCATCGACCTCATCCGAAATTGTGCTTGAAGCCCAATTTCGTAAATCAATATAATTCCTCAAACCTCCTTGTTTTAAACGCTCACCAATAGGCTGTCCTTCAATGCCGACCCAAGCAAAGGACTTCACATCATCATTTCCCTGTAAAAATGTAGTAAAGGAGTAATCCCATGCATCCAAAGAAATTTTAAGCAAAGCAGAAGATTCTGCATACAATTGCAATAAATGCTCACTTTTTGCAGGGGCATTTTCTATAACAATAGGTTTAACTAATCCAGGAGAAACAAGAGCCGCTGCATTGCCAGGATCGTTGGTAAAACTCAACCAATTCTTGCAGGGAACGAGCCCGCTCGATTTGTAACCGGTTAGGGTAATTTCTTCACCCGGTGTTAAGTAACGAGAAGCTTCATCCCATTTACTTTTCCATCCATTCCAATTGAGAAATATCTCTGCAGGCGAAGGGCATGTCGCAATCTCAAAACCATCCATGACCAAGTGATGAGCCAAGTAGTTAGTACGATTGGTATAATCAAGTCCGGCATCGCAGATTTTGGTAAGAACATAAAATTCTTCAGAACCAAGCACAATCTTTCTGAATATTGAAATCTCTACTCGATTAC
Source organism: uncultured Puniceicoccaceae bacterium (assembly GCA_964383925.1). Taxonomy (GTDB): domain Bacteria; phylum Verrucomicrobiota; class Verrucomicrobiia; order Opitutales; family Seribacteraceae; genus Seribacter. The sequence goes on from CAYLIJ010000017.1 coordinate 33,706, forward strand.
CACCAACTTGTTGCCCAAAATCATAAACACTTAATCTTTCAAGCTCGCGTACTAAACGATGCCTCAGATCCTTGTGCCTTGCAACCGTACAATATCCAGTTCTACCCGGTTCTAAACCTTGAGGCGTGCTGGTAAAAATGAGTTGTTGAGCCATCTAAGGAAACCCATTCTAATTATTTAGCAGAAACTGTGGGCAACAATTCAGGCTCTACATGATGCAGTACCCATAGTGTTGGAACCTCCACCATAACAGGGTCAAGTTTATCCGGATCTGGGGCAATGTATTTTTGTCCGTCTAACTCAACCCGTTCAGGGCTATGACCAAAAGGACTAACAGGAAAATAACAAACATTTCGGGAGAGTGCTTCTGAATTTGCCACAATCGATGGATGCATATCCATCATATAATCCCTTAAAATCTCTGAGTTTTTCTCGACAATGTCTAGGTCTAATTTCTTATCTTTAATAGGCCAAAGAATTCGCTCCCAATCTAATTGATCTCGTAAAATATCGCACTTTCCAATCATCACCGCAACCGGCACATCAATTTTATCGGCAATACTAATATTTTGATTCTGTTTTATCCGAATTTCAAGTTCCGCCATGATCACATCTTGTTGATCCAATCTCTTACCACTCCCAGCCATTGCAAATTGCGGATCATCATGCCCGCGGAGTGCACGTCGGAATTCCGGACTGGCAATTGGGTCAAAGAGAAAAAATATCCCCGATGAACTGGCAACATGCAAGGTTCCTGGGCTTTCTTCATTTGTAATACCGGGTTCAAAATGCTCACCGGCATTATCGTAAAAGATTAGCGAACAATCATGACCTGTGCCTCTTGGATCTGATAAACTAAATATAAATGGGCGAGGCAAAGCAACTACTCGGTCGTGCCTTTGTAAGCGTTCATACATTTCACCTTCAAGCTGAGTTTTAATCAACATTGTATCGGATGAACTACTCCCTGCAAAAAGTCGGTTTTTCATTGAATTTAAAATTGCATTACAACTCGGGTCAGCATCACGAAAAGCAATTCCAAACTCCCTAAAGAGCGTTCGCTGTAATTGGCGAACTAACACACTCAAATAATATGATTTCCCTGAACTCGGAGCTCCTACGATCGAAAAAATATGGTGAGAAACATCCATAAAACCAGGCGGTAATTTTCGGTGGCAATGGGGACAGGCAACATCAGTGGTAGGCAGACCCATAGCATCCATCGCCTGCCCTTTAGAATTAAACTCTGTGGGCACGAAACGAAGCATTGCATCCTCACCGAGCTTACGATCGCCACGAAGATCCTCATGTACCGCAATACTGAGAACATCTGCTCGGTCAAATTTCAACCAGCAGGTCGGACATGTAAATTCTCCCCGATCTGGGTCTACTACAATTTCTTCCTGATATAATGCTTCTTCCTCTTCCTCTTCTGCCTCTGGTCTTTGAAGAAATTCAACCAAATGGACCACCCAAAATGGAACATCTAAACCCACTGGTTTAATTGCACACTCAGAGATATCTGCACCAAATTCTTGGATTTTCTCAAGGACTTCATAACGGCTACATTGTACATAGTCGGTACCAGTTTGTCCATTTGCCAGAATCCATTGTCCTTTTTGAATTTGGTCGGCCCAGGACTTTGGGTCTTTACCGGCAAACACGACTAAAGGATACCCCATAAATTGAAGGGTGCACACTTCGTCGTCTTCCACATTAAAAGGTTCAGCAAAAGGTCCCCCATTCACAAGCAGACGTTCATCTCCTTTCTTGTTCGGTACAATTCTAAAAGCACTGCCCGATTTTTTTATCATGCAAGCCCCTTCCCACCCATCTCCGCCAGGCACTTGCCAGTCGGCATTTCCCATACAGCCAACAATAAATGGGAATTTGTCAAGCATACGAAATTGACCTTCGATGCAGTCGAAAATACCAATAGTGCTTTTTTTACCAAGCATAGAAAAAAGAATGTGTTGAGATCTTTTTGTGATTAAGAAAATTTAAGGATTTATGCTACGGATTTTCTACACTTTATGGCAAAACAAATTTAATAATAAATAATTGTATTTTGAATGCTGTCACTTTTCTTTTCTAGAAATTTCATTTAAATTTCCTTCCCTTAATTCAACTGGAAGAAAATCATCAGGAAAACCCTGATAGCAAACCGGGCGTGCGAAACGTAAAATTGCACCTGTGCCTACTGATGTGGTTCGGCTATCCGTAGTTGCAGGGTAAGGACCACCATGAACAATTGATTCACAAACTTCCACCCCTGTCGGAAATTGATTGAAAAGTAATCTACCTGCTCTGGTCTCCAAGATATCGAGCAGATTTTCATATTCTGATAAATTCCCCTCAAGACCAAATAAACTAGCTGTTAATTGGCCCTCCAATTTATTAGCTACTGCTAATAAATCATCCTTATCTTTATACGAAACTAGTAAAGTTGCTGGGCCAAAAATTTCATTACTAAGTTTCGGATTTTTTAAAAAGCAATCCAGATTTGTGCTTAATACGCAAGCTCCAGCCTCACATCCTCCGGTGCCAACAGATAAATTGTTTCGAAAAAGCTCCTCAACCCCCTCCTGGTTAACCATTTCTTGAATCCCAATATCATAAGATTCTCGGATTCCTTGGTGAAGCATGGAAGATGCAGCAAAAGTTTTCATTCTTTCAACATATGCATCTCGAAAACTAGCCCCTTCTTGGTTGCTTGGATAAAACACAATTCCAGGATTAGTACAAAATTGGCCCACAGCCAATGTAGCCGAAACAAACAATCCTTGTGCGATTTCCTCCATTTTTTCCTTGTTTAATTCAGGAAGTAGAAAAATTGGATTAATACTACTCATCTCCGCAAAGACCGGGATCGGGTCTTTTCTTTGCGAAGCAATGTCAAAAAGTGCACGACCACCCGACCGAGATCCAGTAAAACCAACGGCTTTAATAAACGAATTCTTCACCAAAGCCTGCCCCACAGTTCTTCCCTCACCAAATAGAAGAGAAAATACACCTTCGGGCAATCCACTTTCCTTGACTGCTTGAACAATTAATTGCCCCACCAATAAAGCAGTGCCCGGGTGTGCATGGTGTGCCTTCACAATAACCGGACAACCAGCGGCCCATGCTGAAGCGGTATCTCCACCTGCCACCGAGAATGCGAGTGGGAAATTACTGGCACAAAATACCGTGACTGGACCAATTGGTCTTAGCATCGCACGTAAGTCTGGCTTTGGAATGGGCTGACGTTCAGGGTTTGCCCGATCAATTCGAGCATCGACCCACGAGCCTTCCTCCACTAAATCTGCAAACATTCGTAATTGTCCACTTGTTCGACCCGTCTCACCTCGCACTCGGGCTTCAGGAAGTCCAGTTTCAGCGGTCATAACCACAACAATTGAATCAACTACTCCATCAATTCGATCAGCAACTAAGCGAAGAAACTCTGCCTTTTTCTTCGCAGAAAGAGTGGCCATGGAATGGCAAGCTATTTGAGCAAGTTCACAGGAGCGTTGGACATCACTTTCTGACGAATGGGAATATTCAGTTTCCAAATTCGCACCAGTTTTAGGATTCACCGCTTGAAAAGTTGAACTCGTCTGCTCTCCCCGGGTAGAACCAATTAATGAAGTTTCGATCATAATATATTAGATTTTTAGAATGGAATTTAGTTATTTCACGGAATTCACTAAGGTGCCAATAAAATCAATCGAAATCGAAACAACATCCCCAGATCGTAGAGTAAATTCATTACTCGGTACTATGCCTGTACCAGTCATTAAAAATACCCCCTGTTGAAAACTAGTTTCACGAAATAGAAAGGCGATTAACTCTTTTGGAGTTCTCTTCATCTCTGAAAGTGTGGTCTGGCCAGTAAAAACTTCATGCCCGTCTCGTTTAATTTCAATCGCTATTTTTGAATGCTTCGAAAGTGGTTCTTCAGGAATGTACAAGCAGGGACCGAGGCAGGCACATTTATCAAAAGTTTTTGCCTGGGGTAGATATAATGGATTTTCTCCTTCAATACTCCTTGATGACACATCATTTCCAATTGTATACGCAACAATCTTCCCGGAACTCGTGGCAAATAATGTCAATTCTGGCTCAGGTACATCCCAGTCTGAATCTTGGCGAATCCGAAAGGTTTTATTTGGCCCAACCACTCGGGCGGGAGTGGCTTTAAAGAAAATTTCCGGTCGTTCAGCCTGATAGACGCGACTGTAAAAATCTCCACCACCCGAATCTTTCGATTCTTCCATTCTCGCCAATCGGCTCGAATAATAGGTCACACCCGCCGCCCATACCTCTTGGTTTCCAATCGGAGCAAGTATTTGATCCTGCCAAGAAGATTCGGGCTCCGAAATCGGCTGAAGTTTATTCCATTCATTCTGCAAAAAAACACCTAAATCATCTCGATTGATCAACTCATCCCAATCGGCACTGTTTGAAAGTCTTCTAAACTCATCTTCAATTTTAATCAAAAATCCAATATCTGTTTTGTATAGATGCACATTCATAGTTATGAATGATACCTATAGATTTCCAGAGAAAGCGAATCAAGGGATTACTGAAAAAGAAGTCTCGTTTTTCTTATGCTCGCCAACTCAGCAACAAGCTATTTTTCGACTTTGAGGAACTCATAGAGGCTATTGGCCAACTTAGGCCCAATTCCATCCAGTTCACGTAATTCATCAGTGGTGGCCTTACGAAGTTTCTCCAAGGATCCAAAATGATTGAGTAATGCTTGCCTACGAATTTTGCCTAATCCTTTAAAATCATCCAAAATTGATTCCTTGATTCGCTTGCTCCTCAAATCCGCATTGAACTGATTGGCGAAACGATGGGCTTCATCCCTCACCTGTTGCAATAAGCGTAGTCCCTGATCTCGAGGATCAAGAATAAGTTCTTCCCGTTCATCCGGAAAGACAATGCTTTCTTCCCGTTTCGCTAATCCGATCAAGGCAGGAGCAGAAATTTCTAAAAAATTAAATGCTTTCATTGCCGAGCTCACCTGCCCCACCCCTCCGTCAATAACAATTAAATCTGGGAATTCATGGCCATTTTCAAAAAGTCGACCGTATCGACGACCAACCACTTCTTCCATTGATCGAAAATCATCATTTCCCTCAAAGCTTCTTATTTTATATCGTCGATAAGATCGCCTATCTGATTTCCCCGAAACAAACCTGACCATTGAAGCAACCACGAAAGTTCCGGAAACATGGGAAATATCAAAGCATTCTATTACAGCCGGTGGACGGTCCAATTGTAACACCTCTCTTAAACGCTGTAAACCTCTCCAATTCTGATCCTCCTCCTTAGGCCATTGCTTGGTAAATCGGCGAGTTTTTTTGATCGTCTTAGAAAGTGCATTCGCTAAATCTCGAAATTCTGCAGCTCGTTCAAATTGCATCGCCTCGGCATGCTTTTGCATTTTCTCCCTTAGTTCGGCCAACCAACTTTTTGCTTTTCCTTCTAAGAAAGAACAAGCCTCCTCCACGCGTTCTCGATATTGTTCTTCAGTGGTTTCATTATGACCCGCAAAAATCTCCGCTCTTGCATCATCATAGAGTCGAAATCGTCCATCCTCTAATTTAATTGGATTGGCATCAGAGAGAAGAATCCCAAATTTCTTTCGCATTTCTGAAAGAGTGGAACGTAGAAAACCTGACTGTGCAAATGGTCCATAGTAGTGGGAACCATCCTCTTTTTTATTCCGGCACAGACGAAATCGAGGAAGTTCATTTTGTAAATCCACCCGGACCAGTAAAAATTGCTTATCATCGGTAAAATCTGTATTGTAACGCGGTTTATATTCCTTAATCAACTTACCCTCTAATAAAAGTGCCTCAGTCTCATTTTTAGTCTCATGAATTGATATTTCACAAACCATCTCAACCATAGCAGCGATTTTAGGTTGAGCTCTTATAAATCGCCGTGAACCTTGGAAATAACTACTCACTCGTCTCTTTAAATTCTTGGCCTTTCCCACATAAATCACATGCCCTAGACGATCTTTCATTAGGTAAACTCCAGAGCCTTGAGGAAGGCCTCGGATAAACTTACGGATTTCGAGTTTCTGATTTTGCATTGGCAATCTATACAATCTTGAGTATTTTAATAGTAGGCAAGAATACAAATTATATCTAGTGAACCTAAAATACAACTTACTATGAGTTCGAACATACGCGTCGAGACAATTACCCTTGGCGATGAACTTCTCCTCGGTATTCGTGAAAATGCCCACCTAACTTACCTTGGCAATAAACTCGCCCACCATGGACTTGAACCCGCGGCTAATCTCGTCATAAGGGATAATCCCGAAGATATCCGTCTTTTTTTCTCCGAGGCATGGAAGCGATCTGATTTGATTATCACTACTGGCGGTCTCGGTCCCACCACGGATGATATAACTAGAGAAAATATTGCCGAAGCACTTGGAGAGAAATTGGTTTTCGATCCGACAATAGAAACCGCGCTTAAGGAAAGATTTAGCCAACTTGAGCGTCCAATGCCTGAGATCAATCTTCGTCAATGCTACCGGCCAGAAAATTCAGAAATTTTACAAAATCCATATGGTACAGCACCCGGGCTATGGCTCAAAAAGGATAATAAAATCCTGGTCATGCTACCCGGACCCGCTCGTGAGATGCATCCGATGTTTGAAGAGCAGGTGATTCCAAGACTTCAAAAAGAAGGAATTTTTCCGGAGATCGATTGTTACTTACAAATTCGTACCGCAGGAATTGGAGAATCCACAGTAGCCGAAAAAGTGGAACATTTATTTGATGGAAAAGATGAACTACTCGTCGGGTACTGTGCACATGCGGGTATGGTTGACATACGACTGAGTTCACTTAATTCAAATGCCTTTGATGATCAGGCTTTAAATAGTTTAGCGGATGCCTGCCGTGATGCACTGGGCGAGGATTTTGTTTGCCTTGGAGATCGTACAATTGCCGGGGTTATTTTTCGCGAACTTCAAAATTTAGGTAAAACTCTCGCCGTTGCAGAATCATGTACTGGTGGACTATTATCTTCCTCATTTACAGAAATCCCAGGGATTTCAAAAGTATTTCATGGAGGAGCCGTTTGCTATCATAACGATGCAAAAGTACAAATTCTCGATGTTCCCGAAAGTATGATCGAACAACATGGTGCTGTCAGCGAAGAAGTGGCCATTGCCATGGCAACTGGTGCCTGCGAAAAATACGGAGCTGATTATGGGCTAAGCGTCACTGGTTTTGCAGGACCCACTGGTGGTACTCAAGTTCTACCCGTAGGTTCAATCTATTTGGGATATTCCTCACCGGTTGGAGTTTGGGCGAAGAAAATACAACTTCGGGGTGATCGAGCGTCTAATCGGAGACGAGCTGCCACAGCCGCAATGGATTGGATGAGAAGAAAACTTCGCAAATACAAACTAGAGGAAGTTTTTGCCGCGGCTGAGTCGGGCGACTTTACTATCTAGTTTTGTCAAGCCACCATCCCTTTCTCTACCCTTCTAGCATAATGGCAAACGATTCATTTTTTGCTGTCCTTGGAGATGATGATTTTCTCGTTCGTCAACGAGCTAAACAAATTTTTGACCAACATTTGGATCAATTCCCAGACGATCTGTCCCGTGAACAAATTGACGGCCGTGCGGATCGGGTTGAGGATGTGGAAAGAATTCTGAACGAAGCCCGTACTTCAGGGCAAACTCTATCTCTTTTTGGTGGGGGTAAACTCGTTTGGATTAACGAAGCCAATTTTCTCAATCAAACCAAGGTCGGAGCGGCTCAAGGTTCAAAAAATGCACTCGATTCTCTCAAACCCTTCCTTGGAAACTTGGGAGAGACAAAAGTTATTTTATCTGCCTGCCCTGTCCATCGTGGGCACAGCTTTGTTAAATGGTTACAAAAAAATTCAACTTATGAAGATGTCGCCAAACAAGAAAAAGAAGATGTCGCTTTTCGACGATTGGCGCAGGAAACCGCACAAGCTTGCGGAATAACCTTTGCCAGTGGTGCTCTCGAATTCCTTGCCGGAAAGATTGGTGCTCATTCACGCCTTGGGGTTGAGGAGACAAAAAAACTGGCCTCTTATCTAGGAGAAGATGGCGGGGCAATCACAGAAGAATTAATCATGGAACTTGTTCCCGATTTTGGAGAAGGTGATTTCTTTGAAGCCACTGAAGCGTTCTTTTCAGGAAATTTAAAGTGGACACTTGATGCAATTGATCGGCATTTCTTTCATGCAAAAGACGCTCGGCCACTTCTGAGTAATTTACAAAACCGAAATCGCCTCCTCATCCAACTGCGTGTTTTAGTCGACGGTGGTGAACTGGACCCCAACGGCAGGATAGGGAAAGAACAACTCGAACGAATTGCTCAAAAACATGCCCACCACTTTTCAGGCACAGGAGATAAAACTACACTTAATCTATTTTCACAAAACCCCTGGTTTTTGGGCCGACTTCTTCCTCTCACCAAAAAATTCAATACCCGTCGTTTAATTGATCTGCAAGCCGACTTAATCGGTGCATTTGAAAAACTCCTGACCCAATCCAAAGATGAACAATCCAATATTTTTAAAGACCTAGCTATCCGTACACTTTCTAAGAATTAATTATACAGACATAACAATTGTGGAGTGGAGTCAAAATATAACTCAAAAATTTTCTAAATGGTTTATCAACTAACGAAATTTATCTTTGCATTTGAGTTTTAGGCTCTGCCGAAAAGAAGATATAATAAATAAAACAAAAAGTTATTTTATGAATCAATTTCTACTTTTCGCTTGAAAGAACCAATTTTATCTATGAAACGAGTGTATATGAAATTCACTATTATCTTACAATTTCTTTTTGCGGCCATTCTCTCAGGTCAACCAATAGACTCCAATGAAGAATTAGTCAGGCGAATTAAAGACTTAGAACAAAGGATGAGTAATCTTGAAAAAGTCAATGATCAGACTCAAATAAACATGACCCAGCTAGAAAAAAAGGCTGATGAGGCTAAAACGGCATCTCAATCTAATCTAATAGTTCCTCAAAGTGAAGAGGCAAAGAAATCTTTCATGTCAAAATTACGTAACGAACTCAAAAGCGATGAAGTTAAATCGCAGGGAGCATGGACAAAAAAAGAAACATGGAGTAAAATGAGGCGAAATCTGACTGAATTTAAAGTGCGCAAACTATTAGGCAACCCGATCAAAATTAAAGGTTCACTGAGTCCACGTATTGATCGAGTGTATCATTACCATGGTGATCTCGATGCAGATGGGATAGAAGAAACTGCTTTTGTTAATTTCTTTAAGGGGAAGTCAGTATCCTTTGAGAGTCCCTTCTGATTAAAAGAATATTTTCTAATAATGAATCCTATTTCTTGTTGTTGACAAATTTCTGAATTTCAACTAAAAAGAGCATTTCTTATATTAATTGTGTAAGAAAAATAGGGTAACCTATACAAACAAACAAACAAACAAACAAATATGAAAAACAAAATATTAGCTACATTAGTTGCTTTCGGTCTGGTGGGATCAGTTTCCGCTATCGAAATTAACAACAATCTATCTGTCAATGGATTCATTGATGGTTCAATCAACAAAATTGATTCTCAAACTGCAGGAGGAGACTCATCTGACTGGGGACTTGACGAAGTTGAAATTAATTTCTTGTTAAATGTCGGCTCTGTTTCAGGTGCTGTACATTTGGACAACGATGGCGACAGATCTGATGATGACATAAGCATTGAACAAGCTCATTTCACATATACTCTCGACAACGGAATTTCCGTTACTCTTGGTAGATACGGATCTGCAATGGGTATAGAGGGACAAGACCCAGCTGGTCTATACACTCATTCCCGAGCTTACTCTGCTGTTTCAGGATTTAATTACGGCGATGTTGACTCAAATTTCGTTGAAGGTTTGGTACTAGCTTATGCTGCTGAAGCATGGAGTGCTCAAGTTTCTATTGATAACAAAAATGGGTCAATTCGCACTTCAGGTAATGCAAAAGATGATCTCGACTATGAGATTGCTTTGTCCTACACAGGTATTGAAAATCTTAACTTGGGATTAGGCTTTCGTGCTAATGATGCATTAAACTCAAGCAGCGTTAAAATTAGTGATGATGCGATGAATGTAAATGGAACATATCAAATTGGTAAAGCTTTAGTAGCTGCTGAGTATTCTGATATTAGCTCCACCGGTGCTGCTGATCGCGATGCTTATTTACTTCTTATTGATTATGATGTTAACGAAAAATTAGGATTCGCGGTTCGCTACAGCACATATGATGAGGTTTTAACTTCAACTACTAATGTTAATGTAGATAAATTCACAATTGCTCCTAATTATGCAATCACTGAATCATTAGGTGCTATTCTTGAGTACAGTGATATCAGCCATGGCACTGCAGGTAGTGACTTTG
>CAYLIJ010000018.1:0-43546 GCA_964383925.1 uncultured Puniceicoccaceae bacterium
ATAGCCAAGGGTAGTCGATGAAAATATTAGTTACAGGAGGTGCTGGATATATTGGTAGTCATACAACTTTGTGTTTATTGCGTAATGGGTTCGATGTGGTAGTGTTCGATAATTTCTCTAACTCGTCTCCAGTTGCTCTTGAGAGGGTCCAAAAGTTATGTGGAAAGGACCTAAAAATGGTGGAAGGTGATTTATGTGATCGTTCAGTTGTTCAATCTGTTTTTAAACAGAATTCCGATATTGAAGGTGTTGTCCATTTTGCCGCATTAAAAGCGGTTGGAGAATCTACTGATCAACCTTTAAGCTATTATCAAAATAATGTGGCTGGTTCCATTATTCTACTTCAAGAAATGGAGAGGGTGGGGATAAAAAATCTTGTATTTAGTTCTTCATGTACTGTTTATGGTGAGCCTAAAAAAGTTCCATTAGATGAAAATCATCCAACTGGCCGAGTTTCTAGCCCATATGGTAGAACAAAGTACATGATGGAAGGAATCATTCATGATCACTGTAAGGCCAATCCATCATGGAATGCCGCAATTCTTCGTTATTTTAATCCTGTTGGTGCAGACAAGAGTGGTGAAATTGGTGAAGACCCAAACGGAATTCCAGATAACCTTGTTCCATTTCTAAGCCAAGTTGCTTCCGGTCGCCTTAAAAAGCTTAAAGTTTTTGGATCGGATTATCCTACACCCGACGGTACCGCAATTAGAGATTATATTCATGTAAGTGATTTAGCAGAGGCTCACATAAAGGCTCTGGATCAATTGCAAAAAAATCGTGGAATTGTAACATGTAACATTGGCACAGGAAGGGGGTATTCGGTTCTTGAAGTAATTAAAACTTTTGAAAAAGTTACTGGGATTTCGATTCCTTATGAATTAGGAGATCGTCGTTCGGGAGATGTAACGGAAGCATGGGCCGATCCGACATTTGCGGAGCAATTGTTAGGATGGAAAGCGAAGCTTTGCCTTGAGGAAATGCTTACTGATGCCTGGAACTGGCAGACTAGAAATCCACTGGGTTATCGAAATCAAAAAGATTAGAGTGCCAGTTTATAGTCGTTTGGGTTTAAGCCCCTTTTTATTAAGGCCTCTCTAATTTTAGTTAGGTTTAAGCGATCCCCAATTTTAATGTTTTGTTTTCGAAAATCGTGCAGATTCAATTCCAATACAAATTGAATATTTTTTGACCTCGAGGGCACTCCGCTTAAGTCAAAAGGTTTTGCTGCATGAATTTCTTTTAATTTTCCATCTGGAGAAAAGTAAGCGATATCCAAAGGAATTCTAGTATTTTTCATCCAAAACTTTTGTGCAGTTGCTTGTTCAAAGACGAAAAGCATTCCAGTTCCTGGCTCCATATTTTCTCTAAACATTAATCCTTTTTGCTTTTCTTCCGGTAATACCGCTAATTCTGCTTTAATTGTTTTGTCACCGATATGAAAAGTAAAAAATTGCGATTTTTGATTTATACTCTCTGATACACTTTGTGATTTTCCTTCGCAGGAAGATAACGCAAACAATAAGAAAAAAAGAAAATGATAATTGAGAATTGTTTTAGATTTTATCATAGTACACATTGATGAAAGAACTTCTTAATCAAATCAAGCGACTTCGTGTACTTGTAGTTGGAGATGTAATGCTAGACCGATATGTTTCTGGGCAAGTTCATCGAATTTCACCAGAGGCTCCCGTCCCTGTTCTTACCGTTGAAAACGAAAAAGTGGTTGCCGGTGGAGCTGCCAATGTCGCTTTAAACTCCGCTTCTCTGGGCGCAGATGTTGAAGTTTGTGGTTGGTTTGGAAATGATAATCAAGGGGATCAATTAAGAAAGCTTTTATTGACGCAAAAAATTCGGGTTGATGATTCGTTTTGTTTTTCAACCGCTCCGACAATAAGCAAATCAAGGGTTACTTCTGGTAATCAGCAAATTTGTCGGGTCGATCGAGAAAATCCTCCGGTTGATTATCAGCCTAATCTATCTCACTTAGCGGATACTTTTATCGAAAAAGCAAGTCGATCTGATGTGGTTATAATTTCTGATTATGGAAAGGGGTTTCTTACCAATGAATTACTTGAACTTCTTCGATCCCATTCATCATTTATCGCCGTTGATCCAAAACCCTGTCGATTATTGGATTATTGTAAACCCGATCTTTTAACTCCCAATCGTTTAGAAGCACTCGAACTTGCAGGGAAATCCAGGTTGATGAAAGATGAATTTCCGCAAGACCAAATTACTCAAGAAATCTTTCAAAAATTTTCGCCTCAAAAATTAGCCATTACCTTAGGGCCTGAAGGAATGCTCTTAGCCGAAGATGGAAAAGTTAAAAATACCATACCAACTGCGGCCCGTGAAGTTTTTGATGTGTCCGGTGCAGGGGATACTGTTATCGCAGTTTTGGCGATGGCACTTGTCGCAGGAGGGACTTTTGTGGAATCTGCAAAACTTGCAAATTTAGCTGCCGGTATTGTTGTGGGTAAAGTCGGGACAGCAACAGTGTCGACGGAAGAGATGTTATCTTGTTTGTAAGAAGTTCATGTCAAAAGCAGTTTTTTTAGATCGAGACGGTACTCTGATCAAGGATGTTCACTATCTTAAAGATCCCCAAGATCTTAAAATTATTAAAGGGGTAGGGGAAGCACTTAGATTGATTAAAAACGCGGGTTATTTACTCTTTATGCATACCAACCAATCGGGGATCGCCCGTGGGTATTATGATTGGGAAGATGTCCATTCTTGTAATCGAAGAATGTTGGAGATGTTGAATCTCAATACCGATTTTTGGAATGGTATTTGTATTGCACCAGAATCTCCTCATGAAAAAGAACTTGGGTATCGCAAACCATCTGAAAAATATCAGTCAGAAATGATTTTGAAATATAGTTTAAACATTTCTTCCAGTTGGATGGTCGGAGATAAATGGATAGATGCAGAAACTGGTTTGCGTGCAAATATAAATTCGGCTCTTGTTAAAACGGGAAAAAAAGTTGAACTCGAAACAGAAGTTCTTGCTCAGGACAAAAATGTACCTATTTGCGAAGATCTTTTATCATTTACTCATACCTATTTACTAAAATCAGAATGAGTTCAAATTTACCAAGTAAATGGACAATAATTCATGACGAAGTTCATGCCGATTGCCGGATATTTGAGGTGCATAAACGAAAAATGGTTCGTGATTCCGATCAAAAAGAAGGTGATTTTTATGTTATTGATTCTAATGACTGGGTAAATGTGCTCGCTTTGACTTCTGATCAAGAAATTATTCTTGTCCGACAATTTCGTTATGGCACTCAACAATATTCCTTGGAACCACCAGGTGGGGTTATCGAAAAAGGAGAAGACCCTATTTTTGCTGGAGAAAGAGAATTACTAGAAGAAACAGGTTTTTCAGGGGCAAACCCGAAACTTATCGGTAGCGTTTTTCCTAACTCGGCAATTATGTCAAATCGTTGCCATTTTGTAATGCTAAGCGATGCTGAAAAACATAGTGATGTCTCGTTTGATCCTCACGAAGAATTAGAAACGATTCTAGTGCCCATTTCGAAATTACAGAATTTAGTTAAAAGTGGTGAGATCTCCCATTCGATTGCACTGAATGCAATCTTTCTCTTACAGCTTTCATTGAATTCTTAACTTGAATTTCTGCCGTCATTTTCTCTGTGCTTTACCTCTTTACCCTTTGATTAACAAAGTGTAGGATATTACCATTATGAGTAGTCTAATCCCTCTGCTGTTTGAAACAGGAGACCCACGTCCTGAAAAACTTGCGAAAATTCTTGGTAAAGACAAGAGTGAGATTGAGCGTGAGCTTGAAGAACTTAAGGAAAATAAAACATTATTGGGTTGGGTTCCCATTTTAAATCCTGATAAAGCAGATCTAGGAAAAGTACGTGCAGTAATTGAAGTTAAGATTAGCCCGGAAAGAGAGGGTGGATTTGACCGAATGGCCTTAAGAATATCTCGTTTTGAGGAAGTTGATTCCTGCTATCTGATGTCTGGTGGGTATGACTTGCTCGTATTTGTATCAGGAAAAAATTTGAATTCAGTTGCAGCCTTCATTTCTGAACGCCTAGCCACAATTGAGGGTGTTCTTTCCACTGCCACCCACTTTCTTCTTCGCCCTTACAAAGAGCAAAACCATATGATTGTTCAAGAGGTGGAAAATGAAGAAAAGCCAGCGGTGAGTCCATAAAATTGATGAATCCAGAAAACTTTATTGCAGATCATATTAAAAGTTTGCCCCGTTCAGGCATTCGAGATTTTTTTGCGATTGTTTCTGAAATGCCCCAAGCAATTTCGCTTGGAATTGGAGAACCTGATTTTGTTACTCCATGGAAAATTCGCGAGGCTTCAATTTTTGCTCTTGAAAAAGGTAAAACTTCCTACACCGACAATCGTGGACTTTTATCACTTAGAAAAGAGATTTCTAAGTACTGTACGAATTTTTTTGGTCCAGAGTATGATCCCATTTCTGAAATCTTGGTAACTGTTGGAGTATCAGAGGCAATTGATATTGCTTTGCGAGCGATTTTAAATCCGGGAGATAAAGTTTTATACCATGAACCCTGTTATGTTTCGTATGCCCCCAATGTCAGCCTTGCATTTGGCCAACCGATCCCTGTAGCAACAACTCCTAGTCAGGAGTTCTCTCTAGACCCTGAAGCATTCGAGAAAGCGTGGGAACCAGGTTGTAAAATTTTAATGCTTAATTTCCCTACCAATCCAACAGGCGGAACGGCAGATCGTGAAAAGCTAGAACGTCTAGCTAAATTTGCCAAAGACAAAGACTTAATCGTGATTAGTGATGAAATATATGCGGAATTAACTTATGAGGGGGAACATGTAAGCATAGCGTCGATTCCGGGAATGAAGGAGCGTACACTGTTGCTTCACGGTTTTTCAAAAGGTTTTGCAATGACCGGGTTCAGGATCGGATTTGGTTGTGGTCCAGATTGGTTAATTGATGCGATGATGAAAATCCATCAATATTGTATGATGTGTGCACCGATCTTGAGCCAAGAAGCTGCTATCGAGGCTTTGGTGAACGGATCGGATGATGTTTTAAGAATGCGTGAGCAATACCATAAAAGACGAGATTTTGTAATCCGTAGGTTTAATGAAATTGGCCTGAGTTGCCACCTGCCCAGAGGTTCTTTTTACGCCTTTCCGAGTGTGGAAAGTACTGGGTTAAATGAAGTCGAATTTTGTCATCGATTACTTCGCGAGAAGGAAGTTGCAGTGGTTCCAGGTACTGCCTTTGGAGAGCATGGTTTGAATCATGTACGGGCTAGTTTTTCAACATCTTATGAAAAATTGGTCGAGGCTACCGATCGCGTGGAATCATTTGTTGATTGCCTTGATTCTGAAAATACCCAATCTGCAGCGATCTAATCCCGTACAATTAATTTTTTAAAAATGCTCTCAAAATGAGTCTAGCTCAAAGTGTTGCAATTGTTGGTCGCCCAAATGTGGGTAAAAGCCGTTTATTTAATCGACTCGCAGGTCGGCGAATTTCCATCGTACACGATCGTCCTGGAGTGACTCGTGATGTGGTGGTCGCAGACAGTCCTGAAGGTTATACTTTAATGGATACCGGTGGGATTGGGATGCAACCAGAAATGACCTCCGTAGAAATCCAGGATGCGACAGAGTACCAAGCTGATTTTGCGATACGTGCATCTGATCTTTTGTTATTTGTGGTTGATGGTAGAGAAGGCTTAATTCCACTAGATGAAACTTTGGCAAAGAAGTTTAGGAAAATGGGCAAAGAACCAATTTTAGTAGTTAATAAATTGGACGAGCCAGAAAAACTTTATTCGATTTCTGAATTTGATCAGCTTGGCTTTAAAACTGTCGTAGGAATATCTGCTGAGCATGGGAACGGATTTGAGGACTTGATTACGACCATTCAAAAAAGGATTCCTGCTAGTAACATTCTCCCAGTACAGGGGGATAATAATCGGACTAAGATTGCGTTCATTGGTAGACCCAATGTGGGGAAATCTTCACTTTGTAATCGATTGCTTGAAATGGATCGATTAATTGTTAGCGATGTTCCTGGAACTACCCGAGAAACTGTTGAATTAGACTTGGATTTTAAAGTAGAAGGTTCCGAAGAAGATTGGAAATTTAGACTTTTTGATACAGCTGGTTTAAAACGTCATAAACGTATTGATACTTCTTTGGATTTCTTTTCTTCAGTACGTACTAAAAAGGCAATTGAGTCTGTCGATATAGTATTTCTTGTTTTAGATGCTAGAGAAGGGGTTACCAAGCAAGATAAGATCATGGCAGATCATGTATTAAAAGAGGGTAGGGCGTTATCGATTTTAGTAAACAAATGGGATTTAACTTTGGAAAGTTTTCGAAAAGATCCGCTTCCTGGATATGAAGATGAAAAAGACTTCAGAAAGAGTTATGTAAAATCGATTCGTAAAGAACTCTTTTTTCTTCCTGATTCTCCGATCAATTTCGTTTCAGCACTGACTGGTTATTCAATCAAAGACTTTTTACAAGTCGCTCGTGATCTTGATGCAAGAATGGATAAACCACTTTCAACTTCGGCATTAAATAAACTTATTGGAGAAATGTGGGAACACCGACCTCCTGCTAAAATTAAAGGAAAACGCTTTAAGGTTTTTTATGCGGTGCAAGTTGAAAGCCGTCCTTTTCGTATAAAACTTTTTTGTAATCGTGAAGAGCGCTTAAATGATCAATATCGCCGATATTTAGAAAAGGGAATGCAACAAAAATTTGGCCTGTCAGGGTGCCCGCTTAAATTTTCCCTAGCAGGAAAAGAAGTTAGATACCAAGAAGAAAAAACCTAGAATAATTTTATAAATTAAAAAAAGCCGTTTTGAATGCGGCTTTTTTTGTGCCATTTTCGTTGTCCGTCTCTTCCTTTTAGCCTTTCTTAAAAATTATAAATGATAAATCGAAAATATAGAGTGGCATTCTTTGGATCAGATGAGATTGCTCTACCATTTTTAGAATATTTGCACAAGAAATGTGAATTTATTCAAATAAGTGCAGTGCTTACTCAACCAGATCGCAAGTCAGGACGAGGAAGAAAAATATCTGAAAATGAGATCAAGCGTTGGGCTTTAACAGAGTCTATTCCTTGTCGAAGTCCCGATAAACCGACGAAAGAGGATTGCGATTGGCTAAGAAATGAAAAAATAGATTTGATTTTAGTTATGGCATACGGGCATATTTTAAAAAATATGTTTTTAGAAGTTGCACATGCAGGGTGTTATAATCTGCATGCATCACTACTACCAAAGTATCGTGGAGCCTCACCAATAGAAACTGCGATTGCCCAGGGAGAGGATGTTACAGGAGTTACTCTTATGCGAATCATGCCCAAGATGGACTCCGGTCCGATTGTGGATTCTGAGGCGAGCCTCATAACCATTGAAGATACTGGTAAAAGTCTACGCAATAAAATTGCCCAGTCATGCATCCCACTTATTAAACGAAATATTCAAAAACTCGTTTCTGGTATTGCAAATGAGGTCATTCAAGTGGAAGCAGATTCTACCTACTGTAGAAAACTTAATAAAGAAGATGGAAATCTTAACTTTTCTGCATCCGCAAAATTATTAGCAAATCATATCCGTGCTTTTCAAGCATGGCCTGGCTGTGGTTTTTACCTACACGGACAAAAAATTAGAATTGGGTCCGCGCAAGCAAAAAGCGAAAATTATTCCCTCAAAATCGGAGAAGCAATAAGGGATGAGAACGGAAGTTTTATGATTGGTACTGGCGATGGCACACTATGTATCTTGGAAATGCAGAAACCAGGAGGAAAAATGTTAAAAGTATTAGATTTTTTTCACGGGTTTAATTTTCCATTTGGCCAAATTCTTGAGTCTAGCGAGATGAAGGATCTGGTGCTTTAAAAACAATTAGAGTTAAATAGCCAAAAGATTTCTTGCTTCGAGTGGGTAATTATTTAATTTTGTAACTGGTGGTTGGTCAAAATTATAGTCTTTTTAAGAAATTATCTCGAATGGTTCCCCTTGTTTTTATTACGAACATGGGCTTTCTTTTAACGAATTCGTCTTTTGGAGATATTACCATTCGAGTTGCTAATTTAAAGCAGGATATGGAATTAGTTTCGAGAGAACTTGCAGGTCTTCGTACAGAGGTAGAACTATTGAGGAGAGAAAATGCTCAGTTAAAAGTCCAAGTCGAACAATCAAGCCGTAAGCAAAACTCAAATGTCGGAGTCTCGAACGAAGTGCTCCAAAGGATAAGCGAACGCACGCAAAAGTTAGAGTATAAACAAACACAAAGTGAAAAATCTCAAATTGCTTTGCAAAAAAGTGTTGATTCGAAAATGAGGGATTTGATTTCTCAGATGAATAAAGGCTTTGATCAGGTCCAATCTTCTCCGAGTAAGACCGTCTCTACTCCTTCTTTTAATCAGGATTATCCTCAGAAAGGTTTTGTCCATAAGGTTGAAAAAGGAGAAACGATTTCTAGTATTGCCAAGAAATACACTTCAAAAACTCTATGGATTATTAATGCGAATCAAATTGTAGATCCAAAGAAAGTTTTTATAGGAAAAGAGTTATTTATTCCGCAAAAATAAGGTACTTATGGCAAAAGCACCAACAAGATTAGGGAGAGGCTTAGGAAGTTTAATCGCCGGTGGAACTTCAGTAAAACCGAAGAGTACCTCTTCTCAGCCTTTAGTTGCTCCCCTCAATAATCCAACGGTTTCTAGCAACATTGCGAGAACTTCAGAGCATAAAGATTTAAATAAAAGTAAGAGTGAAGAACATTTCTTTACGCTGCCGATTAACTCCATAGTTCCCAATCCTTACCAACCAAGAAAGGTAATTGATCCAAATGCGATCCGTGAATTAGCTGCAAGTATTGAAGCAGAAGGTCTTTTACAACCAGTAACTGTTCGTAAGGTTGGTGATACCTATGAGTTGGTTGCCGGTCAGAGAAGGTTGCGTGCTCATCAACATTTAGGCCAAAGTGAAATCCTTGTTCGAGTTCTTGAGGCATCAGATATATCTTCCGCTTCTCTTTCATTAATTGAAAACCTGCAACGTGCTGGACTTAATCCGGTCGAAGAAGCGATGGGATATCATTCGCTCATGAATGAATTTAATTTAACTCAATTAAATGTGGCGGAACGAGTGGGGAAAAGTAGAGTACACATCACAAATTTATTGAGGATTTTACACTTAGATGAAGAATTAAAAATATTACTCTCATCTCAAAAATTAAGCATGGGGCATGCAAAGGTACTTCTTGGTGTCGAAGATGAAAAGATCAGAAATGCGCTAGGAAAACGAATAGCCCAAGAAGGCTGGACGGTACGTCAAAGTGAAAAAGCGGTGGCAGAAATTCGAAATCCTCAACAGTTTGTCAGGCAATCTAAGCTTAATTCTTCTCAAACTTATTCAGGCTTTGTAAAAGTAGTCCAAGATTCTTTAAATAGAAAAGTAGCCATAAATTCTGATCCATCTGGAAAAGGAAAGATTAGTCTTTCCTTTAGGGATGAATCTGATCTGGTTCAATTGCTCAATTCTCTCGGCGTTTCTATTTAGCAAACAAGGTTGCCTTTTTAATCTTAAAAGGTCATAAATTTTTTTACTGATTTTAAAATGATTGTTTTTCTTACTACTTTTTTGATTTTATTGTGCTTTGTCGTTGTTTTGCTTATCATGATACAACGAACTTCTGGCGGTATGGGTTCTGCCTTAGGAGGCGGAACTGCAGACCAAGTTCTTGGGGCAGGTTCTGCTGCTCAACTAACTAAAATGACGGTTTGGTGCATTCTAGGATTCTTTGTTTTATCTTTTTCATTGTATGCATTTTATCAATATGAAGCTCGAAGTTCAGATCAATTACAAAGGTTGGGAACGGATACACCCGTTTTACAACCAAACCCAATTCTTCCTGTCGCTTCTGATGGACCAATCGCTGTTCCTTCTTCTGAATCCATTGAAGTACCTGTTCCATTGCCTGTTGAAAAAGCTCCTGTAGTCAGTGATCCTGTATCAGAAACAAATTCAACTAAGTAGGGCATCGCCTTATTTTTTGTTTCGTTTATTTTATTTTTGTCTTTTAACAAGTTTTATTTCTTTCAACTTGTTGGAAGGAATAACTCGTTTTCCTGCTCGTGGCTTCGCCAAAATACTTACCAAAAACGAGGCTTCCCTTCGGTTATCCAGTTATCGATCATTTCTTGGTCGGGATTTAAATAAAACGAATTTTCACGAAGCTTATGCTTTTCGTTTTCGACTTCGTCACATGCCTAGAAGGGGGGAAGAGTTTTCACGAACCGGTACAATATATGGTCTTAGTTTGGGACATGGGTTATCACGAATCGATTTTGATTCAATTTCTACAGAAACCCATTCCAAAAGATTTCTTTTGCAAAATGGCCCTAAACCCAAAGCATGGGTTTTTTTGTCAAATAAATTAACAAGTAAGTTATTACAAGAGGATGAACTTTTCCAACCTCTTATTGATGGAATGAATCAATCGCCCTTCGATTTACTTATGCCCTTTGTATTTTGGAATTCTCAATATGAAAAGTCTGGTAGGGTAGCCGGCCGGCCTTCGCACCTTTATTCGTTTTCTTCTCCTCAATGGGTGCAGAATACCCGTCCTGAAATCAAAAAAATTGTAATGGCGCTTGATGAAAATTATGAAGCACCCTTACGGATTGAAACTTTTGCCCGATCCAATGTGCCAGATCGAACTTTTATTTTAAATAGTTTAAAAAAAGTATCAGACCATTGGATTGTAAAATCTATCGACTGTAAGGACCGAAAAACCAGATCGAACACTCGTTTTGAAGTAACTTCAGCCGCAATCAACTTGGATCTTGATTTTTCGCTTTTTTCTCCAAAGGGATTATTGAATAAACCATTAGTTCCAGAAAATTCATTTCTTTCCACAAGGTAGTTAAAATTTAAACATTCTATAAATGAGCTTGCTCGTTTCACATTATTAAATACAAATCGGCAAATAACTTATGAAAAACGGATATTTATCATCTTGGGCAAAAAATGTAGCGCCTTCTCCAACCTTAGCAGTAGATGCTAAGGCAAAAGCATTGAAAGCTGCGGGTGAAGATGTGTGTGGCTTTGGGGCTGGTGAGCCCGATTTCGACACCCCTTCCTTTATTAAAGATGCCTGTATACAAGCTCTTGCTGAGGGTAAGACCAAGTACGCCCCAGCTGCTGGCATTCCAGCTTTACGTGAAGCCTTGGCAGAGCAATACCTTGAAAAAGGTGTTCTTTCTAAAAAAAATTCAAACCAAGTAATCCTAAGCCCAGGTGGAAAGTATTCTTGTTATCTTGCTATTCTTGCGACCTGCGGAGAGGGTGACGAAGTAATTATACCCGCCCCTTATTGGGTAAGTTATCCAGAGATGGTAAAGTTAGCTGGTGCTACACCAATAGTTGTATTTGCAGGAGATGAGCAGGGATTTAAGGTTTCGCCTGAGCAAATTGAGGAAGTGATTTCTCCTTCATCAAGAATGATCATTTTGAACAGTCCTTCTAATCCAACGGGATGCTTATATAGTAATCAAGAGATGGAGGCTATTGTTGAGTTGGCTTGTAAGCATGACCTACTTATTATGTCAGATGAAATCTATGAATACCTGCTTTATGATGACGTAAAACATTTCAGTCCCGCTTCATTTAGTTCAGATGCAGCTGCTCGGGTGATAACCGTGTCTGGATTTAGTAAGACATTCTCTATGACTGGTTGGCGATTAGGCACGCTTGTTGCGAATCCTGAAATTAGTAAGGCAGTAGCTGATTTGCAGAGTCAGACTACTTCAAATGCAACTACATTTGCTCAATATGGGGCTTTAGCAGCAATGGAAAACTGGAGTAAGTCAATGCAGGCTGTTGATGAAATGCTTGTGCACTTCGACCGTCGACGATTGAAATTACTTTCAGGCTTGGAATCTACCACTGGAATTACTTGTCAACGATCGGAAGGTGCTTTTTACCTTTTCCCGAATATATCTTCTTTTGGCCTCAGTTCTGAGGAGTTTTCGTCCCGTTTGTTGGAAGAGCATAATGTTGCAGTAGTTTCTGGTCATGCTTTTGGTGCGGAGGGTTATATTCGTTTAAGCTATGCAACGGCAGATAAAATTATTGAAAAGGGAATCGCTAGAATTAAAGAATTTTGTACCAAAATAGTTTAACTACCCAAACATTGTTTTATTTTGATGTTTAAATTTCCTTGTTGACGAAATTATAGTGAAGCTAAACTTTAATTAATATCAACTTATCTATGAAAAACTTATATTTTATTACAATTTCATGTTTTATTAATTTCACATTAGTTTCTTACGGATTTGCTCCAGAAGATTACAAAGCTAGCTTAAGAAAAGGTGTTACTAGTGGATACTATCTTGGCTTTACAAGTCTTGCAGACGAGATGCGAGAACTTCGTCGTCCATCTGACATTCCTGTAGGTGAGGGATTTTTAAAATCCTTATATGTAGATTTTCATTACGCAAACCAAGAATTCAATGAAAATGAATTTTTCACTAATTACACTGCTCCACCTCCTAAAGCAGCTATAGAACATAGCATATATGGATTGACACTCGGTTTTGGTCTTGGTGATAACCCAAATTTAGATATTCGCATACCACTTTCAGTTTCTCGACTTAAAGTGGGTGATATTGATGATTCTGGCATGGTTGCAGGTGTCGAGTTCTTTCCAAATTATCGGATCAATCAGTATGTTGCCTGGGGGGTTAATATTGCACATCTGAATTCTTCCAGTGATTTCCCAATGTTTGATGAATCAATGACTAGTGTGTCATTTGAAACTATGGTAGAATCAAGTGAAGCGTACGGAATGAATTGGTCAGGTCGCCTTTCAATTGGGCGGTACTTTCCTAGCAACGATATAAACGACATGTCATTTTGGTTATTCAAGGGTGGTATTGCCCTTCATTATCATCTGCATAACAACTTTACTATGCTTCCTTTTATTCGTTTTAATTACAGTAATGGTGATGTGCTCACAGATTCTATGTGGGTTGATTATGGAACTGAGTTTATTTTCATGCCCAATTCACCATGGAATTTCAGCTTAGGAATCGCAGGTGTTGGCGGACATGATGTGATCGAGGAAGGTATGGAATTTTACTTATCCACCAAGGGCAATTTTTAATTTAAAACTTTATTTAAGATGAAAAAAATATTTCTTATCATTCTTTCTTCAATTATATTATTTGCAACCGGTTGTACTCGTACCGCCAATAAAACTGGGCCTTTGCAACCTTATCCTGAAATCACTAACGATGTTGAAATTGGAGAATTGGTACGAGGGGAGGGTACCCGTGCCGAACTTTTAGGTTTCATACGTTGGGGAGATCCTGGGCGTGCATCTTTTCGTGCACAACCTCAAGAACACGAACTTGGTGGTAAAGTGGTTAAGCAATCAATGCAGTCTGCAGTATACAAAGCACTGGAAGGTCAGCCCGATCACTTTATTGTCGATCCGCATTTTCATACTGTGGAGCACAATTTTTTGATTTTCAAAACGGCTAAGACTCAAGTTGTTGGCCGAAAGGCTTCAAATAAAAATTATCGGCAAGTTAAGAAATTTAACACCGATGACACCGAAACTCTTATACTCGAAAAGGCACCTCAAACTTACACGGTTGATAGAAATGGTAGAGAGGCGACTAAGATTACGACATCTGGTAATATAAAATCCTATGTTACAGAATCTGCAAAAGTGTACGACACTTCAGCCGGTGTACAGATTTTGGACTTAGATGCACCTTCAGATAGCGAAGCTTCGACGGGTAACATTGGTTCATCCGTGCAACAACTTGAGCTCAAAATGCAAGAGTTGAATCGACGTATTCAAGCTTTAGATCGATAGTGAGAAAGTATAATTTTTATAACTCATTCGAGTAACAATTTAAACTCCTAACAATTTCGCCTGAGCTGGATTTTTAAGCATTGCTTGTTTAAACTCGTCAATATCGAAATCTGCGACCACAAAATCACCATTTTTAAGGGTTGGCGTCTTACTTTGTCCGCTACAAGCTAGTAAATCGTTCATTTTTGTTGGATCTTGTTGCAGATCTACAATATCGAGCTTTAGGTCAATTTTTTTAAAATACTCCAAGGCATCGACACACCATGGACACCCTTGTTTGATATATAAAATGGGTAAGTTCATAATTTTATTCTTAATCTAGTTCGTTTTAATTTAAAAGTTATTTCGTGTTCTATTCTTTTCTTTGCTATTTTTTCTAGTGTAAACATTCTAATCAAAAATGGCCGAGGAACAAAATAACTTGAAGAATGATAGTAGCTTTATTCATGTAAAAGGAGCTCGTGAAAATAACCTACAGAACATAACAGCCCTTTTTCCGCGTGGTCAACTAATTGGTGTTACCGGAGTTAGTGGTTCTGGTAAATCATCTCTTGTATTTGATGTGTTGGCAGCAGAAGGGCATAGGAAGTATGTTGAAAGCTTATCAACTAAAGCCCGTCAAGCCTTAGAAAAAGTTCGCCGTCCAGAAGTTGATTTTGTCGAAGGATTATCTCCTGTACTTGCCATTGAGCAGGCGGTGGCTGGGTCATCTGGACCAAGAAGTACTTTAGCAACTACTACGGAGATTGCTGATTATTCCAAGTTATTATGGGCTACGGTTGGGGCGCCTCATTGTCCTTTAGATGGATCGGCTGTATCAAAAAGAAGCTTAGATGATTGTGTTAAACAGTTATTAATAAGCGGAAAAGGAAAAAGAGTTTTAATATTAGCTCCAATTATGGAGGCAAAGGCATCGGTGTTGAGAGAGGAATGCCCCAATTTAGAAAGAAGGGGTTTTCAACGTGTACGAATTGATGGAGAAATAAAGCGATTAGATGACCGAGATCTTATTCCAGAAAAAACCAAAGGCCGTGAGCTCAAAGTTGACTTAGTAATCGACCGGGTAAAAGTGGATATTAATAGTCGAAGCCGACTAGCAGATTCTCTTGAACTTGCTTTTAAAGAAGGTGAGGATTGTGCCTTCGCGTTGATTGAGAGTTCTAAAGACGAATTTGAAGAGATTTTTTTCTCCCAAAGCTATGCCTGCGAAAAATGTGGATCAACTTATCCAAATATTACTCCGAGACACTTTTCGTGGAATCATCCAGATGGGGCTTGTGAAACTTGCGGAGGACTTGGACAGGTACTTTCTTTTCGTGAAGATTTAATTATACCAGACCCGAGTCTATCTCTCATTAAAGGAGCAATTAAAGTCTGGAGGTTAGGATCACGGAAAATGGTTAATTTGCGTAAAAATATTCTTAAGCAATTAGCCGAGCAGTATCCTTTCGATCTTAAGCAAACTTGGGAAGAATTACCTTCTAAAATAAAAAAATTTCTACTGCATGGAGATGAGAAACAAATTTTTGAATTAAAATTAAAAATTGGTCGAGGAAAAGCAAAAAAACAACCTTTTCCCGGTATATTTTATGATCTTGCCCAGACAATGAAAAATACCACAAGTGATACTCTTCGTACCAGATTACTTACATACCAAATTGGAACAAATTGTCCTTCCTGTCGCGGCCAAAGACTATCTTCTTTTTCTAGATCTGTCCTGTTAGCAGGTAAATCTTTTGATTATTTTCTTTCGCTTTCTTCTGAAAAAGCATGGTCATTTGTCCAGAAGAAAGTGTTAAATGATTCAAACTATGAACAAGTTTTTGATGCAATAACTGGTTTAGAACAACGTCTTGGTTTTCTTAATCAAGTGGGTCTTGGTTACCTTAATCTAAATCGTCCTTATTCTAGTTTAAGTGGAGGTGAGGCTCAGCGGGCCCGTTTAGCAATTCAATTGGGTATGGGATTAGTCGGAGTGATCTATGCATTAGACGAACCAAGCGTCGGCCTACATCCCTCTGATCATAATCGATTAATAAAAGTCTTACACGGTCTAAGAAATCGAGGGAATACAGTGGTAGTAGTTGAACACGACGCCGACACACTTCTTGCCTGTGATCATTTATTAGAAGTGGGTCCAGGTCCCGGGACAGAGGGAGGAGTATTAATGTTTTCTGGTGATGTAAAATCATGTCTTACCTCGAAACAAAGTTTAACTGGTCCATTTCTTTCTGGATTGGAAAAAGTAGAAAAAGAAGGGCCAGATAAATTACCAGGTAATGAACAATTAATAATCCGTTCGGCAAGGGCTAATAATTTAAAAAAAATCGATGTTTCTTTTCCTGTTGGTCTTCTTACCGTAGTTTGCGGAGTTTCAGGTTCTGGTAAAAGTACTCTAGTTAATGAAGTGTTAGCTAAATCTGCCGCCAATCAATTACACCGAGCTAAGCAATTACCAGGTGCACATTCTGGTATCGAAGGACTCGAGCATTTTGAACAAGCAGTACGAGTCGATCAATCTCCTATAGGGAAGAGCCCACGTTCTAATCCTGCTACTTATGTAAAACTTTTCGATTTATTAAGAAAACTATTTTCTCAATGTTCTTTAAGCAGGGTACGTGGCTACAGCCCTGGTCGATTTAGCTTTAATCTACCTGGTGGGCGTTGCGAGCGCTGTAAGGGCGATGGCATGGTTAAACTAGATATGCAGTTTTTAGCCGATGTTTTCGTGGAATGTGAAAGTTGTAAGGGTCAACGCTATAATCGGGAAACTTTAGAAGTTCGTTTTAGAGGTTATAATATTGCAGATATTCTTAGAATGACGATTTCAGAAGCCAGAGAATTATTTATTAAGCATCCTGCTATATTGGGCAAACTTGACACATTAGATGCTGTAGGCTTAGGTTATTTAAAACTTGGACAAGCGGCTAATACATTATCTGGTGGCGAAGCCCAGCGTTTAAAACTTTCTTTAGAACTCAGTCGAAAACAGTCAGGTAAAGCACTTTATCTTTTAGATGAGCCAACAACCGGATTACATTGGCTAGATGTTCAACGATTAATGGATTTATTATTCAAACTCAGGGATGCGGGTAATACATTGATTGTAATTGAACATAATCTTGATGTAATTCGCCTTGCCGATCATGTAATTGAAATTGGTCCCCTTGGAGGAGATAAAGGTGGAAAACTAATTTTTTCGGGTACTCCTAATGAATTAGCAGAAAAAGATACCTTGACTGGAACCTTTTTAAGGAAGCAACTTGCGAAGATTTAACCAAACATTTACTTATTGTTGGTAAATGAAGGAAATTAAAAAGAACCAAGAGGAAAAAGACTTACTGTCTGTTAGAAGAGATGCTTTTTGGCAATTATGGAAAAAGCGCGGATTACTCGTCTTTGCCCTTTTACTTTTAATCATACCCTTATATGGGACATTTTCCCCTCTTTTTGAATTTATTCTTTTTGCAGTTTCATTGGCCGCGTTGACTTACCCTGTTTTCTTCCGCCCAATTGAAAGTTTAGGAAAAAAATTACTTCCGTCCTTGGATTTAAGAAGACGATCAGAACTCTGTGCTGTCCTAGCTACCGTCTCTTTACTTCTAGTTATCTTGTCTCCCTTCTTGTTGATTATTTGGGAAGCTTCTAATCCTAGCCAAGGAATGCTTGATACAATTGTATCACTCGCCTTAGGCGAAGAGCAAGGGAGGGAAGCTCTTTTGCAGAGCATTTCTGCTCGTATTCGAGAAATTCATGCGATTTATCCGAGGCTTCCACTTGATGAGGACAAAGCGGTTCAATTTGTATCGAACTTGGTGGGAGACACACGAGAATTCTCTGGAACCTTTTTGGAATTTTTATTCAAGGGCACGCAAGGTTTTGTGGCTGAACTTGCACTCGCCTTGATTGCTCTTTCTTTTTTATACGCCCATGGCTCAAGTTTTCTTAAGGGGGCAATGCGTATTGGAGGCTTCGAACAAAATGAAGTACATGGCTGGCTTGAACTTCATCGAAAAATTACACTGCGGCTACTGAATGATACTGTACTTACCTCGCTTATTCGAGGTGTTGCTCTCGCGTTAGTAGCACATTTTATAGGGGGGTTCTTTTTTCTACCTGTTTTTTTCCTTGGTGCGTTTATCGGACTGGTACCAGTAGTTGGAAGTGCTATGGTTTGGCTTCCACTTTCTTCCTTAGTTTGGACTAGGGGGGAACCAGTTACCGCAATGGCAATGGCTAGCCTTAGTATATTTTTTAATTACTTGATCAGTCGAATTCGTGCTAGCATGGGTCGTCGTCTTCATGAACAAGGTGCTTGGCTCAGCTTCATGCTTTTTCTCGGCATCATTGGGGGCATTTTATCCTATGGCCCACAGGGTTTCATAATCGGTCCCATGGCAGTAATCTTAGCCTACGGGTTAGTTCGTTTTTTAGCGAAGCAGTCTGATACTAGCACAAAAGTTTAATCCGCATCAAAAATCTGCACCTTTTCCCATAAATGTGCACAATCTTTAATGAACTCTAAATGGATTGGGTCGACTTGGTATGCATCATGTTGCTCCAAGTTTTTAAGAACTACAGTTAGAGCACAATCGTAAGTATCATCGACAACAGGCCTTTTCTTAGTATTTGCAGGTGTACCGATAAAATTGTGTTCTACTGACTTGATTTTTCCTAGTTTTTCAACACCTTGGAAAAATTTGGATCGATCTTCATCGTTTAAATTACTTTTCAGCCAAAAAATTACAGTATGAATTAGCATTTGTATCGATTATTTAGTTATTATTTTGGACTAAGGAAAATGAACTTATAATAACTTTAAACTTACCATATTTTCTAATTAAGGCAGTAATTAAATATTTTTATTATTAATGAAAAAAAGGCTGTATTAAGTGTTGTTTCAATTTTTTCTTAAAGCGAATGAAATGAAGTTAACCAAGGCGAAAACAATTATTTTCAAAAATTATTATAAAGAATAGCGGGTATTCCATCTCAATAAAATAAGCTATTTACTCTGAGTAAATGGATTTTTTTCATAACCTACGCTCCCGGGTCCTTTATGGTGTGGAGGTTGCCTAGATAAATTCCAATGAGCAAGTAGCCAAACCGAACCGAATAAAACAGCAAGGGCAATAATTATAAACATCTCTAATTTACTTTTATGTAACATTTTATGAGGATTTATCATGAGGGGAATTAGAGAATTTACAAATTATAATATTGGTAACATGTGATAATGGTTCGACCTTAAGTTTTTGGTTTTAAGAATACAATAGATCTTTTCGATGCACTAGTACTTATTTTTTGTATTGAAATTTTCAATACATCGAACAATTCAATTTTAATGTTTGATAGGTTCGAGATGAATATCCTTAGACGCCTTCTATCATCTTTGTCGCATGGAGGTATTTGCAAGTTAAATGGTGGGAGATACTGGGCTCGAACCAGTGACCTCATGCATGTCATGCACGCGCTCTAACCAACTGAGCTAATCCCCCCAAATTTACAAATAAAATTATTCTTGGAGAAGAATATTCAAACTGTCAATGATCTTGAAACTATCCTTGAATAAATAATAGTTATCTTTACGAAGTTAAATAATTTTGTAGGATATAAGTAATTTATGAAAAAAGCACTTATTACTGGAATAACTGGGCAGGACGGTTCCTATTTGGCAGAACTTTTATTAGATAATGGATATGAGGTACATGGAATTGTACGTCGTGCGTCGACCTTTAATACATCCCGTCTAGATCACCTTTACAAAGATCCTCTTGTAGATGATACGAGATTATTTTTGCATTATGGTGATTTGGCGGATGCCACCCAACTAGTCAAATTACTTTATAAATTACAACCTGATGAAATATATAACCTTGGAGCCCAAAGTCATGTCCGAGTTTCTTTCGATATTCCTGAGTATACTGGGGATGTGACTGGAGTAGGAGCGGTTCGGATCTTAGAAGCAATTAAGGAAGCTGGATTAGTTGAGAAAGTACGCTTTTACCAAGCTTCTTCTTCAGAAATGTTTGGTAAGGTACAAGAAGTTCCACAAGTTGAAACTACTCCTTTTTGGCCCCGTTCGCCCTATGCGTGTGCAAAGATGTATGCACATTGGTTAACTGTAAATTACCGCGAGTCTTATGGTTTACATGCGAGTAGTGGAATTCTGTTTAATCATGAATCTCCTCGTAGGGGAGAAACTTTTGTAACCCGTAAGATTACTCGTGCGGCAACCCGTATCAAATTAGGATTACAAAAAAAGTTAATATTAGGAAATCTCGATTCTAAAAGAGATTGGGGTTATGCAAAAGAATATGTTGAAGCTATGTGGTTGATGCTACAACAAGATGAACCCGGTGATTATGTAATCGCAACCAACGAGACCCATACAGTTCGCGAATTTTTAGAAGAAACCTTTTCTTATTTAGAATTAGACTATCAGGAGTTTGTAGGCTTTGATCAAAAGTATGAGCGACCAGCAGAAGTAGATCTTTTAATTGGAGATGCAACCAAGGCAGAGAAAAAACTTGGGTGGAAACCGAAGGTAGGTTTTAAGGAACTAGTGACGATAATGGTGGATGCAGATATGAAACTTGCCCAACAAGAAAAAGCTTTGTCTGAAGCAAATCTTACATAATGAAAAAAGTATTCGTAAGTGGGCACAATGGGATGGTTGGTTCTGCATTAATTCGTGCATTTGGTGCGTATGTAAACGAGTATAATGTTATAACCCAAAATCGTACTAAGCTTGATCTATGCAACCAGCAAGCAGTACAAGATTTTATTTCCCAAGAAAAACCAGATATAGTTATAAATGCCGCTGGTCGAGTAGGTGGAATATATGCAAATAATACTTATCCTGGAGATTTTATTCGTGAAAATCTGCTTATTAATACGAACTTGATTCATGCTTCGTATAAATCTAATGTTTCCCGTTTTCTTAATCTAGGAAGTTCTTGTATCTATCCACGTGATGCAGAACAGCCGTTGAAGGAGGAATCTCTTTTGACTGGTCCATTAGAGCCGACAAATTCTGCTTATGCCCTTGCGAAGATTGCAGGACTTGAGATGTGTAGGCATTATCGGAATCAGTATGGAGTAATGTTTCACTCAGCAATGCCTACTAATTTGTATGGTCAGGGAGATAATTATCATCCTCAAAATTCTCATGTTCTACCTGCCTTGATTCGGCGATTTCATGAGGCCAAAAAATCGGGAGCGTCTGATGTTTTATTGTGGGGAACAGGCAAACCAAGACGGGAGCTCTTACATGCAGATGACTTGGCTAACGCATTACTTTTCTTACTTTCTATCGAGAACCCGCCTCACTGGATAAATGTGGGAACGGGCAAAGATCAAACAATTCTAGAATTAGCAAATTTAGTAAAAAACACTGTGGGTTTTGAAGGTGAAATTACACATGATCTTACTAAGGCAGATGGTACCCCAGTTAAACGATTAGATGTCTCCATGCTTGATAACCTTGGATGGAGACCAAAAATTTCATTAGAAGAAGGAATTAAGTCTACATATGAAGACTTTAAAAAGAGCGAAGATGAGGGATCTTTGCGAAGTTAAATTTCTATAATTTAGTCAAATTGTTTGCGGAAATTTTTGAATTCATCCGACAATTCTCTTAATTGATAACGAAGTGCTTCTACTTCATCCTTAAGTTCAGTAAATTCTTTTGTCATCTCTTCCACTTGATCAATTCTTTTATCTGGTCCAGGAACATATAATGATGAACCATCATTCATTTCTTCTACCACAGGTGGAGGGGCCAATAGGTTAAACCATCGTTTTCCTTTTTGTCCTGGAGCAGGATCCATATTACCTACTAAAGATGGTTCCCTGTCTTTAAGTTCTTGAAGTGAATCTTCAATATCTGGAATACCATCAAAAGTAAACATTCTAGAGACCCGATTATTTAGTTCTCCGGCAGTCTGAGGTCCACGATTTAGCAACTCTGCTAAGAGTGCCCGTTCGGGTTTTATTAAATCGAGTTCTTTTTCTGCGTTATGTTGATACTTTGGAACTCTAGACCCTACTAGGTCAACTCGATGCACAAGTCTTTTGATTCGAAGTTCTTCGATAACCTTTTTGACTTCGTCTTCATCTAAATCTGTGCGTGGCAAACGATTATTCTTTTGATTGCATGCATTAACCAAGCCATTGAGGCTCATTGGATAATATTCTGGGGTAGTCAACTCTTTCTCTATTAAAGAGCCTAATACTCGAGTTTCTACAAAAGTTAATTCAACAGAAGTTTCTGTTTCAGTATTTTCACTATCTTCCATACAGACTAGTTTAAGGAAGTTTAAGAAAAATGGAAAAAATTTAGGAAAAGCTCAAGCGAGCTTAACAAAACTTAGTTATCAGAAACTATGTTGACCAAACGATGAGGTTTATCAAATTCTACCTTACCAGGTGTAAGTGCAAATAGTGTGTGGTCACGACCAAGGCCCACATTTTTACCCGGATGATATTTTGTTCCTCGTTGTCTTAAAATAATATTACCAGCCAAAACTGATTCGCCACCAAACTTTTTAACCCCTAGGCGTTTACTATTACTATCTCTTCCATTTCTAGAAGTTCCTTGTCCTTTTTTATGTGCCATATCTAAATTCTCAACTAGTTATTTTAAATCAATGGATTCAATTTGAACCACGGAAATGTGTTGGCGGTGACCTTTTCTCTTTTTATATCCCTGTCTTCTTTTCTTTTTAAAAATAATAATTTTCTTATCCTTCTTATTTTCAAGAATTTTAGCTTTAACTGTAGCGCCTTCAACGGTCGGAGTGCCAAAGGTCGCTTTACCTTCGTCTACAAGCATAAGAACTTGATCAATACTTACTTGATCACCTTCGTTAGTGTCGGGGTAGCGATTTACAAATAGTATATCGCCTTTTTGAACAGTAAATTGACTGCCCTGTGTTTGGATAGTGGCTTTCATGATAGGAAATCGAATACTAAACCATTTCACTTTGAAATTGGCAAGCGTCATCTTAGCTTTTCGTATTTCAATATTTATGTTTTACTAAATTTTATTTAATAATGGAACTTTACAATCAACAGGTAGATGAAAAAAAAGTACTTTCATATTTTGAGGCTGACAGTGTACTTGATCACTATGAAGAAGCCACTCGACGAATTGGATTATGGGCATCTGAAGAGTTGGTTTTTCGAAAATGTTTTCCAAATAACAAAGAAGAAATACTAGAATTAGGTTGTGGTGTAGG
Organism: uncultured Puniceicoccaceae bacterium; assembly: GCA_964383925.1. Taxonomy (GTDB): domain Bacteria; phylum Verrucomicrobiota; class Verrucomicrobiia; order Opitutales; family Seribacteraceae; genus Seribacter. The sequence continues at coordinate 23,145 of CAYLIJ010000018.1, forward strand.
CAGAATAAGTTTTTCGCTTTGGATGTTGGGTTATGAAAACCTAACTGCATCTGATGTTTCAAAAAAAATGGTGATGAGAGCCTTGAAAATCCAAAAGGAAAGAAGCAGCAAAATTCATTTTCTTCCTGCTGATGCCACACAATTATCATTCGAAACAAATTCTTTTGGTGGAGTAATTTTTGGGTTTAATGGATTAATGCAAATTCCACATCGAGAAAACCGGAAAAAAGCGATACTGGAATGTTTCCGAGTGCTACGACCAAATGGAAAGTTTGTATTTACTTCGCATGATCGCTCACTGCCAAAATGGAAAAAATTTTGGGAAAACGAGCGAAAAAAATGGAGAATCGGATCGCAGGAAAAAGAACTCCTTGAATTTGGTGATCGTTATGGAGACACTCCAAATGGAAAGCTTTTTATACATGTCCCCGATACATTGGATATCAGGAAAGACTTGAAGGATGTGGGGTTTTTATTGGAGCGAGATGTGCTTAGATCTAGACTTGCTGACGAATCACAAATCGTAAAAGACTTTTCAGACGAATGTCGATTTTGGATAGCAAGAAAACCTGAACCCAAAACTTAGTGACTTTGTAGGCATCCAAGATCGAGGTTCATTTTGGCCACTCGAGTCGCAGTCCCGGTCATTTGAACATTAAATTCGTTGTCTATCTTGAGTCCAATTTCACCTCCAGGCATTTCAACTGTTATGTTTTCATCACATGCACCCATTTTCCGAGCTACTGCACCAGCGGCAGAACTGCTACTACCAGAAGCAAGAGTATAACCAGCACCACGTTCCCAAATTTCAATTTTGATTCGGTTTCGATCAATTATTTGTAAGAATTGCACATTACTTCGATTAGGGAAATTCGGATGATTTTCTAAACTCGATCCCAATTCCATTGCTAATGATCGATTTACTGATTCTACGGGAACAACACAATGTGGATTTCCAATTGTAGCGGCATAATATTTCAATACTTGTCCATCTACTTCAATCGATTCATCACAGATCTCCCTTACTTCACCAGTAATATTCACGGGAATGACGTCACTTCTAAAGCTTACCTTTCCCATTTCAACGATAATTACAGATTTATCTTCGGAAACTTGGCAGGTTACAATTCCACCAAGTGTCTCAACACGAAAAGGCAGGGTGGAAACTTTTTCTATATCCCTTAAATACCTTGCGAAAATCCTTAAACCATTTCCACTTTTTTCGGCTTCACTTCCATCAGGGTTAAGAATTCTGAGTTTAAAATCAGCTTGTTCTGAGTTTGTTGGCCCAAGCAGAATACCATCAGAGCCAAGACCAAAGTTACGATGGCAAATCCTAATAATTTCTTTTTCTGAAAAGTTAATACTTTTTCCTTTTGGATCAAAGACTAGGTAGTCATTACCAAGGGCATGATATTTTTCGAATTCCATAATAGTTAAAGAAATAGGTTATCAATTCTTCTGTGACGATTTAATTCTCTTTACCACCCATTCAAGAATCAGTTGATCATCCTGTTTCGATTTTTGTACAATACGTAAAAATTCTGCCGGATGAATATCATTTCTTTCAAAGAATGCCCGGTCACCTCCGCAGCAAAACATAGTATCCTTGGACAGTTCGCCGTGTAACTTTGCCTGTGCTTTTTGAATGACTCTTGGTAGCCATACGATTTCATTCAATGCTTCAGTTTTGCCTGGGAGCATTCTGGAATCAAGTATCTTTAGAGATGGAATTCCTTGTTGTTCTTCAATAAAAAAGTCTCTTCTTATATCATGAATAAGAAGGAATGTAGCAAGATCAGGTGTGCCTTCACAGACCCAATCTTCTACAAAATCAAAAATATCCATTTTATTAAGACCAATCATTTGTAAAAATGGAAGCTCATCTTGAATGGGAAATATTTCAGCAGATATATTTCCCGATTGGTAAAGTTCTACAGAATTTTCCCAGATTCGAACTAATTCCTTTTGATAATTAAAATTCATCAAGAAGGGTTTAAAAAAACTTCATTAACACTCAAACAAAGTATAATTAAGCGAGGCGAAAATCGAGTTGCTTATCGGATACAAAGACTTTGTCAATATGTACGCTAATTTCCTGACCAAGTTTCAAGCGAATCTTTGAATTTCTTGCCACTAGTGCCGTACCATTTGCAGATACCCTATAACCAAGTTCACGGGGAAGGGTTCGAATGGGAACAAAGCCACGAGCGAGCGTATCTACAAGTTCTATAAAAAAACCTCTTCTAGTAATTTCGGTAATGATCGCACGATGCCTGACCGCTGGCCTTTTCCCCATATCCTTCTTGTAATAAAGCAATAGCTTGTCTTTTACTGATTCTCTTTCTGCATCTACGCTATTTCGCTCGGTTGTGGATAAATGCTTGGCAGTTCCATCCAATCGGGAATGATCTACTTTTTTTCTTTGATTTCCACGAATATGATCTTCAATTATTCGATGCACAATTAAATCAGCATATCTTCGAATCGGAGAGGTGAAATGAAGATAATCATTTTTAGCCAGTCCATAATGTCCATCTGGGGTGCTTTTATAGCATGCTTGTTTTAAACTACGTAAGAATTTAATCCGAAGGACTTGGGCAAGTGGATGTTTATTCATCGCAGTGAGCATTTTAGTTACCTCTTTGCGTCCGGTTAGTTCTCCACATGAAATTCCAAATAATTGAAGAAAGCCCCTGAGTTCTTCAAGGTTTTCAGGGTCAGGGTCTGGATGTACCCTATAGACACCAGGCAATTTTTGTTTTCGTAACTCAATAGCAAGCCTTTCATTCGCTAAAAGCATAAATTCTTCGATCATATGATGACTCTCGTCACTTTGAGATTGTAAAATTTCTTCTGGTTGCCCTTTTTGATCAACTAGAATTTTCACTTCAGTGGACTCTAGGTCAAGGGAACCTTTTTCCATTCGTTTCCGACGAAGTACAGCTGCAATAGATGCGATTTTACGAATATTTAATTGAAGACTATCGAGAAGGTTCTCCGAAATTTCATTCAGAGATTTACCCGGATTACCTGAATAACGACTGGGAGGAGGCTTAGCAGAACGAATCTTTTCTAAATCATCTTCTTGTAGGAATAACCCAGCCTGTTCGTAAGTTAGTCTTTTATCGCTTAGTATTACAGATTCAGTAATTTTGGAACGAATTACCTGTGCTTCTTTTGAGAACACAAAGAAGACAGATTTAACAAGTCTTTCCTCTCCTTCAACCAGACTACAAATTCCACTGGATAAGCGGTGAGGAAGCATCGGTACCACCTCACCGACAAGGTAAGTGGAATTCCCTCTTCGATTCGCTTCTCGATCAAGGGCAGTACCTGGTTTCACATAATGGGAAACATCGGCAATATGAACTCCAATTTCCCATTCCCCATTTTGCAATTCTTGGACGGAAAGGGCATCGTCAAAATCACGAGCATCCAATGGGTCTATGGTTAAAGTAAAGATATTTCTTATATCTTTGCGATTTTTAATATCTTCCTTTGAAACTTGGTCAGGGCATGCTTTTGCTTCTTCTGTAACCTTTTCTGGGAAATTACCACTTAGACCATATTTCGCTAAAATACCTTTATGATCTGTAAGTGGGTCATCACTTGGTCCAAGTACCCGCAGTATTTTACACATGGGAATTCTAGACGGTGGGTCCCAGCGAACAAACTGAGCCAAGACCTTGTCGTGTTCGACCGCATTTCTTTGGTCCCCTAAAATTTTAAATGGTACGAATAATCTAGAATTCTCAGCTTGTACTAAAGACCGGCCTAAATCTCTTCTCAAGTAGCCAAGAAAATCACTCGTTCCACGCTTAGTGATTTTTCTAACTTCATAGCGAGATTTAGGCGGTTTCTTATCCTTTTTTCTTTGCGGAAACTTTTTCTTTTTAGAAGGCAGGGTAGTGAGTTCAACGGTGTCTCCATGAATTGCAGTCCCGGAAGAACCTTTTGCTAATGCAATGGGTTCATTCTTTCCTTCGACAACGACTTTTGCACGTCCTTGCTTTCCGAAATATAAAACTCCTTGAACTTTCTCCTTGCCCACAGAGCTAGAGATTAAAATTATAGAAAATTTGACTGATTCTTAATCCTTTGTCATTTCCCAACCTATTGGTAGGGCAGCAGAAATATCATTAGTGGATTCAGACTTTTTATCTGCTCCGTCTTCTTTATTAATTGCCGCAGTAAATACACCATTTTCATCCTGTCCTTTAGTATCGTCATACCAACGGATTGTGCCGTCACTAAAAAGGACATGTCCTCCTTCACCTGCCCAAGGCGAATCAACTTTCCATTTGTCTGAACCAGATTCTAGTCCTCTTGTCCAGACAATGGGATAAGCACCACTTTTTAAGTTACGATTAAATTTTCTGCTTTCAGCGTCGTCACCAGGAATCGCGATTGAATAACCAATTGCATCTTTCACATCATCAAGTTCCCCATACTCACTTGGAATTTGTGAGGGGATTCCTTTGCCGCTATCGTCCTCTGAAAAATCTCTTACTTTTTCATCATCGGGGAGAAACCACAATTCTGGTCGTGTATCATTAGTCTTTTTCCGGTACCAAATTGCAAAATCAGCTGAGCTTTTCACATCATCACTCATTGGAAAGGAAAATTGACTACTTGTTACCAATGATTCGTATATAGTCTTCAAATTCTTTTGAGCAGCAGTTCTACCCGCGGTACCAAAAACATCTCCAAATCCAACAAATGCAATGCCAGCTAGAATTCCAATGATAGTGATAACTACAAGAAGTTCAATAAGGGTAAAACCTTTTTTCTTGGATAATTTTTTATTCATATGTTGAGTGGGTCAGTAAATTTGAATTAAAGAATCAGAACTAATAAGGTAAAGTAAAACCTTCACATAGGGCAAGTGCCTTCTTTTGAGCGTCCTGTACCGAATCAGAATCCTCAGGATTTGAAAGAACTTGGTAGATTATACTCGCAATTTCACTCATTTCATTTTCTTTCATCCCGCGGGAGGTAACTGCTGGCGTACCAATACGTAAACCACTAGTCTGAAATGGACTTCGTGTTTCACCTGGAACGGTGTTACGATTTAAGGTAACATTCGCTCTTTCTAAGGCAATTTGACCTTGTTTGCCTGTTAGTTCAGCATGAGATGGACGAAGATCAACTAACATTAAATGATTGTCGCTTCCACCGCTTACTAAATGGAAGCCTTTTTCATTCAGTTCACTGGCTAAGGCGGAGGAATTATTAATTACTTGCTGTTGGTATTCCTTAAATGAAACCTTTGCAGCTTCGCGGAAGCAAGTAGCTTTCGCAGCAATAACATGCATGAGTGGTCCACCTTGGTTGCCTGGGAAAACGGCAGAATCAATTGCCTTGCCGTGTTTTTCCTTACACATAATAAGTCCACCACGAGGACCGCGAAGGGTTTTGTGGGTCGTAGTGGTCACAAAATCAGCGTGAGGAACGGGGGATGGATGAAGACCCGCAGCAACAAGACCCGCAATGTGAGCGATATCTGCTAAAAGTAATGCACCACATTCCTTGGCAATTTTGCCCATTCTTTCAAAATCAATGATTCTAGGGTAAGCCGATGCACCCACGGTAATTAATTTAGGTTTTTCACGATTGGCAATTTCATCGATCGAGTCGTAATCAATGAATCCAGTATCAGGATTAACTCCGTAGTTAATAACATCATAAAGCATGCCGCTACAATTTTTTGGGTGCCCATGAGTGAGATGACCGCCATCCTGTAGACTCATAGTCAAAATCTTATCATTTGGCTGGAGCATGGCAAAATAAACTGCCGTATTTGCCTGGCTTCCTGAGTGGGGTTGGACATTAGCATATTCCGCTCCAAAAAGTGACTTTGCGCGATCAATTGCCAAGGTTTCTGCGATATCCACATGTTCGCATCCCCCATAATATCTTTTACCCGGGTAACCTTCTGCATACTTATTTGTAAGTACGCTACCGGTTGCTTCAATAATTGCGGGCAATGTAAAGTTTTCCGATGCAATTAATTCGATATGCGTTCGTTGTCTTAACTTTTCCTTTTCGATTACTTTAAAAATTTCAGGATCAAGCTCTGCAAGTGGAGTAGGATCGAGAAAGGAAGTCGATGAAGTGGATGCTGTGTCTGTATTATACATGATAAAGTTATTATAGTATGAAATTAAAGGGTTTTTTCAACCCATGTTAAAAGAGATGGCAATGCTTCTTTCATACGGTCTCTACATTCCCTGTAAACTTCAATATCTTGTCCATAGGGATCCGGTAATTCTTTGGATTCTTGATCGATAAATTCTCTCATGAGAAAGATTGAGGTGCTTTCGGGTACTTCAAAATACATGTTGAGTAAAGCTCGGTGAGATTCTGTCATACAAAAAATCGCTGAGGCATTTTCCAAAGTTGCTCGGGTAAGAGCTGCACTCCGATGGTCAGTAATATCCAACCCCAATTCTTGACAAGCCTGTATAGAATTATCCGATGGCTGATCTCCATCCATTGCGGAAATGCCGGCAGAAAAAACTCGCACATTTTTTTTAATTTTTGAGTGAACCAAAGCATCTTCGAAAAGTTTCTCAGCCATTGGACTACGACAAACATTAGCAGTACAAACAAATACTACTAGTTTCTCTTGTTTCCGTTGTTTTTTCTCTCGGCTTTTTTTTCCCATTTTTAAACAACACTTTTTCTCGATCTTCTAATAAAAAGGCAAGATTGAATAAATTTAAGTTCTTGAAAATTCCTTGTGACCAATATCTTTCCGAAAATATTTGGAAGAAAAATAAACCTTGTCACATAACTCATAGGCTCGATCTCTGGCTTGTCCTAAATTTTCTCCCCAGCCCACTGCTCCCAGCACCCGTCCGCCCGCACTAATAATTTCTTGCTGCTCATTTAACTCCGTTCCTGCATGAATAAGTTGACTGTTTTTGGGTGCAGATTTGGGTTGGGAGATCACCTCTCCTTTTGGGTAACTTTCTGGATAGCCTTTACTTGCCAAAACTACAATCATGGCTGATTGATTTTTGATTTCAAGCTTTCGTGGCAATTCGCCTCCTTGGGCCGATTGAATAAGGATAGGAACCAAATCTTCATTGAGTAAGGGTAAAATCACCTGAGTCTCAGGATCTCCAAATCGTACATTAAATTCAAGAACTTTTGGGCCATTTGAAGTTAGCATTAATCCAATATATAAAGTCCCTCGAAAATCAATCCCATCGGCTTTTAGCCCGTGAAGGGTTGGAATTACAATAGATTTTTCGTACTCAACTAACATTTCTCCAGTGACAAGCTTGGTGGGAGCGTATGCTCCCATCCCTCCCGTGTTAGGACCCGTATCTCCTTCACCTACTTTTTTATGATCTTGGCTAATGGGAAGCGTGACATAATTTTCTCCAGAGCAGATCAAATGGAGTGAGGCTTCCTCGCCTTCTAAAAATTCCTCAATTACTACTTCTCGGCCGCTGTCACCAAAACTTGACCCGGCAAGCATATCCTTAACTGCTATTTCTGCTTCGTTTAAAGTGGAGCAAATCAAAACTCCTTTTCCTGCTGCCAATCCACTTGCTTTCACAACTACTGGAAGCGAGCATTCTGATAAGTAATCGAGTGCGGGTTGAATATCTTTAAAATTCCCGTATGCCGCGGTCGGTATTTTATGTTTAGCGAGAAAATCTTTGGTGAATGCTTTACTGCCTTCCAATCGTGCCGCATCTTCGTTTGGACCATATGCTAATATACCTTTGGATGCTAAGCCATCAACGGCTCCATTGCAAAGGGGTACTTCTGGACCAATCACGACCAAGTCAATATGTTCCTGCTTGGCAAGTGAGATGATTTGATCATTTTTGCCCACATCAAGAGGGAAAGTGGTGAACTCCTTGGCGATTCCTCCATTACCAGGGGCGACAAGAACTTTCTCAACTAAAGAACTCTTCGCACAGATTTTGGCTAATGTGTGTTCTCTTCCTCCGCTACCAATAATAAGAATTTTCATATTTTCTTCCTTCATACCCATTCGATCTCCTTAAAAGTGACCAACAAGTCGAGGTAATTTTATTTTTGTGAAGAACTAAATAGCGGATTATGCTTTCCCTTGACCCGAAATTTGCCTAACTCGATTTATATGCGGGTGTTTTTTATTGGTATTTGTGGAACGGCGATGGGAAACGCGGCGATTCTACTCAAAAAGCAAGGTCACGAAGTGGCGGGCTCGGATTTGGGTGTATATCCACCGATGTCAGATGTTCTGTCAAAAGCGGGAATTGAATTATTTGAAGGCTTCGAAGACCGAGTTATGCGTGATTGGAAACCTGATCGGGTGGTGGTGGGGAATGCGGTTTCCCGTGGAAATTCTCAGGTGGAATTTATTCTCAGTACGAGAAAGGTTCCTTTTGTTTCCTTACCTCAATTAATTGGTGAGGATTTAATTGAAAGTAGACCATGCTTGGTGGTTGCGGGTACGCATGGTAAAACAACCACTACTTCATTATCTGCTTTTGCATTAGAGCAAGTTGGCTTATCTCCTGGATATTTAGTGGGTGGAGTCCCTTTGGATTTACCCTCTGGCAATGAACTTGGGATAAAGGAATCTCCCTTTGTTATCGAGGGAGATGAATATGATTCTGCTTTTTTTGATAAACGGAGTAAATTTATTCACTACCGTCCCCGTATTTTAATTCTAAACAACTTAGAATTTGATCACGGTGATATTTTTAGGGATTTGGAGGATATCTGCCGAAGTTTTTCTCACCTTCTTAAAATTGTACCTTCTAATGGTTTTATAATTCGAAATGGAGATGATGAAAATATTCTTACACTTCCTGATGCGCCTTGGTGTACGACTTTTTCGATAGGAATGGAAAGGCAGAATGACTTACAAATTAAGCATTTTGAAGAAAATGAATCAGGTACAAAATTTGATCTTTTTTGGCATGATCAAAAGGTTACCTCTGTAAATTGGCAAATGCCCGGGGAATATAATGCTCGAAATTTAGCGATGTCGTTTTTAGCTTCCGTATTGACTCAAGCAATTTGTCAGAAAAAGGAAGTTAATCCTTCCGCTCCTTTTATTGGTTTCAAATTACCTGACTATTCATCGTGCAAGGGAGTGAAGAGGAGGCAAGAAATACTTGTCGATCGACCGAATATTACAGTGATTTCTGACTTTGCCCATCATCCCACCGCAATTGAGGGTACCTTGAAGTCATTAAGGGCAAGGTGGCCTGATAGAAAGATTATCTCCTGTTTTGAACCTCGTAGTAATACTGCAGTAACCAATGTTTTTCAGGATCGATTTGCGGATGCTTTATCTGTGGCAGATGAAATATTGCTTGGTGCTATTCATCGAGCTGAGAAAATACCTCTTGAACAAAGGATCGATCCTAACGCGATGATTGAACGAATCAAAAGTTTTGGAAAAGACGGGCATTCTTTTTCCAAAAATTTTGATCTGGGTGAATATTTGAAATCAAAAAATAACGAAGGCCTATTGGTATTGGTTGTATTCTTTTCTAATGGATCTTTTGATGGAGAGATCGAACGATTCGCAAGTTTTGCAAAACAATCTCCAGTTTTATGAAAAAGTTGGTCGAAAAAGTGGTTTCTGAGGCAAAACTTTTTAACAGTTCAATTCATGGAGTTTCCCATTGGCAGACCGTTGAAAGAAATGGTGTCTATTTGTGTAGCTTCAATTCGGCGGATATCGAGGTGGTACGATTATTCGCCTTGTTTCATGATTCTAAAAGAGAAAATGATCATAGAGACTTAGATCATGGACCAAGAGCGGAGATGTATCTTAGAGAAATTCAATCTCTTGTTCCTTTGAAACTTAACCAATTTGAAAATTTGTGCACTGCATGTCGTACTCATACCATAGGTAAGATCGCGGAAAATGAAACAATTGCTACCTGTTGGGATTCAGACCGTTTGGATATAGGTCGAGTAGGCATCAAACCGAACGCAGATTTTTTGACCTCAGAAGAAGCAAAAAGAATTGCTAGGGAAGAAGACTTTAAAGTTTTAGACAATTTTTTATTTGAAGGAATTATTCAGACTTTTTAGTTTTTATTTCTTCTATCCATTTTCGATGTGGGCCAGATAGGGTAATTTCGTTCAGTTTATGCCATTTAATCCACTTCATAGAATTATTTAGCCTACTATTTGGATTTAAAGAACATCGATAGATAGATTCCTCGTAGTCGGTCTGCCCTATAGTTCTTTTTCTAACTGCTAGAAGTTCTTGTTTACTGAATATTTCATTTTCAATAATCTCGGGTAATTCGTAAATTCCTGCCAAACGATTGGCCCCATCTTTCGGTTTTTGAAGGAGTAGAGAATCTTTAGATTCAACCCAAGAACGCTTCATTTTTTTGAAAGATTTCTTTTTCTTGGCTAAAACAGGAAAACTTCCTGGGTCTCCTCGCTGTCCGCTTTTACAATAGGTTAGAACTGGGCAAATAGTGCAAGTGGGCGATTGACGATGGCACATGGTAGCGCCGAGTTCCATAATGGCCTGATTGTAATCTCCTGGCCTTTGAATATTTAAAAGAATTTGTGCAAGGGGCTGCAGTTTTTTTTGTGCTGTTGAACCATCTTTAAAAAGTTCACCATGAGCAAAGATTCGAGTGAGTACGCGTACTACATTTCCATCGCACACAGCTTCGGCTTGTTCAAAGGTAATACTTGTAACTGCCGCGGAAATATAGGGTCCAATGCCAGGAAGTGCTTGCCAAGACTTTGCATCTTGGGGAATTAATCTCCATGAACTCACTATTTTAGCAAGTTTATGTAAGTTACGAGCTCTCGAATAATAACCTAATCCTTCCCATGCCTTGAGAATATCATCTTCTTTTGCCATTGCAAGTGAGTCAAAATCAGAAAATTTTTGGATCCAATTTTCAAAATAAGGTAGAACTGTAGAAACTCGTGTTTGTTGAAGCATAAATTCTGAGACAACGGTTTTGTAAAGGGACGAATTAGTACGCCAGGGCAGATCTCGCTTTTGTTCATCATACCATTCAAGGAGGTCCTTTTGAAATCGTTCTTGGTTGATCGATTTCTCAAGAATATGCTTTGTGAGTAAATTATTCATGCTTGGCAGTTGCTTTTTCCCTTCGTCTTTTCCATTGATAATTTAGGTATGGCAAACAAAGCTACAAATTTAGGTGGGGAAGAGAGAAAGAAAAAAAATTCTTATACCCTAAAATTATCCAATGAGCAAATGGACAAACTTGGGAATTCTCTAAAATCGAGAGATTGGTCTACTCGGACTGTTCAATATGCCCGATATGCTTTCGATGGTGAATTAGTCAAGGTAGTTGTATATGAAAGTGGTAAACTCGTTGTTCAGGGTAGAAAAACTGAGGAATTTGTTTCTAATATTCTCGAGCCTGAAGTTACTGGTGAATTTTTACTTGGCTACGAGGAGGTCAACAATCCAGAGTGGTTTGAACCCCATGCCGGATTGGATGAAAGTGGAAAAGGAGATTTATTTGGTCCTGTGGTGACTGCGTGTGTCGTTGCTGATGGCGATATGGTTCGTGACTGGATGAATTCTGGTATTAGGGATAGTAAGACAATTACTGATGGTGCGATCCTTAAAATGGCCAAGCAAATTAAGGATACTAGAGGCGTTGTGGTTAAAGTGGCTTACACAAGTATGATCAAATACAATGAACTTTATCTGAAATTCGATAGTAATTTGAATAAATTTCTCGCTTGGCTTCATGGTCGCTCGCTTAACGATGCAATTGAGGAAAAAAAACCTGCTTGGGGCTTGCTTGATCAATTTACCAAACAGCCACTCGTGCAGAAGTATGTGGAGGGCAAGGACTTTGATTTACGAATGCGAACAAAAGCGGAAGAGGACCCAGTAGTTGCAGCAGCATCTATAATAGCACGTGCCACCTGGTTGCAACAGATGAAAAAACTAGGAGAACTTGCTGGAGGAACTCTTCCCAAAGGCTCAGGTTCTCAGGCAAAAGAAAAAGCTAAGTCTCTTTATCAACGAGTGGGAGAAGATGGATTGAGAGAATATTGTAAACTTCACTTTAAAACAGCCTATGAAGCAATGGGCAAGACCCCCCCCGCCAAACCGAAGTGGAATTCAAATTGGCGTAAGGGTTAGGGTTGCTTATTTCGAAAGATGGTCAACCCACTTTGGACATTTGATCGGAAACGAATCAAGAGTTATTCTGGTATTATAGGGGTTGATGAGGCGGGTCGGGGTTGCCTTGCCGGACCGGTGGTTGCTGGAGCCGTATTATTATCAAGTGATTTCTTTCGAAAAGCAAAAAATCGAAAAGCATGCTTTGGGGTCAATGATTCTAAGCAAATTAAAGAAAGGGAGAGGGAAGATATTTTCGAACAGATATTAAAACTTGCGAGTTCTGGAGAGCTTTACTGGGGAGCAGGGCACTCATCGGTGATGGAGATTGAATCTGAAAATATTGTTGGAGCAACCTGCCTTGCAATGAAGCGGGCTATGGAGAAGTTGTCTATTTCTTCAAAGAATATGTGGATACCCTTGTTAAAAAATGAAGAAGACTTGTTTTCTGGAGAGATCTTTTCAGATGAAAAAGCCTGGATTGTCAGTGTAGATGGGCGCCCGATGAAAAAATTGCCTTATCAACATGAAGGATTGATCAAGGGAGATACTTTCTCCCTTGCCATTGCAATGGGGTCAATAGTTGCAAAAGTAACGCGAGATCGATTGATGAGAAAATTGGCTCTCAAGTTTAAAGGTTATGATTTTTCTTCCAATAAAGGTTATGGTTCACCGAAACATTTGACTGGCCTTCTCAAAAATGGCCCCTGCGTGCACCATCGACCTAAATTTCTTCGTAATTTATTAAATTCAGCAGAAAAGAAAAAAACAATCAAAGAAGATTCGCAAAGTCAGTTGAGTTTATCTTAAAAAAAAGATATTTTTATTAACTTATGATTATGCTGGGAGTAAACATTGACCATGTCGCAACTTTGCGACAGGCACGCTATCGCGATGAAAAGAATACATTTGGCGGTTTTATAGAGCCTGACCCTGCTGAAATGGCATGGATTGCAGAGGATGCAGGTGCTGATGGAATTACAATGCATGTTCGTGAAGATAGAAGGCATGTTCAAGTAGAAGATGTGCAGCGATATCAGGAAAAGATGAAGACTCGTTTAAACTTGGAAACATCAATGTCATTAGAGATGGTACAATTGGCTCAAGAAATTCGTCCAGACAGCGTTTGCCTAGTACCAGAAAATCGCAAGGAAGTGACCACCGAAGGTGGACTTGATGTTCGGGGTAACATGGAACGTGCACACGAAGTGGTTCGAGAACTACTTCAGAATGGAATTCCAGTGAGTATGTTTATTGATCCTGATCCAGAGCAATTGGATGCCTGTGCAGAGATTGGTGCCCCTTGGGTTGAATTACATACAGGAAGCTTTGCTCGCGCATGGTATGATTCCGAGACACGAGAAAAAGAATTAAATATTTTAAGAGAGGGTATGCGTGTCGGTACTGAGCTTGGATTACGAGTGAATGCGGGGCATGGAATTAATTATGATAATGTCGAAGGGGCGAAGACTTTAGATTCAATTTATGAATTTAATATTGGCCATAGTATTATCTCCCGTTCTATAACTTTTGGATTGTTTGAGTCCGTTCAAAAAATGCGTTCCTTGTTGAACCAATGACCTCGATACCGAAGATTCCATCGGGTAGTAATGTTCTAGGTGTTGGAATAGATACCATCGAGGTTTCAAGAATTAAAGATTCTATAGAGAGTCACGGTAAGCATTTTCTAAATAAGATTTTTACTTCTAACGAGCAGGTATATTGCGAGGATAAATCAGAATCTGCTCCTTTTTATGCCACCCGTTTTGCGGCCAAAGAAGCAATGGCTAAAGCATTTCGTACTGGAATAGGTAAGGATTTTGGATGGTTAGACTCCGAAATTATACATGGAGAGGCAGGGGAACCATTTGTCAAGTTGAGCAAGTCGGGTTTAGAGTTACTAGAGAAGGTGGGTGCATCGAAAGTGTTGGTTAGCCTGACTCACTTATCAACAGTTGCATCGGCCGTAATTATTCTTGTATCATGATCACCATCTTACCCAGCAATCCTATTTTAAGCTGTAAGGAGGCTCTTGCATTTGAAACCAAATACTTTGGTGGTGATCAAGAGCGAGAATGGAGAGTGATGAATCAAGCGGGTGACGCGTTGGGCGATAGTCTTTTACGAGATATGCGCGAATTACGTACCATACCCCATCGTCCACGTATTCTGGTTTTAGTTGGAAAGGGGCATAATGGAGGAGATGCTTTAATCGCGGCTAAACGCTTACTTAAGACCATTCCTTCTGCACGTGCCGTACTTTGGCAAGTTTGTAAATGGCAGGATTGTAGGCCACTTTGCCAGAGAGCTCATGAAGAAATGATCGAGTTGGTTGGCAAACGAGTCGAGGAAGTTGAAATTTTAGAAAGTCTCTCAGGGAGGGAGGAGATAGAAAATGTTCTAGCTGGCTTGGTTAAGGATTTAAATTTTTCTGCACTGATAGATGGCGTGCTGGGCATGCAAGCTAAACTCCCACTTCGCTCTCCCATTTCTGATTTAGTTTCAGTTGTCAATCAAAGCGATGAGATTTCAGTTCGTGCGTCTGTGGACATGCCTACGGGTATTGGGCAGGGTTCTAATAGTGAAGCTTTACGGGCAGATTTTACCTATACTACGGGTATTGCTAAGAGCCCTCTCATTGAAGAGGAGAATCAAAAATGGACGGGTCGCCTCCGTTACCTAGACCTCGGTTTTTTTGAAAACGGAGCAAATTCACTCCCGCTCGATAGAAGAAAGGAAGTTTTATGTGGTTCCGCATTGAAAAAATTACGTAAACTAAGACCTGCTGTATGTGATAAACGTTCTAATGGCCACTTATTTCTCCTTGCTGGTTCAAGGGAGCTTGGGGGAGCCGCAATGATGGCAGCTCAAGCGGCTCTTAAGGCGGGTGTTGGATTGCTCACCGTTGGTATTCCCGAGTCATTGCATGCTTCTTTTGTTGCACAGCGACCTGAAGCTATGTGGGTACCCTTGCCTGAAACTCCGGAAGGGGGGCTAGCTCTTGAGGGATTAGGGATGATACGCCAATTTCTCAGTAAAACCACAGCTTTGGCCATTGGACCAGGATTAGGTGCGCAAGCAGAAACCCATTCGCTTGCTCGAGAAGTTCTTAATTTATGGAAGGGAAATGCCATTTTGGACGCGGATGCGCTTCGCCCAGAAATTTTAGAAAAGATCTCTTCGCCTGATCGATTAATTCTTACTCCCCATGTCGGTGAATTCGATCGATTTGCAGACTCGCAATCATTAGTTGAATATTCATCTGCCACTGGATCTATAGTAGTTCTTAAGAGTGCACATTCCCAAATCGTATCTCCTGAAAAACATTTTTATTCTTTTTCGGGAAGTTCAATTCTTGCAAGAGGAGGAAGTGGTGATTTACTTACAGGAATTATAGGTGCCTTACTGGCCAAGGCGAAATACGACCTTTTTTCTACCGCTGCACTCGGAGTTCTTTGGCACGGTCGAGCAGCGGAGGTTCTCGCCCGTCAGCATGGACAGGAAGCAGTTTTCACGACCGATATTTTAGATTATTTATCCTTTGCAATAAGAAATGACTTCTAATCAACACACTCTTCTCGTTCTTGCAGCAGGCATGGGCACACGTTACGGCGGATTAAAACAACTTGAATCTATTGGCCCAAGCGGTGAGACACTAATGGATTATTCTATTTTCGATGCTCGAAAAGCTGGTTTTAAACGAGTTGTTTTTTTGATTCGAAAAGAAATGCACGAAACCTTTGAGGAGCAGGTAGGTAGTAAATACGAGAATATTTTAGATGTGGAATATGCATATCAGGATAAGGATGATTTACCCAATGGATATTCTTGTCCGATAGACCGACAAAGACCATGGGGGACAGGGCACGCAGTATGGGCGGCACGAGAGGTTCTGAATAATTGTTCGTTTGGGGTGATCAATGCTGATGATTATTACGGTTCTGAAACTTTTTCTCAGCTCATTGATACTTTTTCTCCCATTGCACCGGAAGTTAAAAAATTATCCTGCGCAATGGTAGGCTTTCAATTATCTGAAACTCTCTCAGAATATGGATCGGTTTCTCGTGGGATTTGTCAAACCCAAGGTGATCGCCTTTTGTCTGTTGAAGAATGGACTGGTATTATTAGTGGAAATCCTATTACAGGAAAGAATTCAGATGGACATGAAAAAGCATTGCAGGGAAATGAAATTGTATCAATGAATGTTTGGGCATTCCCCCAATCTGTATTTTCTTTTCTTGAGGATAGCTTTGTAACTTTTCTTTCCTCTGTTACAGATCCTGTAAAATCAGAATTTTACCTACCTGCTGCAGTTGATGAATGGATTTCTGCCCAAAAAGTAGAAGTAGAAGTTCGTACAGCAAGATGTGAATGGATCGGCGTAACTTACCAAGAGGATACACCCCGTGTAGTTGAATCTGTTGCCGCGTTGGTAGCCAAGGGTATTTACCCAAGTCCTTTATTGTAATTTTTAATTAGTTCGTAACCGCAGGGAAATGGAAGATTTTGTACGAACTGTAAGAAAGTATAAACTTAGTTGATATGTGATCAAATAGTATTGCTTTTTAAGAGGCTAGTATTTTTCAATGGTCAAAAGTAAAAGGTATTATACTTGTCTAAAGTATTAATTAACAAACTCTTTTCAGATTCTTGTTCCCTTTTGATCGCATCAAGGGAACTTTTCCTCCTCTGTCCTTTCGTTTGCAGGCCTGCCCCGATTTGACCTGCTCGAGGGTATAACCATCGAAGAATTTTGCCTCCGTAGCAAATACCTGATCCTTATTGATCTACATATCGTTGCTGTAAGGAATGCCAAAGTAAGAATCGAAGCCTTGATTAGTTGGTAAGGCATTTTGGCCATCGCCCAAATGCCACTTCCCGATAATGGAAGTGCGATAGGCTAAAGGCTTCAACACCTATGCAATCGTCACTTATTCGGACCGCATTCTTTCCCTTCTTGTTGATTACGAGTTACTAATTTAGCAGAATAAAGCTAAAGTGTTACCGAAATATTTTATGAATGGATTAGACTAGCTAAAGTCAGGGTTAATTTCGATTTTATCACCTGCTTTAACTTCGATTTTACCAGACTTATCTGGATCATTGTCGTTTCTATAAAGTTGTACAGTTAGTGATGCGTTTTTGCGAGGGGGGGACCATGCCCATTTACCAATTTCGATGAAGTTCATTGGTACTCCTTCATCCCAGTTGAGACCAGGTCCTTCGCCCCGAAGATAGGGTTTATTGCCAATACCAATCATGACATTTGCTACCACCGAGGTGGTTCCTGTCTGAGAAGTTTTTGGTTTGATCGGTTCTTCTTGAATAGTAAGGGGTGAGGGAGAATGATCAGGGTCTGTTTCCTGAAGTATTGCGTCCACTTTTCTTATTGTTTCTAATGGATCGGGTAAGTCCAAATCGAGTTCTTTGTTATAAGATTCATCCTCAATAATTAATTCTTCAACCTCTTTCTCTTCTAGATTATCTCCTTCTTCAGGGAGTTCTGCAGATTTTTCATCCAGATTACTCTCTTCATTGACTAGAAGTTTGTTTTTGCTCTCTAGTTTTTCTTCTACAGCACCACCATCGGCAATGAGTTCTGCAACATCCCCTTCTTCGATTGAATCAAGATCATCATCTATGGAATCTTCTGCTAGGTCTTGAATGGTCTCACTGGTTTCCGATAATTCTTTACTTGGTTCATCGAATCTATTTTCCTGTTTTTCAATAACTTCACCTAAAACTTCTACCTCGGCTGGGACATTTTCTTCTTCAGAGCTTGGAGTTTTATTATCTTCCAGTGATTGATCTTCTTGTCTTATATTTTCAACTTCTAATGATGAATAAACTTCTTCTTCGTTAACTATTGATTTTGGAAATTTAGTGGGGATTTTACCTACCGTCTTTTGAATGTCTTTAATTTCGATTGATATAGCGTCAATGGATTTTTGAAGATTAGGAATAGACTTTGTTACTTCTGATAATGCAGGATCAGTTTCCGGCAAGAGAGGACCTTGAACAATGAGTTCTTCGAGGTTTTTAATTTTTTCGATAAGGGTATTTTTGATTTTATCAATATCGTTTGAGACTCGGTTAATATCACTTTCAACTGACGGATCTTTTTTTAGTGCATCTGAGACAATTTTATCGACTAAGGTGGGAACTTTGTCGACTTTTACTGAGAAAGCCTCAAGTTCACTCTTCATTTCTTTAATATCAAAGTAAGTTTTACGATGGAGTTCCTCGTCTTCCCTGTTTGATGGATCAAATGCAATTGCAAGAAAACGATCGATCAGGTGAGGTATAAAGACCAATATAGATCCCAAGCCAGAGGCAAGAATACAAGTAATAAGCTGCCATTGGTCAAGGGTTTCATTTACTTTCAAATGAAGGTACGCAAATCCAATAACTAAAGTAATAATAAAAAGGGCGGCCAAATAGAAGGGCCATTTGGTTACCCCCTCCCGTTCATCATTTTCTGTATAATCCATTACTATCTATATGGGTTGAGGTATTTTCTGTTTGTTTTTTTTGAAAGAACCAAGCGAAAAATGAAAAAGTTTTTCATTTAAGTTCGGTCTCGTTCGATGAAACCGACCTTTCTATATACTTTTCCCAGAATTTTATAGGCTCTCTTTTGGGCAGCTTCCGCACCTTGGGAAAGTACCTTTTTAAGATAATTTTTATCTTGAATCAATGCGTGGTACTTTTCACGCACGGGTTTAAGGGAATCGCTTATCAGTTCGGTCAATTCTGTTTTAAGTTCTCCATAACCCTTACCTAAAAAATGCTCTTCGAGTTTTTCGATACTCTGACCTGAGAGCGCAGAGTGGATTGTGAGAAGATTAGACAAGCCAGGTTTCTCTGAGCTTGCTTTAATTTCGGATCCAGAATCAGTAACTGCAGATGCAATTTTCTTCTTAATTAGATCTGGTTCATCAAGAATAAAGAGTGTCGCTCGTTCATTTTTGTCAGATTTTGACATTTTACGATTCGGATTGTCGAGGGACATAATTCTAGAGCCTACCTTGGGAAGGTAGGGCTTTGGAATAGTGAATGTTTCAGAATATTGATTATTAAATTTCTGAGCTAGGTCGCGGCAAAGTTCTATGTGTTGCCGTTGATCTTCTCCCACAGGAACCAAGTCGGCATTATAGAGTAGAATGTCGGCCGCCATAAGAACTGGGTAGCACAGTAAGCCGGCATTAATCGAGGCTTGTGGGCGAGCACCATCATGAGTGAATTTAAGTTCATTATTTTGCTGTTCTGCTTCTTTGAATCCTAGCTTTGCAGTTGCATCCTTAAATTGGGTCATTCGTTGAAGTTCTCCAATTGGTGTAATACATGTAAGAATCCAAGCTAATTCTGTATGACCGATCACATGGGATTGAACAAACTGATGACACTTTTCAGGATCAAGTCCACAGGCAATGTACTGTGCCACGCAATCAAATACGGTTTGACGAAGTATTGCTGGCTTTGAAGGCGTGGTGATTGCGTGAAGGTCAACTATGCCAAAAAAGCATTCATGATTCTCAAGCATCTCAGACCAATTTCGGACAGCTCCCAAATAGTTGCCCAAGGTTAATTTTCCAGTAGGTTGGGCACAAGTAAGAATGACTTTTTTTTGATCTTCAGAACTCATAAGATTTTCAAAATAAATAGTTTGTGGACATGATATTAATAATTTTATATATATAATTCTAAAATAATCACCCTAAAACATCTACCCCTTTTGTTATGGATAAAAAATCCGACCCATCGATTCATGAAGATTTGAGAGATCTTCTCAAGCGTTGCCCGCCGGGCACATATGACGCTGCACTTGCTTTTCGTGTAGATAATGATGTCTCACAAATTGAGAAAATCGTCTTGGGCATAATTGACCGCCATCTTGAACCAGAGCAAAGAGAAATTCTCATGGATAGCGATGATTCCCTGAGAATGTACGAAGACTTAGGAATGGATTCATTAACAATGCTTGAGATTGTAATGTTAATTGAACAAACTTTAAAAGTCAGTATTGAAAACGAAGAACTTCGAGATTTAAGAACTTTAGGAGATGTTAAATCCTATCTAGATGCAAAAGCAAAAGGGGAAGAGCCGCCAAAACGATCGAAGAGTTTTCGAATTGAAGAGATTGCATCTCTGATGCCGCATCGAGAACCTTTTCTTTTTCTAGAAACTGCTAAAATTGATGGTAAGGAAGCAACTGCCACCTATAAAATTTCAGGAAATGAGTATTTTCTTGAAGGGCATTTTAAAGAGAACCCTGTTTTCCCTGCTTCGATTATGA
>CAYLIJ010000019.1:0-21063 GCA_964383925.1 uncultured Puniceicoccaceae bacterium
ATTTCGCTACGATTGGCGACTAGGAGTTTCTTCATAAAATAAAGGATGGGGTTAGAATTCCAAACTTTATCAAATGAATAAAACTGAGGGGTTTTTCAATATTAAAAAGCGGTAACCGTAGAAGTATTATTAAAAAACCACAAAATAGGATCGAACCATGGATCAATTACTGAGTTCGCGCCGCCAAAGTAAACCATCCCCGAAATTGCTAAATAGGGTCCAAATGGAACTTCCGCCCCCCATTGTAATTTCTGCTCCGAGCTGTTTTGCGAGTTACTCTTCGAAAAGAATTTCTGTAAAAGCATCAAAGGCACTAATAAAAGAGTTCCTAAAAAGGCACCACCAAAAATGGCAAATATAGCCCCTTTCCATCCGCAGAAAGCTCCGATACAACCCAATAGTTTTACATCACCCTCCCCTAGCGCTTCCCGGCCAAAAGCAATATGTGCAAGAGTTCCAATCCAATAAAGAAGAGAAGATCCTACTAATAAACCAAGTATCGAATAAAATCCACTCGCAAAATGAGAGGCCCAAGTGTTAGGGAGAGCACTTTCTTTAAGTTCTGGAAATATGAAACAGAAGATAACACCAAACACTGCACCTCCCACGCTAAACCGGTCAGGAATAAGCATAGTTTCAAAATCAATTACAATCACTGCAATCATGATCCAAGAAAAAAGAATACGGAAAATCAAAGAGACAAGATCTAAATCCAAAGAATATAAATAAGTGAAATAGGTGAAAGCCAAGCCCACCGAAACCTCTACTAACCAATAACGAACAGGAATAGTGTAATTACAACAATTCGCCTTACCTTTTTGGTATAGCCAAGTGATCAAAGGGATATTTCTAAACCAAGGGATATTCGATCCACAACTTGGACAGTGAGAGGCGGGTAGAACAATTGACTTACCAATAGGTATTCGATGGGCACAAACATTAAGAAAGCTACCAAAAATAATTCCTAAAACAAAACCGATATATGGTAAAACCGAGGAATGTAAAAGAAGTTCAGCCACAGGATTTAAAAGTTAATCGCAGATCTAGCACCTGCAAACATTGCCTCTTCAGAAATCTCATGTTTTGTCCAAATCTCTAACGATCGAATCGCCTGATGGACAAGCATAGATAATCCATTTTCAAAAGCCATTCCCCGGGCTTTCGCTTCCTTAAGTAATGAAGTTTCAGCGGGATTATAAATCATGTCATACACTCGGGTAGAGATGGGGAAACCTTCGAGGGATAATGGTGAAGGATCATTTGGATTTAATCCTAAAGAAGTGGCGTTAATAATAACGATTTTGTCATGTTCAAAAATAACAGCTGGTATTTTCGAAATTTCAAACGTAGTAACTCCTGATACATCAAAAGTACGTCCCAAAGTTTCGACCAAATTCTCGAGACGGATTGAAGAACGATTACCAATCCAAATACTCTTGCAACCTCGAGACAAAGCCCTTGCCGCGGCTGCTCTGGCTGCTCCGCCAGCACCTAGGATAAGAATATTGGCTGATTGCAAAGATACATCCAATTGCCCTGCAAGTGCATGCTCTAAACCATATCCATCTGAATTAAACCCCTGCCACTCTTTTCCATCGTGCATAAGAGTATTTACAGCACCAATGTTTCGTGCCTCCTCATTAATTGTATCAAGTAACGAAAACACATCTACTTTATGTGGAATTGTAAGATTTAATCCTTGATATCCACATTCTCTTAAACGAATCAATGCAGAAGCTAAATCCTTAGAGTTAACTTCCACTTTATGATACACCCAATTGGAGAATGAAGGATGGCGGGACGCAAGTTCTGCAAGAGCAGATTTGTGAAGTTGCGGGCTAATCGAATGATTAATCGGCGAGCCCAAAACTGCTAGCCCTACCTGATGAGGTAAGAGAGGAACTAGATTCTCAATTAATAAAGGTTCTTCAAGCATTGGTTTCCCGTTGATGAACTCTCTCAAACTCATTCGCAAATTTTTGAAATAATCTGGAATTTTCAACATCTCCAGACCCCGCATATTGTTGAACCAAGTTTCGGCATCCACGGGTCAAAGTTTCAGCCACAGTTACAGGCAAAAGATAAGAGCCCGAATTCTCGATTGAGGAATGATCAAGAAAGCCTTCCATTTGTTCAATTTCTAAAAATTTACCCCCAGAAAAAGCATCAATGTAAAAAGGCTTTTTATCTAAAAAACAACCCACCATGAAACGCCCTGGCAATCCAATGGGCTCTAATTCAAGTCCTATCCGCCTCGCCACTAAAAGATAAACCACCGACAAAGTAATCGGTAATCCTCTTCTTCTTTCCAGTACCTTATGTATAAAACTATTTTGAGGGTCGGAAAAATCTTTACTAGCCCCCCGAAAAGAAAATTCATGAAAAAGTACCCGGTTCAGAACCGAACAAATCTCTTTTGAGCTATGCGGAGGAACCAAAAGTTCTCTTGCCCGATCAGCTAAGCGATCTAGAAACAGAGTAGAAGAAGAAATATCCAAGCTTGGAAAAATGCTTCGATCAAGTAGAAACCAACCTGATTCAAGCTCGTATCTTAATGACCGAATAAACTCAAGGAAACCACCTACTCCATCAACCCACCCAAGCTCGACCATTATACTATGAGCATGTTTAGCCAACAGATTATCAGGTTCACGAATTAACTGCTCCAAAAAGCGAATGCCCTCATTAGGAAAACGATTAAACTGGTCCAGTAAACCGGAACGAACTACGGGATTTTCATCATCGAGTAATCGCTCAACTAAGTCCCATCTTTTTTCATTTTCTGTTTCTGCACTCTTACTCATTAGAAAATCAATATTCGCGCCTTCCGTTTATAGGGGCAAGCTTAGTTCTAAGTTTATTAAGATCATAACCGTTGTCCAAAAAGAGCGGAACCAACACGAATCATGGTGCTACCTTCCATTACAGCTTCTTCTAAATCACCACTCATGCCCATCGAAAGTTCTGGTAATGGAATGTTGAATTGAGAAGACATTCGATCTCTCAAAATTCGTAGTCTCGAAAATGCATCCTTTGCGACCATGGGTTCATCTGGTGCATACGGTGCAATCGTCATCAAACCGTCTACATTTAAAGTAGAAAAGCTTAGGGCTTTCTCAATAAGTTCCTCACAATTCTCTTCTAATATACCCGCTTTTGCTGGGTCCTTTCCAGTATTAACTTGAATAAGAATACCTAATTTTTCGTCAATACGATCATGAGCATAATGAAGTTTCTCTAATATTTTATTTGAATCAACTGTTTGAACTCGAGAAAATCGACCCGCAACCAACTTGACTTTGTTGCTTTGTAAATGACCAATTAAATCCCATTTAATTCCTGTAATCTCGTTTTGCTTAGCAAGTGCTTCTTGAACACGATTTTCACCGACCCTTAAGAACCCAGCCCTTTGAGCGTAATACGCCGCCGACACAGGCCAATTTTTAGTAACAGGAAGAATTTGAACCTCATCAATCCGTCGATTTGCGGAGGCACATGAATTTGCAAGTTGTTCTCTTAACTTTTCTAAATTTTCTTTAAATTCTTCTTCCGTAATCATAGTTAATTATAAGTTTTACAAATAATAGGTTTGATCTGCATAAGATCAATTAATATCTATTAGCCATGCATATTCAAAACTTCAAAACATTTTGTGACTTAGTTGAAACACAAAGTTTTTCAAAAGCAGCACGACTGAATGAAGTGACACAATCTGCAGTAAGTCAGCAATTAAAAGCAATGGAGAATTATTACGACATGCTTATTATCGATCGAAATCAAAAGAAATTTCGACTCACTCAGCAGGGAACGACTTTATATAATACTTTTAAGGAAATCCTCTCACTCTATGAAAGATTAAGTTGCGAGATTCAAGAAATGAGAAGCGTGGTAAGTGGATCGATTCAAATTTCGACTGTTAATAGTATTGGACTGCATGAATTGCCCCCTTATCTAAAATCTTTCATGCAGGAATTTCCTTCGGTGAATGCTCGGGTTGAATACAGAAGAGCAAATCTAGTGTACGAAGATGTACTTCATGGCAATGCCGATTTAGGTCTTGTCGCCTTCCCTGTAAAACATAAGGAACTCACTATCATTCCATTTGCCACTGATGAATTAATCGTGGCAATGAACCCCAATCATCCCTTGGCGAGTCAAGAGAGTCTTACCATTGAAGAACTTAAAGACGTTGAATTCATTGCTTTTGAAAAAGATATCCCAACAAGAAAAGCAACTGACGATATTCTCAGAAAAGCCGAAGTTGAAGTGTCCATTGTAATGGAATTTGATAATGTTGAAACAGTTAAACGAGCATTAGAGATCAATGCAGGAGTTGCCATAATCCCTAAAAACACGGTTGCAAATGAAACCGAGAGAAAACAACTGGTCACCTGTCCACTCGACAATGGTAAGCACATCCGCCCGCTTTCCATCATACACAAAAAAACCAGAATACTTACCCCCGCACTTCGATCATTTATTGAAAGAATGCAAAACGCTCCCTTTAAAATTTAAGAATAGTTCCTAGATTTACCGATTTTATTTTAGACCACTCGTTTTCGTAAGTTCAGCATTAAAACTGCCTACGATTACTTTACTACTAATTTTGACAGGAATCCTTCTCTTATCTGTTGAGTACCATACCCGTAATATTCCCTTCGGACTTTTCTTAAAAACTCCTCGAAGGTTATGCATTTCAGGAATCGTTTCGATCGAATCAAATTTCCCCGCAGGTACAGATATTGTTTTCTTTTTCCCCGTCCTGACAATAATATTTCGGAAACTTTTGCCATCGCAAGTAGGCAATGCCTTTTCTTGATTAGGTTGAAGTTCTTGAAGTCTGAAAAAGTATGCAATGGATAAAGGATCGAACACTCGTGCAGGAATTGGTGTTGTGGATTGGATATGATTCCCTACTGAATAAATGGCTTTACCCTCATCATAATCATAATGAACCACAATCTTTCTTCTAGTTTTCCCCTCCTCCTGTGATTTCCGATAAACAAAAGATCTAGAGAAATCAGAAGCTATTGTACTTTCGATACTTGTCCTGACTTTATAAAATGCATCTGCAAAAGAATTGGTTTGAACTGAAAACCTGACCAAGTAACACATTTCACCCTTAAATTTTGTGAGTGAATTAACTTCCATTACTGCTGAACCAACAGGAACGAAGCCCCAACTCAAATCATATTCAAGTCTCTCACCTACCTGAAATGGTAATGTAGGATTGGTTGCTGCAAAAAAAGACTGAACGAGGAAATTAAATGCGAGGAGTAAGAATAAAAGCTTTCGCATTATGAAGAGATTGGAACTTGAACCGGGTCTAATTTCCAAACTTCATCGGCATATTCACCTATAGTTCGATCAGAAGAAAACTTTCCAGATCCGGCAATGTTTCGAATTGCCATTGCCGCCCATCTAGACTGATCTTGGTAAGCCTTCCCAGCAAGGTCTTGGGCATCAACATAGGCCCGATAATCAGCTAATACAAAAAACGGGTCACCCCACTGAAGGAGGCTATTGGGGAGGTCAGAAAGAATACAACCTTCATCAGGAGAAAAGAAGTCAGAAGATAGCCAATCAAGAACAGCTTTCAATTCTTCATCTTCGTCATAATATTTCTTTGGATCGTATCCGTTTTCTTTAAGTTCTTCAATTCCCTCGACAGTTTTGCCAAAAATGAAAATATTATCATCGCCGACCTCTTCGTGGATTTCCACATTTGCCCCGTCTAAAGTACCCATTGTGACAGCTCCGTTTAGTGCAAATTTCATATTACCTGTCCCCGAGGCTTCCTTACCAGCAGTAGAAATTTGTTCAGATAAATCAGTCGCAGGAATTATTTTCTCAGCCAAGGACACTCCGTAATTAGGAAGGTAGGCAACTTTAATTTTATCCTTGATCCGGGTATCTTTATTAATCCGATCTCCGACCAAATTAATAGCGTGAATAATAACTTTTGCCAAATGATAGCCGGGTGCGGCTTTCGCACCAAAAATAAAAACTCTCGATGGGATATCCAAATCAGGGTCTTGTAAAAGTCTTCGATACAAAGTCAAAATATGTAAAAGATTCAAATGCTGACGTTTGTATTCATGTAATCGCTTAATTTGAGTATCAAATATGGCATCGGGTTTTATCGTTAGACCAATTTCATCCTTAATGACCACAGCCAAATTTTCTTTACATCTTTTTTTGATCGCAAGAAATTTCTGCTGGAAAGATGGATCGTCTGCCACTTTTTCCAATCCCCTCAATTTACTCAAATTTGTAATCCAATCATCACCAACGACCGATGTCACTAAATCAGATAATTCTTCATTACAACTGAGCAACCATCGGCGTGGAGTAATGCCATTAGTTTTATTGTTAAATCGATCAGGATAGAGTTCGGCAAACTCTTTAAGGAGTCTTTCC
Source organism: uncultured Puniceicoccaceae bacterium (assembly GCA_964383925.1). Classification (GTDB taxonomy): domain Bacteria; phylum Verrucomicrobiota; class Verrucomicrobiia; order Opitutales; family Seribacteraceae; genus Seribacter. The sequence goes on from CAYLIJ010000019.1 coordinate 6,421, forward strand.
TTGAGTAATTTAGTATGTAATGCCGCAACACCATTGACCGAGTGACTTCCAACAACGGAAAGAAATGCCATTCTAATTTGCCCATCGGCAATGATCGCCATTCGATGATGTCTCTCAGTATCATTGGGCCATTTTTGGGCTAACTCTTTTTCTACAAACCTTCGATTGATCTCTCGAACAATATCTAAATGACGAGGGAGAACCTTTTCGAAAAGTCCCTCGCTCCAAGTTTCCAATGCTTCAGGTAAAAGCGTATGGTTTGTATAAGCGAAAGTTTGTTGAACTAATGCCCAGGACATATCCCAACTTAAATGTTCCTCATCAAGAAATATTCTCATCAATTCAAGAATCGCGACCGCTGGGTGTGTATCATTTAATTGAATTACAGCCTGTTTCGGAAAATCTTCCCAATTTCGTTCTTTCTTATGAAATCTTCTAATTATATCCTGTAAAGAACAGGATACAAAAAAGTACTGCTGAACAAGTCTTAATTCTTTCCCACTTTCGGTCTCGTCATTGGGATAAAGAACTTTTGAAATAGTCTCTCCCATTGCTTTTTCACGAACTGCTTCGACATACCCACCTTGATTAAAAATTTTGAAGTCAAGTTGTTCTGATGCTTTTGATTCCCATAATCTAAGAAAATTGACCGTCTTGGCTCCGTAACCAACAATCGGTAAATCATAAGGAATTCCTTCCACCTCCTTGGTGCCAACCCATTGAGGTGAATAATTACCCAAATCATCGTAGGAATGCTCCACCTGACCATAAAGCTGAATTTTTTGGGAATACTGAGGGCGAGCAATTTCCCAAGGGTTTCCATTTTTTAGCCAGTCATCTGGTTTTTCAATCTGGCGACCATTCTCAAATTCCTGCTTAAAAAGTCCAAACTGATAATGGATTCCATAGCCGACCGCAGGCAAATCCATAGTTGCCATAGAATCTAAGAAACAGGCGGCTAATCGGCCCAAGCCTCCATTCCCTAATCCCATGTCGTGCTCCTCTTCAGATAAAACATCGAGTTGAAAACCAAGTTCCGCTAAGGCTTCATCCACAGCTTTTTTAATACCTAAATTAGTTAAATTTACATTAAGTAAACGTCCCATTAAATATTCTAGGCTTAGATAGTAAACTCGACGAGTGTCCTGCTTACTGTGCTCTTTTTGAGTTTCAATAAAACGATCAATCATCATTTCTTTGACTGCGAGCGAGGTGGCCATCCAAAGTTCAGACTTGGTTGCACTACCTAAATCTCGAGCAAGTATGAGTCTGAGTTGATGTTTAATTGCATCTTTAACCTGGGCAACCAGAGCTTCGTCAGTTTTATCTGCGTGAATTGTTAATGGACGAAAAAGAGTTTTTTGAGTCATTTTTAAGGTATCCGTTTACATTAACGCAGACTCCATGCCAACCTTCTAATCAAAGAAAAGTTGTAGAGTTGATGATACAGCTAAAAAAATCCTATTCGACACTAAATTTATGCAAAGTCGTATGCTTGTATGTATCCCCAGGATTAAGGACACAACTCTTCCATCCTTTTTCACCTTGATGATTTGGACTGTCGGGGAAAACTTGAGTTTCTAAGCATAGACCTGACCGGAAAGGATAGGCTTTTTCAGACTGCCCAAGATAACTCCCATCTAAATAATTCCCTGAATAGAACTGTATACCGGGTTGATCAGTATAAATATCCATTTTACGACCTGACCCCGGATCCCTAAGAGTAGCCGCATGTCTCATCCCATCTTTTGAATTTCCTCCATCACGAATAACCCAAGTGTGATCATAGCCTTTACCAAATTTCAACTGTTCATTTTTCTGATCAATCCGCTCACCAATAATATGTGGATTTGTAAAATCAAAAGGAGTGTCTGAAACCTGAGAAATTGAGGTAGGAATATTGGTCTCATCTGTCGCTACATATTCATCAGCAAACAAAGTAAGTTGATGGTCAAGTATAGTGGGATCACCCTCCCCGGCTAAATTAAAATAAGTATGATTTGTCAAATTAAGAACCGTAGGCTTGTCACTGGTTGCCGAGTATTCAATTTTTAACTCATTTTCATTTGTAAGTGTATAGGTAACTTTCGAAACTAAATTGCCTGGATAACCTTCATCTCCATCGGGACTTCTCATAGTAAATACTACACCAGTACCGACTTCTTTTACCTTAGCATTCCAGACAATCTTATCAAACCCACGCTCACCTCCATGAAGATGGTTCGGGCCGTTGTTAGTTGCCAATTGATAATCGATTCCATCTAAAGAAAATGCTCCATTTGCAATCCTATTTGCATAACGGCCCGCGGTGCTACCAAAGTATGGACTATTTTCGCGATATTCATCAAGGCTAGAAAAACCTAAGGAAACATTGCCCATTTCACCATCTCGATTTGGAACAAGGATTTCCTTCACTGTCGCACCGTAATCGAGCAAACTGACTTGCATATTATTTGCATTGGTAAGAACAAATAAGCTCACCTTTTTTCCGTTTGGCATTTCTCCAAATGATTTCCTTGCGACTGTCATTGCTTTTTTGGGTGATTTTTTATTTTTGGTTAAACCTAATTGTTTTTTACCTTTGATGTAAGCTTTTTTACTTTTTTCTGAAAGATAAGATCTGCTTTTTTCAAACCCCTGTTTTGTTTTCTGGGATACCTCCGAAACTGTACATCCAAAGAGAAAAGATGCCATCAATGTTATGAGAAAAGATTTAATAAAATTATTCATATCTCCTTTTTGTATTGAAAATAGTACTTTTGAAAGCAAAAAAATTAGATTTTTCTTCGAAATCGATTTTCAAAATCACGAATCGGAAGTTCATAATAAATGGGTCGACCCTGAGGGCAGGTGTAAGGGTTACGACATGAAAGAAGTTGATTAGATAAACGAATAATTTCATTTTCCGAAAAACTTGATTTTACTCCGAGATTCTTGGTTGCCTGTTTAATCATTGCCTCCTTGGCATGTATTTCAGTTTTACTTTCTCCGCCCGAATCACTGGCTATTTCAAGAAAGTCTCGAAGGTAAGAGGTCGCTTTTTCTGGATCAAGCCAAGTTGGGCATGCTTCTAAACGAAAAAAATTTCGTCCAAACTCATCGATTATAAATCCAATTTCAGTCAACTGGGGAAGAGATTTTTGCAAAAATCCACTTTCTACTCCATTCAGTTCAATCGACTCGGATAAAAGAAGTGATTGACTCGCCCCTTTTTTATTCTTTTCGAAGGAATCCTCCAGTTCTTCAAAACGGATTCTTTCGTAAGCAGCTCGACAATGAAAAACAACCACTCCCTGATGTGTCATGAATAAGGCCATATCCCCATGACTGTGATCAACTAAACGCCAAGTTACATTAATGTCTCCACGTAGCCCCACAACTGGCTTTACAGGCAAATTAGCAGAATATTCATTCGTAAGGTTGTCTTCGGAAGTTTTTTTGATTTGAGTGCTGGTCTCACTAATTTCAGATGAAAAATCGAACTCTGATTTGGGCTTAACTACCCGAGTATTTTGGTGTAATTTGGAAGGCTTAAATCTCTCCAGTAATCGATCTTCAATCTTAGGAACCATCTGTCCTGATATGGAATCTTTCTCGAGTTCAATTTCCTTTATTTCTGTGCTTAATTCACCCGAGATTTCTCTGATCGATTTTAAAATTGATTCAATCAGAAATCCCCTGACCTTCATCTCTTCTCTAAATCGAAGTTCACGTTTTGCAGGATGTATATTTACATCCACTAAGCTTGAATCAATGGTAAGAAATAAAACAGCAGGAGGAAAGCGACCCTTCGGTGCATAAGTATGATAAGCCTCAAGCAAGGCATAAGACATTGTTTTACTTTCTACTGGACGACGATTCACATAAAAAAGCATTTCTTTTCGCGTGGGACGACTATAACCAGGTTTACCCAGTAATCCACCAAGATTCATCCCATCTGCTTTTACCTCAATTGGAGCGAGGCACTCAGACAACGACTTACCAAATATCTCACGGACTCGATCAAGTAAATCCTCGCAAGCAGGAGAACGAAATAAAGTCCGAGCCCCTTCAATCAGAGAAAAAGTTATTCGAGGATGCGCTAAGGCGTATAATTTAGCCAAGTGAATAATATGTGAAGATTCAGTCACTTCGGTCTTGAGAAATTTTCGTCGACCCGGAACAGAATTAAAAAGATGAGCGACTTCAATACGGGTGCCTTGAGGCATACCACATTCTTTGACATGTATCATCTTTCCCCCATTAATTAGAATTTCATTTCCTTCTGAACTATCTTCTGCTCTTGTCCTAAGCGTGAATCGACTTACACTCGAAATTGAAGGTAAAGCCTCACCTCGAAAACCAAAAGTTTGAATTTCATCCAAATCACTTGCCTTTCGAATTTTGCTGGTCGCGTGCCTTTCCAAACAAAGTAAAGCCTGATCGGGATTCATCCCATATCCATCATCTTCTACCCTTAAATAAGACTTCCCTCCATTCCTGAATTCTATTTCAATTTTTTGGGCCCCTGCGTCTATACTATTTTCAATTAACTCCTTGACCACCGCTGCAGGTCTTTCCACCACTTCGCCTGCTGCAATCTGATTTGCTACACGATCGGGAAGTATTCGAATTTTTGCCATTACCTTTTCGTAAGGCTAAGCTACATCACTGCCAATTGGAAAATATATAAAATTTATATTCATGCTTGGGAAAAACCTTCATATCTGACATGTAACAATGCAATGCCGAATCAATTAACTGATCAACCAAGCCTTTACCTTCAACAACATGCCAACCAACCCGTTGATTGGATGCCATGGACAGAAGAAGCATTTTCACTAGCCCAAAAGCACGATAAGCCTATTATCATTTCTATAGGGTACTCTGCATGCCATTGGTGTCATGTTATGTCAGAGGAATCATTTGATGATTCCTATATTGCTTCCATAATGAATCGACATTTTGTCTGCATCAAAGTCGACCGAGAAGAAAGGCCTGATATTGACCAAACCTATCTTGAAGCCATTCGTATGTTTAACCAGTCCGCAGGGTGGCCTCTAAATGTCTTTTGTTTACCCGATGGGCGTCCTTTTTGGGGTGGTACTTATTTTCCTAAGGAAGATCAGGGGCAGGGAATTGTACCTTGGCCTCAGGTTTTAATGCGAATTGCCGATCATTATAAAAGAGACAAAAGCGAATTGGAGGAGAATGCAAATAATGTGGTAAGTAATTTACTGCATGCAAATAATGGACTTTCCTCTAGCGAAAATGAATGGGAAAACGAACTCCTTTTACACTCGGCAAAAGCAATTTGTGACAGCCATGACGACCTAGAAGGTGGTTTTACACCGGCTCCCAAATTTCCGTCTCCAATGAAGATTGATTTTTTGCTCGCGATTCGGGAATCACAGGCAGTTCGTTTTAATCAAGTACTGGCGGATAAAATTGACCTTTCTGTTCAAACCACATTAACGAAAATGGCCAGTGGTGGAATGTACGATCAAATTGGAGGGGGCTTTTTCCGTTACAGCGTAGATACACAATGGCACATTCCGCACTTTGAAAAAATGCTTTATGATAATGCATTGCTTCTTTCCACTTATTCGAAAGCTCATCAAAAATATCCGACTCGATTGTACGAGGAGATTGTAAGCCAGACTATCGATTGGCTAATCGGTAATATGCAGGATCATAACGGTGGCTTTTATTCTTCCGTTAATGCCGATACTGTGGAAGGAGAAGGAGAATTCTATTTATTGAAATATTCGGAAATTGAAAAAGTTTTGAACACTGGGGAAGCTCAAGAATTTGCAAATGCTTTTACCATAAACAAAGAAGGGAATTTTGCAGAAGATAAATCCCTTCCTCGTAGAAATTCTACAATAGAGAAGGAAGGCAAATCATACAACGAACAGAAAAGATCTGTCCTTTCCTACCGAAATAATAGAATTGCACCCAGTCGGGATAAGAAAAAAATTACTGTTTGGAACGCACTTTTAATTCGAGGACTTGTTGATGCATCTAGAGCCTTTCATCGAAAAGATTGGTTAGAAATTGCAATCAATTTGAATGAATGGATGACCGAAAACCTCCTTTCTTCTAGAAATCATGTCTCTTCAATTTCGTTTGAGAATAACCAACTCTCCGACCTCTCTTTTCTTGATGATTATGCCATTTGGGCTGAAAGTTTGCTTTGTTTAAGTTCACTGAGTGATTGGGTAAAACCGGGTAGTTCCTCAATCTTTATTAAACAGGCTGAAAACATTACTCTCTCAACAATTGAGAAATTCAAAGACAAACAAATTTGTGGATTCTATTTTAGCGAAAAACTTAATCATAACCCAGCACAGGTAAGGAAGAAATTTTGGTATGATAATGCCACCCCATCAGCCAATTCTTCTTTACTTCGGGTTTTTTCAACCTTGCATCAATTAACGAACAAGGAATCTTGGCTAATGGAATTCAAAGAAGCCCGTGCGGGTTACCCCAATCTATGTAAACAAGCACCTCAAGGTATTGGACATGCACTATCGTCAATAACAGAAGAAGCTGTGGGCATCGTTTCAATATCATGCCACGAAAACCAAATCGATGCGATTATTCTTAAATTATCACAAAAACCCTACCGACCCATTTTCATTTCCACCAATATCGATGATTTAAAAACAAAAAGTACTCTTAAAATCGGAAAAACTTTTGAGTATAAAATTAAGGAATCAGAACAATTGGTTGAAAAGATTTTTTCTTAGAGACTAAGATTTTTTATCTTTATCAAGTAATCGACTCAAAGAACGCCCGTCCTCCTTAACCACTTTTTCTGCAATATCCAAGATATTATATTTCTCTTCATGGAGTGAGGCATGTGCAACTTGTATGGCCGCACGAATAAGCTTGGAGTCAGTCTTAATTCTTAATCCCGTACGGGACATGACACGCTCGATACCATCAAGTAAAGACAGATCATCTTGAGTCAAGGTAATGGTCCTTACCACTCGTTTTGGCAAATTTGACTCTGATTTATCTTCCATACATAAAGTGTTATTTTGAGGTAAAATTAATGTAAAACATAAATACTCTAATCTCCAATTACCCTAATTAAAGAAAACTTGAATGTAGTATCTAAGCAGTGAGGGCATTCTTTAAAAGGTCTTCTAAGCTACAAACATCAGCAGAGAATTTCCTAATCCCTTCGGCTAGTTTTTCTGTGGCCATTGCATCTTCATTGAGGAGAAATCGAAAAGAAGGCTCGTTTATTTCAATTTTTTCTAAATTTAATTCCTGTGCTTTTTTTTCATCAAGCTTTACTTCAATAGTTGAGAAATCCTGTTGCATTTGCTCTAAAAAATTGGGTCCGATTGTGAGTAAATCACAGCCAACTAACTCCTTTATCTCACCAACATTACGAAAGCTTGCCCCCATAATCTCTGTTGGGTGTCCAAATTTTTTATAATAATTAAAAATTTGGATGACCGACTGGACGCCCGGATCTTCAATACCCTCAAATTCCTTATTATAATGCTTACAGTGCCAATCAAGAATACGTCCCACAAAAGGTGAAATTAATTGAGAACCTGCTTCGGCACAAGCAACTGCTTGCACTAAGGAAAACAATAAAGTCATGTTTGTATGAATACCCTCTTTTTCCAAAACCTTGGAAACCGCAATTCCTTCCCAGGTCGTAGCTAGTTTAATCAGAATTCTTTCTCGAGAAATACCATTTTCTTCGTAAAGAGAAATAATCGACCGCGCTTTTTCAAGACTGGCATCAAAGTCAAAGGATAAACGAGCATCTACTTCAGTCGATACTCTCCCTGGAACCACTTTTAGTATCGATAGACCAAACTGAACAAGAAGTTGATCCATCACTTGATCAACATCGCTTACTCCATTTTGAATGGCTGTGGCTACTACCTGATCAACAAGATTTGCATAGTCTTTCTGCTTGGAAGCTTTTAATATTAAACTAGGGTTAGTCGTGGCGTCTCTGGGAGCATATTGTTCAATAGATTCAAAATCACCCGTATCTGCAACGACTACGGTGTGTTCTTTGAGTTGGTCTAGTACGGATTTATTCATCGAAGTAAATGATTGGATTAAAATTTATAACGAATTTCTGTTTAAACAATTTAAATCTTCAAAAGATCGGGTCAGGCGTTCTATAAAAGTAGTTTCTCCTCCTCTTAGCCAAGCACGGGGATCATAATACTTCTTGTTTGGTTTTTCGTCACCATCAGGATTCCCTAGCTGTCCTTGTAAGTAATCCTTGTTGGTCTTGTAATAGTCATGAACACCATCCCAGAACGCCCATTGCATATCGGTATCGAGATTCATTTTGACTACGCCATACCCTATCGCTTCACGAATTTGATCACGGGAAGATCCAGAACCACCATGAAAAACAAAATGAATAGGTCGATCTTTCAATCCGTGTTTCTCTTGGACATACTCTTGAGAGTTGAAAAGAATTTTAGGGGTTAATTCAACATTTCCAGGCTTATAAACACCATGAACATTTCCAAAAGCGGCCGCCACCGTAAATCGATTACTTATCGAAGATAAAATCTCATAAGCTTGGTTCACTTCTTCGGGCTGGGTATACAAACGGGAAGTATCAATATCAGTATTATCAACTCCATCTTCCTCACCTCCAGTTACCCCCAATTCGATTTCGATCGTCATTCCAATTTTATTCATCCTTTCGAAATAATCTCTACAGGTACCTAGATTATCCTCGATAGGTTCTTCAGATAAATCGAGCATATGAGAACTGTATAATGATTTACCATGAGTTTCATAAAACTGCTCACCTGCATCAAGTAAACCATCGATCCATGGTAATAACTTTCGTGCAGCATGATCCGTATGAAGAATAACTGGAACATCATAGGCTTCTGCCATTGCGTGTACATGCATGGCACCGGAAACAGATCCAGCAATTGCAGATTTCTGATTCTCATTGGAAAGACTTTTTCCAGCATAAAATATTCCACCACCATTTGAGAATTGTATCATTACTGGAGAATTCAATCCGGCAGCAGTTTCAAGAACCGCATTGACCGAGTTTGTCCCCACTACGTTGACTGCAGGAAGTGCATATTGATTTTCAAGAGCGTCATCGAAAATTGCCTGTACATCATCACCGGTAACTACTCCACCTTTAAATTTTTTACTCATAATATTTTAGATTTGTATTAAAAATTCCATTTATCATCCCACAACTGACCACTACAGGCAAAACTAAAAATTGGTTTGATATAATTCTCGAGCAATAGCTAATTATTTATTAAGTAATTCGCTTACATCTCCAGAACCTAATGCATCTTCAACTTCGTCTAATTTGATGAAAGTGGTTCGGGTATGAGGCAACTTATACCGTTTAAAAACTCCTTTATCTAGTAGATAATAAAGTTTTCTTGAAGAGATTCTCAAAACTTTGGCTGCTTCTGAAATTCTTAGGATTTTAGGAACGGGAGGCTTCCTGAGGTCTTTTAAGTGACCTTCCTGCAATCGGACAGAGCGTTCGATGTCTTCAATCCTACCGTCCATTAAGTCCAAACGGTCTTTGATTTCACTCAGGGCTAAAAAAATAATTTCATTCTCAATCTCGTGAGAACTGCGAATACCTAATTCTTGTTCTTTTTCATTCCTAAAACGAACAGCATCAATTTGACTACGAAAATATTTTCGATGTCTTTTTTTACGATGAGTCCAAGTAATACAATGTTTAGAAGCCCGCCCAGTCGCGAGAGAATAAGATACTTTCATTTTAATTTGAGCATTGAGTTCAAGAAAAGATGCTATAACACTCTAAGTTTGAATCTTACTCAACCCTTAAGAATTTAAAAATAATGAGTGAAAAAAATTTCCCGGAAGTTATTAAAGAAATCCATCATAAGGATGATCGCTTTGCAAAAGGAGCCTATTATTTCATCAGAGAAGCCCTTGATCATACTCTTAAAAATCTTGAAAAAGCGAAGAGTAAGAATAAAGGGCATGTCTCTGGAACTGAACTTCTAAATGGGATTCGTGATTATGCATTAGATCGGTTTGGCCCCATGACTATGACTTTAATGGAACATTGGAACATTTCAAAATGTCGAGACTTTGGTGATATTGTTTTTAATCTTGTTGATCATGGAATTCTAGGAAGGACGGAAAATGACTCTCTTGAAGATTTTGAAGATGGTTATAATTTTAAAGAAGCATTCGAATCTCCCTTTCTACCCAAGACCATTAGAGGTTCTGAAAACTCAGAACTAAACTAGCAGCTTCTTTTTCAACTTAGAACTAAAGCGTAAATTACAAGTACTAAGGTAACAAGCCCAACAACGGAATACCAATTTTTTAACTTCAAAGAATTTTTGCTGGTACCAAATGCACCTCCTTGGTATCTATCTATTTCAATGTTTTTTTCAGTAAAATTCAGGTCCTTACAAGCAGGGCAATCCGTGCCATCTTTCGTGTGCCACTCAAAATCACATACGGAACAAATCTTAAACATTTATTCCTTTTAATATGATAACTCTAATTTCAAGACGAGTTTAAACTTGCCCATTTTCGACTTTGTGGCAAGAAATGAGTGTCTTGCCAATTTATGACCTTGTTTATTAAAAATAGGAGTTTTAATAGAGTTTTCTGCCCGAAAATTACATCAATATTTTGTGTTTTAATTTTAGGAAATCTCGCCAATTTTGGTGAATCAAATCTTTTCGCAAATTCACCACTGACTGAATCACTTGGAACAGTCCAGTCGAGAGCATTGAGTGGCGACGCGCATTACCAAGGTGCACTAGCACTGTTTCACAAATTCGGTGAACGTGGATTAGCCATTGACCTTCAAGAGGCCGAGAGGTGGGCAAAAATGGCTGCTGAAAAGGAGGGGGCAATTGGTCTTTGTACCCTTGCTGCAATCTCTCTTGAGGGCGGTAAAACAAGTCGAGGACACTTCCTTTATGACGAAGCATATTTACACTCAAACCTTCTCGCACTTTCCAAAAGCAAAGATCCTCTAGCTTTATATTGCTTAGGTATGATTGAAATGGATAATCCACCTAGGAATTTTTCTAAAGCAATACGGCATTTGGAAGCCTCAGCCGAAAAAGGTTTTGCGACCGCACAAGCCACACTCGGAATGATATATTTTACAGGAATTGGAGTAAGAAAAGACTCGAATCTGGCGATAAAATGGTGCTCCCGTGCGGCAAGAGAAAAGCTTCCATTGGGTATGTTTTATCTAGGAATGGCATATTCGATTGGAGACAGTATCGAAAAAAATGATGATTATTCTCTTCGCTGGATCCGAACTGCCGCCGATAGAGAATTAGTCATGGCTCAACTCACATTAGGAATGAAGTATGCAACTGGAGATGGAGTTGAAAAGGATTTAGAGACTGCAGTCAGTTGGCTACATAGGGCTTCGATCAGCGGATCTTCTGAAGCCCAGCTTCAACTAAGAAAATACGAAAATCACTTGGAGAGACTTAGGAATCCGCCAGCGGTTTATATTCCAGAGAATCAAACTGAAGCAGTATCTAATTTAGCTAAATCTGATTTACAAGTGAACTATACAAGTGACACCGAGCTGAAAGGTGACACCGACCTACGCAGACCAATTATAAAAACTACTAATAAAGATGTTACCGAAGAAGATAAAATTGGTTTCGATGCAGTTGACGCGGCAATGTTAGTTCTTACCCTTGATAAAGATCGAGGGAAGGCCAAAACTTTACTAGAAAAACCCGCATTGAATGGAAATCCTATAGCCTGCAGGCATTTGGGACTTATTTTTTACAAAGAAAACGAATACAAGACTGCCAAAAAATGGTTTGAAAAAGCTGCAATCAAAAAGGATCCAGAGTCTTACAGGTACCTTGGAATATTATATTTTCTCGGACAAGGTGTGAAACAGGATTACCCTACAGCTGATTTATGGCTGACTAAAGCAGCTCAATCCGGCGATCTTGAAGCTTCCCGATACTTACGGGTAGTAAAACAATTTTACTAGTAAACTCCTCACTGATACTTGATAAAAGAAAGTGTAGGGTATGTTTTTATAATAATCTTATTACTACCAATTAACCAATAGGTATTTCTAGGAATTTGACTGACCCAAATAGGCAATTTTGACGGGAAATTATTCTGCCCAAGTAGCGTCTCTTAGGTCTAGTACGACTCCATTAGTTCCTGGCTTTAATGAAACAGACTTGGACCATACAACCCCTACTTGACCAAGTGAAGAAGAACCGACTATAAAATAATCTCCAGCTTCAATATTATCTAAATTAGCCTCCCCCATTGAGTTTGTTTTAATTCGAGCAAGACTATTGGTTGCCAAAGCATTCCTAACAGATGATGCAACACCTGGGAAGCGATAGCCACGCTGTACTGACCTAGCCCATAACTCAGCACCTGAATCAATTCCTTGGTTTGCTGGAATACGAATCCTTGATGATTTCAAAATACTTTCAAGGTCATTTTTCAAAAGAAAAAACTCAGTGAATCCGGCAGGTTTGTTTTCATTATTAAGAAATTGAACTTGAGCTTGTAATTGGATGCTTGCATCTCCACTTGGGATATTTTGAATACCAGGAGAAGCAAGAGAAGAACTTGGAAGCATCTTACGCACAGAGTTCGAAGGGCGATAAGAGGTTGAAGGCAGAGATCGGGGCAAATATGTTTTTGGTAAAGATCGCGTTGGAGAAACGGTTGGAGTATATGGGTTTGCCGTGGTAAAATCACTTGATCTTCTTGTGGATCTAGGAATAGAAACCTGCATGGTGCCACCTCCTCCTTTTTTCAAGACTCGTATTGCTTCTCTAGCAGCAATCAAGGCATTTTCTAATGAAGCAATTCGGCTTTGTGCATCAGACAATTCGCCATTAAGCAAATTCACTTTCATATTAGCTGATTGCCCTCTTTCAACAACTTCTTGTTTTATATCTCGAGCACCTGATAGTTGTCGTCTTAAATCCTCAACACGAGCCCTCTCTTGGTCCAATTGAATCTGAGCGGTCAAGTTTTTTTGATTTAGATCACGAATTTTTCTATCCAATTGATCTCTTTGTGGAATTGTATTATTGGTGAGAATCTGTTCTTGTAATCTTTGATTTTGTTCACGTAACCGTAAAATTTCAGCGCCGTCTGCGGCGTTGGACAAATTACTTACAACAGTTGGGGGTGAACTGTAGGTAGACAAAGAAGAAGGAGTTCCTCGTGCTACAGATTGAGCTTGCCTTAAGTTTTCTTCAAGTAAACTTACTTTTTGATTAAGTGAAGAAACATCTGCGATTGATCGCTGTGCATCCAATCTTGCACGCGTCTCCCCATCCTGAGCAGATTGTACAGCCCCTTCCAAACGAACAATCTGAGATCTAAGTGCCGCATTGTCAGGTTTTATTCCAGGAACAGTCATTTGAGCTCGAGCTAATTCTTCCCTCAACCCTGAAACTCGATTATCACGTTCTCCAACCTGCATGCGGAGGTTTGCATTATCCTTAGACAAACTGTTTACACGGGTTTGTAAATTCGATTTTACTTCACGTTCTTGATTCGAGTTAGATGAAGAAATTGAACCCTGTAATCGTTTATTTTCTTCTTCTAAAATTGCAACCTGCTCTTTAATTCGGCCAAATTCCTCGAATACAGACTTAAATTCATCATTTAACCTTAGACTGTCGTTTTGACTCGCCTCTAATTCGACCTGCAATTCCTGCACTCGGGGTTCTTCAATTTCACGGGCAGTAAGCAAGTCTTGTTGAAGTAGTAGAAGTTCTTTCTGTAATTCAATAAAACGAGGATCACTGGCTAGATTAGGACTAGGAATAGCATTACCAGTTCTTTCTGTTTCTAGAAGTAATTCTTCCATTTCTTTTCTAAATTGTTCCGAATTACGAAGTGCCAAGGTCAAATTGCTTATTCTTTGCAGTGCTTCACTTTCAGCTTGCTTGGCATTTTCAAGGAATTGAGTAAATTCAGCAGGGGCTACAGAAGATCCTGAATCTGATTCTATAAGCGCTAATCTTGCCTGGGTTTCCTCTAATTCAGTTTGCATTTCTATACTTTCTGATACCGCATCTTGTAATTGTTTTTGAAGGTCAAATAATTTATTATCGGATGGTGAGTCTGGTGGTGTATCTGATTTAGCGAGCTTTAATTCTGCTTTCAATTTATTTATCTCACTTAGCAAATTGTCTTTTTCAAAATCAGAAAGTGCTGGTTCTGCGGTATCTTCTTTAACATTCATACCTTTTTCATTTATATCGTTTAATTTCTTTTCCGCACCTTCTAACTTGTTAGCTAAAAGCTCGAGTTCTTCACGAAGTGTTGAGGCTATTTCAAGCTCTGCTTCTTTATCTGTCATCTCAACAATTGCATTGCTAAGTTCCTCTTCAAGGTCCCTCAACCTTTTATCTTTTGACTCCAATAAAGAATTAAGATCTTTGACGATTAAAGAATCAGCTTTAGTAGGAGTAACCTCTAATAAGGAATTAGATGCATTTTCAATCTCATTAATATTCTGCATCGCGTCAGCTAATTGTTCTTCTATATTAATTCTCTCCTTAGCTTCTGATTTCGTTTTGGCAATCAATTCATCAATAGTATTTTGGGCTTCTAGAAGTTCATTTTCCAAACGAATAAAGTCTTCGGCATTATTACCCTTTG
>CAYLIJ010000019.1:21073-42812 GCA_964383925.1 uncultured Puniceicoccaceae bacterium
AGGATTGTCATTGGTGTTTGGTTTACTAGCAATACTATCTAGTTTATCGATCGCCTCATCTAACTGTGTTTGTAATTTAAGTCTCTTGGCATCTTGCGAATCTAAAGAAACTTGCAGAGTTTCAATTGTTTGCTCAGCGGCAAATAGTTCCGCTTCTATCTTTCCCAATAATTGTTGGTCTAAAGTTTGATCAGAGGCGGATTTCGACATATTTTCAATCTCCTCTAATCTATTCTGTGAAATGACAAGTTGATCTTCGAGCTGGGATACAATCGCAATCTGCTCATCGTCGAAAGAATCTTTTGCAGATTCAATTTCAAGTGTTGATTTAGTTTTTAAAATCTCTTCCTCAAGTTCAGCAATTTGTTCATTTCTCATATCATCCTTACCTTCAATCTCGTCAAGTTTTTGCAATACAGTTGCTAATTCATTTTCTAAAATTTCTATAGTTTTGCTCCTTCCAATCGATTTTTTAGATAACTGTTGTTGCAATTGTTGATTTTGGAGTTTTTCTTCGGCTAGTTCCTCCTCTAGATCAATAAGTGAGAGTACCTCATTATCCTCAACCATTGCCGACCTTTTCTCTAATTCAGCAATTTGAGCTCTTGAAACTTCCAATTCTTCCATCAAAGATGCATTTGACTTTTGAAATTGAACCCCGGCTCCAAGCCCTTGGTTTCGTAAAACCGCAATCTCTGAGTCTAAATCCTCCGCCTGTTTTCTAAGAACTCTTTTTTCATCGTCAGTTCGTTGAAGCTGTAATAACTGAGACTCCATTGAATTCGCTAATTCTGTTCGAAGGTTATCAACTTCTGAATTTACCTTATCCGCCTCTTCAAGACTTTCCTGCAGAATCCTGATTGTACCAAGTGCTTCTTGGAGTTGGGAAACTGCTTGTTTAGTTTCAACGGATTCACCTAATCCTGCCGATTTCATTCGAGAAATTTCAGTTCGAGCAACATCAAGTTCGTTTTTTAAATCAAGGACAAGCTCTTTTGATTCATTGGTATTAACCGCTTGGTTTTCTTGCTCAGCCAATAATTGATTACGAGTATTTTCGAGCTGTAATTCAAGAGTATTGATTATTTTTGCTGAATCCTGTTTAAACTTTTCTTTTTCTTCAATTGTAAAAACAAGTTCAACCTTGGCTTGATTTAACTCCTCCCGAAGTGATTCAACAACTTGATCTAGACTCCCAGACT
Organism: uncultured Puniceicoccaceae bacterium; assembly: GCA_964383925.1. Taxonomy (GTDB): domain Bacteria; phylum Verrucomicrobiota; class Verrucomicrobiia; order Opitutales; family Seribacteraceae; genus Seribacter. Next base: position 22,276 of record CAYLIJ010000019.1, read on the forward strand.
GAGAACTTTGGGTTCTTTTTGTTTGTTCTAAGACAGTGTTTAAATCTTCTAGTTGCCCAGCAATTACTTTTACAACCTGGAGTTCTTCTTTGAGCTGCTTTGATTCTTCTTTAGCCTGTTCCAATTCTAAACCCTTGCCCTCTAAATCAATCTCTCTCACAGCCAATTGATCAAGTGCACGTTTTTGCCTCACAACAGCAGCAGCTAATTCGACCTGTAATCCATCAATCAACTCAGTAGCTTTACTTTGCTCTGCTTCAAAACGATCAGAAAGAGTTTTGATCCGAGCTTCTGAATCGGCTAGATTCCTCTCCATTTCGTCAACAAATGGAATCGCAGGTAATTTGCCAAGAGATGCATCTCGCAAGGAATCTTGAGCCATTTGAGCATCTTCCTCCAAACGCTGTATCGTTGTTGCATATTCAAACTCTCTCCGGGCAATCTTTTCCTGAGAAGCATCAAATTCTGCCTGGGTCTTCTTTAACCGAATATTCGAGATTGTAAGCTCGTCTTCTAAGGAAGCCACTCGTTCGACCAATTCTACCCGACCTGCTCTATTAAACGATTTAGCCTTCTCTACCTCTCCTTTGGCCGCGTTAAGATCAATTAAAAGTTTATTAACATATTCTGGGCTTGCACTTCGACTTGGTGAATCTGCAAATTCCTCCATAGAACTCTTAAGTTTAACTAACTGGGCTTCAAGTTCATCTTTTTCATTAAGTTCGACTTGCATTCTAGTAATTTCACCCAATGACTTCCGTAATTCATCCTGCAGAGTGAGATAAGATTCTTTGGTAGAATCCATTGGAGCCATCTGAGCCATCTGTAAAGCTCTCCTTGCACTATTAAGTTCTCTTTCAAGGGTAGCTAAACGAATAGAGTCGTTCCCCGAATTCGTAGTCGAAGTTCTTGCAGCATCGAGATCCTTCCTTGTTCTCTCCAGCTCATTGGTTACCGAACGCACCATAGAATTAGAACGTTCTTGTTCAACCAATAGAGTCTGCCTTGAAGATCGAAGGTCTTCACGGGCAAGTTGTAGATCTTGTTCCAATTTATTAATTTTACCGCTGACACTCCGGGCAGTGGGCGCTTCTCCATTCTCAGTTTTCCAGAGCGAGTTCTTAGACTGCTCCAAGCTTCTTGCTAACATCTGAGTCTCTTTCAAATTATTCTGTAAAGAAACTATTTCCCTGTAGGCTTTTCTTAAATCTCCCTGCATATCAGCGGTATCGGCAGAAAGTTCATTCTGAACAGATTTCGAGGTCGCAAGTTCAGATTTCAGACGGTCAATAACTTCAGATGATTCGTAATTATTATTATTATCGCTTCTGAATTGAACAAGTCCTGCACCAGTATTAATAGAGGGAGAAAAACGATCGGATAAACCTAATGGAACCGCCTCTTTCGCGTTTATGGCATTAGCGACTTGCTTGGCTTTAGGTGAATACCCAGCAGTTGCAACATTAGAAGAAGGTACTGACGGCACTGCTTTAGCGGCTAATAAATTACTCTCCTTTTGAATACTAGAGTAAGACCTAATCGCATCAGAGATTGCATTTTGAGATAAACTACGAAGAGCATCGACCTCAGTCTCTGCACGAGATAAATTTTCTTGTAAAACTGTGAGAGCAGGGGCCGCCTCATCAAGTCGTCCAGCAAAATTTTCCTTCAAATCCTCTAAAATAAGTTTTGCTTCGATTAAGCGACCATCTACTGAAGAAACTCCTTGAGCAATCTCATCTGAGCGAGTTTTCCATGTGCTAGCTGCGATATCCAATTTCTCGCCAATAGAAATAGTTTTAGTATCATTATTTCCATAAACCGAAGCCAATTGTTTTAAATCTCCAGTTGCAGATCTCCTGTTAGGACCAAACTGATCTTTGCTTTGATCTTGCTGCACTTCGTTTAGTCTTTTGTTCAAATCATTGAGTTTGGACTTTATAAATTGAACTTGTTGATCAGGAGGCAAAGAATCATTCGCAGTTTCTTGAACAAGTTGACTAAATGCAAGACTAGCAATCCCAAGAAAAAACAATGGAACACCATACCAACCTTGCCTGCATACGGATAAACAGGTGGAAATCATAAGATTAATTATGCTAAGCAATAAAAAGGAAGCAAGACTTGATTTTTATTTATAATTTTTAAAAAAATAAATATAGAATTGAGTTTAATAAAATATTCATTTACATTTTAAAACATGCCCGGGTGGCGGAATTGGTAGACGCGATAGATTTAGGATCTATTGTCTTAGGGCGTGCGAGTTCGAGTCTCGCCCCGGGCACCATTACTTCAAATGATTAAAAAGCATCTCCAAAGGGTCCTTGCCATAATCCTAGGACAAGGGAGGTGATAGCGAGTGTAAGCATACAAAACTTAAACAGCCCCATCTGGGGTACTCTAGACCAAGGATCTTTTTTTACTTCATCATTATCACTATCCGAAAAAGTTGGTTTGGGATGAAAGCTAATCTCTCGTATCCAACCAAAATAGTAAAAGATTGAAATCACCACTCCAATCACCATAGCGGCCAGCGAGAAATAAAGTTTTGCTTCATAGGCAACTGAAATCAAAAGAAGTTTAGCTACGAAACCCGCAAAAGGTGGTATTCCGGCCAATGAACCAATACCGGCAATTAGAACAAAACTTAACCAAGGGTGCTTTCTAGCTAAATCTTCATAGTGAGAAAACTCATGCTCCGTATCATCTTCCAAGCGAGCAACACCCATCACTCCAAATACAGCAAATGAAGCAAGGAGATATACGAAAAGATAAAAGAATAAAACCCAAACTGCTCGATCACTATCTCCTGCGAAATGCATTGAAGCCATTACTGCGACAAGTAGATAGCCAGCATGAGCAACTCCAGATAAGCCGAGCATTCTCTTAATATTTTTTTGTGCACAAGCTGCTAAATTCCCGAAGAATATAGTGAATGTTGCTACAAATCCAAGGAGCGGCATCAAAAAATCAGCCATGCCTAAAAATGGACCATTAACTAAATTCAGAAGAACGAAAAAACCGGCAGCCTTTGAAGAGACTGCCAAAAATGCAGTAATAGGCATCGGAGATCCGTGATAAACATCAGGAACCCAAATTTGAAAGGGGGCTGCACCAATTTTAAAAGCAATTCCCGCAATAATAAGAACGACACCAGCCCGTAATAATAAATGATCAGGATTTGCTTCCAGTAAATTCCCAAGATATTGAAAACCGAGAGGGTCCTTTCCTTCAAAACCAGGATAACTAGCGCCCCATGCCTCAGGATTTCCTGCCACTCCATAAAGAAGCACGATACCAAAAAGAAGGAGAGAAGAGCTCAACGCACCAAATATTAAATATTTAATACCTGCCTCCAAAGACTTGGCTGATTCTCGGTTGTAGGCAACTAGGGTATAAAAACAAACCGCAACTGTTTCTAACGCAACAAAAAGCATTATGAAATGATTGCTCTGTACTAATAACATTAAACCTGCAGTGGCAAGCATGGTAAGATGATGAAATTCTCCAACGCGTAATTTTTTGCCATTGAGGTACTGATGGCCAAGTACTGATACAAGTAGAGATGACAATAAAAAGAAGGACCTCATAACATCTCCTTGAATTCCCTGTTGAAGCATGCCAGAAAATGTATCTCGGTCAAAAGTATGGTGCCATACTAGGTAGTCAAATAAATGGACAATTAATAAGACAGCTTGGATAAGGATAGCCAAACTACCAGTGGAAATAGAAGTTTTACCTGATTTACGAAAAAGATCGATTCCAAGAATGAGAAGTGCAGAAAGTGCAAGCGTCAGTTCTGGCCAAATTTCAGACCAAATATTTTCATTTGAAAAATTTAAGTATATTTCCATCTTAATGATCAGAAGTGGATTTAACTTCTGGACTCTGTTGTAAAGGTTTCAAAGAAGACTGATTATAATCTAAGTCAAAACCGCTTGGACTAGGCAAACAACATGCAGGAGTAAATTGAGAAAGTGCAGCAAAATCAATTTTTTCATAGCGCTCGCTTATTTCCTGATCAATCCGATCTGAAACTCCTCGAGGCCACAGTCCAAGAAACAGAAGTGCAGATAATATAATACCAGCAGGTATAATCTCGGAAGGTTTTAAATCCAGAATTGATTGTTCTTTCTGGTGTTCATCCAATTCTTTTGAGCTTTCGCCAAAAAATATTTTAGCTACTGCACGTAATCCAAAAACGGCTGATATAATAATTCCAAGTGCAGCTAAAACCAGGAATAATTGATGATCCGAATTTTCACCAAGAGATAAAAATACTCCAAATTCTCCCCAAAAATTACCAAATCCAGGAAGTCCAATTGTAGCAAGTGAGGCTGCCACAAAAAAGCAGGCAAGAATTGGAGTCTTAGTTGCCAAACCACCCATTTCGTCCATTTCAAAAGTACCGCTTCTTTTGTGTATATAATTGGAAAGTAAAAACATCAAGGCAACTGATAAGCCATGAGCGACCATAAGCATAACAGCAGAACCTGCACCCAAAGATGAACATACCCCTAAACCAAGGAAACAATATCCCATATGCATGACCGAGCCATAGCCAACCATGCATTTTAGATTAGTTTGAGCAATTGTAACAAAACCGACAATTATAACATTGCCCAATGCAAGCCAGAGCAGAAAAGGGCTCCATGCTAAGGCACCCTCTGGTAAAAGGGGGGCCGCAATTTGAATTAAACCATAAAGACCAAATTTCTTTAACACACCGGCATGAAGCATAGAAACTGATGTCGGAGCAGCTTCGTATCCCTTCGCCGCCCAAGTATGAAAAGGGAATAAAGCAACAAGAATACCAAAGCCAATTAACAAAAGGCCAAAAATCTTTGACTGGGTAGACTCTAACATCTCTGTATTGGCAAGAGCTTGTGAGAGGGAAGGAAAGTCAAATTTCTCGGCATCAACCATTACATTTAATGCGACTAATCCACCGAGAGAAAGTAATGCACCCAACGTCAGGTAAATTGTAATTTCCAAAGCGACACTCCTTCGATCTCGACCGCCCCACAGTCCTATCATAATAAAAGTGGGTATCAGAGCGAACTCATGAAAAAGATAATAGAAGAATAAATCCACACTTGCAAAGAGACCCATTAAACCAGACTGCATCGTGAGTAATAAAGCCAAATAAAGACGTACTCTTTCAGCACCAGAGCGGATTGCGGTCAAACCAGCAGCTAACCCTACCACTCCAGCCATTGCAAATAATGGCGAAGATACTCCGTTCAATCCTAAATGGAAAGTAATTTTGAGTTCTTGTAATCCCATTCGTGGATGGAAAATTTCAAAACAATAACCACTTTTTGCTTCGTCAAAATTGAAAAAGAGCACAATCCCTGCGATAAAAGGAAAGCCGAAACCAATATAAGCTAGCTTTTTAGCAAATGAATCATCTCTTCCAACCCCAGCAAATAAGAGAATAGCTGAGATCGCTGGAACGAGTATGGAACCGAGGAGTAAGATTTGATCAAAATTCATTGTTATCTATTCCTTAATTTCCAAATATACCGACCGCATAGGCAAGAAATCCAATCGTCCCACCAACAAACCAAAAAGCATAAGCATGAATCTTTCCGATATAGCAAATTTTCCCAAGGAGTGCGAATAGAGAAGCAATTCCAGCCGTACCCCGCACCATTAATCCAGAAATAAATAACAACTCCATTACCTCGAGAAAACGAGCGCTTGGATCTTGGATTTTATTGATGTAAAATCCATACATCTGATCAAAAAAGAGTTTACTTTTGCAGAGGGCGTAAAAAGTAGGCAACTTTTTGGCTAAAGGATCATCATCACCTACCCGACCGTAAAAATTCTTGGCAATGATTAAACCTGCTACCCATGCGAAGGTTCCTAGTACTATCATCCATAAGTGGTTGGGCATTGCAGCGACACTTTCGATGTCTGAAATAAGTGACTCGACAATCGCTAGTGGGATAAATGAATGATAACCAGCAAATATAGATAAAATTCCAAGTAAGATTAATGGCCCAGTCATTAAAGCTCCATTCTCATGTGCCAGAGATGCTTTCTCTGAACGGGGTTGCCCTTCAAAAGTAATAAAATAAAGTCGAAACATGTAAATTGCAGTCAATATTGCTCCCGCATACAACAATACGAAAACGGGCATGTTTACATTATATGCTGTAAGAAGAATTGCATCCTTACTAAAATAGCCAGATAAAAAGTTAACTCCGGAAATAGCTAAAACTCCGAGCAAGAAAGTAACAGCGGTAATCGGCATTCTTTTTCTTAATCCACCGTATTTAAAAATATCCTGTTCGTGATGACAAGCGTGTATGACTGAACCTGATCCCAAGAACATAAGTGCTTTAAAAAATGCATGAGTCATCAGATGAAACAGAGCCAACCCCGGCATACCCAATCCAAAAGCAGCGGCCATATAGCCTAATTGTGAAAGAGTGGAGTATGCTAAAATTTTCTTGATATCTCTTTGTACAAGTGCGCAAAACCCAGCATATAACCCCATACTCGCGCCCAATATTGCGAGTAATGAAAGAGACTGGATTGTAAACATGAAATTAATTCGAACCAGCAAATAAATTCCCGCCGCAACCATTGTAGCCGCATGGATTAAGGCAGAAACTGGAGTTGGACCCGCCATGGCGTCGGGAAGCCATACATGTAATGGAAACTGAGCAGACTTACCAATAAAGCCACAGGCAAGAGCCAAGCCTAAAAGAGTAGTGACCAAACTTGGATCAAAATCAACTAAATCAGCTAATTCAAGAAGGTTCACAGTCCCAAAAGCCCAATAAGTCAGGACAATACCGATTAAGAAGCCAAAATCACCTACTCGGTTAACAATAAATGCTTTTTTAGATGCCTGAGCCGCTTCATCTGTAGTTAAATAATGAGCTATTAAAAGGTACGAACTAAAACCCACTAATTCCCAGAAAACGAAAATCATAATTAAATTATCGGCAAGCGTGATACCAATCATTGAAAACATAAAAATCGATAACCCTCCAAAGTAGCGAGCTTTCGCCTCATCATCAGCCATGTAGCCCAAGCTAAATACATGAATCAAAAAACCCACAAAGGAAACCACGAACAAAAGAAGACGAGCAGGTGCATCAATTAAAAAGCCAAAGCTCAATTCCCAACCAGACATTTTCATCCAAGTTGTCTGCCACTCAAAAACCTCGCTTTCTCCATTAAAAATCAAATAAAGAGCAAAGACTAATATTCCACCTGATGTGGCAACTGATAATAATGCTGCAATGTTCCCTGACTTACGAAGGAACAACAGGGTAATCAGCGCGGAAAGAAGCGGAAGGAGTAAAATACTGAAAGCGACGGTTTCCATGATCTTAATTCTTCAGAAGAGAAATATCTTCAGAAAAAACACTTTGTCTTTTCTTATACAGAGCAACAAGCAGAGCTAATCCTACAGCTACCTCAGTAGCAGCAACGGTCATTATAAAAAAAACAAAAAGACTACCATCTAAATTAAGACTGGTTCGAGAAAAAGAGACTAATGCCACATTGACACCGTTTAACATTAACTCGAGTGACATCAAAACCAAAAGTAAATTACGTCTGATCAAAACACCTAAAAAACCAACTGCAAAAAGAAGGAAAGCTAAGACTAAAAAGTGCTGAGGGCTTACAGTTTCCATTTATTCAGCTCCTCCTGTCGGTAAGGATTTTTTGCTCAGAACAATTACCCCTACCATCGCAGCCAACAGAAGAAAGCCGGCAACCTGTATTGGTAACATGTATTTTGTAAATAAACCGTATCCAAAATTTTTCAACGAAGTTGAAAATAAAAGAGAATTACCATTCACCGCTTCGCTCGTCTGAATTGGTTGCCAACTTCCGACCTCTGCATTTGAAATCCCTGAAAATTGAAGGAGAAGAACAACTAAAATTCCAAACGATAAACAGCCAGCTAATCCAGAAAGAACTTTAATACGAGAAACCTTTCCAGCATCAGGGCCAACGTCCAAAAGCATAATAATAAATAGAAATAGTACCATTACCGCACCTGCGTAAACTAACACTTGTAAAATTGCTAAAAAGAAAGCTTCCAACAGAACAAATAATGCCGCCACGCTTACTAAGGAAATAATCATGAATAATGCCGCTGGCACTGGGTGACGTGAGGCAATCATGAGCACTCCCCCTCCTAATGAAAGAGCGGCAAAAAAGTAAAATAGTAAATCTACAATATTCACAAATCGATTCTGTTATTCAAGAAGTTGGGGAGAAATTCATCGTTTAAATAACTGAGTTTTAATTCAATGATCATTTCCTTCATCTTCAGCAGACTTCTTTTTGTCCCATTTGTAGTGGCTATCGGGCACAGTTCCTCCAAGTTCATAGAGCTTGTCTTTTTTATTAATCATCTCTTCACGGGAGTAGCCTGAAGAAGAATACTCATCTTGTAAGAAAATTGCTTCCTCCGGACAAACTTCTTGGCAATAGCCACAATAAATACAACGGAGCATATTAATTTCGAATTCCTTAGGAGCTTTTTCGACATGTTCAATATCGTCGTCACCTTCTTGTACAGAGCCAGGCGTTATGCGTATCGCTTTGGGCGGACAAACAAACTCACATAATTGACAAGAAACGCATTTCTCCCGACCATTTGGATCTTTAACCAAAGTGGGAACTCCACGATAATTTTTGGGAATAACCGGTTTTTCTTCAGGGTATTGAAGGGTCACTTTTTCTTTAAACATGTTAGAGAAAGTAGTTTTTAAGCCAGTGACAATCTGAGGAAGATAAGTTCTTTCCGAAAGGGAAAGAGGTTTACGTTGAATAACTACTGTTTTGGCCATGATTAAAAAATTAAGAGGTTGGTTGATCAAGCCAGGTCACAAGCAAGACATAAAAAATTAAATTAAGCAGAGCAAGTGGAAGGAGTTTAGTCCAACCAAGATTCATAACCTGATCATAACGAAATCGAGGGATAGTCCAGCGAATCCAAATAAAGAAAAATATTAAGAATAAAGTTTTTGCAAGGAACCATCCAATTCCTATTAATGTTCCGATCCATGTTGCTGGCCAAGGATCGGCCATCCAAGGTAAGAAGTGCCAACCACCTAAAAAGATAATAGTGAATATGGCAGAACCAACTACGATGTGTGCGTATTCAGCAACAAAGAAAATACCAAATTTAAAACCACCATATTCGGTATGAAAACCACCCACTAAATCAGTCTCTGATTCTGGCATATCAAAAGGTAAACGATTGGTTTCGGCAAACAATGCAATCAGGAAGATCAAAGCAGATAAAGGCTGTACTAATAAAATCCAAGCAGTTTGATTTTGCGAATGTACAATATCTACGAGGCTCAAGCCCATCGCACCAGTGCCCGGCTCGCTTACCCATAGAAAAACAGGGAGTAAGGATAAACCCATTGCCAACTCATAGGATATCATCTGAGCGGACGAACGAATCCCACCAAGAAAAGGATATTTACTATTGGATGACCAACCAGCTAAGACAATTCCATAAACACCAAGCGAAGAAATAGCTAAGACAAATAAAATACCCACTTCCAAATTGGCTAACATGAGTGGTATAGATTTACCTTCCTCTGTAAAAAATTCCCCAAATGGAAGGACCGTCATAGTGGTAAGAGCAGGGACTAAGGCGACAATTGGAGCTAAGTTGTAGTATAATTTATTAACATGGCCTGGAATAATTTCTTCCTTAAATAAAAATTTTAGACCGTCTGCTAGTGGTTGAAACATACCTAAGCCCTTCAAAAAATTCCCAACTAATGGTATACTACCAACAAAAGGCAACACGGTACGATTTGGACCAATTCGACCCTGCATCCATGCACTCACTTTTCTTTCAGCAAGGACAGAGTAACCAGCCATTGTCATGACGGCACCGATCATTAGCAAAGCGAATAAGACCTTAAGTCCAACCATCAACAGCATTTCAAAATCAAACATTAATCTTAGGCTTCTTGTACTTGTTTGATCGGCGAATAATGAAGGGCTTCTTTTTCAACAAAAGGTAAAGTCTCCCACTTGGTTCCATCTAACTGAACTCCATCACTTGGAATTTTTGAAAAGCTCAATCCGTGGAATAAACTGGAAGAAGATTTGCTCATTTGCTTCCAAATTTGAGCGATGTCAGCGGACTGGTCATTTTTCTCAGAAAAAGAATTGATCAACGAAGCCAATATATGAAGATCGGGAAGCAGACCTGCTGGCCCAGGCACCCCTTGTTTAAAAGATTGTAATCGAAAATTACGATTTATAAAAGATCCAGTTTTTTCGAAGGAGGTAAGAGTTGGAATCACCACATCTGCCAGTTCGGATGTTTTGTTTTGATGGGTGCCTAAAAAGACTACTTCTATTCCCTTAAGATCATCCTCGCTGATATCAGATTCGAGTAAATCTTCACCAATCACAATTAAAGCATTAATCTGCTTTTTCTTAATTGCCTGTGAAACTACAGATAATTGATCGGAAGGATATTTGGTAAAAAAGCCAGTGGCCAATGCCCCCCTCAGGTTGGGTGTTCTATCTGAAGACAAAAGAATACCATCATCTTCACCAAAATGACCACGCAGGAATTTCTTCGCCTTGATCTTCTTAGCGAGCGTATTGAGTAAATACTGTTCTTCTACCGAAGACCGACAAGAACCAACAATTCCCACTTTCTTTCCATCTAATAGCCCAAAAGCTGATGTAATTGCATCAGCCAAATTGCTAATATCATGCCCCACTCTGGCCTTTTCAATTCGATCTTCTGACTTTACCTGCTTGTACAATTCACGACCACTATCCGCCATCCAACTATCATTTACTGAGTCATTTCTACGAGGAGTAATCCGATAAATCTGCCCCTCACGACTAGATACTAGAGTATTTGAGCCTGCACTACTTTCTGTGCAAATACTAGGCGATTCCTTTAAAAACCAAACTCTCATTTTAAACCTGAAATCTGAACTGGTCAAAGCACCTACCGGACAAAGATCTACTGTATTTAAAGAATAATTATTCGAAAGTTCCTTTCCTGGAAAACAGGTTAATGTAGAAAAACTGCCACGATCAACAAACCCGAGCACATCATCATCAACTACTTCCTGACAAAAACGAATACACCTCGAACACAAAATACAACGTTCATCATCAAGGGTAACCCTTGGGCCTAAGCGTGTTCTTTTAGGCTTAACATTTTTTCGTTCAACATATCGGCTGTATCCACGACCATAATCAGTCGCAAATTCTTGCAATCTACATTCTCCTGCTTGGTCACAAATCGGACAGTCAAGAGGATGATTTACAAGAAGAAACTCCATGATTCCCTCACGTGACCCAGTCACCATAGGAGATTTTGTCTTCACATGCATACCAGGTGAAACATTGGTGGCACATCCAATCACTGGCTTAGGAACCCAGCCTATCTTTTGAATTCCACTTTCATCTAAAATTGCTTCCCCGGTACCACGATCCCTCATCGGTGTACCCATCTCGACTAGACACATCCGACAATTCCCAGCCACACTCAGTTGTGGGTGATAGCAATAATGAGGAACTTCAGTCCCATGAATCGAAGCCGCTTCAACAAGATTGATACCTTCGGGGACATCAACTTCTTTTCCATCAAGATTGATGGTAACCATAGATGGTTTTCCGTTACTGATCATAGAAAAATTAAATTAGTTGAAGAGTGGGTTTGTTCTTTCCATTTTGGGCCTTTCCTTCAAATTCACTTCGAAATTTGGCGATAAAACTTTGCGTTGGCCAAGCAGCAGCTTCACCAAATGCGCATATTGTTCTACCCTCAATTTGATTGGCGACCGAAAGAAGTAAATCGGCATCCTCTTCGCGAGCATCTCCGGCACACATTCGTGTGGTTATCTTTTTCATCCAAAGAGATCCCTCTCGGCAAGGCGTGCATTGACCACAGGATTCATGGGCGTAAAACGCATTAATATTTGCCATGGCTTCGACCATATCAACGGTGTCATCCATCACAATAATGCCACCAGATCCCGACATACTGCCAACAGAAGCTGGCCCATCAAAATCGAGGGGAATATCTTCAACTCCCCAATCAAACTCAGTACCATCCTTTAATTTACCAGTAAATCGTTCATCCGCCCGCAAAATTTTGGAGGAAGAACCACCCGGAATAATCGCCTTAAGAGTTCGACCAGGCAATAGTCCACCACAAACATCATAAATCATTTCTCCTAATGTGAGTGCACCACACTCGAACTCATAATAACCAGGCTTTTTAACCTGACCAGATACACACCAAATTCGAGTACCAGTATTATTAGGCTTTCCAATTTTTGAAAATTCTTCTCCCCCTATCTCGAGGACATGTTTCACATTACAAAGAGTTTCCACATTATTGACAATCGTTGGGCATTGATAAAGTCCCAAGACCGCCGGAAAGTAAGGAGGCTTGATTCGCGGATTGGGTCTCTTACCCTCCAACGATTCAATAAGCCCAGTTTCCTCTCCACAGATATAGGCACCTGCACCTCGATGAACCACCAAGTCACAGGAAAAAGACGATCCTAAAATCTTATCACCACAGAAATTCTTCTCTTTTGCCTCAGCGATTGCCTTTTCAAGGATACGGGCTCCCTCAAAAAATTCTGCCCTTATATAAATAAATGCCTGCTTCGCTTGAATCGCATAAGCTGCAATCATCATACCCTCAATCAATTGATGAGGATCTTTGTGCATGATCTGTCTATCTTTAAAAGTACCAGGCTCAGATTCATCAGCATTACAGATCAAATAAATCGGCTTACCTGATTTTCGATCTAGAAATTTCCATTTCATTCCAGCAGGAAATCCGGCACCGCCTCGACCTCGAACTCCTGATTTTAAAACCTCTTCCCCAATTTCCTCGGGCTTCATCTTAAACGCCTTTTTCAACATCGCGTAGCCGTCATTCTTTAAGTAACAACTGATCTTGTTTGAATACTTTGGATCATCAGCATGTTTTAAAATGATACGTCTTTCCTTAGGTGTATTTTTTTTGATCATTTTTTCTTAGTAGATTTTGAAACTGGGGACTCGGACACCAATGCACTTTCATAACTCGTAAAATCCTTAGAAGTGCCCAATTTTTCCTGAACTAAAAGATCTGCAAACTTCACGGCATTCTTACCTTCAATATTTTCATAGGTTTCTTCGCCCACCATTACAACAGGACCCTCCCCACAATCTGCCAAGCACTCCATAAATTCGATTGAAAATTCTCCGTCATCACGAACATGGCCCTCCTTCACTCCTAATTTTTCTTCAAGTACTTTGCATGTACCATAAGAACCTCGAAGCGCGCAGGGGAGCGTGCGACATACGCGAATATGTTTCTTCGCCCAAGGCGATTCACGCAACATTGGATAGAATGTAATTAATTCCTTAATATTGATAGGTTGAAGTTCGAGCTTATCAGCAATCCAGGTGCAGGTATCATCTGAAATAAAACCTAATTCATCTTGTATTAAATGAATAACCATCAACGCCGCACTACGCTTTTCTGGATAACGCGGAATTACCTCGTCAATCTTTGTAAGTGTTTCTTTAGAAAGTTCCATGTTATTACTTAGCGATCACATTCGCCCATCACAAAATCAAGGCTTCCTAAAATGACCGTGATATCGGAAAGAAAATGGCCTGGTGCAAGTTTTTCTAAAATACTCAAATTACAAAAACTGGGGGCACGAATTTTCATTCTGTAAGGAACTCCACCCCCCTTTGATACGATGTAGAAACCAAGTGCACCTTTAGGATTCTCCGCTTCAAAATAAACTTCTCCTGCAGGAATTTGTGGCCCCTCAGTCACAATCATAAAATTTTGGATTAATTCTTCCATGCTTGTTAAAACTTTTTCCTTTGGTGGTGCAAAAATTTTCTTTGCATCCTCTGCATACCAAGCACCTGAAGGGAAATCCTTAATCACTTGCTTAATAATTCGAATACTTTGCAGTACTTCCTCGATACGAACTAAATATCGATCGTAACAATCCCCTCGCGTACCGATGGGAACATCAAAATCATACTGTTCATACCCTGAATAAGGCTTATCCTTACGCAAATCTAAATCAATACCACAAGCTCGAAGATTTGGTCCGGTTAATCCATAAGCCAACGCATCCTCTTTAGAAATTTCACCAATACCTTCGGTGCGATCCAGGAAGATTCGGTTACGGGTCAATAACTTTTCAACCTCCGCAATTGCCTTTGGTAATTGATCCACAAATTTTTCTACACGGCCAAGCCAACCTTCTGGTATGTCACGAGCAACGCCACCAATTCGAGTATAGCTCGTAGTAAATCGTGCACCGGTTAACTCTTCGAATAAAGTGTACAATTTTTCTCGCTCGGTAAAAGTGTACATAAAAGGCGTCCAAGCACCTGCATCCATTCCAAAAACTCCCATTCCTAATAAATGACTAGAAACCCGAGCCATTTCACAAACTAAAACTCGAATCGCCTGGCACCGAGGGGGGATTTCGATATTGGTGAGTTTCTCAACAGTCAAGGCATAGGCTACATTATTAGCAAGTGGTGCAAGATAATCTAAACGATCTGTGTAAGGGACGAATTGATTGTAAGTCATATTCTCCGCAATCTTTTCATCCCCACGATGAAGATAGCCTAGAACTGGTTCACATTTTTCAATTAAATCACCATTGAGTTCCATGATTAACCGTAGAACCCCATGCGTGGTGGGGTGTGACGGTCCAACATTCAATGCCATCTTGTCACCATCCAAATTTACAGCCGCTTCGGCGCCCTTGGCCCCAATATCGCCAATAGAAATTTCTTTAGTCGTAGTACTCATAGAGGTTTTTCCTTTTTCTCAGTCCAACTTTCATCCTTTGCTCTTGGTTCCGAATCACTCATCGGGCCTGCGCTAGAGGAAACAAATGGTCCTCCCATCATCGGTGCTGGTTCAACAGAGGCTTGAGTCACTTCAACGACATCATCTGCAGGTAAAGGAGTATCAATCCCAGCTAGAGGGAAATCTTTGCGCAATGGGAAATAAGGATATTCATCCCACATTAAAATGCGCTTCAAATTGGGATGATCTGTAAAGCGAATCCCAAACATGTCAAAAGTTTCTCGTTCATGCCAATTCGCAGCTGGGTAAATACTCGAAACTGAGGGCATTGTTGGGTTTTCATTGTCTGAACATAAGGAGTGAATTCTAAAGTATCCTCGATGAACCAGAGAATATAGATGAATCACCGTGGAAAATCTACATTCAGCACCTTCCTCATGATCAATAGCAGTAAGATCAACCAATAGCTCAAAACCTTCATTGTCCCTCACCGATTGAACAAATGAGACAAGATTCTCAGGAGCACATTCCACTGTAAACCAGTCAACAGTTTCTCTTTGTAAAAGGTAAGAATGTTTTTCAAGCAAACTTTTGATAAAGTCCTCGTCTATCATCAGATTAACTGGCGGTAACTGTCTTAGTCTTGCGGAGATTACGAACTGAAGATTCATTTCCAATCTTGTCCTGTAATTTTATCATCGCATCAAGCAATGCTTCTGGGCGAGGAGGACATCCACTCACATAAACATCGACTGGTACAATATTATCAACCCCCTGCATCACTGCGTAGGATCGATACATGCCACCAGTGGAAGCACATGCGCCCATCGCGACGACCCATTTAGGATCACCCATTTGATCGTAAATTCTTCTTACTACCTCCGCCATTTTGTATGTAACAGTGCCGGCAACAATCATGCAATCAGACTGGCGAGGAGAAAATCTCATGACTTCCATCCCAAAACGAGAAATATCGTATCGGGAGGCGGCCGATGCCATAAGTTCAATGGCACAGCAGGCTAAGCCCATGGGCATTGGCCACACCGAATGCTTACGAATCCAGTTTATAACCGAATCCGCTTTAGTGACGATTACATCGCCTTCGACCTTACCATTGTACGCAACATCGCTCGGTGTCATATGCATGCAGTTATATCTAACAAATCTTTTCAAACAAGCAAACCTCAAAAAAACTAGAATTTAAAAAGCCAGTCGTTTTATTTGTCTTTTGAAGCACTCTTTTTTTTGAACATTGACGAAGTAATCACATATGTACATTAAGTCGTAATTACTTTTGTTTATTTGGAGAGGTGACAGAGTGGCCGATCGTGCAGCATTGGAAATGCTGTGTACCGCAAGGTACCGCGGGTTCGAATCCCGCCCTCTCCGCCACTTAATTAGAGATTTGCCTTTTAAGTATAAAAAAGTTTTCTAATTTAAGATTCGCGAATAAAGACCTTAGCATTATCAGAAAATGTGGCTTCGGCCAAGTCAAGGAGTGCAGGTGCAGCAATCGTTTCAGCACCAGAAGTGGCTGAAGCTTGCCCTGCAACTAAGATACCAACCTTACCGTAAAGATTAACTGACTCTCCGTCCGCTGGAGCACTTACTTCACCCTCATTTAACCAACGACGTAATCTCATTTGATCCCAATCATTGTAAGGAGATTTGGTACCGATGAGATTTTCCGCAAAACGCATCGCTGCAGTTTTCCAAAGACTTCCGGATAGTTCAGGAGATTCGGCCATAATTGCCTGCATCGCTTCAGTGGTCAACCAAATCGCAGTGACTGAGGAATCAGCAACTACATTCGCAGTACGAGGTACGCCGGCAAGAACCGCCATTTCTCCAATTACCGAACCACGTCCCATTATATCTACAACGATATCACCGATAGACACTTTTACGCTCCCCCTTGTAATTACGATCATACCATCCCCATCACCGCCCTGTGTCATAATAGTGTCCCCAGTATTATAAACACGAGATTCTGAAGCATTGGCAATTTTTGCAATCAAGGTGTCGGCCATTCCTTTCAACCAATTGACCTCTCTTAACACCTCTTCCGGTTCAGGCAAACGCAGTTCCAAAGAACTATCCATTACCTCTTTCATTCGTTCCTCAACTCCGATAATCAAACGACTCGCCTCATCGGCTTCAAGCATACCATCCGATTTCAGTTTCTTGATAGAGTTTCGCTCATGATTAAGCACGGAACGAATCGCGTCCTTTGTTTCTATTCCGACCGTTGCTTCGGGATAGTTTTCATGCATATTTCTAATGAATTTTAGACCCGCTAAACGATTCTGACGAATTTCGTCCTTCAACATACGAGTTGTCTTTAATAGCTTTTCAGCATCACCACTCTCGTCTAGTTCCTTTGCGAGACTATCCACCATTTTGGCCATGTCTTGCTGAGCAACCACAAAGCCTTTCGCGGCATCATAACTGACTGTAATTCGATCAGTAAAATGATTTTTCAAAATCGGTAAATCCTTGAATGCTTCCGTAAGTTTGCTTACTCCGCAAACTTTTTCAAGATAGGGACGATCCGTCATTGGCACTTTACCCTCCAAGTCCAAAAATTCACTTAAATTATTATCCAACTGAGCCACTGCCTGTGCACTTAAAAGACCAGCCCTAAACTGGCCCCAATAACTACTTCTTTCTCTTTCTAATAATCGTCTTCGAGTCTCAGAAAGAGTGTCCATTTGGGCCAACTCATTAGCAGTTAAGGGATAAGCAACTGGATCTGGTAAATATTTACGGACCTCTCCCCAATTCGCACCACTCAGAAAACGATCATCCTTCAACAAGTCCATCTCCTGATCACAACCTTGAGCCACATTTCCGGATGCATTCGAAAACATCAGCTTTTTCACCGCAGGTAATTTGGTCAAACCAAGATAATTAACTAGCGGACCAACCGTAGTTGCATTGACTAATAAAGTCAGAAGTACAATACCCGAAATAAGGAAAAGAAATTGATCCCTCACTCGGGAGGAAATCCCAACCAAAGACGCTTGTGCAATCGCACCCTCCCCTTCACCTAAGACTAAAACTACTCTCTCTCCGCTAGCCAGACCTTCCCGGATCTCGGCAGCAGCCTGAGAAGTTTCTTTGCCCAAATGTTCATAAGCCCTTATGGAATCCTGGGCTATCCCCACTACTTTCCCATCTTGGATAACTGCCTCCGCATGCCCGGTGGCAAATCCCTTATAAAAATCCGTGGACATGCCCGGTTCAGCCAAGTTGTCTCTAAAATCCGAAACTGTAGTCTTATCCAAAACAAAAACTGAAGTGGTTGCCTCCTTATAGCCTCCCCCTTCCGCTTCGACCGTAAATTCATAACGAAAATTTTCGGTGTACACCACCAATGCAAGAGCGAGTCCGATTGCACCACGCAAAGCTCCCCACCAGACCACTATCGCATCTTTCCCTGGTAATCCATAACCAGTATTTTTCATGAATGGGTAAAAAATACCCATGTTAATCCCCCGAACTAAATGAATCGCGACATAAACAAGTCCAAGAATTAAAAAGTCCATTCCAGTGGGATTTGCATTTTGCGCAATTACCACACCCACAACGATAAAAATAATTACATTCGCGACAAATGCGATTAATTCCCAAAATTCATGCATAAAATGTTCAACCTCAGGACTAATTCGAGTCTTACCCACTCCCGCCATTAGGATTCCAAGGGCAACCAAACCCAAGACACCTGAAACATGGAAAAAATGTTCACAGACGAAAAAGACCGCATAAGAAACGACTAAAACTACCGTAATTTCAATCATTGGATCATTAAAAACTTTTTTAACCCAAAGGATTCCGACTAAACCGATTAACACACCGAGTAAACCACCCGCTGCTCCAATTTTACCAAAGCCTATAGCTGCATCCATCAAGAAACTACCCGGGCCCTCAAAGGGTTGTGCTCCAGTCACCAAACCAATCAAAAGCATGAATGCAACAATGGCCGTACCATCGTTGAGTAAAGACTCTCCCTCAATCAAAGTTCCCAATTTTTTACTCGCACCCAATTCTTTTAAGAGAGCAACCACTGCCACCGGATCGGTGGCACTTACCACCGCCCCAAATAACATGGATGCCAGCCATATGAACGCACCGGCCTCCGAATTCCATTCCGAGAGAACTCCCCCCTCGCCGCCAAATATTTGAATTAACCCCCAAAATGCAAGTCCTGTCATTGCCGTGGCCGTCACTATGCCTGGACCCGCCAGATAAAAAGCATTAAAAAATGACTTCTTAAAAGTATGCACATCCAAGGCAAATCCAGCTTCAAAAATAAGAATAGGTAAAAATACATACAAGATAAGGTGACCATCCATGGCTCCCCCCCAATTAATCGCTCCGCTTAAAGTATCAACAAACTTGCCCCACATTCCTTCCACATGGCCTGCATGTTCACCTTCATGATGCCCCCCATGTGGACCGTAAGCTCGATTCAAGCCACCCATTGCCAAACCTATTAAAAGAAGTAAGACCGTAAAAGGAAGTGGGATGCGCTGTAAAAAATGGCGGGTAGCTGCACCGATTATTAGAGAAATAATTAAGAAAAACAAACCATACAGGTAGTCATGGCCTCCTGAAGAAGCTAGTATTAACGGTGTAAAAGTATTCATAATTTAGTAGTGGACATAAATCTTGGTTAATTTTTCAATCGTAACAATGTTCCGGGTAAAGGTCTTGATTTTTTTTGAGCAGGTTTTTCAGCTTCAACAAAGTAAGAATTCGATCGGGTTGGAGTTCTTCCTAAAAGTTCTTTTAAAGGATCCATTTCTGGCACTTGATATGAACTGTCATCATTTGAGGAAATACTTTCATTCTTCAATTGAGTGGTATCCTTTTTCTCTTCTCTATTGGTCGAAACAATTTCAAAGGTATCCACTTCTTTTGCATCTCCGACTTCCGCATTATAAATTGTGCCGATTGATTCTTGCTGTGCCAGCACAACCGAATTCAAAGAACGGTTAAAACTGGAACTATTTTCAAATCCTGAAAGTAAGAATGAAGTTTCTACAACCGTTGCCAAGTTAACATTAATTTTATCACCTAGTCCTGAATTACCCGGTTTTACAAAGACCAGCTCACCAGCTAATAATTCATTCTGCTCACCGTCTTCTCCTGTTCCGATAATAATCCGACCTAATACACTGACTATTTTAAATCCACCATTTGTTTCTACCTCAATCATACAAGTTCCAATTCCTGAAACTTTAAGCAATGACTCCGGACTCTTTAAAATAACCTTATTTCCAATTTTTCGAGATTGAATCATAACAGATCCCTCGTGCAAATGAATCGCCCCTTGAGATAAAGTAAACCGCGTGTCTGCTCCAAATCGAAACTGATACCCAGCGGACATAGTTTCAAGTCCACTACGAGGTCGCACCGTAATTCGAGAATCTAGTGTAAGAAAACTGGCTCTCTTTACCGGTTCAGAAACTCCATTATCAAAAGTGGTGAATGCACCCTCTCCAATTTGAGATAGTAATAAATGCATGCCTTGACCACAAACTAGTCCAATTGAGGAAAAGTAAAAAAGAAAGATAAAAGAGTGCTTTCGCATTAGACCTATAAAAAAGAAGGAAATACCTAAGGTCAAACCTTCAAAATTGGTAATTACCTGTTGCAGCTACACCAATGTCGAAAGTTTTGGAATTTGAAGAACTCAACAATAAGC